>NZ_JBHXNJ010000005.1:0-71894 GCF_042719655.1 Nocardia sp. NPDC058518
TGTTGTCTGTGTGGTGTGTGTGCTTATCATACACACCACCCCAGCGGGGGGGCGGCGCGGCGGGGGGCCCCCGGGCGCCGGCCCGCCCCCCCCCCCCCCCCACGACACACGTATTTCAGTGATGGCCGGGGCGGCGCTGCTGATCACGCCGATCGTCCTGGCCTGCTCGCGTCATCCCTTGCGAGTCCTGCCCCTGCTCCTGCCGCTGCTCCTGCTGCTGGCGCGGCATCTGCTTGGGCATCTTCTTCGGTGCTTTTTTAGACTTGTCAGCCATCTCCACACGGTCCTTTCCGAGGGATAAAGGATAAAAGCCTTCAACGCACTGTCCGACGCAATCCACCTCGCGTGCGGGGCGTCCCACGCCTGACTCGTCCAACAATAAGCACCAATACGGCGCGAGGGTAGACCTGAGGCCAAAATAGGTTTCCTACCGGCGTGAATGCGGCGTGTCAGTGCCTCCGATCCATCGGTCCGGATAATCCGGACCCCGCCATTCTGTGCCTACTCGAGAATTGTGGCGAGAACGGGGTATTCGATCTCGGTCATATTCACGAGCCCCGGCAAGAGTTCGGTCAGGAGGGGAGTGGGAGGAACTCGACGGTTGATCCGTCGGTGGCATCCGGGGGGACGATGACCAGGCCGTCGCGGTCTATCAGGCCGGCCAGATGGGCGGTGCGGACTGTGGGGTCGCCGAGCCAGCCGCCGTCGGGGGCGTAGCGGGCGGGGGTGATGCGTTGGACCGGGGCGGTGATCTCGGCGGCGTTGTGGAGGGGGCCGAGGATTCTTCTGGGGAGGGGGGAGCCGGTGCGGGCGGCGACGATCGCCGGGGTCAGGGCGAGCAGGACCGCGATCGCGGCGAAGGGGTTGCCGGGGAGACCGAGGATGGTCGGTCCGGTGGGGAGTTCGGCGACGATGGTGGAACCGCCGGGGCGCAAGGCGAGTCGGGGGACCAGGATGCGGGCTTCGGCCCGGGCGATGGCGGTGCGGAGCTGGTCGGCCGCGCCGCCGCCGGTGGCACCGACCACGACGAGTAGATCGAAATCGGATGTGTCGGTGAGCATGTCGTCGAAGCCGTGCGCGGTGTCGCGCAGGTGGACGCGGTCGATGACGCGAACCCCGCAGCCTGCGAGTAGATCTGGCAGGACGGGGCCGATCGAGTCACGGGTCTGGCCGGTCTGGAGGGGGCCGGTGCTGCGAATCTCGTCGCCGGTCATGACAATTCGAGCACGAACCGGTCCGCGGACCGCACCGGTGGTGACCTCGACCGAGGCCGCGGCCGAGCGCAGGGCGACGGTGACCGGCGTGCCCGCCGGTGCGACGAGATCGCCGATCTTCCTGTCCTCGCCGCTCTTTCGGACATCGCCGCGGATCGGGGTGTCGGGCAGGCGGGTCAGTTCGTCCCCGGTGATGGTGGCGAACTCGTCGCGCAGGACCGAGGTGGTGCCGTCGGGGACGTGGGCGCCGGTGGCGATACGTACCGCTTCGCCGGGACGCAGACCCTCCGGCCGCGCGCCGCCCGCGAATCCGACGTCGCGACGTAGCTGCCACGGGCCGTCGCCACAGACGGCGTAACCATCCATGGCCGAGACGTCGAAGCGGGGCAGTGGGCCCGCGGCGGTGATCGGCGCGGCCAGAGCGGCACCGGGTACTTCGCTCAGCGCGGCCTCGTAGGCGACCAGGGGAGTCAGGCCGGTGCCGATCCGTTCGCGCGCTTCGGTGAGGTCGAGGCGGGCCGACGCGCGGTCGGTGGCCAAGGATTCGCGGGCGCGGCGGACCTCTTCCTCGGTATCGCAGTCAGCGATATCCGGTAGCTCGACCAGGATGGTCTCGGCGGGCACGATGGCCTTCATCGGCTGGTTCACCAGCGAATCCAGGCCGGCCAACGCGGTCATCAGCGCGCTGCGCCGCCAAGCGCCGACCAGATACTGCGGGCGACCGGAGGCATCGATCGCGAAAACGGCATCAGCGGTGGATTCGGTTGCGCTGCGCAGCAGTTCGTGGACGGTGGCATCGGTGAGGAACGGCATGTCGGCCGCGAGCACGACCACCCAGGGCGCGGCGGAATCGAGCGCGGTGAGGCCGGTGCCGATCGCCGCGACCGGGCCGGAACCCGGCGGCACCTCACGAACCTGCCCGAACCGGGGATCGAGCTGACGATGCGGCCCGACAACGACGACCTCGGCGCAGTCGCGCACCGAGTCCAGGGCCGCGTCGAGCATCGACCGACCACCGATCACGATCGCCGGCTTGTCGACCCCGCCCATCCGGCTGGCTCGCCCGCCCGCGAGCACGATGGCATCGGCGGCGGTCATCGGCTGATCCTGGATCGGGTAATCGGCACGAAAGCCATGCTAGTAGGCGTACTGCCCGTGCTCGAGCCGCGCGACCGAGCGCCGCTCAGAGTCGCGCCGTGCGCAGGACGACACGGCCGTCGACGATCGGCACGCCTTCTTCGGTGAGCAGCCGCAGCTGGCGGGTGGCGAGGTGCGCCGCGGGGCGGCCGCTGGCGCCGATGACGCGGTGCCATGGCAGGTCCGCGGAATCGGTGCGCATGATCCAGCCGACGGTGCGAGCCGAGGACAGCCCGGCCGCGGCGGCGATATCGCCGTAGGTCGAGACGCGGCCGGGCGGGATCGCGGCGACGAGTTCGCGAACCTTCTCCACCTGTTCCTCCGTCGTCACGGCCATCGGGCTACAGGACCGTGGCGATCAGCGCGGCGGTCTCGGCGGGGCGGGCCTGGGCGACCATGTGGTCGCAGTCCCAGACCTCGGCGGTGAAGTTGTCGAGGTGGGCCGTGAGGGCGGCCAGGAACTCCGCGGTGACATACGGCGGCTCCACCTTGGCGGCGCGAACCAGCACCGTCGGCAGGTCGGCGGGCGGCAACACGAACGGTCGCGCCAGCTGACCCCAGTACGAGGTGATCGCGGGCTGGAAGATGTGCCAGCCGACCCGGCCACCCTCGGTCGGCACGAGGTGCTCGGCCAACTCCCGCTCCAGGATCTCGGGCGCTACTTCGTCGGGTCCCCACGCACTGACCTGCTTGTCGGAGCGGGCTTCGGCTAGGTCGGTGTAATCGGGTGAGGCGAGGTTGGCCGCGGCGACCTGCTCGATCAGTTTCGCGTCGATGCCGATGGCGGGATCGAGCAGGACCAGCGCGCGCACGAGGTCGGGGTGCTGCCGGGCCAGATGGATGCCGGTCGCGCCGCCGAAGGAGTGGCCGACCACGACGACCGGGCCGTCGGTCTCGGCGCGCAGCAGCTGCGCGAGATCGTCGACGATCGTGTCGAAATCCCACGGCGGCAGCGAGGTGGAGCGGCCGTGTCCGCGCAGGTCGGGGGCGATGATCCTGGCCTGGGGCAGGTGCTCGGTGGCGAGGGTTTCCCACCGGTTGCCATGGCCGGTGAGACCGTGCAGGGCGAGGACGACGGGACCGTCGGCGGGGCCGAATCGGTGCACATGAAGCGACGACACGACTGTCATTCTGGCCGGTCGCGCCCGGTCGCGCAGCGTGTCCCCCCGGTAGGGGTGCGCCGGTGTGTCGGACTGGTCTGTTGCAATAGCCGATGTGGTGCGATCGGATAGCTCGGTGCGACTCGTGCGCCGGACAACGCGGGCGCCCCGGCCGCGGGCCTGGGGTGCGTCCGTTCGCGCGCTGTTCGACGAGCAGGCCCAGCCCGCGCCGGCACGGCCGGGGTGGCGGCCGTGGCAGGTGCTGGGTGGGCCGGGCACGGGCAAGACCGCGCTGCTGGTCGACCTGGTGACCGCGCGGATCGCCGACGGCGCCGACCCGGCATCGGTGCTGGTCCTCACTCATACCAAGCACGCGGCCGCCGCGCTGCGCGATGCGATCACCCACCAGCTGGGGCCCGCCGCGGGTGGTATTCCGGGCGCGAGCCGGGAACCGATGGTGCGGACGCTGCACTCCTACGCGTTCTCGGTGCTGCGCCGGCACGCGGAACTGCACGGTAATCCGCCGCCACGGCTGCTCACCGGCGCCGAGCAGGACGCGGTGCTCAGGGAGATGCTGCTGGGAGATCTCGCCGACATCGAAGACGGGGCAGGCGGCTTGTGGCCGCCGCGATTGCAGCCCGCGCTGGCATTGGGTGGGTTCGCCGAGCAACTGCGCGATCTGATGTTGCGCGCTACCGAGCGCGGACTCGGGCCGGAGGACCTGATGTCACTCGGTCGTGAGCACGACAACGATGCGTGGGTCGCGGCCGGGCGCTTCCTCCAGCGCTACGAGCAGGCGTCGATGCTGCGCTGGTCGGTCGGCGTCGCCGCGCCGGAGGCCACCGCGCCCGCTCTCGATGCCGCGGAACTGGTCGGCGCGGCTCTCGACGCGCTGGCAGGCGACCGGAATCTGCTTGCCGCCGAACGGGATCGGATCCGCTACCTGCTCGTCGACGACGCACAGCACCTCGACCCGCAGGCCGCGACGCTCGTACGCGCCATCGGCAGCGGCAGCGCGAGCACCGTGGTCACCGGCGACCCGGATCAGGCGGTCTTCACCTTCCGCGGGGCGGATTCGCACTTCCTCACCGACCTCGACACCGTCGCTCAGCGTCGAATCATCCTGCGGCACAACCATCGCAGTGGTGCGCCGATTCGATTGGTGAACGCGCGCATCGCGGCCAGGTTGCCAGGCAGCGCACGGCACCGGGTACTACCGGGACAGGAGAGCGACTCACCCGAGCCCGCCGAAACCTGGGGACGGCCGGTAGCGAGCGAGGATTCGGCTCCGGGTGACATCGATCTGTTCGCACCCGGAAACCGAACCGATCGTGCCGGACAAGATTCGGCGGGTCCGCATCATGGCGAGTTATCGCACCGGGCAACCACATCCGACGATGTGCCGCCTGGGAACGAATCAGACGTGTGGCCAGGGCCGGAGTATCTGCCGCCGCTCGATGAACCGCCGCCGGATGACGAGTCGGAGTCATGGGTGCCGCCCGAGGACCTGCCGCCCGTCGACGAGTCGAGTGTGCGGGTGCGTGTGCTGTCGACGCCCGCCAAGGAGGCGGCGCTGATCGCCGACCATCTGCGCCGCGCGCACCTCACCGACGGTGTGCCGTGGTCGGCGATGGCGGTGATCGTGCGGTCGGTGCCGTTGTCGCTGGCGCCGTTGCGGCGAGCCCTGCTGGCGGCGGGGGTGCCGGTGCGCAGGCCCGCGGTGGCCGAGCCGTTGGCGCGGCGGCGAGGAGCGGCGTGGATGGTGCTCGCGTTGCGGGTGCTGTTGGCGGGGGATTCGTCGCGGCCGGGTTCGCGACGGGCGATCGATGCGATGTTCTCACCCGACGACGCGATGGATCTGCTGTCCGGACCGCTCGGCGGGGCAGACCAGATCGCGCTGCGCCGATTGCGTCGCGGGGTACGGCGCAGCGTGCTCGACCTGGAACGCACCGGTGCGCTGGCCGAGCCCTTCGCCGATGGCGCCGACCAGTTCCTGCTGTGGGAGGAAGCCGCGCCCGCGCCGGAAATGCCTGAGCCCGAACCGGATCCGGTCGACGACGACTGGCTGCCGCCGCCGGACCCGGATGATCCGCTGCGCCCGGAACCCGAACCGGACTGGGATATCGCCGAGCGGCTGCCCGACGATATCGACCTTCTCGATGTCGAGAACCCGCCTGCGGCGAACACAGTCGTGGAAGTCGTCCGCCCGCAAGCGCCCGCCGTGCCGCTGATCGACCAATCCTCCGCCGAGGTACTGCGGGACCTGATCGTCGGCGTCGGTGAAGAGCGGTTGCTCGACGGGCTCACCGAAGTCGAAGCCGCGCCCCTGCGTCGCGTGTTGCGTGCGGTGGCGAAGGCGAAACAGACCCAGGCCAGGGGGCAGGGTCTCGAAGACGTGCTGTGGACATTGTGGACGAATTCGCGGCTGGAGCGGCGCTGGTTCCGGCAGTCACGGCGCGGCGGCGCGTCGGGCATGCAGGCCGATCGCGACCTCGATGCGGCCGTCGAATTATTCGACGCCGCGGCCGCCTACGTCGACCGGCTGCCGAAGGCGAGCATCGACGGGTTCGTCGAATACCTTCTGCACCAGCAACTTCCGCAGCAGGGTCGGCCGCTGACCGCCGAGGGTGAGGCAGTGACGCTGCTCAGCGCGCACGCCGCCGCGGGCCGGGAATGGGATGTGGTGGCGGTGGCGGCCGTGCAGGAGGGCATCTGGCCCAACCCGCGCTCGCGGGGCACGCTGTTGCACACCGAGGATCTCGTCGACCTGGTCGCCGGGGTGGATCCGAGCGCGACCGTGAGCCGGGCCGCGCCGATCCTGGCCGAGGAACGCAGGCTGCTGCTCGTCGCGTGCAGCCGGGCGCGGCGGTCTTTGCTGGTCACGGCTGTCGAATCCGCTGCGGGAGACCAGGATCTGGTGCCGTCGCGGTTTCTCACCGAACTCGTCGGCGACGACGACAGCGGCGAACCCGGCGCGTTGCCCGTCGCCGATCCGGGGCGTGCGCTGGTGATGCACGCGCTGGTCGCCGAATTGCGTGGGGTGGTGTGTGATCCCCGGGCCGACCCCGAGCGTCGCGACCGGGCCGCACGCCAGCTCGCGCGGCTCGCCGACGCCGGAGTTCCGGGGACCGACCCCGACGACTGGTACGGCACCGCCGAACTCAGCTCCCAGCGCGAACTCTGGGACGACGACGATTCGCCGATCGGCTTGTCACCCTCGACGGTCGAACTGCTGCGCACCTGTCCGCTGCGGTGGGCGCTGGAACGGCACGGCGGCACCGACGGCGACAACCCGCACGCAGTGAAGGGCAACCTCGTGCACACGCTCGTGCAGGCGCTGGCGGGCGATGTCCCCGAGGCGCAGGTACGGGCGGCGCTCGACCAGGCGTGGAAAACGGTCGACCCGGCCGACGGCTGGCATTCGCGACAGGAGCTGCGCCGCACCGAGACGATGCTGGAGACCTTCCTCGCCTGGGTGCGCACCACCCGCGGTGAGCTCACCCAGGCCGGGGTGGAGGTGCCGGTGGACTGCGTGTTGCCCGCGCGCACGGAAGGCGCACGGGCGGTGCGGATCCGGGGACGCATCGATCGGCTCGAACGCGATGCGCAGGGGCGCTTCGTCATCGTCGACGTGAAAACGGGCAAGACCCCGGTCAGCGAGAAGGCGGTGGCCGACCACGCACAGCTGGCGACCTATCAGGTGGCGGCCGCTCACGGCGCCCTGGACGAGGAGGAGCCGGACGTGCCGGCCCCGGTGGCCGACCCCGGTGGCGCGCGGCTGGTCTATGTCGCCAAATCGAACCGCAAGACCGGTGCGGCCGAACGGACGCAGAGCGCACTCGACAGCGACGGACTCGACCAGTGGCGCACCACCATTCACGATGCCGCCGACGCGACGCGCGGGCCCGGTTATCTGGCGGTGCGCAATGACGGGTGCAGGCATTGCCCGGTCGCGGGCAGTTGCCCGGTGCAGGACACCGGACGGCAGGTGACCGACGAGTGAGCGGCGTGCGCGTCACCCCGCAGCGGTTGGCCGACGCGCTCGGCCTGCCACCCCCGACCGATGAGCAGGCGGCGGTGATCGCCGCGCCACCCGGGCCCACCTTGGTCGTCGCGGGTGCGGGCGCGGGGAAGACCGAGACGATGGCCGCGCGCGTGGTGTGGATGGTTGCCAACCAGCTGGTCGCCCCGGACGAGGTGCTCGGGCTGACCTTCACCCGGAAAGCCGCCCAGC
This sequence comes from Nocardia sp. NPDC058518, assembly GCF_042719655.1. Classification (NCBI taxonomy): domain Bacteria; kingdom Bacillati; phylum Actinomycetota; class Actinomycetes; order Mycobacteriales; family Nocardiaceae; genus Nocardia; species Nocardia sp. NPDC058518. Next base: position 7,686 of record NZ_JBHXNJ010000005.1, read on the forward strand.
AGCTGACCTCTCGTATCCGTACGCGGCTGGCACGGTTGGCGGGCGCGCCGCTACTGCGCGAGATAGACCCCAGCGGCGCGTTGCGCACGATCGTCGCCGGGGCCGAGCCGGAGATCAGCACCTACCACTCGTACGCGGGCAGGCTGCTCACCGCGCACGGGCTGCTGCTGCCGGTGGAGCCCTCGGCGGCACTGCTCACCCAGACCCAGCTGTGGCAGCTCGCGCACGAGGTGGTGCGGTCCTGGGACGGTGATCTCGACACCGACCGCACCCCCGTCTCGGTGACCGAGGCGGTGCTCGCCCTGTCCGGGCAGCTCGCCGAACACCTGGTGGAACCGGAGCAATTGGCCGAGGCGCACGCCGAGCTGGAGAAACTCGTCTACACGCTGCCCGCCGGTCCGCGTCAACGCGGCGGACCGAGTCAGGCGCTGGTCGGCGTGGTGACCGCGCAACGTGAGCGCGTCGCCCTGTTGCCACTGGTCCACCAGCTCGCCGAAGCCCTGAACCGGCGCGGCGCACTGGATTTCGGCTCCCAGATGTCGCTGGCCGCGCAGCTCGCCGTCGACCACCCGGAAGTCGCCGCCGCCGAACGCGCTCGATTCAAGCTGGTCCTGCTCGACGAATACCAGGACACCGGGCACGCCCAGCGTGTGCTGCTTTCGGCCCTGTTCGGCAATGCCGAAGCGGTGCAACAGGGTCGGCCGAGGAAGCCGGTTCGGATCCGGGGTGACGCGCAGCCGACTTCGACGCACGAGGCCGACACCCTGTTCGCGGTGGACGATCAGGATTCGGCACTCCCGCAGGTTCGCGACGACGGACATGCGGAGGCCGCCACAAGCGGGGGCAACCGATCCTCGCAGGCACTCGCGGTGACAGCGGTGGGTGACCCGATGCAATCCATCTACGGCTGGCGTGGCGCTTCAGCGGCCAACCTGCCGAGGTTCGCCACCGACTTCCCCGCTGCGCCAGGAGTTCCCGCGCCGGTGCTGCCGCTGTTGACCAGCTGGCGGAATCCGCCCGAAGCGCTGGCGTTGGCGAATCTGGTGGCCGATCCGTTGCGGATGGTGGCGCGGGCGGCCGGTGGGGCGACGGTGGACGCGTTGCGGGCCAAGCCGCAATCGCATGCGGGGGTAGTCGAGTTCGCGCTGACCGAAACCATCGCGCAGGAGCGGGACTGGATCGCCGAGCGGTTCGCGCGCGAGTGGGCGACGGCGCGGGAGCACGAAGGCCCGCCACCTACTTCGGCGGTGCTCATTCGGCGCAATGCCGATGCGGCACCACTCGCCGAGGCGTTGCGCGAACAGGGGTTGCCGGTCGAGATCGTCGGGCTCGGTGGGTTGCTGGCGACGCCGGAGGTCGCCGATATCGTCGCCACGCTGCGGTTGATCGCCGAACCGGGGACCGGGAGTGCGGCGGTACGGATTCTCACCGGGGCCCGGTGGCGGATCGGGGTGACGGATCTGGCCGCACTGGCGCGGCGTGCCCAGATGCTGTCCATCAGCAGCGTGTCGGGTGCAGGCGACGCCATCACCGATGCTGCCGGACTCGCTACGGCGCTGCGTGAGGTCGCACCCGAGCCGACCGAGCGGGCGGGTCTCGCCGATGCCATCGCCGATCCCGGTGCGGTGGAACAGTATTCAGAGGCAGGGTTCGCGCGGATCGCGGCTCTGAGCGAGGAGCTGGCCGCGCTGCGGGAGCGCAGTGGGCAGCCGCTGGTGGAACTCGTCGCCGATGTCGAACGCACCATCGGCGTCGGGGTCGAAACCCAGGCCAGGCGCGCTATCGCAGGTGGCGGTGCGGGGCGCGAGCATCTCGACGCCTTCGCCGAGGTGGTCGCCGGGTACGCGGCCGACTCCCGGGCATCGCTGAGCGGCCTGCTCGCTTTCTTCACCGCGGCCGAATCGGTCGAAAACGGTTTGGAGCCGGGCGAAGTCGAAGTCGCGCGCGACCGCGTGCAGATTCTCACCGTGCACGCCGCCAAGGGCCTCGAGTGGGAAGTCGTCGCCGTGCCTCATGTGAGCGCCACCGTGTTCCCGTCGACAACGGCGTTGAGCACCTGGCTCGGCGCACTCACCGAACTGCCCACCACCCTGCGCGGCGACCGCGCCCAGCCGGACGCGTCCGAGGGCGTGCCCGTGCTCGACCTGAGCACCGTGGGGGACCGTTCCGAACTCGAACACGCGATCGCCGACCACAAGGACGCGCTCAAGAGCCGCCGACTCGACGAAGAACGCCGCCTGTTCTATGTAGCGCTCACCAGAACCGAACGGGTGCTGCTGGTTTCGGCCTACTACTGGCCCGAGACGGGCAGCTCGCAGAAGGGTCCGTCGGAGTTCCTGCTCGAACTCAAGGAAGCGAACGAGAATCCGGACAGTGCGGCCTACGGCGTCGCCACCATCGCCCGCTGGGACGACAAGCCACCACCGGATGCCGTCAACCCCTTCGCCGACAACCCGCCGACCGCCCAGTGGCCGCGTGACCCGCTCGGCAACCGTCGCGATCCCATCGAACAGGGCGCCGCGCTGGTTCGCGAAGCTCTCGACACATTACGAAGCGGCACAACGATTTCCGGTAGCGCATCCGGCGATCAACTCGAGTCGGCGGAGCTCGTGGACGACGACCCCGAAGGCTGGGTCAACGATGTCGACGCGCTCCTCGCCGAATTCACCTCGGCCGAACTCGCCGAACAACAGGTGGAACTCCCGGGCCAGCTCCCCGCCACCGCCCTGGTGGAACTACGCGCCGACCCGACCCGGCTGGCCGCTCGGCTGCGCCGCCCACTTCCGTACCCCCCGAACCCGATGGCCCGGCGCGGCACCGCCTTTCACGCCTGGGTGCAATCCTGGTTCGGCACCGAACAGCTGCTCGGCCTCGACGAACTGCCCGGTGCCGCCGACAACACCACCGAAATGGGCCGCGCCGACCAGGAACTCGCCGCCATGCAGTCCGCCTTCCGCCGCTCACCGTGGGCGCACCGCAACCCTGTCGATGTGGAAGTGCCGTTCGAAACCAGCATCGCGGGCACGGTGATTCGTGGCCGCATGGACGCCGTGTTCGCCGAACCCGGTGGCCGCTGGATCGTGGTCGACTGGAAGACCGGCGCCGAACCCGGCCCCGCCGACGAGCCCGCCGTCGGCATGCAGCTGGCCGTCTACCGCCTCGCCTGGGCCCGCCTGATGGCCGCCCGCACCGGCGAGACCGAGGACCGGATGCTCCAACGCGTCGGCGCCGCATTCCATTACATCCGCTCCGGCCGCACCATCGCCCCCGAGCAACTCGCGGGACCGGCCGAACTGGAGCGCCTCATCCGCGACGCCGCACCGGAAAACACCGACACAGATCCACGCGAGACCGACTGAGCCGATAGTCTTGCGATCGCTGAGGAAAGCTCGAGGTACACAAGGCCGGTCACGCGGCGGCGCAGCCGCCGGTTTTCGGCCGCCTTGATCTGGACTGACCAGAGGGTGCGACGAAGGAGTGCCCGCCGGGAGGGAAGATCAAGGTTAACAGGCCGAAAACACGCGGCGCCAGCCGCCAAAAAATACAGGAGCAGCATGTTCGGTGACACGCGCAACCCGGTGGGGTTGAGTAGCAGTCCCGACTACGCCCTGGTCGGTCTGTTGCGGATCCCGGCGGCGCAGTCCAGCCCGTGGGTTTCGCTCACTCGTCGCGTGCTGTTCGCGATCTCACTGCTGTTCACCGCCGCGACAGTGGTTTATGTCGGCCGCCACGGCTACAGCGACAACACCGGCGACGAGCTGTCGTTCCTCGACGCGATGTACTACGCGACGGTGTCGCTGTCGACCACCGGCTACGGCGACATCGCCCCGGTGACCCCGTCGGCACGGTTGGTGAACATCATCGTCATCACCCCACTGCGCGTCCTGTTCCTCATCGTGTTGGTCGGTACCACTCTCGGCGTGCTGACCGAACGGTCGCGGCAGGCATTCAAGATTCAGCGATGGAGGCACACCGTGCGTAATCACACCGTCGTCGTCGGCTACGGCACCAAGGGCCGGACCGCGATCGATGCGATGGTCGGTGACGGGATTCAGGTGTCCGACATCGTGGTGGTCGATACCGACCCCGTCGCCCTCGAGGCAGCCGCCGCCGCGGGGCTGGTCACCGTGCACGGTTCGGCGACCAAATCCGATGTGCTGCGGCTGACCGGCGTGCAGCGTGCTTCCGCGGTCGTCGTCGCCACCAATCGCGATGACACTGCCGTGCTGGTGACGCTCACCGCCCGCGAACTGAACAAGACGGCCAAGATCTCCGTGGCCATCCGTGAAGCGGAGAACACCCACCTGGTCCGTCAGTCCGGCGCCGACTCGGTGGTGGTGTCCTCGGAGACCGCGGGTCGGCTGCTCGGTATCGCCACCACCACACCGACAGTCGTGGAGATGATGGAGGACCTGCTCACGCCAGAGCAGGGCTTCGCCGTCGCCGAGCGCGAGGTGGAGGCGGGCGAAGTGGGCGGATCGCCGCGCCATCTCAGCGACATCGTGCTCGGGGTGGTGCGCAACGGCGCGCTGATCCGGGTCGGTGAACCCGAGGTCGACGCCCTCGACGCGAGCGACAAACTGCTCTACATCCGCCGCGCCGGAAAGTAGTCGCGTCGGCGCCCACTATGCTCGGCATCGTGTCGTTCCGGCTGAAAAACGTTCCGCTGCTGTCACGTTCCACCATCGACCGGGCCGAGCACGCCCGCCTCGATCCCGGCGCCCTGCGCGAAGGGTGGGGAAAAGCGAAGATTCTGCGTATCGACGCGCGCGGGAAAGTGCGGGTGGAGGGCGACAAGATCGTCTTCGACGCGGCTGTTTCGGTGGCCGAGGAGCCAGGCGCAGGCGCGGTTTTCCTCGGTGTCGTCGATGGCAGTCACCTCTGGGCGGTTCGGGCGCACGACCTCGACGGGACGCTGAAGGATCTGCGGACGCTCGGCGCCGTCGACGACTTCACCGCGGAGCTGCTGTCCACCGCGTACGCACTGCTCAACTGGCACGATCGGGCCGGGTTTCACGGTGGCGACGGCACGGCGACCACCTCTGCGCGCGGCGGTTGGTCGCGGCTGACCACAGCGGGCGAGGAAGAATTCCCGCGGATCGACCCCGCGGTGATCTGCCTGGTCCACGACGGTGCCGATCGCGTGCTGCTCGCCCGTCAGCAGAGCTGGCCGGAGACGATGTTCTCGCTGCTGGCCGGCTTCGTCGAGGTGGGCGAATCGCTGGAGCACTGTGTGGAACGGGAGGTCCGCGAGGAGGTCGGCGTCGACCTGCGCGAAATCCACTACCTCGGCAGCCAGCCGTGGCCGTTCCCGCGCTCGCTGATGGTCGGCTTCGCCGCGGTCGGCGACCCCGCCCAGGAACTCGTGTTCTCCGATGGCGAGATCGCCGAAGCGCATTGGTTCACCCGCGACGAGGTCCGCGCCGCCTTGCGGGTCGGCGACTGGTCGGCGCGGCAACCCGGCGCACGGCTGCTCGTTCCCGGATCCATCTCGATCGCACGATCGATCATCGAGTCCTGGGCGGACTGACTCGGCGAATCAGGCCTGCTGGGCGGCCAATGCCTGCTTGACCGCGGCCAGCGACGGGTTGGTCGCGGTGGAGCCGTCGCGGTACTTGATCGTCGGCACGACGTGGTTGCCGTTGTTGACGCTGCCGACGAACTCGGCCGAAGCGGGATCGTCCTCGATATCGATCACCGAGTAGGTGATGCCCGCCTCGTCGAGCTGGGTCCGCAGGCGTCGGCAGTAGCCGCACCAGGTGGTCGAGTACATCGTCAGATCTGGGGTTGCTTCAGTCACGCGATGTGCAACGTCGCGAAGTGGCGTCGTGTTCCTCGGATCGGCGGGCGTCGCGGTTTGTTGTCGGGGGGCGCTGTCATGATGGTGCGCGTGCCAGCACTCGATCTCACCGCCCTCGACCCGGAACAGGCCGCCGCGGTGCGGGCACCGCGGGGGCCGGTCTGCGTTCTCGCCGGTGCGGGCACCGGGAAGACCAGGACGATCACGCATCGGATCGCGCACCTGATCGCGGGTGGGCATGTGAAGGCCGACCAGGTGCTCGCGGTGACCTTCACGGCACGGGCGGCGGGGGAGATGCGCAATCGGTTGCGCACGATGGGGCTCGGTGGCGACGCCGGACAGGTGCAGGCGCGTACCTTCCACGCCGCGGCGCTGCGGCAGCTGCGGTATTTCTGGCCGCAGGTGGTGGGTGATGTGCCGTGGCGATTGCTCGACAGCAAGTTCCCTGTGGTCTCGCAGGCCGCGCAACGGGCGGGGCTGCGCGCCTCCACCGAAATGGTGCGCGACCTGCTCAGCGAGATCGAATGGGCCAAGGCCTCCCTGATCGCGCCGGAGGACTATCCGGCCGCTGCCGCCAGGCATCATCGCGACGCGCCGGTCGACGTGGCCAAGGTCGCCGAGGTGTACCAGGGCTACGAATCCGCGAAAGCCTCCGCCGACGGCCTGCTGCTCGACTTCGACGATCTGCTCCTGCACACCGCGGCCGCCCTCGAGGACTACCCGGCCGTCGCCGACGAGTTCCGTGGTCGCTATCGCAGTTTCGTCGTCGACGAATACCAGGACGTCACGCCGCTGCAGCAGCGGGTGCTCGACGCGTGGCTGGGCGAGCGCGACGACCTCACCGTCGTCGGCGACGCGAATCAGACCATCTACTCGTTCACAGGCGCCACCCCGTCCTACCTGCTCGACTTCTCCCGGCGCTTCCCCGACGCCACCGTGGTCCGGCTCGAACGCGATTACCGGTCGACACCCCAGGTGGTGTCGCTGGCCAATCAGGTCATCGGTGCCGCGCGCGGCCGCATCGCGGGCACCCGCCTGGCGCTGATCGGCCAGCGGCCGGCAGGTCCTGAACCGGAATTCGCCGAGTACGCCGACGCGCAGGCCGAGGCCGTTGCCGTCGCCGTGCAGATCGAGAAACTGATCGCCGCCGGGACGCCGGCTGCCGAGATCGCGGTGCTGTACCGGACCAACGCGCTGTCGGAACCGTTCGAACAAGTACTCGGTGCGCGCGAGATTCCGTTCCAGGTGCGCGGTGGCGAGGGGTTCTTCCACCGTCAGGAGGTGCGGCAGGCGGTGTCGGTGTTGCGGCAGGTCGACGCGCGCGACGACCTGCCCGACGAGGCACGCAGTGGCTCGTCGCTGATCACGCTGGTCCGTGCCGCGTTGGCACCGGTCGGGCTCACCGCGGAGGAACCCGCCGGTGCGCAGGCGAAGGAACGGTGGTCCTCGCTGCTGGCGCTGGTGCAGCTCACCGAGGAACTGGTCAGCCATGACGACGAGATGGATCTCACAGCGCTGCTGCGCGAGCTCGCGACCCGCGCCGAGGCCAAGCATCCGCCGACCGTCGACGGCGTCACCCTGGCGTCGCTGCACGCGGCCAAGGGCCTGGAATGGGATGCGGTGTTCCTGGCCGGGCTCACCGACGGCACGCTGCCGATCTTCCACGTGCTCGGCCGGAAGAACGCGGCTGTCGACGAAGCGGGACTGGAGGAGGAGCGCCGGCTGCTCTACGTCGGCGTCACGCGAGCCCGCGAACATCTGAGCCTGTCGTGGACCCAGCGGCGACTGCAAGCGGGCGGGGACTACCGGCCGGTGACCCGGTCGCGGTTCCTCAACGGGCTGATTCCGGACAGTTCTTCGGCCTCGCGGATCGCCGTCGAAATCCCGGCCAAGGCCGATGCTCCACGTCCGCTGTGCCGGGTCTGCCTCAAGCCGTTGATCGGCACCTACGCCACCATGCTCGGCCGCTGCCGGCGCTGCCCGGGAGAAGTCGACCCGCAATTGCTCGAGGCGCTGAAGGAATGGCGAGCCGAGAAGGCCGAGGCCTTGCAGCGACGTGATTTCGTGGTGTTCACCGACACCACCCTCACCGCCATCGCCGAGCAGCTGCCCGCCGACGACGCCGCGCTGGCGGCCATCGCGGGGATCGGCGCGAAGAAGATCGAACAGTACGGCGCCGACGTGCTCGCCATCGTCGCGTCACGTTTGCGGGCAACGGCACAAAACCCCAGGTAGAAAATAGGTTGTTAGGTTCTCGATCATTGCCTATGGTTGAGAGCACGCACCGAGAGTGATCTCGGTGCGCGGTAATTGTTCACACACGAGTTCAGGAGGGAGGCAGACACATGAACACGAACACGAACACCACGTTCGATGCGATGAGCAATCGCGTCCTGGTGAACGCATTTGTCATGTCCGCCTCCCGGGGGGTCCTCGCTCTGCAGGGGACCGGCCTGTCCGGCGGCGATGCCAAAGCTTCAATTCATCTCCTCCAGGACAAGCCCAGCGTGGGTTGGCAGCCGACCGCCGTTTCGGCACCGGCAGCAATCGCCGATGAAGCCGGTTACGCACCGGAGTTCACCGGCGCAATCCGCCTTCGCGTCCACCCAGCGACCGTGATCAGGTCTCGACAGAGATGTCGAACTAGGTAGGGAACACCTCCCAGACCTCCTGGCCACGGATCGCGAGAAGCGAAATCCGTGGCCATATTTTTTCGGCTCCACAGCCGTAGGCACCGGGTTCGCACACCGAACATTCGACCGCTGCAAACGAGCTGAAGGAGAACGACGTGTTCACCGCCCAGGACTGGCCGACGGCCACTACTGACGTGACATGCCGAACCGTGGCGCAGACCCCTCGCGTCCGTGAGGTCACCAAGACTCTGCCCTGTAGGGGCGGAAACCCCGATCTGTGGTTCGCCGAGAGCCCCACAGATCTCGAGCAGGCCAAGGAACTGTGCGCGGCCTGCCCGATCCGCAAGGGCTGCCTGACCGCGGCCATCGATCGTGCCGAGCCGTGGGGCGTGTGGGGCGGTGAGATCTTCGACCAGGGTGTCGTGATCGCCCGCAAGCGCCCCCGCGGTCGCCCGCGCAAGGTCGCGATCATGGCATGAACCCGGGAAAAGGGTTGTACCGCAAGCGAACCGCTCACCTCGTCATGGTGAGCGGTTCGTTTTGCGTTGTGGGGGATGTGTGTTCGACGCCTACGAGGCTTGTTCGGCGCGGAAGCCCGGCACCCAGGTGCGAACCAGGTTCATGAAGCCGAGTTCCGCGTCGAGCTGGGCCAGGATGCCGACCGAACCACCGAGCACCCGGAAGACGGTGAGGTACTCGGCCGGAAGTTGCAGGGCGCGAGCGGTTTTCATCTCGGGGCTGGAGAACTCGGAGGCCTTGCCCGCTACCCGCTGCATCCACGTGCGGGTGAAGTGGAACGTGTCGGTGCGAATCGGGTCGCTGAACGGGCGCAGGTACGCCTCGATCTCCTCGTGGGTCACCACACGTCCCGGAATGACCCAGCCGTGCTCGTAGAGCAGCTCGGTGAGTGCCGCGTGCTCGTCGGCGACAGCGAGGGCCAGCATTCGGCCCAGAATGTCCGGGAAGCCGTCCGGCATCGGCGCGCAGGCGCCGAAGTCGAGCACGGCCAGGGTGCCGTCGGCGCGCACCAGGAAATTGCCGGGGTGTGGGTCGCCGTGCAGCAGGCCGACCAGTTCGGGCGAGCTGAAGTGGAAGGTCCCCATCAGCTCGGCGATCCGGTTGCGCTGTGCCAGGGTGCCCTCTGGATCCTCGGCGCCTGCCTTGATCAGCGCCGATACCGGGGTGCCGTCGAGCCACTCGGTGACGATCACCTTCGGGGCGCCCGCCACCACCTTCGGGACCGTGATGGTGGGGTGCCCCTCGAACGCGGCCGCGAAGCGGCGCTGGTTGGCGGCCTCGATGCGGTAGTCGAGTTCTTCCTCGGTGCGTTCGGTGATCTCGGCGAGCAGCGGCTTCACATCGGCACCGGGGATCACCGACGACAGCAGTCCGGTCATCCGGGACAGCGTTTTCAGGTCGGCACGCAGCGCGTCGTCGGCTCCGGGGTACTGCACCTTCACCGCCACCGCGCGCCCGTCGGACCACACCGCACGGTGCACCTGGCCGATGCTGGCCGAGGCGGCCGGGGCGTCGTCGAAGGACTTGAATCGTTCCCGCCACTTGGTGCCCAGCTGCTGGTCGAGCACACGGTGCACGGTCTCCGCAGGCATCGGCGGTGCCGCGGCCTGCAGCTTGGTCAGCGCTTCGCGATAGTGCTCGCCGAACTCCTCCGGGACGGCGGCCTCCATCACACTCAGCGCCTGCCCGAACTTCATCGCTCCGCCCTTGAGCTCACCGAGCACGGTGAACAACTGCTCGGCGGCTTTCTGGTTCAGGTTCGCGTTGATCTGCTTCTTGTCACCGCCGACGAGCTTCTTGCCGAACCCGACAGCGGCTCGTCCGGCGATGCCGAGGGGAATCTTGGCCAGCTTGGCATTGCGGCTGGAACTGCGGCGCACGATCTCGGACACGGTACCCATCATGGCTGAACCCGCGGGGTGTGTGCCATGGGAATGCTCACACCGGCCGATGCGGCGCCCGTCACCGGGAGGTTTCCGGCGTACGTGCGGTCATCTTCCGGCACCCGCATTCCTGATGCGGCAGCCACGGTCGGCGCTGGATCTCGTGGGTATCGAGGTCCAATTCCACGGTGGCGTCGAGTGTGCGCGGTGCCCGCCGCGGTGAGCAGGCGACGATCGCCTCGAGTTCGCGCAGTGCCAGCGCGGTCGTCGCCGCGATGCCCGCCGGGGAGGCGTGTCCGGTGCGGCCGAGGAGCTGGGCGGCCAGATGCGGCCAGTCGGTATCGAATCCGGCCCGGGTCAGGTCGGCACAGCGCAGGCAGCTGGTCTCGCCGGGCAGCACGAGCGGGCCGACCACGCCGACCCCGTCGCGGACTCGCACCTGCAGGTGCGGTACCCGGCGCAACACCAGATCCACCGACAGTCCCGGATCGATCATCAACGCGTCGGTGAGCACCACCAGATCGCCCGCGGCGGCGCCGACCGCAGTGCCGGGCCGGTACTCGCGCGAGCGGGTCGGCCGAAAACCCATGCGCCGCAATCCGATCGCCACGGCATCCGAGAGCGGACCGAGCCCGTGCACCGTGATGCCGCGGATCTTGCCCAGTTTGGGTTCGGGTTCGAGCAGCAGGCCCGCACGCTCGATCGCGGCGAGCATGCCCATGGTGCGGTCGGGGCTGATACCGAATTCACCCGCACGCCAGATGATCTGGGGCCGCGATCGCAAGCCGTCGAGCAGGCGCAGGAAGGCGAGCACGGTACCGGTGTCGTGGTCGGTGGTTTCCAGGAGCAGGGCGCGTTCGGGGTCCCAGCCGAGTTGGACCGTGCCGGACGGGCGAACCAGGGTGGTCACTCGCGGGTGGAGCATCGGGCCGCGCAGTGGGGAGGTGGTCGTCATGCCAGAAGTATCGGTACCCGGCGAGCGCCCAACGTGCGCCGAAAGTGTAGTTATCCACAGGCTTTCGGCGTGTCGGCCTGTGGATCTCGAATTGTGAACAGGCGCTGCACGGCGGGTCGTCGCCGCATTTTCCGGCGAACGTTAGCCGCGGAACCGTGTTGCGCCACCGAGATCGGAGATTTTCTCACCGACCTCGGTGGCGGTGCCGATCAGGACTTGCCGGTGCCGGAATCCAGCCCGGAATCGCCCTCGTCACGCGGGGTTTCGTCGGAATCGGTCTCATCGGTCTCGGCTTTGCCGAGATCGGCCGCGTGGCGCTCGCGCGCCTCGGTCTCGGCCAGCTGGGCCAGCGGATCGTCGAAAGCGCCTGTGCTGCCACCGATAATGGAGTCGATGAAACCGGCAGGTGAGTCGAGGTCGGTGGAATCGGGCAGCAGATCGGGGTGTTCCCACACCTTGTCGCGCCGCTCCATCCCGACATCGGTGGTCAGCCGCCGCCACAGCGCCGAAGCCTCACGCACCTTGCGCGGCCGCAACTCCAGTCCGACGAGCGTGGCGAACGTCTGCTCGGCGGGCCCACCGGTCGCCCGGCGGCGGCGCAGCGTCTCCGACAGCGCGCCCGCGCCCGGCAGGCGCTCACCCACCGCATCGGTGACCACGACATCGACCCAGCCCTCGATCAGCGCCAGCAGGGTCTCGAGGCGCTCGAGCGCCTGCTTCTGCTCGGGCGTGGTCTGCGGCTCGAACGTGCCCTGGGAGAGCAGTTCCTCCAGCTTGGACGGGTCGCTCAGCGACATCGGGTCGATGCCCTGCGCGGCTTCCTCGATCGCGGAGAAGTCCATCTTGATGCCGCGCGCGTAGTCCTCGACGGCGCCGAGCACCTGCTGACGCAGCCACGGCACATGCGCGAAAAGCCGCTGGTGGGCGGTCTCACGCGCCGCCAGGAAGACCATGATCTCGCTCTCGGGCTGTTCGAGCCCCTCGCTGAACGCCGAGATCGCGGTCGGCAGCAGCGCCGCGGTACCGGCCGGGCCCAGCGGCAGACCGATATCGGTGGAGGTCAGCACCTCCTTGGCCAGCTGGCCGAGTGCCTGACCGAGCTGGGAACCGAACGCCAGCCCGCCCATCTGGCCGAGCATGCCGACCATCGGTCCGGCGAACTGCTTGGCTTCCTCGGGCAGCTGCGCGGTCCACATGCCCGAGATCTGCTCGGCCACCGGATCGCACAGGCGCTTCCAGGTGGGCAAGGTCTCTTCGATCCAGTCGTTCGGGGTCCACGCGACCGTCTTGGTGGCGCCCGCGGGCAGCACGGTGGCGCCGTCGAGCCACAGTTCGGCCAGGTGCGCCGCGTCGGTCACCGCGGTGGTGGTGCCCGCGGTGATGGGGGCGATGGTGGAGCCGAGCTGCTGGCGGGCCAGTCGCTTGGCGACGTCGTAGTTGACCGGGCCGGACTGCGCGCCGCCGGGACCCATGCCCTGGCCCATGCCGCTGATCATCTGCCCGAGCTGGCTCAGCATCTGGCCCAGCTGCGACGGATCGAACCCGCCCGCGCCGCCTGCGCCGCCCGCTCCGAACCCGAACGGATCGTTTCCGCCGGGTCCGTTGCCCTCGTCGCGACGCTTGCGGGAATCGTCGTCGTCGCCGGTCGAGAAGCCGAAGGGGAGATCGCTCATACCTCTTACGTTACGCGGGACCCAGGGGCCCACGGTGTTCGCGCATCGCGAAATCGCGGCGGCATCGGCCGCGCCGCAAAAGCGTGCCACTACCGTCGGTCGCGGTTGCTGATCACTACTGTGGTCCGAGTGAATCGTCGGATCCTCACCCTGATCGTCGCCCTCGTCCCTGTACTCGTGCTCGGCGTGGCCGGCAGCGTGGTCACCGTGCCGTTCGTCGCACTCGGCCCCGGCCCCACCTTCGACACCCTCGGCCAGGTCGAGGGCAAGCAGGTGGTCGATGTCACCGGCGCACCATTGGATCCCACGAGCGGGCACCTCAATATGACGACCGTGTCGGTGCGCGACGGGCTGAACCTGTTCGAGGCGTTCGGGTTCTGGGTCAGCGGTGAGCACGGTCTCGTGCCGCGCGCCGAGGTGTACCCGCCCGGTGTGTCGCGCGAGGAGGTCGACAAGTCCAATCAGCAGGACTTCAAGGATTCCGAGAGCGATGCCGAGGTCGCCGCGCTGCACTACCTGAAGATGCCGACCGTCGTGCTGGTCCGCGGACTCGGCGAAGAGGGCCCGGCCAAGGGCGTGCTCGAAGTCGGCGACGAGCTGATCAGCATCGACGGCACCCCGATCACCACGCCCAAGGACGTGATCGACATCGTCGGCACCAAGGCTCCCGGCACGACCATCAGCGTGGTCTACCGCCGCGGCGACGCCGAACAGACCAGTCAGATCACCCTGGCGCCCCGTCCCGACGACGACGCACGGGGCTACCTCGGCATCACCCCTGGCGAAGGTGGACGTCCGCCGCTGCAGGTCGAGTTCAACCTCGCCGATATCGGTGGGCCGTCGGCCGGGCTGATGTTCAGTCTGTCGCTGATCGACAAGCTCTCGCCGGGCGAACTCAACGGCGGCAGGTTCGTCGCGGGCACCGGCACCATCGACCAGGACGGCAAGGTGGGCCCGATCGGTGGCATCCAGTACAAGATGATCGCCGCGCGCGAGGCAGGCGCGGAAACGTTCCTCGTCCCCGCCGACAACTGCAACGAAGCCGCTCAGCGGGCTCCCGAGGGCCTGCGATTGGTGAAGGTCGACACCCTCGACAGCGCGATCGCGTCGCTGGCCGAGATCAACGCCGGCCGCGAGGCGATCACCTGCGGGTAGCTCACTCCAGCGTGTGGTGCAGGGCCTCGACCAGGCCCGGTGCCAGGTTGGGGTAGGTGCGCAGGTCGAGATCGCCGAAGCCGTCGTCGTCCTCGGGGCGGATCTGCAGCAGGCACAGGGTGGCGCCCTGGCGCAGCACGCCCGCGATGAGGCGCGCGTCGCGGCGACCCGGATGCGCGTGCGCGGCGGCACGCCCGGCCGCGTCCGCGGCCTCGTCGTCGGCGAGTAGCGGAACCAGCGCCTCGTCGAGATCGCTCTCGGCGTCGGGCGGCAGCACCACGATCTCCTGCACCAGCACACAGCCCTCGACCGCGGGCGGCCAGGTGGTGGTGGCCAGGAACTCGTCGAGCGCCATCGACCCGCCGGTGATGTCGTCGGGGAAGGCTTCCTGGGCAACGGGGGTCAGCTCGCTGCCGTCGTCGAGCTGGTCCTGCAGGTCGGGTTCGGCCGCGGCCAGGTCGGCGGTCGGCACCAACGCGAACATCTGCGGCGGGTTTCCCCAGCCCTCGGCGTCGGCGAACTCGACGACCTCGCGCACACAGCGGGCGAGGAGAACTTCGGCGTGCTCGTCTTCGGTCACCCGCACATCCAATCATTTTCGGCCCAGACGCTTACACGGTGTCCGATTTCCGTAGAGTGGGCGCCAACGGTCCGGTAACGGATCGCCCGCAACATTCGGACTGCGGTGACTGCGCCGATCACGGTGTGGAACCGCCGGAGCATGGAGAGTGGCACCGTGGGCATGCGGCCCCCCACCGGCTTACCTTCGTTGTCCCGACGCAGCCGTGTGCTGCTGGTGACAGCAGTCGTCCTCGCGGCGCTGCTGCTGCTCGGGCCCCGCTTCACCGATGCCTATACCAATTGGTTGTGGTTCGGTGAGGTCGGTTATCGCAGTGTGTATCTCGGCGTGTTGCGCACGCGGCTGATCCTGTTCGTGGTCGTCGCGTTGCTCGTCGGCCTCGTGGTCTGGGCGGCGCTGCTGCTGGCCTATCGGTCGCGTCCGGTCTTCGTGCCGGTCGCCGGGCCCAACGATCCGATCGCGCGCTACCGCACGACCGTGATGAGCAAGCTGCGGCTGTTCGGCGTCGGCATCCCGGTGCTGCTCGGCGTACTGTCGGGCCTGGTCGCGCAGTCGAACTGGGCGACCGTGCAGCTGTTCCTGCACGGTGGCGAGTTCGGTCAGCAGGACCCGCAGTTCGGACTCGACATCGGTTTCTACACCTTCGATCTGCCGTTCTACCGGATGGTGCTGAACTGGCTGTTCGTCGCCGTGGTGATCGCGTTCTTCGCGAACCTGGTGACCCACTATGTGTTCGGCGGCCTGCGGCTGGCCGGGCGTGAAGGCACTCTCACCAGGGCCGCGCGTGTGCAGCTCGCGGTGATCGCGGGAATCTTCGTCCTGCTCAAGGCGGTGGCGTACTGGTTCGACCGGTACGACCTGCTGTCGAGCACACGCAAGGAGCCGACCTTCGGCGGTCCGTCGTTCACCGATATCAACGCGGTGCTGCCCGCCAAACTGATCCTGCTCTCGATCGCGGTGATCTGCGCGATGGCGTTCTTCGCCGGGATCGTCTTGCGTGATCTGCGGGTTCCCGCCATGGCGGCGGCGCTGCTGGTGCTGTCGTCGATCCTGGTCGGTGCGGTGTGGCCGATGGTGGTCGAGCAGTTCTCGGTGCGCCCCAACGCGGCCGAGAAGGAGAGCCCCTACATCGAGCGCAACATCATGGCGACTCGCGAGGCGTACGGGATCACCGACGACAAGGTCGAGTATCAGGACTACCGGGGTAGTTCCACGAAGAGCCCGCTCGAGGTACCCGCCGACGCGGCGACCATCGGCAACGCGCGCCTGCTCGACCCGAACATCCTCTCGCCCACCTTCACTCAGCTGCAGCAGCGCAAGAACTTCTACGGCTTCCCCGAGTCGCTCGACATCGACCGCTACAACCTCAACGGCGACCTCCAGGACTACATCGTCGCCGCCCGTGAGCTGCACCCCCAGGCCCTGTCGGGCAACCAGAAGGACTGGATCAACCAGCACACCGTCTACACCCACGGCAACGGGTTCGTCGCCGCGCCCGCCAACCGCGTGAACAAGCCGCAGTCCGAGGCGCAGAGCGCCTCGGGTGGCAGCGATTCGGGTTATCCGCTGTTCATGGTCAGTGACCTGTTCACCAAGGTCGAGGATCAGCAGATCAAGGTCGACCAGCCGCGCATCTACTACGGCGAGCTGATTTCCCAGACCGACCCCGACTACGCCATCGTCGGTACCGCCGAGGGCCAGGCGCCGCGCGAATACGACTCCGACGAGGCCCAGTTCACCTACGACGGCAGCGGTGGCGTGCCGATCGGGAACTGGTTCAACCGGCTCGCTTTCGCGGCCAAGTACGCCGAGCGCAATATCTTGTTCTCCTCCGCCATCAGCGAGGACTCCAAGATCCTGTTCAACCGCGGTCCGCGTGATCGGGTGCAGAAGGTCGCACCGTGGCTCACCACCGACGGCAACGCCTACCCGGCGGTGATCGACGGCCGCGTCAAGTGGATCGTCGATGCCTACACCACGCTGGACAAGTACCCCTACGCTCAGCCGACCTCGCTCGACGGCGCGGTCGAGGACAGCATCGACAAGAAGACCGGGCGCGTGATCCCGCGCAAGGAGGTCAGCTACATCCGTAACTCGGTGAAGGCCACCGTCGACGCCTACGACGGCACCGTCACCCTGTACGAGACCGACACCGTCGACCCGGTCCTCAAGGCCTGGCGCGGGGTTTTCCCGGACGCGGTGAAGCCGCAGAGCGAGATCTCCCCCGAGCTGCGCGCGCACTTCCGCTACCCGGAGGACCTGTTCAAGGTCCAGCGCGACATGTTGACGAAGTACCACGTGGACAACCCGCGCGAGTTCTTCACCAACAACGCGTTCTGGTCGGTGCCGAGTGACCCGACGATCGAGGGCGGCACGTTCAACCAGCCGCCGTACTACGTGCTGCTGGGCGATCCGAAGACCACCAAGCCGGTCTTCAACCTGACCTCGGCGATGGTCGGCTACAACCGGCAGTTCCTGTCGGCCTACATCTCGGTGCGCTCCGACCCCGACGGGTACGGCAAGTTCACCGTGTTGCAGCTGCCCACCGATTCCCAGACGCAGGGCCCGCAGCAGACACAGAACTCGATGACCACCGCCGACGCGGTGTCCCGAGAGAAAACCCTGCTGTCGAACTCGAACAAGATCCGCTACGGCAACCTGCTCACGCTGCCGGTGGCCGACGGCGGCATCCTCTACGTCGAACCGTTCTACAACGAACGCAACACCGGTTCGTCGACCTTCCCGCAGTTGCTTCGCGTGCTGGTGAGCTATCGCGACGCGGCGGGCAGCGTGAAGGTCGGGTACGACTCGACATTGGCCGGGGCACTGAATCAGGTGATGCCGGGTGCGGGTTCGCTGGCGACACCGTTCGGTGGCGATCCGGCGGTGAAGCCGAAGCCGGGAGCGACCCCACCGGTCGACCAGGGCACCGTCACGCCGCCTGTCGGCGGGACGACACCGCAGCCGGGGACCACACCGCCCGCGAGTTCGCCGACCCAGGAGGCCGCGGCCGCCGAGGTCAGCCGCAAGATCGAGGCGGTGCGCACGGCGATGCGGACCGGCAACTTCACCGATTACGGTAAGGCGCTCGAAGAACTGGACG
Source organism: Nocardia sp. NPDC058518 (assembly GCF_042719655.1). Lineage (NCBI taxonomy): Bacteria > Bacillati > Actinomycetota > Actinomycetes > Mycobacteriales > Nocardiaceae > Nocardia > Nocardia sp. NPDC058518. Next base: position 25,486 of record NZ_JBHXNJ010000005.1, read on the forward strand.
TCGCGATGAAGGCGTACCAGGACGCCGCAGGCCGGTAACCACCGGCACGCAAGAAAGGCCCCGTCGCGATGACGGGGCCTTTCTTGTGCAGGGGGAACGGTGGATCAGCCGCCGATCGAAGCGATCAGCGGAGCATTGGCGTTCAGCAGGTCCCGGTACTGACCCGAGACACCGTACTGGTCGGCCAGGGCCTGGCCCGCGGCCTTGGCCTGGTCGACGGCAGCCTGGACATCGGTCTTCGCCTCGGCGGGCAGCTCGACCGGCAGTTCGACGGCGGGCTCTTCGGCCACCTCGGGCTCGGACGCGCCCGACTGCAGGAACTGGCCGCAGTGCGGCCACGCGCCGACGCCCTGGCTGGCGAGCACGTTCTCCGCGACGCGGATCTGCTCTTCCTTGCTGGCGTTGTGCGCCGAACCCTGGCCGCCGTTGGCCGCCCAGGTGCTCTGCGAGAACTGCAGCCCGCCGTAGTAGCCGTTGCCGGTGTTGATGCCCCAGTTGCCACCGCTCTCGCATTGAGCGACGCCGTCCCAGTTGTAGGCGGCGGCGGAGGCGGTGCCGGTGGCGAGGCTGAACGGAACGGCAACCAGGGCGCCCGTGATGGCGGCGACGCCAAGTGCGCGGGTGCTGAATTTCCGGGTCTCAGTCATGGGGGAGACGCTAACCAATGAATCGGCACCGATCACATCTTGATAACGAGCGGATTCTATGAATGGAATAGGCGTCTTATCAATGTTTACGCTGCATAGCCAGTGGGAATACCTAGATTCCGGTCGGTCTGTTATTGGTCCGTTATGTGTTCGGGATCACGAGGTGATAGTGACGCCGCTCACCGAAACTCGCCTCCGACGCGCGTGGTTGCCAGAATGTGTGATGGCTGCCACATTCGATGACCTCGACGTGTGGTGTTGCGCGGCGAATCGGTCGGAAAACTGGTGCTGACCTCGCGATTTGGCACCTGCTCGCACCTGTGTGTAATGTTGTGTTCACACCGACGCGGGGTGGAGCAGCTCGGTAGCTCGCTGGGCTCATAACCCAGAGGTCGCAGGTTCAAATCCTGTCCCCGCTACAAAACGAAAGGCCCGGAACCACTGGTTCCGGGCCTTTCGCGTTATTCGAGACTAAGCGTCGAGGTCGCTGGCGACGAGCTCGGCGATCTTGTCCAGGGTCGGCTGATCGTCGCTGGTGATGGTCACCTCGGCGCCCTGACCTGCGCCGAGGGTCATGATCATCAGCGCGGAACCCGCGTCTACCGGGTCGCCGCCGGTGACCGCGATGGTGACGGGAACGCCCGCCGCGCCGACCGCTTCGGCGATCAGGGCCGCGGGGCGCGCGTGCAGGCCGACCGAGGAGCCGACGGTGACGGTGGTGCTTGCCATGGGATATCTCCTTGTGTGCGAACGGATTACGCGGTGGTGAGAACAGGGGCGACGGACTTCTTGCCGGTGAATTCCTTGGCGAGGGTGACGCAGGCCGCGGCTACGAGGGTGCCCGCGACCAGCGACACCAGGAACCAGGCGAGATGCCCGATCGCGAAGAACACGAAGATGCCGCCGTGTGGCGCGCTCAGGGTGACGTCGGTGGCCATGATCAGCCCGCCGGTCACCGCACCGCCGATCATCATCGACGGCAGCACCCGCAGCGGGTCGGCCGCGGCGAACGGGATCGCGCCCTCGGAGATGAACGAGGCACCGAGCAGCCAGGCGGCCTTACCGTTCTCGCGTTCGGCCTCGGTGTAGAGACGGGGGCGCAGCAGGGTCGACAGTGCCATCGCCAGCGGTGGCACCATGCCCGCGGCCATCACCGCAGCCATGATCCGCAGGGTCGCGGTGTCGGTGACCGACAGCCCGGCAGCGGCGAACGAGTAGGCGGCCTTGTTGACCGGACCACCGAGGTCGAAGCACATCATCACGCCCAGGATGACACCCAGCGCGATGGCGGAGGTGCCGGACAGGCCGTTGAGCCAGTCGGTGAGTCCGCTGGTCACGGCGGCAAGGGGCTTGCCGAGCAGGACGAGCATCAAGACGCCGACGATGGCCGAGGCCAGCAGCGGGATGACCACCACCGGCATCAGCCCGCGGGCCCACGTCGGTACCGGCAGCTTGCTCACCCACAGGGCCGCGAATCCGGCCACCAGGCCGCCGACCAGGCCGCCGAGGAATCCCGCGCCGACGAAGACCGCTATCGCGCCTGCGGTGAAACCAGGCGCCAAGCCGGGACGGTCGGCGATCGCGAAGGCGATGTATCCGGCCAGCGCCGGGACGAGGAAGCTGAAGGCGAGTGAGCCGATCTGGAAGAGCACCGCACCGAAATAGGTGGCCAGACCACCGTCGGGCAGGTCGGTGATCGAGTTGTCGAGCACGATCGTTTTCGCGCTGTCGGAGATCTCGTAGCCGCCGAGCAGGAAGCTCAGCGCGATCAGCAGACCGCCCGCGGCGACGAACGGGATCATGTAGCTCACACCGGTGAGCAGGATCTGTCGCAGGCGGGTGCCCCAGCCGATGCCCTTGGCCGCTGTCTGCGAGGGCGCGGGCACGGGCGCGGCGCCGCCGACCGTGGCGGCACCCGGGGTGGTACTCGCCGCGACGGCCTCGGCGATCATCGTGTCGGGTTCGTTGATGGCGCGTTTGACGCCGGACTCGATCACCGGTTTGCCCGCGAACCGGCCGCGGTCCTTCACCCCGACATCGGTGGCGAAGATGACGGCGTCGGCGTCGGCGATCGTGGCCGGATCGAGGGTGTCACCGCCGCTCGAGCCCTGGGTTTCCACCGCCACGTCGACTCCGGCGCGTTCGCCCGCGGCGACCAGGGAGTCAGCCGCCATGTAGGTGTGCGCGATGCCGGTGGGACAGGCGGTGACGGCGACGATCTTCTTCGGCGCGCCGGTCGATGCGCTGTCGGCCGGCGAACCGCTCGTGGTGGCATCCCCAGCTGAGGCCGAGCTGTCGGCGTCGCCCGCATCCCCGATGGGCGCGGCCGTGCCGCCACCGGCTCCCGCGCTGGAAACAGCAGCAGCACCGACGCCGTCATCGTCGGCGGATAGACCGGAGGCGGGAGGCGTGGCCGGTTCTGAACCCGCCACGCCTGCGTCGGCCGCCGAACTGGACCCAGCCGGACTCGTCGAACCCGCAGCGGTCGATCCGGTCGCGGCTGGTGGGGGATTGATGACGCCGTCGACGAGGGCGACCACGGCTGCCGGAGTCGTGGCCGCGCGTAGATCGGCGACGAACGCGGGCCGGACCAGTGCGCGAGCCAGCGAGGACAGCAGTTTCATGTGTTCGGCCCCCGCGCCTTCCGGGGCGGCGATCAGGAAGACCAGGTCGGCGGGCCCATCGGGGGCGCCGAAGTCGACGGCGGGGGCGAGCCGGGCGAAGGCCAGCGACGCTGTGGAGACGGCAGCCGCTCGGCAGTGGGGGATCGCGATGCCGCCGGGTAGACCGGTTGCCGATTGCGACTCCCGCGCCAGCGCGGCCTCCGCGACCGCGGCGGCACCGGTGGCGCGGCCCGCGGCGGCGAGTTTCACCGCCAGCGCGGTGATCACCGCGTTCTTGTCGGCGCCGAGGTCGGCGTCCAGTGCGATCAAGTCGGGAGTGATGATCGAATCGGCCATCGTCGTGTCTTTCCGGAGTGGGGGTGGAGCGGGCAGGGATGGGGTTCTGGGCGGATCAGTCGGGGCGAGTGGCGAATCCGTGCGATCGAGAGCCAGGTGGCAGCCGCACGGTCGAATTCGACGGCGATGGTCGCGGCGGGATTCCGTGCTGTTCTGGGGCGGTCATGGCGCGGGGTGTTCGGCGGCGGTGAGTGGGTGGGCCGTGACGGCCTCGAGGATGATGTCGGCGGGGCCTGGCAGTTCGGTGCCGGGCAACGCGGTCGCGGCGCTGCCGTAGGCGACGGCCGTGCGGAGGCGATCCGCGGGGGAGGCGCCAGCGAGGTCGGCGAGGAGGTAGCCGGCCAGCGCCGAGTCGCCTGCGCCGACGGTGCTGCGTGGGACGATCGGCGGGGCGGCGGCGAACCACGCGTTTTCGGCGGTGACCAGGACCGCGCCTGCCGCGCCGAGGGTGGCCAGGACCGCGCCGACGCCACGATCGATCAGGGTCGAGGCGGCTTCGGCCGCTGCCGTGGGAACTTCGAGGTCGACGGCATCGAGACCGGTGAGCTGGGCCAGTTCCGCCGAATTCGGTTTGATGAGATCCGGTGTGGCAGAGACTGATTCGGCGAACAGCGCGAGCAGCGGGGCATCGGAGGTATCGACGGCGACGCGGGTGCGGCGAGTTCCGTTCCCGCGCAGCATGGACAACGTCGCGACGAGCCGCGCGTACCAGTCGACGGGCACACCCGGCGGCAGCGACCCGGACAGCACGATCCACTCGGCCCCCGCGGCCAGCTCGACGAGCACCGCCGTGAGCTCGGCCAGATCGCGCGCCGTCAACGGATAGCCGGGCTCGTTGATCTTGGTCGTGGTGCCGTCGGTTTCGGCGATGGTCAGATTCACCCGCGGCCCGCCCGCCACCGGCACCGTGCGGAATTCGATTCCCGCCGTGCGTAATCCGTGCACCACCGGGTCGTCCTCGGCCCCTGGTAGTACAGCCAGCACCGGCGCCCCACTGCCGGCCACCACCCGTGCGACATTGACCCCCTTGCCACCGGGATGCGACGTGACGCTCGCCGCGCGATGCACCTGCCCGCGCCGCAACGGCTCGGTGAGGGTGACCGTGCGGTCGACACTCGGGTTCGCGGTCAGCGTGACGATCATGCGAGCACCACCTCGATTCCTTCGGCGACCAGTGCCGCGTGCGCGGTGGCCGGGATGTCGGTATCGGTGACCAGGACGTCGAGATCGGCGGCATCGCCGAAGCGCACGAAGTCCTCGCGCCCGATCTTGCTCGCGTCGGCGACCACGACGACCCGATCGGCGGCGGCGATCATCGCGCGTTTCACGGCCGCCTCCTCCGGGTCGGGGGTCGACAGCCCGTGCCGCACGGTCAGCGCGTTGGTGCCGAGAAACGCGACGTCGACCCGCAATTCGCCGAGCAGCCGCAAGGTCTCGGCACCGACGGCGGCCTGGGTGATTCCGCGAACCCGCCCGCCGAGCAGGTGCAACCGCACACCGGCGAACCCGGTGAGGCGGGTGGCGACCGGCAGCGAGTTGGTGACGGCGACCAGGTCGACGTCGATCGGCATGGCCGCGGCCACCCGTACCGTCGTCGTGCCCGCGTCGAACAGCACGCTGCCGCCGGGGCTCGGCAGATACCGCTGCGCGAGTTCGGCGATCCGGTCCTTCTCCGCGGCGCGGGTGCTGTCGCGCTCGGCGGTGCCCGGTTCGAACGTGGTGAGCGCACCGGCGCCGACCGCGCCCCCGTGTACCCGCCGGATCACCCCGAGCCGGTCCAGCACCGCGAGGTCGCGGCGCACGGTTTCGGTGGTGACCCCGTACTGGTCGGCGAGTTCGGCGACCGAGACGCGTCCACGGTGCCCGATGAGGGTCGCGATCGCCTGCTGCCGTTCCTCGGCGTACATGGGTTCCTCCGGTCTCCGTGAATCTGTACTCATGTTGTTTTATGCCCATTTGTGTGGGTTTGTCAATGAATTTTGGTGAGCCGAGTCACAAATGTTGCCGCTGACTATCGAGGAAAAAGTGCCTGCCGTCACACCCCGGCCACGCGGGTGTTCGGCATCACCGGGGAAGTCTGTGCAGGTCAACGGCTTTCGCATCGGCTTTCACATCGCTGTTACGCACCTCGTCCAAGATCGACACGAATGCCACAGACGCTGACTCGCATGTGGCGATTCGCAGTGCGACCCCGTGTCACCGCCCTGGCCTGCGAGGTATGCGGCAGACTGCCGCATCCGGGACGGACCAGGCTCACGCTCGCCAAACTCGCCGCGGTGTTCCCGGTGGAACTGGCGCTGCACGCCCTGGTCGTGCACCTGCATCCGCCGTACCTGGTGACCGTCACGCTGCTGACGATCACCACCACGATCCTGGTGATCTGGGTGGTGGAACCGTCGGCGATGCGGATGCTCGGCGGCTGGCTGCACAGCCCGGAACTACGCCATCGCGATCGCCTCGACTCCGCGCCCGCGCTCTGGCGGATCCGCGTGCGCCTGGCCGACCGGCCCGGCGCGCTCGAGACGCTGGCCAAACAGCTCGCCCACCGCGAGGCCAACATTCTCACCGTGCACGTACACCAACTCGAGGACGCGGTACTCGACGAACTCGTCGTCGCCGCGCCCGCCGAGGTCACCGCGCACGCGATCACCGCTGCCGTGGAGCACGCGGGAGGTTCGGGGGTGCGGGTCTGGCCCGCGACGGTGCTGTCGCTGATCGACGGACAGACCAAAGCGCTCGCGATCGCCGCCCGCATCGTCGGCGATCCGGACGAATTGCCCTTGGCCGTCGCCGAACTGCTCGGCGCGCGCTACCTCGCGCCGGGCGCTCCGCAGGTGAGCGAACCGGGCGAGGGCACCCTGCTGGAATTGGACCGCGACGACCGTCGCTGGGGTTTCGTGCGCCCGGACGAACCGTTCACCCCCGCGGAGATCGCCCGCGCGCATCGGCTCGCCGATCTGGCGGCGCTCACCGCACGGCGGCGGTGAGGTTCAGTCGAAGCCGAGGTCGCTGGTGAGTGGATCGCGCAGGGCACCCTCGGCGGCCCGCAGTCGATCGGTGACCGAGGTCAGCAGATCCATCGAATCCTGGGAGAGCCCGAGCGCGAGGCGGGTCAGATGGCGGATGGCATCGCAATGGAAGCGGTCGGCGAGTAGGGCGTCCGGATCGGCGGGCGCAGCCGAGTGTTCGACGACGGTCACGACAGGGGCACTCACAATCTCGTATTTTCGAGTATGACGCACCTTACATCCCCCCTGCGGTCCGTGAACCCCGGTCGGCGTGCGAAAGTGCTGCAATGAGTCAGTTCGCCGACTATCAGAACGAGATCTACCTGGCCGCGCTCGGTGGGATCCAGCCCGAATTTCCCATGGATTACGCGACGCTCGAACGCAAAGCCACTGCGGCACTGCCGGATTCGTTGCTGAACTATATCGCCGGTGGGGCGGGCGACGAGCTCACGCAGCGGCGTAACGCCGAAGCCTTCGCGGACTGGGGTCTGGTGCCCCGGATGCTGGTCGGCGCCACCGAGCGCGATCTCACCGTCTCCGCGTTCGGCCACACCTTCGCCGGCCCGCTGTTCCTCGCGCCGGTCGGAGTGATCGGTCTGGTCGGCGAGAAAGGCCACGGTGATATCGCGGTCGCCGAGGCGTCGGCGCAGACCGGTGTGCCCGCGATGTACTCGACGCTGATGGAGGATCCGCTCGAGGACGTGCGTCCGCACGCAGGCGACACGCCTTCGTTCTTCCAGCTCTACACGCCGAAGAACCGTGAGCTCGCCGAGAGTCTGGTGCACCGCGCCGAGGCCGCGGGCTACGCGGGTATCACCGTCACCCTCGACACCTGGGTGCCCGGTTGGCGGCCGCGCGACCTGGCCAGCGGAAACTTCCCGCAGCTGCGTGGGCATGTGCTGAAGAACTACACCAGCGACCCGGTCTTCCAGAAGATGGTCGGCTCCGACGACCCCAAAATGATTGTCCTGCACTGGATCGCGACCTTCGGTAACTCGTTGACCTGGGACGACCTCGGCTGGTTGCGTTCGATCACCGATCTGCCGCTGATCCTCAAGGGCATCTCCCATCCCGAGGACGCGCGCAAGGCGATCGACTTCGGCGCCGATGGCATCTACTGCTCCAATCACGGTGGGCGCCAGGCCAACGGTGGTCTGAGCGCGCTCGAGACATTGCCCGCGGTCGTGGCCGCCTGTGACGACCGGGTGCCGGTGTTGTTCGACTCCGGGGTGCGCTCGGGTGCCGATGTGGTGAAGGCGCTCGGACTCGGTGCGACGATGGTCGGGCTCGGCAGGCCGTATGTGTACGCGCTCGCGCTGGGCGGGGTGCGCGGTCTGGTGCATCTGCTGCGCAGCTACGCCGCCGAAGCGGACCTGTTGATGGCGGTCAACGGCTATCGCGATGTGGCCGCGGTGCGCGAGAACATTCGGCCGACCACGCGCGGTAACGCCGCTCGCGGCTGAGGGGTGTCGCGGCCCGGAATTCCCGCGCAGGAGGGGGATTTCGGGCCGTGTGGGCGGCTCGGGCGAGAACTTGTCGGTGCCGTGCGGCATCATCGGTGCCACACACCACGCAGTAGCACCAACCCCCGGAGTCCACGATGTCCTCGCCGAGCACCAAGTCCGCATCCCGCCGATCAGCACCGCCGGTACTGTCCGACGCCGAGCTCGCGCGTATCGCAGGCGAGCTCGCCGAGGGCAAACCGCCGATGGTGTGGTTCACCGCCGCCGCTGTCGGTGTCGCCGAGGGGAAGTCGGGCAAGGTGGTCGCGCTCGATGACCCGTCCGCCGGCGACTTCCTGCAGGTGCGGCCCACCGGTTCCAAAGATGTGCTCTCGTTCGGCCCGAGCGAGGTGACGCTGACCAAGCCGGCCCGCGGGACTACGGTAGCGCCGGGCGGATCCGCACGGACCCGCCCGGAAAGTGTCCCCGCGCCGAGCAACCGAAAGGACAACACTGTGACCCAGCCGTCGACCCTGCCGAGCACTGCTACGCCCGCGCCGAGGTCGCTCGCCCCGGTATCCGATGACGCCCCCAAGCCCGCGTCCGCGTCCGCTCCGGCGACACCGCGGCCCGCGAAAGCTCCTGCGGTGCGCAAGGCTAAGGCTCCCGAGGTGACCGTCACGCTCACCGGCACCGCCGACGGTGAGTGGACCGTCGATGTGGTCAACGGCAAGAAGCGCAGCGTGAAGGGAATGGCTGTCAGCAGCGCCGCCGTCGCCCAGGCCGCGAAGATCCTGCATCCCGAGGTGGAGGAAGTGGTGGCCGGGATTCTGGAGGCTGCTCGGGGGGTTCAGCAGGCGAAGGTCGCGCAGCTGCAGGCTGAGCTGGAGGCGGCCCGGAAGCTGTTGGAGGAGTTGGGGGATTGAGCACGTCGGAAGTCGCGCCCACTGATCAGGGTTACCTGCGGCGGCCGCCGCGCGGCTCGCGAACATGGATGACCAAGGAGTGACGATGCCGATCGCCACACTGCGAGGCGTGACTCTGGACTGCGCCGATCCCCGGGCTCTGGCCCGGTTCTACCAAGAGCTGACAGGCATGCGGATCGGCTATGACGCTGACGATTTCGTCGCCCTGACCGATGGTTCGGGTTGCGACCTGGGCTTCCAACGGGTCGACGGATACCGGGCCCCGCGGTGGCCCGGTCAGGACGTGCCGCAGCAGTTGCACCTGGACTTCGGGGTCGAGGACCTCGACGCGGCGGAGAAGTTGGCGCTGGGGTTCGGCGCGGTCAGGCCGGACCACCAGCCGGGCGGCGAACGGTGGCGCGTGCTGCTGGATCCGGCCGGTCACCCGTTCTGCCTGGTTGGCAGCTGATAGCGAGAGGATCTCGCCACCGCACACAACGGGCCGACATGTCCGGTTTCGTCCCGGAGATTCCGCACGCGCACATGACGCAAGGCCGATAGCGAACAGTCGAGCTACCTGGCGACTCGCTGAATTCGCGGGGACGCGGAACTGAGGTGCGCGCGGCGGGGGGTGGGCTTTCGCAGTTCGTCGTGGAAGCTGAGGCCGAGGCGGTATTCCTTGGCGTGGTACATCGCCGCGTCGGCGGTGCGGATGAGGTCGTAGATCGTTGTCTCGGTGGGGCGGGTGGTCAGGCAGGCGACGCCGATGCTGGCGGTGATGGGGATTTCACCGCAGCTCAGTTCGAAGGGGCGGATGAAGGCGCCGAGGATGTGTTCGGCCAGGACCGCGGCTTCGGTGCGGGTGCGGGGGCCGAGCACGACGAATTCGTCGCCGCCGTAGCGGGCGGTGAGGTCGGCGCTGGTGGTGGTGCGGCGGATGCGGGAGGCGGCGTTGGCGATGAGTTCGTCGCCGACGGCGTGGCCGTAACTGTCGTTGACCATTTTGAAGCCGTCGAGGTCGATGAACAGCAGACACACCGGTTTTCCGGCCCACTGCTCGCGGTAGCGGTTGGGTGCGCGCAGCAGGGCGGCGCGGTTGAACAGGCCGGTGAGCAGGTCGTGGTCGGCCTGGTAATGCGCTCGGCGTTCGCTGCGCATGCTGCGGGCGATGGCGCGTTCGCTACGCACCAGCACCCCGACGAGCAGCATCGTGAGCAGCGAACAGATCACCACCCGGTCGAGGACCCCGAGGTCGGCGCCGACCACGCTGACCAGTGAGGCCGCCACCAGTGCCACCGCGATCATCCCCGCCCGCTGCCGCGATCGATGCGGTCCCACATCCTCGGCGTCGCGCAGCGCGCCCATCGTCGGCTGTACCGCGGCCAGCCCGGCCAGCAGATACGCCCACTGCTGCGGCACCACCGCCACCTCGGGATCTACCGCGATTGTGCCTGCGGCAGTGAGGCTTTCGAGAAAGCCGCCGATGAGCACGGCGATCAGCGCCGCCTGCAACAACCGCAGCGACGTCTCCGAGCGAACCACTGTGGCCAGTGAATGCGCGAGCACCGTGGCAAGCAGGGCATGGATCACCGGATAGCTCGCGGCCAGCGCGGTATCGACGAACCCGGTGCCCTGCCGCAGAATCGGCGAGATCAGGAATGTCCACGAGGCCAGCAGCGCGCTGAGTCCGATGAGCGTCGAGTCCAGCCACAGGTCGCGCGCGTTGCGGAGTCTGTGCGGCTGCAGCCAGCCGACGGCGGCCAGGCCCAGGCACAGGGAGGCGGCCAAGGTACACAGATCGTCGACCGGATGCCAGCTCGGGTGCAGCCCGAGCGCGCGTATCGCGGTGCCGGTGGCGAACAGCGGCACCGAGGCGGCCAGCAGGTACCAGGGCAACCGGTGCGTGGGCCGATGGCTGTACATGCCGTATCCGATCATCGCCAGCGATCCCGCGACGATCACGATGAGCAGCAGAAACGGCAGCGCCCGGCCACTCGCCAGCGGCGCGAGCAGCACGGCCCCCGCCGCGCCGAGCAGCAGCACGCACCGTCGCAGGCTTCCGTAGCGTCTCTCGCTGATGATCATCAGCCCCCCTCGATCTTGCTGCGCACGCGACGAACGTCGATCGAATGAGAGGCCGGTGAATCACTCGAAGTATCGGCCGAGAACACCGAGTGTTGTTGTTCGAGCACAATCCCCAGCCGACAAGCGCCGACGCTCAAAACCTTTACAACTCAGTCGATCATGACACGTCCGTGGCTCTGCTGTCGATGCGTTGCGGGCATTGCCGGATACCGATTCGGTACCCGGTGTCCCGCGAGTGCTTTACGCGGTGTTCGGTGGTGACATCGTCGCAGGAAGCGGAAGGGAAGTACGGGTGGACAAGTGGATCGCGCCGGGCCGGGTCAACATCATCGGCGAGCACACCGACTACAACGACGGGTTCGTACTGCCCATCGCGCTGTCGCTCGGTGTGGTCTGCGCGGCCGGACCGCGCGGTGACGGGCTGGTGCGGCTCACCTCGGCACAGCGGCCCGGCGATGTCGTCGAGGTGCGGGTGCGCGATCTTGTGGCGCAACGGGATCGATTGCCCGGCTGGGCACGCTATCCGCTCGGCGTCGTCGACGAGTTCGTCCGCGGCGGCCATCGAGTCGACGGGGTGTACCTCGAACTCGACGGCGCGGTGCCGATCGGTGCGGGTCTGTCCTCGTCGGCGGCCCTGTGCTGCGCGGTGACGATCGCGCTGCGCGATCTGTTCGCGCCCGAACTCACCGATCGGAACATGGTCGAGATCGCCAGGGCGGCGGAGAACGGTTTCGCCGGAGTGCCGACCGGTCTGCTCGACCAGTCCGCCTCGATCCTGTGCACCGAAGGCCACGCCCTGTTCCTCGACATCCGTGCGTTCACCAGCGCGGAAACCACTGCCGCCGAACAGATTCCGTTCGATCTCGACGCCGCCGGATTGGCGCTGATCGTCGCCGACACCGGTAACCCGCACGACCTGGCCGACGGCGGATACGCCGAACGCAGAGCGCAATGCGAAGCCGCCGCCGACGCGCTGAACCTGCCCGCCCTGCGCGACGCCACCGCCGAAGACCTTCTCCACCTGCGGGATCCACTACTACGACACCGCGCGAGGCACGTGGTCACCGAGAACGCGCGGGTACTCGCCGTCGCCGACCGGCTACGCACCGGTGCGGACCCGAGGGCGATCGGTGAGCTGCTCACGGCCTCGCACCGATCGCTGCGAGAAGACTTCGAAGTATCCGCGCCCACCCTGGATCTCGCGGTCGACGCGGCACTCGACGCGGGCGCCCACGGTGCGCGCATGGTCGGCGGCGGCTTCGGTGGCAGCATCATCGCCCTGGTCGACCACGCCGACCAGGTCGCCGAGTACATCATCAACCGGTTCACCACCACGGGTTTCGCCCCGCCCCGTGTCTTCACCGTCGAGCCCGCCGCGGGTGCGCACAAACTGGATTGAACAGTTGTCCTTTTGTTCAGCACCCCGGATCCATGGCCTCACGCTTCGACGGCGCCGGGGATTCCTTCCTCGACAACGAAACTCGCGCGCGTGCTGATCGGGGCGCCCGGTCGCCTGACGTACGGGACGACGCGGAAGTCGTTGCGCCACTGCCGATGGTCGAGGTCGACGCGGACATAGCCGCGCTGGCGGTTGTAGAACTTCATGTCCGGGTTGGCGGCCAGCAGGGCGCGGCCCGCGTCGGTGAGGTCGGCGCCGTCGCTGCCGGTGCTGATCGAGGTTCCGGTGAACTCGGTTGCTACGACGGGGGATTCGGAATCGGCATAGTCGCGGCGTAGGTCGGCGACGTAGTTCTCGTGGCGGTCGCCGGTGATCACGACCAGGTTCTCGACAGCGCGGTCGGCGGCGGCGGCCAGCACCGTATTGCGGTCGGCGACATAGCCGTCCCACGCATCCGTGCCGAGCAGCAGGTCGGGGCCGGGGTCGTAGTCGGACTGGGCCATGGCGACCTGGTTGCCGAGTACCTGCCAGCGGGCGGTCGAGGTGGCGAAGCCGTCGACGAGCCAGTCACGTTGGGCCGCACCGAGAATGGTGCGGTCGGTGGCGAACCGGTCGGCGCATCCGATCACCGCGGAGCCGTCGCCGCAAGCCTGGGGGGTGCGGTACTGCCTCGTGTCGATCATGGTGAACTCGGCCAGATCGCCGAACCGGTAGCGCCGGTGCAGGTGCATCGACGGGCCTGCGGGCAGCTGGGCCAGGCGCATCGGCTGGTGCTCGTACATGGCCTGGAAGGCGGCGGCTTTGCGGCGCCGGAACAGCGGCGGGAGGCGGTACACGTCGAGTCCGAGGCCGGGACTGTCACCGGCCCAGTTGTTGTCGAGTTCGTGGTCGTCGAGGGTGACCAGCCAGGGGAACGCCGCGTGCGCGGCTTGCAGCGGCGCTTCGCCCTTGGCCTGGGCGTAGCGCAATCGGTAGCCGGCCAGATCCACCGCCTCGCCGGCGAGTTGCGGCGGCATCCGCGCGCCGCGGCGGGCGAGGACCCAGGAGGATTCGTAGATGTAGTCGCCGAGATGGACGACGAGGTCTAGGTCTTCGGCGCTGAGATGCTCATAGGCGGTGTAGTAGCCCGAACTCCACGACTGGCACGACGCGAAGGCGAACCGGAGCCGCTCGGTCGGGCTGTTCGGTGGCGGCGCCGTGCGGGTGCGGCCGATCGGTGAGATCGCCGAGCCGGCCCGGAATCGGTAGTAGTACCAGCGATCCGGTGCCAGCCCGGCAACCTCGGGATGCACGCTGTGGCCCAGTGCGCGGGTGGCCACCGCCGACCCCCTGGCCACCACTTTCGTGAACCGTTCGTCCTCGGCGACCTCGTAATCGACGGTCACCGCGTCGAGGGCCATCCCGCCGTACCCGTCGGGTGCGAGCGGATCGGGGGCCAGGCGCGTCCACAGCACCACCCCGTCCGAGGTCGGTTCGCCGGACGCGACCCCGAGGGAGAACGGTTCGCCGAGCCACCGGGGCGCGGCGAACCTCGCACTGCTCACCGCCGACACCCCCACCAGCGCGGCGATCGAACCTGCCACGCCGGTACGCAGGAGTTGTCGACGGGACAGCGGCATCATCGGATCCTAGGGGCCCAGTCCGCGCGATGCGGTGTCAGAGCCGGAAGATCCGCGAACCCACAGCCCAGCCCGCGCTGGACCAGTTCGGACCGAAGCACGCCACCGTGCCCGCCTGGCCGACGGGCAGATCCTGGCGGATCGTGAACGGCCCGACGGCGAAGGGCGCGATGTTGTATCCGATGCAGTCGACCTCGAGCCGGTAGGTGCCCTCGCCGCCGTAACATCCACCGTTGAACGCCCACGGGCCGTTCATCGACCCCTGGCAACCGGGATCAGCAGCGGCAGTACCCGCGGCGACACCGGTCAAGGCGATCGCGACGACCGGAGCGGCCAGGCACATCGCAACTGCGCGAGCTGAGGTTCTCATGGGGAAGCTCCGATCATCGAGGTTCATGGGTTACATGGGATGTTTCCTCGATAGTTAGCCATGCGTTACACCTTCTCCGCACGCGCGGCGAGTCCCAATGCGATATCGATCAGCAGGAAGACGAGCAAACTCACCCCGATCAGCGGGATGAACCAAGCGAGAGCGACCGCCGCGCCGACCAGCGGAACGGTGATCCATGCCGACGTGCGGCGCAGCACCCCACGCCGTGGCGGGACGGGCAGCGCGGCCCTACGGGTGGGGCGACGCTGCCACCACATGCGGTAACCGAGCACGATCACGGTGACGAGGCCACCCATGATCGCGAGCAGCAGCAGCTGGTTGACCAGGCCGAACAGCAGACCCATGTGGAAAGCGATGCCCCAGTTGGTGAGCTTGGCCATCAGCGGCCAGTCGGCGAACGCCAGTCGATCGGTGACCGTGCCGGTCGACCCGTCGACGGCGAGCGAATCGATTGTGTAGGTGCCGGGCAGGCGCCGTTCCTTCACGCCGAACGCCTTCGCGGGCGTTGCCGGGATGGAGATTTCCGCGCCCTGGGTGATGCCGCTGGCACGGGCAACGTCGTAGACCCGATCGAGTTGTGCGATCTGAGCCGCGGGGTCTACCGGTGCCGGTGCGACGTGGCCTGCGCTGTGGTGGTCACTCGGCGCCGGTGCGGCACCCGCGGACCCGGCACCCGGCAGGGCGACGCTCACCGAGGGTGTGGTCCAGCTGAGTTCCTCGCGCAGCTTCGTGACGTTCTCGCCCGCATAGGTCGACCAGGTCATGCCGGTGGCCGAGAGCAGCAGCACCACGGGCAGGATCCACACGCCGATCGCGCCGTGCCAGTTCATCTTTCGACGCCTGGTCTGGGACAGATCCGGCTTGAGCAACCACTGCGCGGACCTGCGGTCGCGCCGTTTACGCACCCGATGCACCCACAGCACCAGCCCGAACAACGCGATCACCCACAGCCACGACGCGGCCAGTTCGCTGTAGAGCCTGCCGGGTTCGCCCAGGTGCAGGCTGCGATGGAACTCGCTGAGCCAGGTCCGCAGCGGCAGCGCGCCACCGCTTCCGTAGACCACGGACTCGCCGACCGACTGGGCGGTGTGCGGGTCGACGAACACCGACAGCCGCTCGGAATCGCCGAGCGTCGGATCGTTGAACAGGACGCGAGTGGTGTCACCCTCGTTCGGTGCCGGGGCGACCGCGACCAGCGTCAGATCGGGACGGGCCGCGACAGCCGCCCCGACCTGGGTCGACAGGGCTTGCTCGGGGCCGGTGGTTTCGACGCGGAGCAGATCGCGCGAGACGAACCCTTCGATCGTCGGCGCGATCGCGTAGAGCGCGCCGGTGAGCGCGGCGATCAGGATGAACGGTGCGATGAAGATTCCCGCGTAGAAATGCAGGCGCAGGGCCAGCGGGTAGAGATGGAAGCCGCGGCGCGAGCCGGAACGTGGACGTTCACCGGAGACCGGTGGTGCCGAGGGGGAGTTCTCCTCGGCCGGACGAGTGTCCGTGATGCTCATGCTGATTCATTTCTGGAGTACTTGGACCCGGTGGGCACAGCCGATCGCACATCGAGGCACCGACAATTCGGCGGACGCTCGATGCGCACGGGGCAGTGCACGGCGAAGAATCCGTGCACCGGGTGAGGGAGAGTTCAGAAAGGAATCGCGAGCGGGGGAGCGCGGGTGCGCAGCGACGGCGTGGCGAAGATTCGCAGGATGACGCGGTCGCGGTAGGTCAGGCGCAGGGGCGCCGGGTCGGGGATGCGGGGAGTTCGGTAGCGCAGCGGCAGAATGCGCGCCAAGACGGCGCTGCCGATCCGGTACGCGGCTTCGGCGCCGACGATCACCGCGGCCGCGAGCAGTGCCGCGACCGTGTGAGCGGTGAGCATGCCGAGTCCGAGGGAATCGTCCGCCGAGTGCGAGTGCCCGGACCAGCTCATCGTGGTGTGGCCGATCAGCTGACCGCCCAGCAACACCGCCGCCAGTCCGAGCGCACCGCTGCGCAGCGGACCCACCCCGGCGACGAGTGCACCGACAATCGCCGAGGCCGCCGCCAGCAACACGATCGCCGTGCTGCCCGGCAGCGCCCCACCGGCGGCCATACCGTGCGCCGCCAACGACAGCGCGCCCGACATCGAGCCCGCGCAGGCGCCACGCAGCCGCGCGCCGACAGCACGCGACGGCGCGGACGCCTGCTCGAACCCGATGATCACGCGCTGATAATAGTCGACGGCAATCGCCCGCCCGACACGATCGGGCGGACTATGGTTGCCTGCTCAGTCCGCCTCGACCGCCATCTCGACCAGTGGCTTGCGCAGCAGCTTGCCCGTCGCGTTGCGGGGCAGTTCGTCGACGAAGATCACCTCGCGCGGCACCTTGTAGCGGGCCAGGTTCTCGCGGACGAAGTCCTTGATCTCCTTGGCGTCACGCTTGGACTCCGGGCCGGGCACCACGATCGCGCGCAGCCGTTTGCCGTAGTCGTGGTCGTCGACACCGACCACCGCCGCCTCGAACACGTCGGCGCGACCCGCGATGAGGTTCTCCACCTCCAACGGGAAGACGTTCTCGCCGCCGGAGACGATCATGTCGTCGTCGCGGCCGTCGATGAAGAGCAGCCCGTCGGCATCGAAATGGCCGACGTCGCCGCTGGACATCATCCCGTCGACCATCTCCTTGGTCCGGCCGTCGGTGTATCCGGTGAACGCGAAGCCGTTGTCGACGAAGATCGTTCCGGTGACGTTCGGCGCGGTGATGGGCTTGCGGTTCTCGTCGAGCAACACGATCCGGATGCCGACCGGTGCCTTGCCCGCGGTGGTCGGCGCCTTGCGCAGATCCTCGGGGGTGGCCACGGTCATCACCGCGCATTCGGTGGACCCGTAGAGGTTGTAGAGCGAATCACCGAAGTAGTCGAGGGTTCGGGTCACCACGTCGGGCGCGATCGCCGAGCCCGCGGCGAAGATGACCTTCATCGTCGACGGGTCGTACTTCGCCAGGATCTGCTCGTCCAGATCGAGGATGCGCTGCAACATGGTGGGCACCACGACCAGCGAATCCGCCTTGTACTTCACCACATTGGCGAGAGTCTGCTCCGGATCGAATCGGCGCTGCTGGAAGATGACCCGGTTCCCGAGGGCGAGCCCGAGGGTGAACTGCGACAGGCCGGTGCCGTGGAAGATCGGCGCCGCCATGATCATGGTGCCGTTGTTGGGCAGCGGCACCCGATCCACGAACTGCGCCGAGGCGAACGGGCTCACCTTGTCGCGCGGTGCGCCCTTGGGGGTGCCGGTGGTGCCGCTGGTCAGGATCACCATGCCGCCGGGCTTGCTCGGCGCGTCGACCGCGGCGTCCGAACGGCCCGCCGACAGCGACGCCACGGTCGGGATCGACGGGTCGGCGCCGTGCGCTTCATCGACCCAGGTGAGTACGCGCGGGATCTCGGTGGGGATGGCGCTCATCAGGTCGAGGAACTCGCTGTCGTGCAGCACCGCCTTGACCTTCTCGCGGGCGGCGACATCGGCGAACTGCGGCTTGGCGAACCCGGTGTTCATCAGCACCGCGCGCACGCCGAGCTTGCCCGCCGCGAGCAGGCTCAACACCATGCCGCGATGGTCGCGGGCCAGCACGGCGACCACGTCGCCCTCGCTGATCCCGCTGGCGCGCAGGCCGCGGGCGAACGCGTTGGCCTGTGCGTCGAGTTCGCCGAAGGTGATCTCACCCAGCTCGTCGACGATCGCGCCTGCCTGCGGCCTGTTCTGCGCGGCGTGCATGACGACGCCGGCGAACGGGCCGAACTTCGAGACATTGCGGAACGAACGGGCGGCGTGGTCGAGGCGCAGCGGATTGAACAGCTTGCGATCCACCATGACCTTGACGCCGAGCGCGAAATCACCGGCACGTCGGGCGGTGGTACCTAGCGCGGGCAGAGACAGAGACATCGAACAGCCTTCCGGCAGACCGAGCCCGCGCAGAACCGCAGGCCGGACCGCGTCTTCGAGATCCAGTGCTGTTGCTAACACTAGCAAGCGATCCGGCCGTGCTGTCTACTCCGTAGTAACCCGGGTCTATCCCTGTGAGACCTCATAGTCGATGAGGGTGCGGCGCACGATCTTGCCGGTGGCGTTGCGGGGCAGTTCGTCGAGGAAGACCACCTCGCGCGGCACCTTGAACCTGGCCAGATTCGCCTTGACGTGCGCCTGGATCTCGGCGGCCTCGATCGCCTGGCCCTCTTCGAGAACGACGAAGGCGCGCAGGCGTTTTCCGAATTCCGGGTCGTCGACGCCGATCACCGCCACGTCGAAGATCTCGGGCCGCTCGACCAGCAGGTTCTCGACTTCCTGCGGGTACACGTTCTCGCCACCGGAGACGATCATGTCGTCGTCGCGGCCGTCGACCATGAGCAGCCCGGTCTCGGTGAAATGGCCCATGTCGCCGCTGGACATGAACCCGTCGATGATCTGCTTGTGCCTGCCGTCGGTGTAGCCCTCGAACGGCGCGCCACTGCGCACGAAGATCCGGCCGCGCGCGCCCGGCGTCTGGACCGGCTGGTCCTGCTCGTCGTAGAGGCGGACCTCGCAGGTGATCGGCGACCGGCCGACCGTTCCCGGCGCCTCCGCCAGCTCTGCCGGGTTCGCGATGGTCGCGATGGCGACCTCGGTCGACCCGTAGAGGTTGTAGAGCACCGGCCCGAAGGCCTCGGTGGCGCGGATGCACAGTTCCGGGGTGAGCGCGGAACCGGCGAAGAGGATGACCTTCAGCGACGACAGGTCGTATTTCGCGCGGACCTCCGGCGGCAGCTCGGTCATCCGGTGCAGCATCGTCGGCACGCAGACGAGCATCTCGACCTTGTGCTCGGCGATCGCGGCGAGGGTGGCCTCGGCGTCGAATCGGCGGCGCATCACGATCTTGTTCGACAGGATCGTGTTGACCAGCCAGGTGCCCAGACCCGTGCTGTGGAAAATCGGCGACACGATCATCGCCGTGCCCCGCCTCGGGAAGGGCACGCGGTCGACGAACTGCGCGGTGGCCATCGGCGTGACCTTGGTGCGCGGTGCGCCCTTCGGCAGGCCGGTGGTGCCGCTGGTGAGGATGATGAAGCCGCCCGGCTTGCTCGGCGCGGGCAGATCCTCGGTGGCATTGTTCGCGATCAGATCGTCGAATGTCGTCGCACCAGGCGGAAGCGCGGTGCCTTCGTCGACCCACGTGAGGTAGCGCGGCAGGTCGGCGGGCAGTGCGTCGAGCAGGCTAAGGAACTCGCTGTCGTGTAGCACCGCGCGTACGTTCTCGCGTTCGCACACCTCCGCGAACTGTGGCTTGGCGAAGCCGGTGTTCATCAGCGCGATCCGCGCACCCAGCTTGCCCGCCGCGATCATCGACATGATCAGGCCGCGGTGATCGCGGGCCAGCACGGCGATGACCGTGCCCTCGACAATCCCCGCTTCACGCAGGCCACGGGCGATGGCGGTGGACTGCTCGTCGAGTTCGCGATAGGTCAGCTCACCGCGCTCGTCCACGAGGGCCACCTGATCGGGGGCGACACGGGCCGAATGGCGCACGAGGGTGGCCTGCGGGCCGTAGATCTTGGATTCCTTCATCGTCCGCAGGGTCTCGAGCGGCTTCTTGGGATCGGAGACCCCGCGTGCGCGCAGTACGCCGATCGCCTTCACGCTTTCGCGCAGATGTGACATGTTCACTCGACTACCTCCGCTGCTTTGATCACTCGACGCTCACCGTATCAGTCGATGTGCGTTGCGTCACAGTAGTCTATACGGACAATTAGGACATCTTATGAAGACGCCGCCCAGGTCAGCGCTGCGCGGCGGCCAGTGCAGCGAGTAGCGGGACGAGCCTGCCCTCCGGTACCTCGAAGCGGCCGAGACCCGCGGTCTGCAACCAGCCGACCGCGGCGAGCTGGCGCAGATGCTGGTAGATCTCGGCCGAGGTGCCGAGTTCTTCGATCGCGGCGAGATCGGCGGCGGTCCTTCGGCCGTAGACGATCTCCTGCAACAGTCGCAGGCGCACCGGGTTTGCCAGTGCGGCAAGACAATTGGCGGCCTCGATAGTCCAGACATCGCCGACGATGGCATCGGTGGCGTACTGGGCCTGCCAATCGAATCGCTCGCCGGTCGGCAATTGCAGCGCGCCCGCCAGCAGCACGCCGCCGGTGCGCTGCCCGGCATCGGCGAACTCCTGCCGCAGCCGTGCCACCGCCCACGGCAGCTGTGCGTCCTCGGGTTGCGCGCTCTCCAGGGCGGCAACACGGCGTTCCAGTTCTTCGAGTCGGTCGACCAGATCCTCCACGCCGGTCAACCTACGCCACACCGAAGCTGTTGCGCTGCATCATCGAAACGACAACGCACCCCGGGGCCGCGTGGACCCGGGGTGCGCGGTGGGCGAAAGTTATCGCGTGACAGCGCCGAACGAGGGCTGCTGGATCGTGCCGAGCTGGTAGGCGAACCCGTCCGGGTGCGCCTCGCTGACCGGCACGGACCAGCGGTGCCACATGTTGCCGAAGACCGCGGCCACGATGAGCCCGCCGCCGGTGTTCAGCGATGCGGTGCGGATGGTGGTGTCCACCGGCACGTCCTGGTGTTCGGCCAGGACCGCGGTACCGCTCTGCCCGCTGGACAGGTTCAGCCACATGACCTCGAGCTTGGCGCCGGCCTGATTGGGCGAGATGGTGCCCGGCCCGCCGAAGAAGCCGAAGCGGAAGCCGTCGATATCGAGGGCGATGCCCGAGCCGTACACCCCGGGGCCGCCGCCGTTCTGGCCGATGTCGGAGGTCGCGGGAATCTGGTACGGCTGCGCGGGCAGTGCGACGTCGACGGTGCCCGTGGCGGTGAGCTTGTCGAGGGCGGCGAGTGCGCCCGGATTGTCCTTCACCGACGTGCGCAGCTGTGCGACGGCCGAGGCCACATCGACAGTCTGCGGTGCCGGATCCGCGACCGCGGGGCCCGCGAAGACCATGGCGGCGGCGGCCGAGGTGACGGCTACCGCGGTGGTGAAGCGACGCATGAAACTCAGATGATGCATAACCAGCTCTCCTAGAGTGTTCCTGGTACTGCTTTCCCTGGTAAATCGTCCGCTGTGCACCGTACCGACAGCGGATGTGGGCTTGCTCACTACCCCGGGAAAAGTCGAGTTCAGGACCTCGAGGGGTCGGCTATGGCATGTTCGCGATCTCTACCTTGTATCCCCGATACATCTCGGGTTTGGCGGTGAGGACCGGCATGTCCAGATTCTGCGCGGTGAACACCACGGGCGCGATCAACGGCCAGTCGAGGTGGTCGTCGGCGATCGGCACCGTGGTGCCGATACGGATCGCGGTGGGCGCGTCGAGTTCGGCCCAGCGCACGGCGACGCGATTGTCGAGCAGGCGCCCGAGTTCGTCGATGTTGTCCACAGCGCGCATCGCGGCCATCAGACTCACGGTGGGCACCACCAGGATTCGGCGCTGCTGGGTGAACTGGCGCATGATCACCTGCCCGAACAGTGGCGACAGTGCCAGCGAGGTGAGCGCGGTGTGATCGGCGACGCTCACTGGCGACTGTCCAGCGCGCCCATCAGCTTGCTCAGTTTGGCTTCGGCCTCGGCGATGTCCTCCGCGGAATGCTGGGTGATCCTGGCGTCGAGCTTGCCCAGGATCTGTTCGCGCAGATCATCGTTGAAGTACGCGGGGGGCAACGCCCCGTGCCGCAACACCTCAGCAGGTACCACCGCGACCAATTCTTTCCCCTCCCGCGTCACGATCACCGGCCGTCCGCTCGCGGACACCCCGTCGAAAACACTACCGAGCTGACCACGTAATTCGGTCAGCGGCACACTGTCGTAATCGGCCATAGTCAACTGTACATCGCTGTGTACAGTCTTGCTCCCGATGAGACAAGACGGCCCGCCGCGACGATTGGCCGGCGGGCCGTCGACGTTCACCCGATCACTCAGGCGACTTTGCGGGCCGGTTCGCTGCGATAGCGGGTCACCGGGCCGTCGATGCCGAGCAGTCGCCAGGTGAGCTTGGCGACCGGGTTCATCAGGCCGCTGTTGGTGGCCAGCGCACGCACGTCACCGAAGATGTTGCGCATCGTGGTCTGCGATTCCTCGCTGCTCCAGTACGCCTCACGCATGACCTCCGCCGGAATGCCGAACTTCTCGACGAATTCCTTCGGCGGCGTCATGATCATGTCGAGCATCACCCGCATGGCGATCGGGAAGGCCACGGAGAGAACCGATTTCGTGATCGGGTTCATGCCGGGCACGTTCCGCCGCAGGTATTCGTGCGCGAAGGAGATGTGCCGGGCTTCCTCGGCCACATGGATCTGCATGACCCGCTGCACCATCGGATGCAGGTCGACGCCGGCGCGCAGCAGCGACTTCTGCAGGTGGTCGATCGGCTCCTCGCCGCCGAGGATCATCGTGAAGAACAGCTCGGGGAAGTACTTCACCGCGGGCCAGATGGCCATCGTCAGCTTGCGATCGATGGTGCCCATGCCGACCACATCGCGATAGCCGATGCGGTTGATCATCTCCTGGAACATCATCGTGTGGTTGCACTCTTCGGCAGCCTCGTGGGTGATGTAGCGGAATTCCGGGTCACCGTTGGGGACCGACACCAGGTACTGCATCAGCCCGCGGATGAGCAGCTGCTCGAAATCCAGGCCCACCTTGGCGATACCGGCCTGGCGCCACATGCCGATGGCGATCTGCTTCTCGATCGGCTGGGCTTTGTACCAGGGGTGACGGCCGAGCGGGTCCTCGTCGGGCATGATCCAGCGCGGGTCGTCGCTGTGCACGGCGAATTCCGGTGAGTCCCAGTCGATGTCGACGTAGGGGTCGAAGTGCCGGTTGACCGAACCTTCGGACAGGTTGCGCAGGATCTCGTGGTACTCGGGATCGGTGGCGGTGTTCTTGATTGTCGACAGCATCGGTGGTGTCTCCTTTGGTGTGGCGCAAGCTCCACGTTATATGAGACTCGGAGTCCCACACAACCCCGCGGTGGTCGGAAACGCCGTTGCGGCGCGATCTACCAGCACCGACGTAGGATGAAACGTCCGAGGACACGCCGAACGGTTGACCAGTCAGCCAGCGCACCTGGCTGTGAACGGGCGGGACCCATGTCGGTCGCGCACCGAGAGAGCGAGGAATCCGATGGCTCGTTCAACTCCAGCCAAGGCCGTCTGGCCGACCCTGCGCGTCGATTCCTGGTCCGATACCCGCGACACCCTGCACATGTGGTCGCAGATCATCGGCAAGCTGAAATTGGCGGGGACGCCGCTGGTCAACCACTGGTGGAATGTCACGTTCGCGGTCAGCGCGCGCGGGATGGCGACCGGTGCGATTCCCGTCGACGGCCGCCTGCTCGACATCGAATTCGACTTCGTCGACCACGAACTCGTCCTGCGCAGCAGCGACGGCCGCCACGCCACGATCGCTCTGCGCCCGCGCACGGTCGCCGACTTCTACGCCGAGCTCGGCCACGTCCTCGGCCGGCTCGACATCGTGGTCGACATCGAGGCGTCACCGAACGAGGTCGATCCGGCCATCCCGTTCGCCGAGGACACCACCCACCACTCGTATAACGCGGACGCCGTCCACCTGTTCTGGCAACAGCTCGTCCAGATCGAGCGGGTCTTCCAGCTCTGGCGTGCCGGTTTCGCCGGGAAATCCAGTCCGGTGCAGTTCTTCTGGGGTTCCTTCGACCTGGCTTGCACGCGCTTCTCCGGCCGCCCCGCGCCCCTGCACCCCGGCGGCGCCCCGAACTGCGCCGACTGGGTGATGGAAGAGGCCTACTCCCGCGAATGCGCCAGCGCCGGCTTCTGGCCCGGCGGTACCGAAGGCACCTTCTACGCCTATTCCTATCCCGCACCCGACGGCTACTCCGGCCGCCCCGCAGGCCCCGACGGCGCCCAGTGGGACACCACCCTCGGCGAATTCGTCCTCCCCTACGAATCGGTCCGAAATTCCCCCGACCCCGACGCCACCCTCCTGCACTTCCTCGACACCACCTACGCCTCCGCCGCCGAGCTGGCGCAGTGGGATCGGCCTCTCCTCGAAGTCGACCCCCGCCGACTCAACCGCCAACTCCACGCCGACGATACGACCGCGCTCTGACACCGTCGGCCGGCTCGACAGCTAGCGCGAAATCACAACTCCCGCAACAGTTCCGTCAGCAGCGTGGGGTCCACCCGATAGGGCGTGTTGAAGCCGAGCCGCTCCACGATTCCGTCGTAGCGCTCGTGCAGCTGCTCCGCCGCGCGGGCGGGGTCGGTGGCCGTTATCGCGACGGCGTCGAGGAAATCGTCGTCGATGAGGTCGGCCATCCGATCCCATTCCCCGTTCTTGGACATACCTTTGAGCCGGGGTCCGAGTTCGGCCCGATCGTGCAGCTCGAGAATCGGCCAGTAGGCCGGTGTCGATCCGTAGAAAGCCAGCTGCTTTCGGATGGCCTGCCTGGCCGCAGTGAGTTCGCTCGCGGATCTGCCCGTCGCGATCATCGCCGAGTGGTGGATCACGATGTCGCCTACGGGTTTCCGCGCGCGCACCGCACCCTGTGCCAGAGCGGGCACGGTCACCTCGCGCAGAAATCTCGGAGTGCAGAACGGGTGCGACATGAATCCGTCGGCGACCTCCCCCGCGACCGCGGTCATCCCCGGCCCAACGCCCGCGAGATAGATCGGCGGTGGGCCGAACCCGGCCACCTCGGCGGCGTCGGGGCGGAACAGCGGCGGCATCAGGGTGTGCTGATAGAACTCGCCCTGATAATCGAGCCGCCCGCCGTCCTCCCAGCTCGTCCAGATGGCGCGCACCGCCAGCACCAGATCACGCATCCGATCGGCCGGTCTGCTCCACGGCATCGAGTAGCGCCGGGTGATGTGCGCGCGGATCTGGCTACCGAGGCCGAGCACGAAACGTCCGCGGGAGTACGCCTGGAGATCCCACGCGATGGTGGCCAGCAACAGTGGATTGCGGGCGAACGCCACCGCGATCGAGGTACCCAGCTCGACCCGTTCCGTGTGCTCGGCGGCAAGCAATAGCGGCAGGAACGGGTCGTGGGCCCCTTCGAACGTCCAGATACCCGCGTACCCGGCGGCCTCCGCGGCGGCGGCATCCTTGCCCATCGTGGCGAGCCCGCCGGTCAGCGTTGTGTCGATCTTCAAAACGCGCATCCCATCACCGTCGTGTGCCGCAACAATCCGACCGTCAACGTATCGCCGCGCAGGCGCCGATCCGGGCTGATCCGGCAAACGCCGATGACACCGACTCGACCGGTCTGCGGATCAGACCGGGACACCGCCGTAGGTCCTGCGGTGCTTGGCCTCGAGGAAGGACAACCCACCGAATGCGATGAGGCCGAGCGCGATCAGCATGAGTAGCCAAGGGCCGAAGGGGTTTCCCGCGAAATCGTGCAGTACCGCGTCGACACCCTTGGCGGCCGCCGCGTCATAGTTCACCGCCGCTACCACGGCGGCGAAACCGATGCCGATCACGATCGCGCCCCGAGCGAGATAGCCGACCCGGCCCAGCCAGATCGCGGCCTGCCGCATACCGTGCGTCATCCAGCCCATCCGAAGGTCCTCGGCGAAGTCGAGGCGCAGACCGCGCACTGTCTGCCAGACGCCGAAGGCCAGGATGGCGACACCGATCAGCAGCACGACCACCTGCCCGCCGTCCCAGCTCAGGATTCGGCCGGTCAGATCGCGGGCGACCGCATCACTCGGCGTCGGCGTGCGGCCGTGCATCACGAACCGCAGGGTGGCCCAAAAGGCCAGGGCGTAGACGATTCCGGAGATCACGGCGTAGGGGCGGTGCCCGCCCGAATAGGTCCGCCGGGCACCGGCCACCTGCACCACGCGCCACACGACCAGCGCGGCGAAGCCGAACACGAGGATCCACAGCAGCAGATAGCCCAACGGCTTCGCGGCGATCGCGGCCAGTGCCCCGCCGCCGTCCGGCTCGTGCTCGGCCGTTCCGATCGCCAGCAGGAAAGCGAGAATGCCGATCACGATGTAGGCGATGCCACGCGCCAAGAAACCGAAACGGGCGGCTGCCTCCACTCCGCCGGAACCGGTGGACCTGCGCGGCGCCCGTTCATAGGACCGGCGGCCCCAGCCCCGGTTTCGGACCGACCGCCACCCGCGCCGGCCGGACCGGACCCGATCACGTCGTCGATATCTGTTCGCGCTGCGAAATACGCCCATGGTGTTCCCTATCTCTTCCTCTGCGGGAATGCCCGCATCGTGAAGTTCAAACACCATGAAGGAAACTTCGACGCGCGAGATCTGCTGCCGGGCAAGCGAATGCGTCGAAACAAGAAAATCCGGTGCGAGTCAGCAGTCGACTCACACCGGATTTCTGTTGTCTACCAGGTCACTTCAGTTCGGAGCTGGTCTTTCCGAGCACGCGGCGAGCCACGATCAGCTGCTGGATCTGCTGGGTGCCTTCGAAGATGTCGAGGATCTTCGAGTCGCGGGCCCACTTTTCGAGCAGGGTGCGCTGGGAGTAGCCGATGGTGCCTGCGAGCTCCACTGCCTTGAGGGTGACGTCGGTGCCGGTGCGGCCTGCCTTGGCCTTGGACATCGAGGCCTCGAGGGAGTTCGGCTTCTTGTTGTCGGCCATCCAGGCGGCGCGCAGGGAGAGCAGGTAGGCCGATTCGTAGTCGGCTTCCATGCGCAGGAATTCAGCGGCCGCGGCGGACTGGTTCATCGCGGGGGTGTCGTAGGAGATCTCGACACCCGCCTCGGTGAGGACGGCGCGCAGTTCCTCGAGCGCGGCGCGGGTGACGCCGACGGCCATGGCCGCCACGAGGGGGCGGGTGTTGTCGAAGGTCTGCATGACCCCGGCAAAGCCCTTCTCCACGTTGACTTCCGGCGAACCGAGAATGTTGTCGGCGGGGATACGGCAGTCCTGCAGCAGCAGCACCGCGGTATCGGAGGCCTTGATGCCGAGCTTGTGCTCGAGCCGCGCCACCGACAGACCCGGAGCGTCACGCGGGACGACGAAGGACTTGATCGCGGCGCGACCGAGGCTCTTGTCGACCGAGGCCCACACCACGATGTGGGTGGCGCGCTCACCGCAGGTGACGAAGATCTTCTCGCCGTTGAGCACCCACTCGTCGCCGTCGAGAGTGGCGGTGGTGGTGACGGCGGCGGAGTCGGAACCGAAGGACGGCTCGGTGATCGCCATCGCGGCCCACACCTTGCCGAAACGCGACAGCTGCTCGTCGGTCGCGACCGCGGCGATCGCGGCATTGCCCAGTCCCTGGTAGGGGATGGTGAGCATCAGGCCGACATCGCCCCACGAGGTCTCGAGGGCGTTGAGCAGCGCGGACATGTTGCCGCCGTTGGCATTGGCGGTCAGGTCGGTGGCGGCCTCGTCGTTACGGCCGCCCGCGGCGCCACCGATCTTCTGGGTGCCGGAGTCGGCGAGCCCTTCGATCATGGCGGCCATCGTGTCGAGCTCGACCGGGTACTCGTGCTCGGCGAGGTCGTACTTGCGGGAAATGGGACGGAAGATCTGCGAGGCGACCTGGTGGGCCTGGTTGGCGCTCGCCTTCAGCTTCTTGGGGAGTTCGAGATTGATCATGAGGGGGCTCCTGGAAGGTGAGAAACGGGCCTAGACCAGCACGATGCCTTCGGCGACACCGACGGAACGAAGGTCGCGGTACCACCGCTCGACCGGGTGTTCCTTGGTGAAGCCGTGGCCGCCGAGCAGCTGCACGCCGTCCAGACCGATCTGCATGCCCTTGTCGGTGGCCAGCTTGCGCGCCAGCGCCGCCTCACGGGCGAACGACAGACCCTGTTCGGCGCGGGAGGCGCCCCGCAGAGTCACCAGCCGCAGTCCGTCGAGCTCGATCGCCATGTTGGCGACCATGAAGGCCACCGCCTGACGGTGCGAGATGGGCTCGCCGAACGCTTCGCGCTCGTTCACGTAGGGGATCACGTAGTCGAGCACGGCCTGGCCGGTGCCGATGGCCAGCGAGGCCCAACCGAGCCGGGCGAGCTGCACCGCGTCGCCGTATTCGGCGGCACGGGTCTTGGCGTCACCGTCGCCGAGGATGGCGTCGGCGCCGACGGCCACGTTGTCCAGAATCAGCCGGCCGAGGCCCGCCGCGCGCAGACCCATGCTCGGATCGGCTTCCACGGACAGCCCGGCGGTGTCGGACTCGACGATGAACAGCGCGGGGCGCCCGTCGAGCTCGGCGGCCACGATGAACAGCTCGGCGTCGGCGGCGGCCGGGACCAGGCTCTTCACACCGGTGAGCTTGAAGCCGCTGGGGGAGCGAACGGCCTTGGTCTGCAGCGCGAACGGGTCGAACAGGGCGCGCGGCTCGTTGATCACCACGGACGCCTGCGGCACGGCATCGCCGGTGAAGGCGGGCAGGTAGGTCTGCTGCTGAGCGTCGGTGCCCCACTGCGAGAGTGCGACGGTGACACCGCTGGGTGCCAGAATCGGCAGTGCCAGGCCCATGTCGCCGTGCGCGAGAGCCTCGGCGACCAGGGAGTTGGTGACGGCGCCGCGCTCGGAAGCCGCGCCTTCGAGCTCCTCGGGCACATTGATCAGGGTGATGCCGAGTTCGGCGGCGCGCTCGAGCAGATCGCGCGGGGCCTTGGCGGCGTTGTCGGCGTCGTAGGCCGCGGGGCGCAGGATCTCGCCCGCGAAATCACGCACGGTCTCGACGATCATCTGCTGCTCGTCGGACGGGGTGAGATCGAAGTAGTCCTTGGTCTTGGACTCGTTGTCGACCAGACGCTTGGGCTCACCGCCGCCCGCGACCTTGGCGAACGTACGAGTGGCCGCGCCCAGGGTGCGGAACCCGGTCTTGGTGCCCTCGTAGGTGACTCGCTCGATCGGCTTGCGCAGGTTGTACTTGCCCGCGAGCTCCGACCCGGTAATGGTCGTCAAAGCGCGCATCGCGGCGCCCATCCAGTCCCGTTTGGGCTGGCTGAGGCCGACCGCGGACGTGTCGTTCGGACGTCGCTTCGTCGCGCTGTCTCGAGTGCTCATCATCACCTGATTTCCTCGGCTGTCGGGGTGCCTTCGACCCCACCATCTTACTCTTCGGTAAGTCTATCTTACTCCAGAGTAAGATGTGCGCTGACCCATTGTGGGATCGGCGACTTCTGTCACGCTGGTCGAGTGCCCGTCATAGCGTCGATTTTCGCGCTCGTTCTGCTGGCGACCTCGGGGCGTTACGGCTACCACCGCGACGAGCTGTACTTTCTGGCAGCTGGTCGGCGACTGGACTGGTCTTACCCCGATCAGCCGCCGTTGTCGCCGTTTCTGGCCAGATTCATGGCTGCGGTCGATCCCGATTCGTTATGTGTCATGAGATTGCCCGCGACCGCCGCGGCCACGTTCGTCGTGGTGTGTGCGGGGTTGATGGCGGGGGAGTTGGGCGGTGGGCGTGGCGCGCGAGCGCTGGCCGCCGGTGCGGTCGCGAGTTCCGCGCTGGTCATGGGCGTGGGGCACCTACTGGGGACCACGGTGTTCGATCTGGCGGCCTGGTCGCTGATCTGTCTGCTGGTGTTGAAGCTCGGGCGGGATCCGCGATGGTGGCTGCTGATCGGGCTGGTTGTGGGAATCGGGCTGCAGAACAAGGTGTTGCTGATCGTGCCGGTTCTTGTGCTGGCAGGGGCGCTCTCGGCGGTAGGAGAGCGAAAGCTGTTCGCCACCGGGTACTTCGGGTTCGCCGTCGGGATCGCGCTGGTGCTGCAGCTGCCGTATCTGTGGTGGCAGGCGGACAACGGGTTCCCGCAGTGGGAGCTGAGCAGGGCGATCGCCGGTGGTTCGTCGGGGACCTCGGATTCACCGATCACGTTCGTGCTCTTGCAGTTCGGGCTGTTCGGGCCCTTGCTGGTGCCGCTGTGGGGGTACGGGTTGTGGCGGTTGTGGAACTCGCGATGGCGGGCGTTTCCGCTGACCTACGCGGTGCTGTTCGTGGTGTTTCTGGTGACCGGCGGAAAGGCCTACTACCTCGGCGGGATGTATCCGGTGCTGCTCGCGGCCGGCGCTGTCGGTCTGTGCCGGTGGCTGGCCGATGACCGAAAGCGATGGGCGGCAGTCACTTCGGTGATCGTGGTGAACGCGGTGATGTCGGCGCTGCTGTTCCTGCCGGTGCTGCCGATCGCGTGGCTGCGGGACTCGCCTGTCCTCGCCGTCAACTACGACGCGGGCGAGACCATCGCCTGGCCCCGCTACGTCGAACAGATCGCCGCCGCACGCCCACCCGGCGCCCCCGTCCTCACCGCCAACTACGGCGAGGCGGGCGCGATCGAGCGCTTCGGCCCCGAATATGCCCTGCCCACACCGTATTCCGGCCACAATGCCTACTGGTGGTGGGGACCTCCGCCGGACTCCGCGACGGAGGTCCTCACCGTCGGCATCGACCGCGAACGACTCACCGAGATCTGCTCGATCGTCGAGCCCGCGGGCATCCTCGACAACGGCCTCGGCATCGACAACGACGAGCAGGGTGAGCCGATGTTCGTCTGCCGCAACCCGATCCGGCCTTGGTCTCAACTGTGGCCGCAGTTGCGCACGCTCGGATGACCTGGCTCGTTCCCACATCCGCCGCGGCAGGGAATCTAGAGCCCGTTGCGGTCGAGGAAGTCGGTCAGCAGCTTGTGCCACTCGTCGGGGCGCTCGACCATGACAACGTGGCCCGCTTCGATTTCCGCGTACTCCGCGCCGGGAATCGCGGCGGCCAGTGCCCGCGAGTTGGCCGGGTCGACGAGGAGGTCGGCGGTGGTGGCCACGACGAGCGTGGGCACCGCGATGGCGGCGAGGTCGGCTGTCGTGTCCACCGACTCGACGAGCGCCGCCTGTCGGCGGGTGCCGCCGGGAATCGACGCGGCGGTCTGCGCGACGATGTCGTCGATGGTGGCCACGGGCAGATCGTTGACGAAGCCGGTGGAGAAGCCGGTGAGCACCACGAGACGGGCGAAGGACTCGTACTCGCCCCGATCGAGGAGGTCCTGCCAGGACCGCGCGATCAGCCGGGCGCGATTGTCGGGCGCGGCCAGGCCGGCCGTGAGCAGGAGGCCGGTGACGCGTTCGGGGTGGCGGACGGCAGCGCGCACGGCCACCGCGGTGCCGAGTGAGAAGGCGACGATGGTGAAGGTCTCGACACCCGCGTCGACGGCGGCCGCCACCAGGGCATCGGCGAGGCCGTCGAGGTCCAGCGGGGTGTCGTCGCCCGGGTAGTCCGAGGCGACCACGGTGTGCGCCTCGGCGAGCGCGGGGATCGCGGTGCCGAAATTGCTCTCGATCCCGCCGCCCGCGCCGTGCGCGAGGACGATACCGGGGCCGGAGCCATAAACGGTGGTGTGCAGGGGAATCGTGGTCATGGGGGCGACGTTAGGGATTGACATGGGTGTGAAGGTCAAGCCGAAGGTGCCGGTGGTCACATGCTGATCGGCGAATTGGCGCAACGCACCGGGGTCGCCACCCGGCTGCTGCGCTACTACGAGGAGCAGGGTCTGCTGCATCCGTACCGCGAGGGCAATGGCTATCGCAGCTACCCCGCGTCGGCGGTGGCCACGGTCGCCCGGATCAGGGAACTGCTGGCCGCGGGACTGAACACCGATGACATCGCCCTGCTCATGCCGTGCGCCGAGGACCCGGGACCGGTCCAGGCCTGCGAGATGTCGGTGCGAGTCATGGCCGAGAGAACCGCTGAGCTGGAACGACGCATCGCCGACCTCGACAGCCAGCGGTCCCGGCTCGCGGCGCAACTCGGCGCGAGCCTCGCGCACGACCCCTATTCGCGCACGTAGTAGCGCAGCGTGAGGTAGGCGGTGACGGCGGCGAAGACGATGCCGACGGGGGCGATCGTCAGGGCCACCACCGCGATGTCGTCACCGGTGATGCGCGGGAAGACATTGCTGTCGAACAGTGGGCCCAGCGCCCGGTCGATCACCAGCGGCCGGGCGATGACCAGTCCGAGGACCGCGAGTACCGAACCGACGAAGGCCGCCGCGACGGCTTCGAGCAGGAACGGTAGCTGGGTGTACCAGCGGGTCGCGCCGACCAGACGCATGATGCCGACCTCCGTGCGCCGCGTGAACGCGGCGATCTGCACCATGTTCAGCACCAGCAGCATCGCGGCCAGAGCCATCACCAGCGCCAAACCGAACGCGGCATTGCGTAAGCCGTCGAACAGGCTGGTCAACCGGTCGACGAACTCCTTGTCATTGGCCACGATCCGCACACCCGGCCGGGTCGCGAAGCTGTCGTAGATGTGCTGATACTGATCGGCATCGGTCATCTTCACCCGCAACGAGGCAGGCAGCGGTGAGTCGGCGATGTACTGCACCATCTCCGGCTGATCCGCGAACAGCTTCTTCGCCTCCTCCAGCGCGTCGGCGCGGTTGAGGAACTGCACGCTCTCCACGCCCGAGGTCTGCTTGAGGTCGGCGAGCAGCGACTTGCACGGGTCGGCGGCGCAGTCGGGATCGGTGTCGGAGACCGCGTCGTCGAGGTAGAAACGCACCTCGAGGCGGCCGATGAAGAAGTTCTCGGTCTTGTCGGCCATCCGCACCGACAGCATGCCGCCGCCGAGCATCATCAGCGACACCGCCGTGGTCAGGATCATCGCGATGGTCATCGTGAGATTGCGGCGCAGGCCGTCGACGACCTCGGTGAACAGGAAACTCAGTCGCATTATCGACCCACCCCGTAGACGCCGGTCGCTTCGTCGCGCACGAGTCTGCCGTGGTCTAGTTCGACCACCCGCCTTCGCATGGCGTCGACGATGTGGTTGTCGTGGGTGGCCATCAGCACCGTGGTCCCCACCCGATTGATCCGTTCCAGCAGGGCCATGATGTCGGCGCTGGTATCGGGGTCGAGGTTGCCGGTCGGCTCGTCGGCGAGCAGGACCAGCGGCCGGTTGACGAACGCGCGGGCGATCGCGACCCGCTGCTGCTCACCACCGGACAACTCCGAGGGCAATCGCTGCCCCTTACCGCCGAGCCCGACCATGTCGAGCACTTCGGGCACCGTCCGTTCGATGAACTGACGGCGCTTGCCGATCACCTCCAGCGCGAACGCGACGTTCTGTTCCACGGTCTTCTGCTGCAACAGCCGGAAATCCTGGAACACGCAGCCGATCCGCTGGCGCAACTTGGGTACCTTGCGCCCCGGCAACTTGTCGACCCGGAAGTCTGCGACCCGGATCTCGCCCGATGTCGGCGCCTCTTCCTTGAGCAGCAGTCGCATGAAAGTCGACTTGCCCGAACCGGACGGGCCGATGATGAAGACGAACTCGCCCTTTTCCACATCGACGGAAACGTTGTCCAGCGCCGGTCGCGTCGAGGTCGGGTACGACTTGCTCACGTTGCGCATGGTGATCACGGGGAGCCAGTGTAACCAGCGATGGGGGCGTCCCAGCCGGACGCGACGCGCCGATCAGCGTTCGGGTTCGGAATTCACCCAGGTCGGGACCGCATTGAGGAACGTCGTTGGACCGTCCGCCGCCGTATCGGTGGGTTTGACGAACAGGTACACGACAAATGTCGACAGCCACGCCGCCATCAGGATCGCTGTGGACTTACGTGGTTTCACTGATTCCCTCCTTACGCAGGGCCGCGGCGACGCGTACGCGCAGTTCGCGGCCCACTTCGAATTGTTTGCCTGGCAATGTGCGGGCAACCATCCGGATGTTCATCACGTCGAGCGAGAGATCTTCGACACCCATCACCGACGGCTCGTCGAGGAGCAGCGGTTTGAGGCGGCGATCCTCGTAGGCCTTGGTGCAGACCGCGTGCAGGATCTCGTTGATCTTGGTGATGTCGGCCTGCGCGGAGACCGGTACGTCGATCGCGGCGCGCGCCCAGTCCTTGGACAGATTGGTGACCTTCACGATCTGCCCGTTGGGGACGATGATCACCTCGCCGTCGGAGTTACGCAGCGTGGTGATGCGCAGGGTCACGTCCTCGACCGTGCCCTCGGCCGGATCGGCCGAGCCGGTGACCGAGATCTGCACCACGTCACCGAAGCCGTACTGGCGCTCGGTGATCAGGAAGAACCCGGCCAGAATGTCCTGGACGATGCGCTGCGCGCCGAAACCGAGCGCGGCACCGAGCACCGCCGCGGGCGCGACCAGGCCCGTCACCGCGAAGCCGAGCCTGCGCAGCACCTCCATGCCGACCAGCACGTACACGATGGTCAGCACCACCCAGGTGACGACCTGGGCCAGCGCGTGGCGGTGCTTGGCCGCTTCGGTGCGGACCAGGGCGTCGCTCGTCTGGAAACCCGAGTCGATCTTGGTGGTCACCCGGTCGCGCAGGAACGCGGCGAACCGGCCGAACAGCATCGCGCCGACGATCAGCAGAACGATTTCGAGCCCGCTGGAACGCAACCAGCTGGTGATCTCGGATCCGTTGTTGGCCGCGAGGACGTCGGTCATCGCGTCTCCTTCATGGGCCTGTACAGGCACAGTTTCGGTTCGGTCGAACGCACACCAGAAAGGTTACAGGTCGGTCACGGCGTGCGGTCAAACGTGCTGAAGCACACAGTTTGTGAGCGAACAGCTGGCTACGCGTCGTCCTGATCGCGCATCCGCCAACGGATTCCGGATTCGATGAAGCCATCGATGTCACCGTCGAGCACCGCGGTCGGATTGTTGACTTCGTGGTTGGTGCGCAGGTCCTTGACCATCTGGTACGGGTGCAGCACGTACGAGCGCATCTGGTTGCCCCACGAGGCGCCCTCGTTGGTCTTGAGCGCGTCCATCGTGGCGCGCTCCTCCTGGCGCTTGCGCTCGAGCAGCTTGGCCTGCAGCACGCGCATGGCCGAGATCTTGTTCTGCAGCTGCGACTTCTCGTTCTGGCAGGTGACGACGATGCCGGTGGGGATGTGGGTCAGGCGCACCGCGGAGTCGGTGGTGTTGACCGACTGGCCGCCGGGGCCCGACGAGCGGTACACGTCGACCCGGATCTCGCCCTCGGGGATCTCGATGTGGTCGGTGGTCTCCACCACGGGCAGGACCTCGACCTCGGCGAAGGAGGTCTGGCGGCGGCCCTGGTTGTCGAACGGGCTGATCCGGACCAGGCGGTGCGTGCCCATCTCCACCGACAGCGTGCCGTAGGCGTAGGGCGCCTTCACCGCGAAGGTGGCGCTCTTGAGACCCGCTTCTTCGGCGTAGGAGGTGTCGTAGACCTCGACGGGGAACTTGTGCCGCTCGGCCCAGCGGATGTACATGCGCATCAGCATCATGGCCCAGTCGGCGGCGTCGACGCCGCCGGCGCCGGAACGGATGTTGACCAGCGCGTCACGCTTGTCGTACTCGCCGGAGAGCAGGGTGCGCACCTCCATCGCCTCGACGTCGACGCGCAGTGCGGCGCGCTCGGCGTCGGCGTCGGCGGTGGCTTCGGCGGCGGCCGCGTCTTCTTCGGCCTCGGCCAGTTCGTAGAGCACCGGCAGGTCCTCCAGCCGCTGGCGCAGATCCTCGACGCGGCGCAATTCGCTCTGCGCGTGCGAGAGCTCACTGGTCACCTGCTGGGCGTGCTCCTGGTTGTTCCACAGCTCGGGATCGGCGGCCTGGTGCTCGAGTTCATCGATGCGGCGGCGTAGCTCCTCGACATCGAGGACCGACTCGACCGTCTTCAGGGTGGTGTCGAGTTCGGCGAGGTCGGCGATAACGTCAGGATGCACGATGTCCTAGGCTACCGGTCCCGTCCGACTCAGTGCCTATTCGGTCAGCTTGCGATGGACCGGAGGCCCCCGGGGCGGCGTCCGACCAGCTGGTCGAGGGCGGTGGCGCTGGCCTCGTCGGCGGGGAGCAGGACGTAGAGCGATTGATCGTCGTCGATGGACAGATCCAGTGATTCGTAGGCCAGCCGCAGCGTGCCCGCCTCGGGGTGGCTCAGGCGATTGATCCCGCCCGACGGTGGCAGTCCGGGCAGGGTCGCGAGGCGATCGGTGAAGGGGCTGCCCGCGGTGACGGTGAGTTCGTCGACCAGGGCGGCCACCATCGGGTCGGCGCGATACGGGCCCTGTTTGAGCGAGGCGACCAGCTTGTCGGCGGCGGCATCCCAGTCCGGGTACAGCTCGCGGGCACCGGGGTGGGTGAAGACGAATCGGGCGACGTTGGCGGGTTCGCCCTGCTCGAACAGGCCGCTGGGCGCCATCAGCTTCCGGTAGCCCTCGGTGCAGGCCAGTATCTCGGTGAAGCGGTTGGTGATCGCGGCGGGCGCGGGTTCGAGTTGGGCGAGGATCGCCAGAATCGTCGGACGCACCGTGCGGTTGGGACCGTTCTCGGCGGCGCCACAACTGAAACCGGACACGCCCTTGCTGAGCTGGTGCAGGTGGACGCGTTCGCGCGGGCTCAGCCGCAGCGTCTCGGCGAGCGCGGACAACACCTGGGCGGAGGGATGGCTGTCGCGGCCTTGCTCGAGCCGGATCAGATATTCGACGCTGACGCCCGCGAGCATCGCCACCTCGGCGCGGCGCAGACCCGGCGTGCGCCTGCGTTGTCCGGCGGGCAGCCCGACTTCGGCGGGGGAGACCGCTTCGCGGCGGGTCCGCAGGAACAGCCCGAGTTCGTTGTCGCTCACCTCATCGACGGTACCCAGCTCGGCGCGCCGGAGAGTGGCCGTGCCACTACCACTCTCAGCGTGGTCTCCCTGCGATGCTCGCGGTCCGCGAGATTTGGTCGTACCGGCTGATCGGGCCGGTCCGACGACAGAGGAGAACATCGTGTCCACACTGAAGCT
Organism: Nocardia sp. NPDC058518; assembly: GCF_042719655.1. Classification (NCBI taxonomy): domain Bacteria; kingdom Bacillati; phylum Actinomycetota; class Actinomycetes; order Mycobacteriales; family Nocardiaceae; genus Nocardia; species Nocardia sp. NPDC058518. The sequence continues at coordinate 62,638 of NZ_JBHXNJ010000005.1, forward strand.
CGCGATCATCATCGGCAGTGTCCGCGAGGGCCGGTTCGGCCCCGTGGTCGCGAACTGGTTCGGGCAGCAGGTCGACGACCGTTTCGAGGTCGACATCATCGACCTCGCCGATACCGCCATGCCCGCCCTGCCCGCCGTGCCGCCCGCGCTGGACCCCGACCCGGTCCGCCCCGCCGACATGCGCGATCTCACCGAACGCTTGGCCGCCGCCGATGCCTACGTCATCGTCACCCCCGACTACAACCGCAGCTACCCCGCCGCCCTCAAAGCGGCGATCGACTGGCACTTCACCCAGTGGGACGCCAAGGCGATCGGCTTCGTCGGCTACAGCGGCGGCTCCGGCGGACTCCTGGCGATCGAACACCTGCGCCAGGTCTTCAACGAACTCAACGCCCACACCGTGCGCAACTACGTTTCGTTCCCGCGCTACTACATGCTCTTCGACGAGAACGGACAGCTGCGCGACCCGCAGGAGCCCGAAGAGGCCGCCGCGGCACTGCTCGACCAGTTGCACTGGTGGACACGTGCTCTGGTCGCGGCGAAAACAGCCGAGGTCGTGGCCTGACCAGGCTCTTCGGCACGTTCCTGCTCACCCGGCCGGAGCCGCTGAGTTCGGCCAGGGAACGGCAACGGCGTTCGCGGCGCCGCGAACTCGAGAACGTCGGCTCGGCGAATACACTCCCACCGTGGCTGCCTACTCCGCTGACCTGGACCTTGCCCTGCGACTGGCCGACGAGGCCGACGCCATCTCACAGGAGCGCTTCGGCGCCGTCGACCTCAAAGTGGACTCGAAGCCGGACCTCACCCCGGTCTCGGATGCCGATCTCGCGGTGGAACAGCTGATCCGCCGCGTGCTCGCCGAGGAGCGCCCCGGCGACGCCGTGCTGGGGGAGGAGTTCGGTGGTGACGCCGAGTTCAGCGGCAGGCAGTGGGTGGTCGACCCGATCGACGGCACCAAGAACTTCGTCCGCGGGGTGCCGGTGTGGGCCAGCCTGATCTCCCTGCTGGTAGACGGTGTTCCGGTGGTCGGCGTGGTGAGCGCGCCCGCGCTGGGCAGGCGCTGGTGGGCCGCCGCCGGTTCGGGCGCGTGGGTGCGGGTCCACCCCGGGGCGCCCAAGCCGATCTCGGTGTCGGCGGTTGCCGGCCTCGACGCCGCGAGCCTGGCCTTCTCCAGTCTGTCCGGCTGGCACGAGCGTGGCCTGCGCGAGACGTTCATCGACCTCACCGATGCGGTCTGGCGGGTTCGCGGCTACGGCGATTTCTTCAACTATTGCCTGGTCGCGGAGGGTGCGGTGGACATCGCCGCCGAGCCGGAGGTCTCGCTGTGGGATCTGGCCGCCCTCGACATCCTGGTCCGCGAGGCGGGCGGCGCGTTCACCTCCCTGGACGGACGCTCCGGCCCGCACGGCGGCGACGCCGTGGCTTCCAACGGACTGCTCCAAGACGAGGTCCTGGCCCGTTTGCGCGCGTGAATCGAGTTATCCACATGTGAGCAACTTCGGCATCCGCCGCCGTCGGCTCCGGTCGACGGGCTGCGCGCCCCGCGCTCGCTCGTAGGATGGCCCGGTGAGCAATTCCGGCGCCACAGCCCCCGATGTCGACGACTTCCCGCCCGAAGACTTCCCGCCCGACGACGCGTACCCGTCCGACGGCGGTTACGTCTCCGAGCACGACTTCGCCGACACCGGCGGCTTCCATTTCGACGATCTCGCCCCGGCCACCCCGGGCCGGGTCGCGGCTCCCGACCGCGCCGAGACCGCCGACGAAGTACTACGCCGCGTCTTCGGTTACGACAGCTTCCGTGGCGACCAGGCGGCCATCGTCGAACAGGTCGTCGGTGGTGGCGACGCGCTGGTACTGATGCCGACCGGTGGCGGCAAATCCCTCTGCTACCAAGTCCCGTCACTGGTACGCGATGGCGTCGGCGTTGTCGTCTCACCACTGATCGCACTCATGCAGGACCAGGTCGACGCGCTCAGTGCCCTCGGCGTGCGGGCCGGGTTCCTCAACTCCACCCAGTCGCCGGACCAGCGGCGGACCGTGGAGGCGCAGTTCGTGTCAGGCGATCTGGACCTGCTCTATCTGGCGCCGGAACGCCTGCGACTGGAAGCCACACTGCGGCTACTCGACCGCGGCAAGATCGCCCTGTTCGCCATCGACGAGGCGCACTGTGTGTCGCAGTGGGGCCACGACTTCCGGCCCGACTACCTCGCGCTGTCGCTGGTGCACGAGCGCTGGCCCGATGTCCCGCGCATCGCGCTCACCGCGACCGCCACCGAGAAGACCGCCGCCGAGATCGTCGAACGTCTCGATCTCGGCGCCGCGAAACAGTTCATCTCCAGCTTCGACCGGCCCAATATCCAGTACCGGATCGAATCGAAGAACCGCGCCGACCGTCAGCTGCTCGACTTCATCCGCGCCGAGCACCCCGGCGACGCGGGCATCGTCTACTGCCTCTCCCGCAATTCGGTGGAGAAGACCGCGGCCATGCTCAACGAGAACGGCATCCGCGCGGTGCCCTATCACGCGGGCCTGGATTTCCGGACCCGCGCCGAGAACCAGTCCAGATTCCTGCGCGAGGACGGCCTGATCGTGGTCGCCACCATCGCCTTCGGCATGGGTATCGACAAGCCCGACGTGCGTTTCGTCGCCCACCTCGACCTGCCCAAATCGGTCGAGGGCTACTACCAGGAGACCGGCCGCGCGGGCCGCGACGGTCTGCCGTCGACGGCCTGGATGGTCTACGGCCTCAATGATGTTGTGCAGCAACGCAAGATGATCGATTCCAGCGAGGGCGACGCCGCGCATCGCAGGCAGCTGCAACTACACCTCGACGCCATGCTCGCCCTGTGCGAGACCGTCGGCTGCCGTCGCGCGCGGCTGCTCAACTATTTCGGCCAGACCGGTGGCACCTGCGGCAACTGCGATGTGTGCCTGAACCCGCCCGAAACCTGGGACGGCACGGTACCCGCCCAGAAGCTGCTGTCCACGGTGCTGCGGCTCAAACGGGAACGCGGACAATCCTTCGGCGCGGGCCATCTCGTCGACATCCTGCTCGGCAAGATCAACCAGAAGATCACCCAGCATCGGCACAACGAGCTTTCGGTGTTCGGCATCGGTACCGACCTGCGCGATACCGAATGGCGCGGTGTGGTCCGGCAGTTGCTCGCGGGTGGCCTGCTCGCGGTGCAGGGCGAATACGGTGTCATCGCGCTGACCGACGAGAGCAACGAGGTGCTGTTCGAGGGCAGGAAGGTGCCGATGCGGCGCGAGCCCGAACGCGCCGCACGCCCCGCGCGCACTTCGAAATCGGCCAAGGCGACCGTCGACCTGCCCGCCGCCGACGTCGGACTGTTCGAGCGGCTGCGGGCCTGGCGTGCCGCTACCGCCAAGGAACAGGGCGTGCCCGCCTACGTCGTCTTCCACGACGCCACCCTGCGCGAGATCGCCGCGCGTAAGCCCGCCGACCTCGCCGCACTCGGCACCGTCGCCGGGGTCGGCGAGAACAAGCTGGCCCGCTACGGCGAGGGGGTGCTGACCACACTGGGCGAGGAGTAACGCGCACTTCCGCCGCCGTCTCTGCGCCCCATATGGGCGTACACGCGCGGCGGAAAGGAACCCGCACCGAATCCGGCGACCCCGAGTTACTGTCGAGTCATGGCGAATGGTGAAGGCTCCGACAGCGATACGTCGGGCAGCAGCCCGAGTGCGGGCGGCGATTCCCCGACACCCCCGATGCCGCACCGCCACATCGACCCGGTCGTCGCGCCCACCCTGCTCGGCGTGCACCACGGCGCGATCCACCGCGGCAGGCCACGGTGGTCCACCATCGCGCTGATCGCCATCTTCGCCACCGCCCTGGTCCTCTACCTCGTACTGAGCCCGGGCTGATCGTCGCGCGCCACGCCCGTCGGCTGATCGTCAACGCTGCTGCCCGAGCACCGTCGGCGGCTCTGGCCTGACAACAGATGTCCGCGCGTCGCCCGCGCACCGGTTTTCGACCTGGACTCCACCAGCCTCCTCGGCCGAACCTCCGATTCCGGAAGTTTTGCGATGCCGCGCACCAGTCTCGGGCGACATACGCATGTGAGTTGTCGTAACCGCAGGTCGAAGAGATACCGGCGGCTGCCGCCCCGGCGCACCGTTGCCGAGCGGGACCGATCACGCCAGATCGGCCCGAGCTCGAGGAGGCGACGGCAATGGTGCGATGGACTTGGCGCAAGCGTGTGGTGTGCGCGGCGATAGCGGTAACCGGATTGGCCTGCGTGCCGGTACCCGCCGGCGCCGACTCCTCGGCCCCACCCGGTCTCGACTTCGCGCGGGCGCTCGGCACTCCCGCGCTGCCCGGCATCTACGGCCCCGACACCGCGGTGGTGGTTCTCGGCTACGGCCTGACACCGGAGGGCACGATGCGCGAGGAACTGGTCCGGCGACTGCGCGCGGGATTGGCCCAGGCCGTCTTCGCGCCGTGGTCGCCGATCATCGTCACCGGTGGCAACCCGCAAGCCGGTATGTCCGAAGCCGACGCCATGGCCGACTGGCTGGTGGCCGCGGGCATCGACCAGCGCCGGATCCTGCGCGAATCCGAGGCCGACTCGACGGTGGCCAACGCAGGCAATACCGCGGCGATGATGGCCGAACGGGGCTTGCGCTCGGTCGTCCTCGTCACCTCGGAAGACCACATCGCCCGGGCCAGAGGCGCCTTCGCCGCCGCGGGCGTGCTCGTCGTCGGCGACCACACTCCCGACCGCGCCCAGTGGGACTCGGTGCCGCTGCACGTCGGCGTCTTCGGCCCAGCGCCCCATCAGTGGTCGCTGTGACCGATCATCGCCGCCTGTCGGCAGTGTGATGAGTAGTCGCGGAATTCTCGGCAATCACGCGGAGAACCCACCCCCGGGCTCGTAACGTCGACCCATGACGCTCCACCTGTCCGACAGCGACATCCTCGCCGAGCTCGAGCCGACGGCCGAAGCGAACCTCAACGACCACCTGGCCAAGGCAAAATCCTGGCACCCCCACGACTACGTGCCGTGGGACGAGGGCCGCAACTTCGCGGCCATGGGCGGCGACGACTGGGACCCCGAACAGTCGCGGCTGAGCGAGGTCGCCAAGGCGGCGATGATCACCAACCTGCTCACCGAGGACAACCTGCCCTCCTACCATCGCGAACTCGCCGACACCTTCGGCTTCGACAATGCCTGGGGCACCTGGGTCGGCCGGTGGACCGCCGAGGAGAACCGGCACGGCATCGTCCTGCGTGACTACCTCGTCGTCACCCGCGCCGTCGACCCGGTCGCCCTCGAAGAGGCCAGGATGGCGCACATGACCGCGGGCATCGCCAAGCCCGAGAAGGGTTCGCAGTTCCTCAAGGGCGTCGCCTACGTCACCCTGCAGGAACTCGCCACCAGAATCAGCCACCGCAACACCGGCGCCCTGTGCAACGACCCGGTCGCCGACCGCATGCTCGCCCGCATCGCCGCCGACGAGAACCTGCACATGATCTTCTACCGCAAGCTCTGCGCCGCGGCCCTCGAGCTGACCCCGGACGCGGCCATGCAGGCCATCACCGACGTGATCCTGCGCTTCCAGATGCCGGGCCTCAATCAGCCCAACTTCCGCCGCAACGCCGTCATGCTCGCCAAGCACGGCGTCTACGACCTGCGCCAGCACCTCGACGTCGTGCTGCGCCCCACCCTGCGTACCTGGCGAATCTTCGAGCGCACCGATTTCGGTCCCGAGGGTGAGATCGCCCGCGACGAGCTGCACACCTACCTGCTCGACCTCGAGGTCAAGTCCGCCCGTTTCGAGGAGCAGCGCGACCGCGCCCTGGCCAGGGCCGCCGCCAGGGTCTGAGTCAGCCATGGAATAAAGCGCTGGCGCCGTCACTTACAGTTGACCGTTATGAAGGAAAAGGGCCGGAAGGTCATCGCGACCAACCGCCGGGCGCGGCACAACTACACGATCCTCGACGTCTATGAGGCGGGGATCGCGCTGGTCGGTACCGAAGTGAAGAGCCTGCGCGAAGGCAAGGCCTCCCTGGTCGACGCCTTCGCGACTGTCGACCATGGTGAGGTCTGGTTGCGTGGCCTGCACATCCCGGAATTCAGCCACGGCACCTGGACCAACCATTCGCCGCGCCGCACCCGCAAGCTGCTGCTGCACAAGCGTGAGATCGAGCATCTGGTCGGCAAGTCGCGCGAGGGCAACCAGACGCTGGTGCCGCTGTCGATGTACTTCTCCGACGGCAAGGTGAAGGTGGAGCTCGCGCTCGCCAAGGGCAAGCAGGACTACGACAAACGTCAGGATCTGGCTCGCAAGCAGGCAGAGCGCGAGGTCACCCGCGAGATCGGTCGGCGGGTCAAAGGCATGCGTTGATCTCCGTCGTGCTCGCCCTCGTCGCGGCGGCGGGCTACGGAGTCAGCGATTTCTTCGGTGGGATCGCGGCACGCAGGGTCACCGCCTTGCGGGTGGTCGTGGTGTCGTACCCGTTCTCGGTGCTGTTGGTCTTGCTGATCGCGCCGCTGGTCGGCGGGCATGCCGATACCGCGTCGATCCTGTGGGGCCTGGCAGCGGGCGTGGCCAGCGGTTTGGCGGTGTGGTGGTTCTATGCCGCGCTCGCCGACGGACCCATGTCGGTGGTGTCGCCGCTGACCGCGGTGCTGGTGGCGGGCATCCCGGTCATCGCCGGGTTCTTTCTCGGTGAGCGGCCCGGCGCGGTCGCGATCGCGGGCATCGCCGTCGCTCTGGTCGCGGTGGTGCTCGTCAGCCGGGAGGCACCCGACGAAACCACCGAGGAGATCACCGGCGGCAGGCCACTGCGCTTCACCCGCCGGGTCGCGCTGCTCACCATCGGGTCCGGTGCCGCCTTCGGTTTCGCGTTCTACTTCCTGCACGAAACCCACGCGAGCGCTGGCCTGTGGCCACTGCTCGCCCAGCGCGTCGCGGCAACAGTGGTCGTGTGGACCTCGGCGCTGGCCGCAGGTGAATTCCGCGGCCTGCACGGCGAACCGCTGCGCCTGGCATTGGCGGTCGGCGTGCTCGACGTGATCGCCAACGCCGCGCTGCTCTACGCCTTCCACGGCGCGATGCTGTCGGTGGTGAGCGTGATCGGCTCGCTGTATCCGGCGGCGACCGTGTTGCTGGCGATGGTCCTGCTCGGCGAACGCATCAGCGCCACCCAGAAGCTCGGCATGGTGCTCGCGCTCACCGCTGTCGCCATGATCGCCGCGAGCTGATCCCTACAGCCGGGTGCAGGGCTCGTGCAGGTTCAGCCGACCCAGCGTCTTGCCCTGGTAGCCGACGCTCACCGCCCTGGCTCCCATCGGCGCCGCCTTGTCCGGTTCGAACACCGCCGACCATTCCGTTTCCAGATCAGGTCCCGCCGCACCGGCCGGATGGATCACTACCATGCCTTCACCGTCGGGTTTCATCGCCCCGATGCTGCGCCGCAGGCCGGCGCGGGTGAGCTCGCCGTTCGCCGCCGCCGTCGTGAGCAGGGCTTTGAGGGGATAGGTGATCGCCCAGCCCAGCGAATACCCGAAGTTGGCCGGTTCGCCGGTGATCGCGTCGCGGGCGTGCTTGGCGCCCACGCTGTCGCCGGACCAGCTGTCGACCGGGGTCGTGTAGTTGTAGAGCGCGGTCAGCGCGGGCGCGGCCGCCGACTGCAGCAGCGCCGCGTTCCAGGTGGGCAGTGAGCCGAGGAACCGACCGGTGAAGCCCGACTTCACGAGCTTGCCCACGATCTCCGCGGTCTCGGCGGGTCCGGTGGCCAGCATCACCAGATCCGGTGCCGCCGCCAGGATCTCCGCCACCGGTCCGTCCTGATTGCCGACCTCGGCATTGGGTCCGGTGTCGATGCGATCGGCGATGGTCGCGTCGTTGGCCAGCGCCCACTTCAGCGCACCGCTGGCATAGTCGCCGCCGTAGTTGCCGCGATAGGCGACGACAGCGATATTGCGTGGCGCGTAGTGGGTTTCGGCGAACCAGTCGAGGCCGGTCACCGCTTCGGTGCAGTAGGAGTAGCCGGCGCTGAGCACCAGATTGCGGTCGGCGCTGCGATAGTTCCAGCCCGACCACTGGGTGGCCGCCGTGCTCACCATGTCGTCGACGTCCATCTGATTCAGCATCGCGACGGTCTGCGCGGTCCCGAAACTCATCGACAACGCGAGCACGTGCGGCTCGATCTCCTGATATTTGCTGCGATGGGTACGCGGATCGTAGGAGGTGTTGCGGGTGTAGGTGCTGATGTCGATGTCATAGCCGCCGATGCCGCCCGCCGCGTTCACCTGCTTCCAGAACGCCACCTGACCGTCGTTCATCGACGCACCGAGCGGGGTGAACGGCCCGTTCTCCAGATCCGAGAGCACCCCGAGGTAGATGCAGCCGCGATCTTTGTTCGCCGAACCCGGACACGGCGTGCTGGTGACGCCCGGCCCGGCGGTGGGCTCGCCCGACGAGCAGGCAGCGGCCAGTACGAGGCTCGCAACAGCCGGGATCGCCGCGAGTCGGCGCAGTCCACGCTGACCGGTGAATGCCATGAGATAACTCCTTGCTCCAGTCGCCCAGGACATTTCACAGTTCCGGGGCGGCCGAACGAGAACAGTACCCGTCACCACCGGCGCTCCTACCCCGATTCGCCGACCTGGTCCGGAGTGGTTCGCCATGAGGTCACTCGGCGCCACCGCGAGCCGGCGGAAATAATGGGAAGATCTGGCACCGCGCCGGTGTTAATATGACTAGCCCGCACGGTGCGGGCACGTACGGGGCTGAACGGTTTCGACTGCGTACGTTGATTCAGGGGAAGCGTGTCGGTGCAGGCAAGAGACCACCGTAAGCGTCGCTGCAACCAATTAAGCGCCGATTCCAATCAGCGCGAGTACGCCCTCGCTGCCTAAGTAGCCAGGACGTCTCTGTCAGTCCGGGTTCGTCCCTCGACCCGGGTACTGGCATCAGCTAGAGGGAATTACCGTTCGGCTCGGTCGCGGAGTCGAAGGGGACATCTAACAGCGACTGGGATCGTCATCCAGGCTTGTTCGCGAGACCAGGAGATCCAAGCAGAGACACAGCGAACTGCACACGGAGAAGCCCTGAAGACGCGGCGGAGGACCCGGGTTCGATTCCCGGCAGCTCCACCGAGAAGGGGCGGGCGCGCCGGGGGCGGGGCGCTGGCGGGGGGGGTGGGGGTGGCGGAGAGGGGCGGGGGGGGGGCCGGGGCCGGGGGGCGGCCGGGGAGGCGGTGTACGCGCCCCATGACGGGG
>NZ_JBHXNJ010000005.1:71904-77577 GCF_042719655.1 Nocardia sp. NPDC058518
GCCCCACGGCCAGCGCCTCACGCCCGGGGGGGGCCCCGGGGTTAGATCCCGGGCCCCCCCCCGCGCTCCCCCCCGCACCCCCCGCCCGGGCCCTTCTTCGTTGTCGAGCGGAGATGTCGGATCGGGCCTTCACTGTCCCGGTCACAGGTGTGATAGCGTCGCCGCGCCGATGGCGGATGGTGTGCGGCATTCTGTAGCTGGGAGGGGGCAGTTCGTGGACGACAGACTCGATGAGACTATTGGCGACTTGCGGAAATTCGCCGGGTCGCTCGAAGAGACTGCGAAGAAGTTCGATGAGCTGCGGGGATCCATGGCCGCGCTCGCGGTGACCGCGACGAGCAGCGATGGTCGGGTCAGGGTGACGGTGGACAGCAATGGTGTGCCGACCGCGATCGACCTAGCGGCGGCGACGCGTGGAATGGAACCCGCAGCAGTATCGACGGAGATCATGGCATGCCTGCATCGTGCTCAGGCACAGCTGCGTAGTCGGGTCACTGACCTGGTTCATGACGTGGTGGGCGAGGATTCACCAGCATCGGACATGGTCGGCCGTTATGCCGAGCGATTCCCTGATCCAGCACCTATGGACGGCGCGATATCAGCGGAGATGCCTCCGTCCCAGCCGCCTGCGTATGTGCCGCCACCCGCCTCGGAACCAACCACCCCTCCTTCCGCGGCGCCCGATTCCGCTTCGCCGTTGAGTCGTAAGCCGAACCGCGATCGAGTTGTCATCCCCGAGGAGCCCGATGACGACGATGAGTACTTCAACAGAAAGTCATGGCTGGTCTGACCATGGGAAGCCCTGCAGCGTTTTCGATCGACCCCGACGAAGTTCGCGCCCACGCGGCGAAGATGACGGACCTGATGTCGAAAATGACCTTGGCACTGGAGGCCGCTACGTATTTGAGCTCGGCCGACGACGGGTTCGGCACGATACCGCGCCCGTTCGTCAAGATGATCTACGACGACATCCACACCGTCACGGTGGCCGCTATCCGCACACTCGCGGAGTCGGTGGCCGTGCTCCCGGGAAACCTTCGCACCGTCGCGTCGACAGTCGAGGACATGGACGGGAAGTTCAGCAAGAGCTTGGCGGACCTCGAGGCTGAAATAGCCGAGTCGAAGGGAGTCCGGTAGCCATGGCCGGGTTCGATGATCCACAGGCGCCGAGCAATTCGTTGATCGACGACAAAGCCGACTCCACCAAGGCCTACTACCAAGAGGATGTGTCGTTTCTCTCGAATGTGGGCCTCGAAGGGGATGCGAAGACAGGCACCCCGGGAATCCTGAAGGGCACGATCGCGGGCGACGCTTGGGACGTGTACGGGAACTTCGCGTCGGGGCAGGTCGATACCGCCATGCTCGGAATCGTTGGTATGGCGGGCACGGTCATGGAGGTCGCCTACAAGATCCTTGACCCGTTCGCGTTCATCGGTAGCCAGGTGGCGAAATGGATGCTCGACCACATCGAGCCACTACGGCAGTCGTTGGATCAGCTGGCCGGAAACCCCGAGATAGTCGAGGCGTACGCCAAATCCTGGACGAAGATCTCCACCGCGCTGTCAGGTGTCAGTGCTTCCTGGAAATCCAGTGTGGAGCAGGATATCGACGACTGGCAGGGCGAAGCTGGCGGAAAATATCGTGACAAAGCCGCCACCATGATCGATCAGATCGATGCCGCCAGCGGGATGGCTGCGACGCTGGGAAAGTCGATGGAAACCGTGTCAAAGGTGGTCGATGTCGTGCGCACGCTGGTGCGCGACGTGATCGCCAATCTATTGGGCGCCGCTATCGGCTGGACGATCGAACTGTTGGCAACGGCCGGAACCGGTGCCGCGCACGTCATCCCCGCCGCGCTGCGGCGTATCGCCCGAGACACCCTCACCGTCTCGGAGATGTTGGGAGATCTGAAGAGGGTCTTCACCGATCTCAAGACTCTGGTGGAGCCGATCGCCAAGGTGGGGGCAATTCTGACCGGCGGCTCCGGACTGGACGAACCGCAGCCTCAGCCCGCGTAGTTGAAACTGACGTAGGGGCAAACGCATCAGCTGGGGAGTCGGCTGTCCGAGGATGGAGACACGATGAGAAACCGCACCCGATCGAGGACCGAACGGCCCGGGGCAAAGGACGCGATCTTCGGGTCCGTGTTCACGCTGATGGCAATTCTGTCCGTGGCTATGGGTGCCCGGGTTGCGGCGCCGGTGTCCTGCGCCATCGGCGTCGGCCTCTGCATTTCGTCGGTCGTGATGTCCAGACGCGCGCAGATTCCCGCCAGTCGGCTCGCCCTCGTCGGCCTGGCTGCCAACGCGTTGATCGGCGTGTACTTGATTGCTGACGCCGCGCTACTCCGGGCGTGATCGCGCTGGGTGATCCACCGCGTCATCATGGATGTCTTGTGCCAGAGCTGTCCTGATCACTCATGGCGGCTTCGTGTGTAGGCGCTAGCGTGCACACTGTTGGTATGAGCGAGATCAGCGCCCGTGAACTACGCGCTAACCTGGCGAAATACGTCGATACTGCTGAGTCTGGCGAGCAAGTGGTCATTCTCCGCAACGGCACCCCGGCTGCCGCGATCGTCCCGCTGTCCGTCGGCGATGCCGAAGACGCGATGCTGGCACGAGAAGCCGCAGCCCGGCTGGGCGACGGCAACGCGACCGTCAGCATGGTCGAGGTGCTCGCAGACCTTTTCGAGGCGCGTAGGTGAAGTACGGGTTCGGTTCCACGAATCGGCCCGGCGTGAACTGCGTGATCTGGAACAGCGGGATGCGATCGCATTCTCACCGCGTTCATACCTCGGTGACGACCCGTACCGGGGGTCTGACTATCCGGAAACTGGTCGGCGTGGACGCCTACTGGCTGCGGGCGGACGGAAGCTCAGGCAACCGCGCCGGTTGCTACCTGGCACTCGGATGCTCGAGCCGGGCCGAACAAACTCACTGACGTTTCACCGGTCGCGCTTAGGCCACACGGCAGCCACGAACACGACGGCAGGTAGGCCGACCGCGATCACCCACCCGCACACGATCATCCGTCTGCCCTCTCGCCGGCCGCGCTGAGCGGCAGCGGTTCGTGATCGCGCTGCTCCGCCGCAGTCAGCCAGTCGGTGATGTTGGCCAGAGTTCCGATGCAGACTGTCCGGAAAGGGCTCGCGAGTGCCCAGCCTTCCGGCGCTGGCTTGACGGTCATCGAACGGCGTGCTGCACGTTCGCACAGGCCGTCTAGCCGGGCTTTCGGGGTGCTGGTCATGCTGTCCGCTTGCTGGTCGGCCAGCCGTCGAGCGCTGCAAGCAGGCGCCTGATCACGGTCGGTGGCGCAACCTCGATCGGGTACGGGCGTTTGGTCTTGGGTGTCAGCTGCGGGAGCATCGCGGCCTCCTTTGGTGCTCTTTGGGTTCCACTCCCGGAGGGGACTCGTAGTTTCAAACCCGCCGGGAGCGTTGCCTTTGACGGTATGAGCCGAATAAGCCACCCGAACAGGAACTTTCTCAAACTTGCTCCAACTGGCCTGAACAGGTGGAACTCAGTGGGAGACGGTGGGACTATGTGAGAGTGCGGGAAAGCTCGCGCAAGTTCTCACAAGGGGGTAGTGATATGCGCCTGACGTTCCTTGGAAATGGCGGCAGCGACTCGGGCGGGTGCCCAACATTGTTCGCCACTGATACCGACACCTACGCGGTGCAGGGATGGCAGACGGACTCACCGGAAACCGTCGAAATCCCGCACTTGCTCCTAGGTTTCGCCCAACCAGACACCTATGTCGGGGCACCGATGACAGACACCGGCCGAGGGACGTTTGTCCTCACCGGGCGCCCGATCACCGACCCGGACACGCTCGCACAGATGACCCTCGCCGCCGACGAGTCGGCGATCGAGGTCGCCAAGCTCGAAAGGACCTTCTACGGTGCGCTATCGGCCCAACGACGAGCCTGACCTCTGGCCCGGACTGTTCCGGGAGACCCAACGGTCAGCGTTCCATTTCGAGTGCCGAGACGCCTATTTCGTCGCCGACGAGGATGAGCGTCTGCGGGCATTCCTTGCTGGTGAGCCTGCGCCGTACACCGCGACACCGTGGCAGGCACTCATGCGGAAAACCACCGAACGCGGTGTGAGCGTGAGCCGTGTTCGGGTGGTCACCACACCACTGTCGGTCTATCAGCGATGGTTGCTGTCGGTCACCGGCCATAACGTCGAAGCAGGCGAAGACATCCGGTACGTGCCACGCCACGAGGCGGGAGAGATCCCGCCGGATGATGCGTGGCTGTTCGATGACGAACAGGTCGTCTACAACCTGACCGACGAGTGCGGAGCCCCGGCAGGCTTGGCGTCTACTACCGATCCCGTCGTGGTCGATCATTTCGTGGGGATCCGTGACCGGCTGTGGAAAGTAGCTATTCCGTTCGGAGAGTTCGCCGGGTGACCAATCCGGCAGACGCGCGGGCAGCTCTCGGGGCCAGGCTCCGGGAGCTTCGCCGCACCGCGGGGATCTCCGGCCGCGCCCTGGCTGACTTAGCGGGTTGGGGTGAGTCGAAGGTCTCGAAGATCGAAAATGGCCGACAGACACCGTCTTCCGAAGACTTGCGCGCCTACTGCGCGCATACCCACACGGCTGACCAGCTCGCCGATCTGCTGGCGACGTTGCACGGAATCGAAACCGCCTACACCGAGTGGCGCAAGGTCCTCGGCACCGGCACTCGCCGGCAGCAGAAGGCGAACATACAACTAGCTGAGTCGGCCGAGATGATCCGGATCTATCAACCGCAGATCATCCCCGGCATCTTGCAAACAGCCGACTACGCGACCGCCGTTCTTCGCCGTTATGTCGAGTTCTACCGAACTCCCGACGACGTAGATCAGGGTGTCGCTGCACGGATCGAACGCCAACAGCTCTTGTACTCAGGTAGAAGGAAGTTCCACATCCTCATCGCCGAGCAGGCCCTACATACGACGGTCGGCGACGACGCGGTAATGGTCGGCCAACTGGACCGGTTGCTTGCCGTGGCGGGCCTGTCCAGGGTGCTGCTGGGCATCATCCCAGCGAAAGCCGAGATGCCGATACAGGCGACGAACTTCGTCCTGTTCGATCGGAAGCTCGCCACGGTGGAAGCGATCACGGCGGAACTGCGGGTGACCCAGCCGCGCGAGATCCTGATCTACCTCCGCGCATTCGACGCGCTTGCGCGTCGAGCCGCCACCGGCGACTGCGCCCGGCTGTTGATTCGGCGGGCCATGGAAACACGGCCGTGAAGCCAATCACCCATGTAGAAGTGGGCCAGGTCCAGGGTCCGCGGGTTGCCCGCTGAGAGCGAGCAAACTAGGCACCGGTTGTCGCACCGAGATGCATGGTCATGGTGAGGGCTGCGCTCGCGCTGTCAGTCTGTGTACATGTAGATCTGTTCGTTACTGGCTTGTCTGCACAGTGGGCTAGGATTCGTCCGGGCTCCAAGAGGAGCTAGGCCTCGATCCTTTTGCTGGGCAGACTTGGCTGATCACCGACTGCCTACCTGGGGAAGACTCGCGCGAGCGGTCCTCCTGCATGAAGCACACTTTGCATGGATTCGAAGCCGGATGCGGGGGGGGGGGTGGGGTGGGGGGTATAGCCCCCCCGGTGGTGGGTGTTTGGGGGGGGGTGGGGGTGGGGGTGTGGGGGGTGGGGGGGGGGGTGTGGGGCGGGGGG
>NZ_JBHXNJ010000005.1:77587-145966 GCF_042719655.1 Nocardia sp. NPDC058518
GGGGCCCCGCCGCGCGCGGGGCACCCCCACCAAGACCCCCATGTGCTTTGGGTCGCCGCCGTTGGTGGGGGGGTTGGTGTGGGGGTTACACCCCCCCCCCGCGTTACTTGGTGAGGAGGCGCGGATGTGGTGGGGCCTGGACGAGGGGATCTTCGATTCTGCCAAGCGCTTAATTCGTGAGCACGAGACCTACGTCAAATCAGTTCTGGATGAGAACGCACGCCGAACGCGGAGAAGCACTCTTAGTCAGGTGCCGTTGGCTGTAAAGCGTCCCCAAGCCTGGGCAGTCGATCCAGGGTTTAACCCGTATCTCGTTAGAGCACGTCGGGGCGCGATCGCACACGCGATCACGGCGAGTATGCGGAATCGTTCCTACTCTCCTCGACCGCCCGCTGGCTTCGAAGTGCCCAAATCTTCCGGCGGCAGTCGTGTAGTCAGCACATTCCAGATCGCCGACGAGGTAGTTTCGAATAGGCTGCTTCGTTCTCTAACTCGGAAGAACCTTCCTCGAATTAGTGCCCGCGCGTATGCGTATAGACCAGATCTGACGCCTCATGATGCCATAGGCTATATAAAGTCAGAATTTGCTCGTGAACATCGCGTATTTGTTGCTGAATACGACTTCAGTAAGTTTTTCGACACAGTTGATCATGCCTATCTTCTTGACACGCTTGATCGAGTCGGTATTGTGAGGACTCCTTTGGAGCAGTTCCTAATTCAGAGATTTCTTGAATCTCCAGAACCTTGCCTACCGTCTGAATTGGAAGGGTTGCCGAGAGTTCGCGGCATTCCACAAGGGACATCCGTCAGCCTATTTCTCGCGAATGTGGCGGCTGCGGATCTCGACAGAGAACTCGAACGTATCGGTGTTGGCTTTGTTAGGTACGCGGACGACACCCTCATGTGGAGCGCCGACTACGGGCGAATCTGTGATGCCGCTGCAGCCCTGCATCATGTGTCAGACAAGATCGGCTCAGAAATCAATGTGGAAAAGAGCCCGGGTGTTAGCCTCCTCGTTAAAGAAAGGGCCCAAGACGCGGAAATTAGAACTACGAAGTCAATTGACTATTTGGGTCACACGATAGGTCTCCGATCTACTCGGATGAAAGCCTCCACCATTGAGAGAATTAAGTCGAAGATCGAACACCTCATCTTCGTTAACCTTCTGCTTGAGCCTTTGCGGAAGGGGCAGGCGGCCACGCAGCTGACCGACGTAGACCGCGACTACGTGACCCTTATTTGGCAGATACGCAGATACCTCTACGGCCCTCTCAGTGAGAACGACATACGGCGCTTTCAACATGGATCCATTCCACCGATGTCATTCGAAGGTGTGATGTCATTTTTCCCTCTAATTGACGATGATGCAGGTTTGTTTGCCCTCGACACTTGGATGGCCTCGCAAATATGGCTCGCGATGCGAAAGCGGGAGCGGCTTTTGTTTGCCGCTTCACTGGCTTGCCCACCGCCTCTTGGGTTGAGCAAGGAAGAGCTAATTGGCTTTCAGTCAAAGTCAAAACGAACAGGTGCGTCACTTGACCTCCGAATGCCAAGCTTCCGCAAGATTGCTGGAGTGATTCGTACGGCCGTATCTACGCATGGTCTTGGTGTCGTTTCCGGCAAAGCGCCGCTCTACCTCTATGTCAACAATGGCAAGAGTGGGAAATGAAATCTCACGAAACTCAATTCTGCTGGTATCGCATTTAGTTTTTCATGCGTGTAGGCACTGATCGGCATGTGGTTGCGTGCGAACACTCCGACTCACCCGCAAGTTTGTTGCCGCGGTGGCTGGTGGCCTCGCACGAGCGCCGACGACATCGAGGCCACTGGCGAGAATAGGGTGGACACCGTATCGGTTCTTACGCGCGAGCCTTCTGGCCTGAGTCAGGTCGGATGGTTAGCGAGCGGTATGAACGGTCGCGCACCACGTGTGACGGGAGTATCGGTTCGTACCCGTCACTAGATGGCTGCCGATTTGTTCACCGAGACCCCTGATGTAGGGGCGTGGTGGTGGGCCACGTAGAACTGAGCGAATGACGCGGTATGCATACGACTCGGGGGCGGGGACGCTGGTCGCTACCTGGGGGACCGGTCGGGGTGATGTCGCCGAGACGATCGCCGAGGTGCCGGGGGCGGAGCACGGGGTGGAGCTGGCGGCGGCGCTGGCCAGTTTGGCGCGGTTTCAGTGGCGGACCTATACGCATCCGGCGACCGCTGCCGGGGATCCCGATGTCGAGAACGGGGAGGCGTGGCGGCGGGCCGAGGAGCGTGGTCGGTTCGCGAAGGTGGAAGACGCGCTGCGCACGCCCAACCTGCCCGATGAGGACGGGTGCATGCTCGTCTTCTACAGCCCCATCGAGGAATCGGCGCATCACCTCGGCCGCGTGCTCCATGCGATCGGCGATGCGGCCCTGATCGACCGCTTGGTGAACGAGGTGCTGACCGAGCAGGCGGCGATCACGGCCGCGGAGCTGGGCGATCTGGGCGGTCGGGCGCGACAAGCCGTCGAACTGACTCGACCGGAGATCTCCCCGGTCCAGGTGCACGCGGCCGACACGCTGCTGCGCGCCAATCCCTTGGGCACGATCGACCTGTTCACCGAGCTGGACCCCGCCGCCGCATCGGTCGCCGCCGCACACTGGCTGCGCGCCGCGGCAACGGTGGCGGGCGAGGTCACGGGCCTCGAGCCGGTGGACGTGGTCGCCGAGGCGGACGACATCGAAGCACTCCAGGTCGAAACCCCGACTGTGGTCTTGGAACGGCTCAGTGAGGGGGAGACGCCGACACAGGTGGTGGTCGACCTGATCGCCGATGCCATCGCCGTCTCCGAAGGCAAGGTCCGCGACCTGGACGGAATCATCGACGCCGCGCAGGAAATCGAGGAACGCGACGAGGACGACGATCCCGACGCCTGGACCGACGGCTACCGCATCTGCCGCCTCGACCCCACCCGCCCCGCGATCGACCTGCTCGAAGACCTGCTCGGCGCCATCCGGGGCTGCTGGCTGGTCTTCAGCGAAGCGGACAGCGGCGTAACCTTCGAGAACGCCGTCCGAGCCGAAGCGGACGCTGATACCTCCCGCTTGCAGTAATTCGCGAAAAGCCCTGCGCCACAAGGTGATTACCTGTGGCGGCAGGGCTGCTCACGGAGCGGCAAGGCGCGAAAACTATCCGCCTGCGCGACGGCGGAACGTCCGCTTCCCACCCGCCTGAGCATGCGTACCACGCACTTTGGCGGAATTCTGGGCGGCCCCACCCGCGGAGGAGTGGCCGTTCTTCCGCTCGAGCGCCTCGCGGAACTTCCGCTTGGTCGCCTCTTCCGGAGTTTCGTTCGCGGCACCGGACTGTTCGGCGGAGACTTCCTGTTCATCGGGCATACCTACAGCCTGCCACCTCAGCGCACGTTCGCACACCATCGCCCGGCCCACGATTGACGCATCGGTAGGATCCACCGATGCGGGGCATGCCAGGAGGGACGTGGCGGTGATCGAAGTATGGGGTGCGCGGGTCGCGGTCCGGTATGCGGACGGGCGGCTGGTGACGACGCCGCTGCGCGCCGACAACGAGATCGCGCTCGACGTCGGCGTGGCCGAGCTGGGCAGGATCGCGCTCGCGACCACCGAGGACGGGCAGATGGCGCTGCTGCTGTTCTTCCGGTCGGCACAGTTCGTGGTCAACGGTGCGCCGACGGATCGTCATCCGGTGCCGGTGTTCCTGGAAACCGATCTACGCGAGCAGGCGCAGGCGCTGATCAGAGCTGTCGAACGCGACCTCGTCAGCCTACGCAGGGTGTTTCCGCCCCGCCCGAATCTCGTTCCACCGCAAGCAGTTCAGGCTCCGAACGGCCGGCACCGTCCCGATGTCACGGCGGCAGCGCGCCGAATGCGCCACGCGGGCAACTCCCTACGCGAGATCGACATCCTGCACAGCTGTGCCCGCCCCGACGAGTACGTTCTCGAACTGGCCCAAGCCGGCCACGAGGGTGCGCCGGGTCTGGTCGCGATCACGACTCTGCGCCTGCTGTTCGTCTCCGCGTGGGCGGTGTACGAATTCCCGGTCTCGGTTCTCACCGGTGCCGAAGTGCTGACGGAACCCGGAAAGGTTGCGACCCTGCGTATTTCGGGCGCAGGCACCGACCTGGACTTCGTCGACTGGGAACCGGCCGACTTCACCCGCATCACCGAGGCCGTCCGCCTGGCCTGCGAAATCGAGCACGTCGACGGATCCATCGCCCAGTCCATGCCCTGCTCGGCCGACCTCTTCGGCGAATGGCAACTGCTGGTGGAACGCCGCAAACTGGGAATGGTCGACGACGACCCGTTCCGCCGTCAAGCCGTCGGCATCATGCTGACGATGCCGGGCTGAACACCGGCGCACCCCGATGTAGGGCCACCCGCCGCCACGGACTCGACGGCCGGAGGTGCAGCCCAGCGATCATCCGCCTACGTTCGGCCACTTGGCTTTTCGCGGCCGACAGATCCTGGGTGGCCGCCCAGAAGATCGCGCCCGTGAGGAAGCCGTCGCCGAACTGCCGCCAGTTGCGATAGTGCTGACGCGCCCGATCCAGCCCGGTCAGCATGTGCTCCCATGCCTCGTCGTCGGTCAGATAACCCGCCGTGCACGCCGCGCGGGCGATGAACACCAGCCGGGCCAGATCCCACGCGGTGGCGTCGATCTGCAGTGGCGTCGGCAGACTGTCGGTGATGCCGAGCTTGATGGCTTGCAGCCACGCGTCGTAGTCGCGATCGATCCCGGCAGGCCCGCGATAACCGCGGAAACCCGAGAGCGTGTGCAGGAATTCGCGATGTTCGTCGGCCAGCCCCGACCGGTCGACGCGGCCGGTATCGGACGCGGCCATGACGGCGAGTGGATGGACGAGTTCGAACAGCGGCGCGTGCATCCCGGCCAGCAACCGCCGCACGGTGTCGTGCGCGTCCTCGGCATTGTCGACGCCCCACGACTCGTGCAGTCCTTCGATCGCGGTCTCGCGCCGGGTCGACGCGCTGTCGGGCTCCTCCGGCAGGAACGCGACGTCATCGCACTGTGCACCCCAACTGCGCCCGTAATACGCGCCGACGGCCAACGCCCGGATCCGGTCGTCATCGACCCGCGCCCCCGACCACACGTCCGGCTCGATATCTATATCGGCGCCGGGAAATCCCGCCACCCGCGGCCGTCCACCACGCACTGCTGCTGTCGGTTGCATGTGGCACCCCTCTGCCGAGCGAACGTCGTGCCGTCAGATCTTACGGTGTTGGTTGGAGCGCTGGCGCGCTCGAGTCGGGGCCCTTCGGGCCCCTCCAAGTAGAGACATACGGGGTTGTTGTCGGTAGGTAGGGCTACCGTCGAAGTGTGGCCGAATACCGGGAACGCGAGTCGCGGCTGGACCGTGCGGTCGTCTGGTCGCGAACCATGCCCGCCCACACCGGTCCGGTCACGGTGTTCCCCGACGGTTGCATGGATCTGATCTGGACCGAGGGCACGCTGATGGTCGCGGGCCCGGACAGTCGCGCGTTCCTGGCGCCGACCGCACGAGCGAGCGAATTCGTCGGCATCAGATTCGCGCCGGGCACCGCGCCCACGTTGCTCGGGATTCCGGCGGTGGAACTGCTCAACCAGCGGGTCGACCTGGCCGAGCTGGCGCCGTCGCGCACCACCCGCGAACTCGTCGACCGCATCGACAACGCGCCCGACCGCGTTGCGGCGCTCGAGACGATCGCATTGCGATTCGCCACCGAAAACGGCCCCGCGGACCCGGCTCTCACCGCCGTTGTCGATTCGCTGTCGGCCGGCGCGACAGTCGCCGAGACCGCCGATCGGACGGGTATGTCGGCCCGGATGCTGCACCGGCGCTCCCTGTTCGCCTTCGGCTACGGACCCAAGATGTTGGCTCGTATTCTGCGCTTTCAACGTGCGCTGGCAGCGGTTCGCACCGGAATTCCGGCCGCGCGAATCGCCGCGACGAACGGCTTCGCCGACCAGGCACACCTGTCGCGGGAGTTCCGTGACCTGGCGGGATGCTCGGTAGGCGCCCTGCAACACCGCTGATCGGGCGTCTCGCTGCCCGGAAAGTCTCATTCGGCACAGCGTGACGGAAGGTTTAGGCTCAGTAGTGCACGCCCCGTCGCAAGTGCTTAGGCCAGTCCGAAACACCGACGAGAGGATGTGACCCGATGATCGACGAATCCGTGTACTCCACCCTCCGTATCGAGGCAGAACGAGACGAAATCCGCCGGCTTGTCGTCGGCGCGGTCGTCGTCCGCCATCATCGTGTGCTCATCCTGCGCCGCCGACGACAGGATTTCCTCGGTGGCCGGTGGGAGTTGCCCAGCGGCGTCGTCGAGCCGGGTGAGGCACTCGACGAAGCGCTTGGCCGCGAAGTCGCGCAGGAAACCGGGCTCGAGGTCACCGGAGTCAGCGACTACCTCGGCGATTTCGACTACCTGACCGGCGAAGGCGCCCGCACCAGGCAGTTCACCTTCGTCGTGGAGGTGGCCGCGACCGGACCGGTGACGCTCACCGAGCACGACGCGCACCTGTGGACCAGGCTCACCGGAGAACCCCCGGTGAGCGACGAGGTCCGCGAGATGCTCGGCCGCTATCAGCAGCGCCAGCGCGACCCTCACGACTGGTCGGCCTACTCGGCGGGCAACGGCGCGTAGAGGTCGATTCCGTGCCCGTCGGGGTCGGCGAGCGAGGCGTAACGCTGGCCCCAGAAGGCATCCCACGGTGGGAGTTCGCCGTGATGGCCGGCGTCGACGAGCTCGGCGTAGAGCTTGTCGACCTCGGCCGGATCGGCGCATCGAAACGCCAGACTGCTGCGGCCGGGACCGGTCGGCGGCTGCCAGCCGGGCATGAAGGAGGCGATCGTCGCCTCGGTGTCCAGCGCCAGCCGCAGGCCACCGCCGATCACGGCCTCGGCATGCCCCTCGGATTCGGCACCGTCGGGGAAAACCAGTCCCAGCCTGCGGTAGAAGGCCACCGAAGCGGCCATATCGGAAACAACAACGGACACGACATCGAGCTGTGGAGTCATATTCTCAGCCTAGGCACCCGAGCGGGTGCGGTCTTGAACGAATCGGACGTCAGCGCGCGGGCACCGGCACCAGTTCCGCGATCAGGTTCCCGATCAGAATCTGCAGGTGGTCGCGAATGCCGCGAACCACCTCGATCGGCTGCCCGGCCGGATCCGACAGCACCCAGTCGCGATAGCTGATTCCGGGAAAGTACGGACACACCTCGCCGCACCCCATCGTGACCACCACATCCGAGAGCCCGACAGCATCATCGGTGAGCGGGGTCGGCCGTGCGCCGGAGATATCGATCCCGATCTCGGCCATGGCCGCCACCGCGGCGGGATTCAGCTCGGCCGCCGGTTCGCTGCCCGCGGTGCGCACCTCGATCCGGTCACCGGCCATGGCGCGCAGGAAACCCGCCGCCATCTGTGATCGGCCCGCATTGCTGACGCAGACGAACAACACGCTGGGAGTGTGGGCCATGGTCGCCCTTTCGGCGCAGGGGCGAAGTGCTTGTGGCGCTTCGGATATCACCCGTCATCATTCCATCAGGGCGCTGCGGCGGGGGCGGTGCGGGGGATCCGGCGACACTGTTGTCCGAGCGATGTCCGCACCGCCGCGGCGTCAGTCTAGTGAGCCGAGCACCCGGTGCACGTAGTCGTTGGCGAACACGCCGGTGGGGTCGAAGCGCCGTCGTACGGCGGTGAAGCGGTCCCATTCGGGGTAGCGCGAACGCAGCGTCTCGGCGGTCTGGAAGTGGTGTTTGCCCCAGTGCGGCCTGCCGTCGTAGGCGTCGAACACCGCCTCACACGCGCGGAAATACGGCTCCCACACCATGCCCTGGTACTGGTGCACCGCGATGTAGCAGGTCTCGCGTCCACCCGCGGGGGACAGGAAGGCGTCGTCGGGCGCGACCCAGCGCACCTCGATCGGCATCGGTGTGCCGAATCGCCTTCCCAATGCCAGGATTTCGCGAATCGCCTCGGCCGCGTGGGCGCGCGGGATCGCGTATTCCATCTCGTTGAACTTCACCAGCCGCGGGGTGGAGAACACCCGGTAGGAACGGTCGACCTGCCGGTTGTTGCTGCCCGCCAGGGTGGCCGCGCGGTGAATCATGGGGATGGCGGCAGGAATTCGCCGACCCAGCCTGCACATGCCGTCGTAGACATGGTTGGCGATCAGGATGTCGTTGATCCACTCGCGCACCTTGCCGCGCGGTTCTTCGGGCGACTCCGTGCGATCGATGGACTTGGTCATCGCCGTCTCGCTGTGCGGGAACGCGAAGAACTCGAAATGATCGCTGCCGTCGGCGAATTCGTCGATATCGGCGAGCACCTCGTTCAGTGGCACCGGCCGCTCGACGCACTCCAGCACGAACGACGGCTCGAGCTGCAAGGTGGCCGCGGTGACGATGCCGAGCGCGCCGACACTGACCCGCGCCGCCCGCCAGCCGTCGGGGTCGGTCTGCTCGTTGAGCTCCACCCGGGTGCCGTCGGCGCGCAGTACCTCCACCGAGTGCAGTGCCGCGGAGATGTTGCGCAGCCGGGCGCCGGTGCCGTGGGTGGCGGTGGCGGTGGCGCCCGCGAGGCTCTGGGTGTCGATGTCGCCGAGATTGGGGAAGGCCAGCCCGTGTCCGTGCAGTAGCGGGCTCGCCGCGTGCAGCGAGATCCCGGCTTCCACCCGGACCAGTCCGGTGTCGGCGTAGACATCGAGGACCTTGTCCAGACCACTGAGATCGACCAGCGTGCCGTCGGTGAGCACGGCGTCGGTGAACGAGTGCCCCGACCCGGCGACGCGTACCGTCCGCCCCGCGGCGGCCGCCTCCGTCACGATCGCGGCCAGTTCCCCGACGTCACGCGGCGCGGCGACGACGGCGGGTGCGCAGCGCTGCTCGCCTGCCCAGTTCACCCAGGTGCTCTTGGTCATGTGTCCAACAGTAGAGGATGCGCTGTGACGCGCGCTACTCGATGGACAGGTTTCGGCTCAGCGGCGGCGGCCGAGGCAGCCGGCGGCCTTGGCCTGCTCGACCTCCTCGTTGGTCATCGGCGCGACCAGCAGTGGCCTGCGCGGCACCGCGTCGGTGCGGACGCCGTTGAGCGCGATGGCCATATACCGTTGCCACACTTCGGAATTCACTGGACCGGCGAACTCGGCGATGGAATTGACCATGTGGATCAGCGCGAAGAAGTCGGAGGTGGCGACGTCGGCGTCCACCGCGCCCGCCACGCGCGCACGATCGATGATGCCCGCGACCGCCGGTTGGATCCGGTCGCGCAACTCGGCGAAACGGGCCGGATCTTCCTCGAGTTCGAGCATCACCTCGCCGAAACCGCGGTTGGTCGCCAGGTGTTTGCACGCACTCTCGAAGAACTCGACGAGCGCGAGCCAGGCGTCCGGGTTGCTCATGGCCGCGTCGGCCGCGTCGGCGAAGTCCTTCACGTGCTGGTCGAAGACCTCGGCGATGAGTTCCTTCTTGTTCGCGAAGCGCCGGTACACCGTGCCGACGCCGACTCCGGCGCGCTCGGCAACGTCGTCGAGGGTGATCTCGAGGCCGTGATCGGCGAATAGCTCACGGGCGGCCGCGACGATGCGTTGCTGATTGCGCGCGGCGTCGGCGCGCAGTCTGCGGGGTGGTGTGGCAGTCGTCGTGGCGTGATTCACAAGTACATCCTATCAATCCAGGGATTAAGTGGAGGTCGTTTCTCCGTTACTCTGGTAGCTTCGAATGAAGCGGAGGCGGTATCTCCGATTATGCCACCAGAAACCACCCGCAGACCTACTAGGGGAGTTATGACCACCACACTCGACACCGGGCTCGAGAGCCCCGCGGATACCGGTCGCCGCGGCTCGCACGCCCTGCGCTGGTGGGTGCTTGCCGTACTCGGCATCGCCCAGCTGATGGTCGTGCTCGATGCGACGATCGTCAATATCGCACTGCCTGCGGCGCAGGCAGACCTCGGCTTCGGCGACGGTGACCGGCAGTGGGTCATCACCGGCTACGCCCTCGCCTTCGGCAGCCTCCTGCTGCTCGGCGGCAGGCTCAGCGACCTGTTCGGTCGCCGCAACACCTTCATCGTCGGGCTGATCGGCTTCGCGGTGGCCTCGGCCATCGGCGGTGCGGCCACCAGTTTCGAGATGCTCGTCGCGGCCCGGGTCGGCCAGGGTGTGTTCGGTGCGCTGCTCGCCCCCGCCGCGCTGTCGCTGCTCACGGTCACCTTCACCGAACCCGGTGAACGGTCCAAGGCGTTCGGCATCTTCGGTGCCGTGGCCGGTGCCGGTGGCGCGATCGGTCTGCTGCTCGGTGGCGTGCTCACCGAATGGGCGTCGTGGCGCTGGGCGATGTATGTCAACCTGATCTTCGCCGCCGTCGCGCTCGTCGGCGCCGTGCTGCTGCTGGCCAAGCACACTTCGACCTCGCGCCCCAAGCTCGACTGGTACGGCACCGTCACCGTCACCGCCGCGCTGTTCGGCATCGTCTACGGCTTCTCCCACGCCGAGTCCAACGGCTGGAGCGACCCGACCACGCTGGCGTTCCTGATCGGTGGCGCCGTGCTGCTCGCGGCCTTCGTGTGGATAGAGACGAAGGTCGCGCATCCGTTGCTGCCGTTGCGCATCGTCGCCGACCGCACCCGTGGCGCGTCGTACCTGACCGTGTTCGTCATGGGCATCGGCATGTTCGCGATCTTCCTGTTCCTCACCTTCTACATGCAGCTGACACTGGCGTACACGCCGATCGTGACCGGTCTGGCGTTCCTGCCGATGGTGGCGGGCATGGTGGTCTCCTCGACCACCGCGCCGTCGCTGCTGCTGCCGAAGGTCGGCCCCAAGATCGTCATCAGCGGTGGCTTCCTGATCGCCGCCGCGGGCATGCTGTGGCTCACCCAGATCGGTCTCGACTCGGGCTATGTCACCCATATCCTGCCCGCGCTGGTACTGCTCGGCCTCGGCCTCGGTGGTGCGATGTCGGTCGCGTTCCAGGGCTCGACGGCCGGTGTGCAGCACGAGGACGCCGGTGTCGCCTCGGCGATGGTCAACACCAGCCAGCAGGTCGGTGGCTCCATCGGCACCGCGCTGCTCAGCACCATCGCGGCCTCGGCGATGACCGACTACGTGTCGGCGCATCAGCCGGGCCCGCTCACCATGGCGCAGGGCGCGATCGAGAGCTACACCACCAGCTTCTGGTGGGCGACGGCCACTTTCGTGCTCGGTGCGATCGTGATCGCGGTGCTCATGCCGAACACCGTGCCCGCTCCGGCCGAAGGCGAGCCGGTGCTGGCGCACTGATCCAGCACAACTGCGACGCGATGGCCCGAACCGACAATCGGTTCGGGCCATCGTCGTTCGCCGGTGGGGTCTGCTGAAAGTTTGCCGCAACCGCACCGCGCGCCCTCGTGTCGGTGGGTCTCGATACCATGAGCAACGACCACCACACGGATCGGCCAACGGGAGGGCAGCGCATGACATCGCGGCCTCCGGCGCTCGATCCCGCCGTCCTCGCGGCGATCTCGGTAGGGGGCGGCCTCGGTGCCGTCGCGAGGTTCGGGATGGGTCACTGGTGGCCGGTGCTCCCCGGCCGATTCCCGTGGTCGACATTGACGGTGAATGTGCTCGGCTGCTTCGCGATCGGGGTGCTGATGGTCGTGGTCACCGAACTGTGGGAGGCACCGAAACTCGTGCGGCCGTTCCTGGGAATCGGTGTGCTGGGCGGCTTCACGACTTTCTCCACCTATAGCCTCGAGATTCGTAGACTCATCGGCACCGGTGCGACGGGCACCGCGGTGGCCTATCTCGGTCTGTCGGTACTGGCGGCACTCGGTGCCGTGGCAGTCGCCATGATCGCGACCCGGTGGGTCGCGCGGCGGGGGTTCGCATGAATTCGACGACGGAAGGGGGTGGGCCGATGGTCGAGATGTCGGTTCCCACACGGGGAGGCGTGGCATGACGGTGGCGCTGGTGATGGCCGGTGGCATGCTCGGCGCACCTGCCCGGTACCTGATCGACCGGCAGATGTCGGCG
The DNA here is from genome assembly GCF_042719655.1 of Nocardia sp. NPDC058518. Classification (NCBI taxonomy): domain Bacteria; kingdom Bacillati; phylum Actinomycetota; class Actinomycetes; order Mycobacteriales; family Nocardiaceae; genus Nocardia; species Nocardia sp. NPDC058518. The sequence continues at coordinate 89,620 of NZ_JBHXNJ010000005.1, forward strand.
CGGTTTCCGACTGGGCTGCCATGGGGGACGCTAACCGTTAACATTGTCGGTTCGGCGTTGCTCGGGGGTTTGATCGGCGCGAGTGCGGGCAGTTCGCTGCTGGCATTCGCGGCAACCGGCTTCTGTGGTGCGCTGACCACGTTCAGCACGTTCGGTTACGAGACGATCCGTCTGGTAACCGAGGGCGCCTACGTGTATGCCGTGGGCAATGTCGTGATCAGCGTCGCGGCGAGCCTGGCCGCGGTTTACGCCGCCGCGTCCCTGACCCAGTGGTTGTGCGCATGATTCTCATGACCAGCCGCGCGCAGCCGACACGGAAGGGAACACCCACCATGGCCCACGATCGCGCCGGACGGCCCGCCCGCCCGACCGACCTGGTGGACATCGCTCACCTGGTCACCGCGTACTACAGCCTCGTCCCCGATCCGGACGAGCCGAGCCAGCAGGTGGTGTTCGGTACCTCGGGGCACCGTGGGTCCAGCGAGGACGGCGCGTTCAACGAGGCCCACATCATGGCGATGACGCAGGCGATCGTCGAATACCGCGCCACCCGTGACATCACCGGCCCGGTCTACCTCGCGCGCGATACCCATGCCCTGTCCGAACCTGCCTGGACCACCGCACTCGAGGTCCTGGCGGGCAACGACGTCACGGCCGTGATCGACGCCCGTGGCCGCTACACGCCCACACCCGCACTGAGTCATGCCGTCTTGAACCACAATCGCGGCGGCACCAAGCACCAGGCCGACGGCATCGTGGTCACCCCTTCGCACAACCCACCGCGCGACGGCGGCTTCAAATACAACCCGCCACACGGCGGCCCCGCCGACACCAAGGCCACCGACGCCATCGCCGCCCGGGCCAACGAACTGCTGCGCGGCGGCCTGGCCGGGGTCAAACGCGTCTCGCTCGATCAGGCGATGAACTCCCACGTGCAGCGCTACGACTACCTCGACAAGTACGTCTCCGATCTGCCGAACGCGTTGAACCTGGACGCGATTCGCGGCGCGGGCATCCGGATGGGCGCCGACCCGATGGGCGGCGCGAGCGTGGACTACTGGGAGGAGATCGGGCAGCGCTTCGATCTCGAGCTCGAGGTGGTGAACCCGTTCGTCGACCCCACCTGGCGTTTCATGACCCTCGACAGCGACGGCCAGATCCGGATGGATCCGTCCTCCCGCCACGCCATGGCGGCCCTGGTCGGGATCAAGGACGACTACGACATCTCCACCGGCAACGACGCCGACGCCGACCGGCACGGCATCGTCACCCCCGACGGTGGCCTGATGAACCCCAACCATTTCCTGGCCGTCGCGATCGAATACCTCGTCGCGAATCGGATGTGGTGGGACGCGCTCACCAAGATCGGCAAGACGGTCGTCACCTCGTCGATGGTCGACCGCGTGGTCGGCGTGCTCGGGCGGGATGTGCACGAGGTGCCGGTCGGTTTCAAGTGGTTCGTGCCCGGATTGTTCAGTGGCAGTTTGGCTTTCGGCGGTGAGGAGAGCGCGGGCGCGTCGTTCCTGCGGATGGACGGCACCGTGTGGACCACCGACAAGGACGGCATCCTCCTCGCGCTGCTCGCCGCCGAGATCGCCGCCGTCACCGGCCAGACCCCGTCGGCCAGGTACGGCGAACTCGAACGCCAGTACGGCAGCCCCGCCTATGCGCGCATCGACGCCCCCGCCACCGGGGAACAGAAGGCCAAACTCGCGCGCCTGACTCCCGACGCCGTCACCGGCACCGAGATCGCGGGCGAGGAGATCACCGGCATCCTCACCACCGCGCGCGGCAACGGAGCGCCGCTGGGCGGGCTGAAGGTCACCACGGAGAACGCCTGGTTCGCCGCACGTCCCTCGGGCACCGAGGACAAATACAAGATCTATGCCGAGTCGTTCCTCGGTCCTGAACATCTCACCCAGGTGCAGGCTGCGGCCGAGGAGATGGTGAACCAGGCGCTGATCGAGTGAGCGCTCCGGCCAAAGTCCGGCTACCCGCCGAGATCTGGGTCCTGATCGCGGCCGCTTTCGTGATCGCGCTCGGGTTCGGTCTCGTCGCACCCGTGCTGCCGCAGTACGCGCGTGAATTCGGGGTCGGCATCGCGGCCGCCTCGGCGATCGTGAGCGCGTTCGCGTTGATGCGGTTGCTGTTCGCGCCCGCCAGCGGGCGGCTCGTGCAGAAGCTGGGCGAGCGGCGGGTGTATCTGGCCGGCATCGCGATCGTCGCCCTGTCGACCGGTGCGTGCGCACTGGCGCAGACGTATTGGCAACTGCTGGTGCTGCGTTCGCTCGGCGGTATCGGGTCGACGATGTTCACGGTGTCATCGATGGCGCTGATCATCCGGGTGTCACCGCCTGCGGCGCGTGGCCGGATCTCCGGCGTCTACTCGACGAGTTTTCTGATCGGGTCGCTGCTCGGTCCGCTGGTCGGAAGTAGTTTGGCCGGGTTCGGGCTGCGTGCGCCGTTCCTCATCTATATGGCCGCGCTGCTGGTGGTGTGTGTGATCGTGTTCGCCGGGTTGCGTGAATCGCCGGTGCTCACACCCGAGAACGGTGTGCAGCCGATCGAATTCACCTTCCGTCAAGGGTGGGCCGAGCCCGCTTACCGGGCGGTGCTGCTGTCGAGTTTCGCGGGTGGCATCGCGGTATTCGGTGTGCGGATGGCGTTCGTGCCGCTGCTGGTCGTCGAGACCCTGCACCAGGACATCGGCATGGCGGGCGTGGCATTGACGGTGTTCGCCGCCGGTAATGCGGCGGTGTTGTTCCTGTCGGGTCGGCTCTCCGACCGGTTCGGGCGCAAGCCGTTCCTGATCGCAGGCTCGGTCATCTGCGCGCTCGGGACCGGTGCGCTCGGCTTCGCGCCGAACCTGCTGTGGTTCCTGATCGCGTCGTTTATCGCTGGCCTCGGTTCGGGGATGTTCAGCCCCGTGCAGCAGGCCGCACTGGCCGATGTGATCGGTTCGCGTGCTCGCGGCGGCCCGGTGCTTGCCGCGTTCCAGATGGCGGCCGATTTCGGCACCGTGCTCGGCCCGATCGTCATCGGCTGGCTGGCCGAGCGCACCTCCTTCGGTGTGGGCATGGCGGTCACCGGCGCGGTGCTCGCGGTGTCTGCCGCGCTGTGGCTGGTGACTCCCGAGCCCTCGCAGATCATCCATCCCGAAGATCCCGAGCACCCCGATCACGCGGGTGACGGCATCGATCCGCAATGCAGCTGCGACGGTAGCCCCGACGGGGTGCCGGTGGTGCGTGACGGCATGGTTCCCGCCGGTCGACCCAGCGACTACCACAAGCCCCAGTAGCAGGTCAGCGCCATTTCGGCCTGCCCGGGCGGCGAGCCGGCGGCGACTCGAGGCAGAGTGGACGGGTGAGCACAGCCGGTTCTTCGCACAATCCGCGCCCCGTTTCCAGCAACACCACCTACGCGCTGGCCGCGGTGGCGGTCGTCCTCATCGGGTTGATGGTGTTCGCTGCCTACAAGTGGAGCGCCGAACCGCCGCCCGCCGTCCGCAACGAGGGCTACGGCCCCGTCCGCGAGGCCGCCGTGCAGGTCAGCGCCACCCCCGAGGGCGTCATACGCCTCGGCCGCCCCGACGCCCTCGAGACCATCGAGATCTTCGAGGACCCCATCTGCCCCGCCTGCGGCACGATGGAAACCAGCTTCGGCCAGGAACTCGCCCAGAAGATCGACGAAGGCAAGCTCGCGGTGAACTACCACCTCGTCAGCTTCCTCGACCCCCAGTCCAGGAGCAAGGACTACTCCACCCGCGCGATCGCCGCGAATCTCTGTGTCGCCCAAACGGGTTCGGGCCCCACCTACAGCAAGTTCCACGAGACGCTGTTCACGAAGCGGCAGCCCGCCGAAGGCGGCTCCGACCTGAGCAACCCCGCCCTCGCCACCATCGCCACCGAATCCGGCGCCCCCGAATCCGTCGCCGCCTGCATCAACAACGGCACCCAATCCGATGCCGCCAAGACCGCCGCCGCGAAAAACCTCGCCGACCTCGACGCCCGCACCGGCAACAAGGCCGCCACCCCCTCGATCTACGACGGCACCACCAAGATCAACTGGCAAGACGAGAACTGGGTAGTGAACCTGGCCCCATGAGCCCCCGCGTGAGGTTGGGCACATTCTACCCCTGACCAGCCGATCCGTCCCGCCTCACGTGCCCCCGAAGTCCCCGCCCCCACCCCACATTTTCGCCATCTACCAGCCGATTTGTTGTCTCTCAGACGCATGGTGTAACTTCATTCAGGCAGCAGCGAGAGCAGCTGAACAACTGAACACGGGGCTATGGCGCAGCTGGTAGCGCACCACACTGGCAGTGTGGGGGTCAGGGGTTCGAGTCCCCTTAGCTCCACAGAAATAGCAGGTCAGGCCCGGTCTTAGACCGGGCCTGACCTGCTATTTGTGTCTGACCCTGCGTTCCCCCCGTTTTGGTCCTGGATTCTGTTTGGCCGGTGCGGTCGTGCACCTGCTGTGGTTGCCGTTGTCGCAGGTTCGTGCCCCCGGCAGGACACGCAAAACATGGGCAACCGGAAAACGTCTGGTCGTCGCAGATTCCTATTCGATCTGACGATGCTGGTCGGGCCGGTCGGCATGGTTTCTGTTTCCCTCTTCGAAGTCGCCCGACCCGACCGGGACGCCTCCGACACCAATTCGCTTGATCAGCGCCTCGCTGACCGAGTGTGTCTTTGTCCTCAACAACGACACCGCCGACGACCAACAGAAGATCACCTACCTCAAAACCTCCCGCGACCGCGCTACCCGCCCCGCCCGTTACACCTCCCAAGAGGCGTTCTGTCAGATCCGAACACCCCAGCTGACATCTTGCAGCTGGCTGTTAGGCTGCGGATTCAGTCCAAGGGGAGCAAGGATCGCGCACGTGAATGCAGGGGATATCAAGGGGCGGAACCGGTCTCAACGTGGACTGATCATTACCGCAATCGTGCTAGGCGTCGCCGCGATCACCGCCGTCGTTGGCCTGCTCCGGTTCGGCGATGCGGGCGATGCCCCAGCCTTCACACCAACCACGACGCAGACGCGCAAGCCCTCGACCCTGGGTCTGGGAGTGATGTATCACTTCTCGCGCGCCAACGATGGGCGGGCTGTCGCAACCTTGATCATCTACGAGATTGTCCTGCTGCCAGCGTCGTGTCTGGAAGGGGGCGGCGAGCCTGGTCAAGAAGGTCTCGCGGTGCGGTATGAGGTCGACAATCCTGGGGCGCTGAGTTTATCGATCGAGCCGGGCTACGCCGAGATCACCACCATCGACAAGCTGGGTGCTTCTCACGGTGCGGGAAACGCCAGCTTGGCGGCTGGTTGCCGTGACTACCAAGCAGCGGCCAGTGCCGCGCCGGGCCGCAAGACTGCTGGCTGGGTTGTCGTTTCAGTGCAGCCCGACCAGGCGGCAGTGCGGTTCACACCAACCGTGTGGGCCGAGGATGCCACGCCGGAAACAGCCGCGCAGTCCCATGTCAAGCTGTCCCCGGCGAACGCGACGATCACTTTCCCGAATCCGCTGCCGACCCGCAGCGCAAACCGGACTCCCTCGCCCGCTGCCACCGAATCGACGACCACTGTCGCGCCGGTGCCAATTCCGGCACCGCGCCCGCCGACGCCTGCGGCTGGGAGGGACTGCGATCCAAGTCTCGACAGGTGGGTGATCGGGTCAGATGGTGGCCAACTGAAATGCGTATACGCGGACGGGTCGACGGCAAAGTGGACCCCCTCCTTGTCGTTCGCTGGCGTTAAACAGCCAGGCACCGTGTGTAGGCTCGGGAGCTCCGTCGCGGAGTCGTCGTCGGGCCAGGCGCTGATTTGCGCCTACGTAGGCGATACCGCTCATCCGGTGTGGACGCCCGAACCGTGACAGACGAAAAGCGGCCAATCCAGCCGGTACGGTGCTTCGAGTAGCTGGGATGAGTGGCTACGCATCGGGTTGGCGTAGCCGGATACCACCTCTCGGCCAGTCGAGCGACGGTGGGCGCTCGCCAGGCAGGGCCTCGTCAAGGCAGCAGTGGCGCTACGAGACTGTCGGCTTCCAGTGACACCGATCAAGTACGCAGGATTAGATGCCCGGCGTGGGGCCCTCGACGCGCCCCCGGGTGGAAGCCGTACTGCCCGGTCCGGGCTGAAGTGTCTGCAGCGCGGAGTATAATCCCTTGTTGCTGAACCTGATTCGCTGCAACTGGCGCCGGGTCGATCTGGGCACATCTGTCGCGTATCGGAGGAGATCGTTGGTGTGGACGCTGAACTTCGATCCTCGCCAGCCCTATGAGCTCATGACGCTCTATGTGGGGGTCAGGGGTTCGAGTCCCCTTAGCTCCACTCCACTCGTAGACGGCGCATGCTCATGGAGAGCATGAGCCGTTCTCGTTTCGTCGTGCCCGCGAACTGGCGTGTCGAGGGATCAGCCCAGGTGGGCGCACAGCAGCCAGGCGGGAACCGACTTGCGGCCACTGGGCTCGTCACGGATGCCCTCGAACCGGAACCTCGGGCCGTCGGCCGTCGGCCCGAAGTCGCCGACTGGCATGTTGCCATGGATTCGCGCCGGCCTGATCTCTTCGACCACCCAGTACTTCTCCACTGCCTCGCGAAGCTCGTCGGCGGTGACCGGCGATGGCCCCGGAACGGGCACTTCGGGTCGGTGCGGGCCAGCTCGATCGCGGTCGGCGACAGATCCAATCCCACGGTGGTGTAGCCCCCGCTCGGTCAGATACAACCGGGTGTGCAGGCCCCGGGTGAAATGGCCAAGGCAGTTGGGGCTGGTTTCGAGGGGAGCGCGATAAAATTGATCATGCGGCGGAGTTTCACCTCGGAGTGACCTGCGATGGGCGCTCGACCGGCAGGCGATGAAACCGCTGCCTTCGATCCGTTGGCCGATCGGGCAGCGAGCGATGAGGCGCGGCTTGTGGACGTGGTCGAGGCATTCACGGCGGCATGGGAATCGGCTGGAACGCCACCCGATCTGGCGAAGTTTGCGCTGGAGGGTGACACGGTCCGCCGGGCCTCGCTGATCGGACTGATCAAGGTCGACCTGAAGTACCGCTGGCTGCGCTACGACCGTCCGAAGCGGCTCGCCGATTACCGGGTACGGTTTCCGGAGCTGCGATCCGGCCCGATGCCCCGGCAATTGCTCTACGAGGAGTTCCACATTCTGCGTCGCGTCGGCGTCCAGGTCGACGTCGACGAGTACGTGCGGGAATACCCCGAGTACGCCGAGGAGCTCGATGTGATCCTCCGGCCGGGTGACCCGTACGAAAGCACGCTCATGGAGCGGCCGAGCGTGCCGATCGCCGGTGAGGAGCTCGAGCCCGGGGACCGGATCGACGACTTCGACCTGGTGCTCGAGCTCGGCCACGGCACGTTCGCCAGGGTGTTTCTGGCTCGGCAACGCTCGATGCAGCGACTGGTGGCGGTGAAGGTTTCCGCCGACCATGGCACTGAACCCCAGACCCTCGCCCAGTTGGAACACGAATACATCGTTCGGGTGTACGACCAGCGGTTGCTGCCCGACCGCGTGCTGAAACTCATGTACATGCAGTACCTGCCTGGTGGAACGCTGGAATCGGTGCTGAAACGGGTCCGCGAGACCGCACCGGAGCAACGCGGTGGACGGCTACTTCTGGACGCCGTCGACGAGGCGTTGGCGGAGAAAGGCGAGATGCGTACCTCGAGCGTCGGCGTGCGTGACGAGATCGCCGCTCTGTCGTGGCCGGAGACGGTGGCCTGGCTGGGACGTCGGCTCGCCGAGGCGCTGGACTACGCCGAGCGGCGGGGTGTGCTGCACCGCGACGTCAAGCCGGCGAACATCCTGCTCTCCGCTGACGGGGTGCCGAAGTTGGCCGATTTCAACATCAGCTTCAGCGATCACCTCGCCGGCAGCAGTCCGGTGACATACTTCGGCGGGTCCCTCGCCTACATGTCGCCTGAGCACCTCGAAGCGAGCCACCCCGCGCTGCCCGGCACTGTCGGCGATCTCGACACGCGCAGCGACATCTACGCCCTCGGCGTCGTGCTGTGGGAGTTGCTGACCGGGCGACGACCGTTTGCCCGGATCGAGGCGAAGGATTCACAAGAATACGTCGAGCAGCTGCTCGAAGTGCGGCGTCGCCCGATCGCGCGGGAATTCCTGGACGATCTGCCCGCGGACTGCCCGGCCTCGCTGCGCCGAGTGCTGCTGACATGCCTGTCGCCGCAGCGGAAGGATCGGTGGGCCCACGGTGCGGAGCTGGCCCAGCAATTCGAGCTGTGCCTCGACTCTCGGGCACGGGATCTGGTGGATGCGCCGCAGCGCAGCCGCCGGCCGACCGGGCCGCTGTGGCCGATACCGATTATCGCGATAGCGATCGGGGTACCGAACGTGGTCGCGGCCGGGTACAACTATTACTACAACAGAACTCTTATCGTCAGTAAACTCACCCCCGAGGCTCAGCAGTCCTTCAACTATGTCGCGGGGGTGCTGTATCCGCTCGCCATTGCGGTCGCCACGATACTGATTCTGTACATTTCGCGCCGCCTCATTCTAGTACTCGTAGGTCTGCGCTTCGGATGGACCTTTCTCGATGAGACTCTCACTCGGGCACGCATCGACGCGCTACGGCTCGGCAACCGGGTGGCGTGGATTGCTTTCGGGTTCTGGGTTCTCGGCGGTGTGGTTTTCCCGGTGCTGCTGAATCTGATCGCCGGGGGCGTTCCGCGCGGCACATACGCGCATTTCTTGCTGTCGGTCATCGTGTGCGGCGCAATCGCGGTGGCGTATCCGTACTTCGCGATCACCTGGTACGTGGTGCGGTGCCTGTATCCAATTTTCCTGGTACGCGGGCGTTCCGACACCGCCGACGTCGACCACCTCCGCAGGCTCGCTGGGCGCACCGGCTTCTACCTCACCGTGGCAGCCGCGATACCGCTGGTCGGCGTCACCGGTATCACCTTCCTGCCAGGGACAGAAATCGAATCCGTTGTCTGGGCGGTCCGCATACTGGGTGTCGGCGGCATCGTCGGCTTCGTGCTCGTCTATTTGCTGTTCGACGTCATCGAGAAGGATCTCCAGGCGCTCGAACGCGTTGCCAGCATCCAGGTGACTATTCAGTGAGCGGCGTCAGCACTTGCCGGGCGGTATGATATCCCGCTAATGACGGCAGTGGCCTTGATTGGGCCCCGATCGCGGGTCCACCGGCTATCGAGTTGTAGCTGTTGCTACTCGGCCGGTGGGTCTGCGATCCGGAGGCTGTCGCGACGCAGCCGCGCATCCGCTGTGAAGCTGACACAGCTGCAATCGACCGTCGTAACTCAGGCTTCGCCTTCGGTGTCGCGGCGGGTTCCCCAGCCGTCAATCGCGTTGTGAAACCATTCGAAAGGGTGGGGTATGTCCACATCGCTGATATCCGGTTGGCCGATGTGGGGATCCACCTTGTCGAACGGCAGTATGGCTGACAATGCGTCGCAGACAGGTGAGCGGCCGAGAATGATGCTGCCCATCAACGATTCCCAATCATCCCATGGGGAATCTTCTTCTTCGTCGTCGATAAAGTCTTCGTCGCTGCCCAACGGTATCTCGCCTGGCATCTCTACCTCGGCCTCGCGATACTGCTCCTCGGTCGAGGGGGCGTCGGCCACCGCGAAGGCGAACAGGAGTTCGTCGAAAACGAGTGGGGATGCTCAACCGGATGCAACCCGTGGGTCAGCATTTTGATGTGGCTTCGCCTTGCTGTGCCCGCGTGCCGTAGCCACAGTTGATTCCCTGCGATGGGAAAGAGTGCGCGGGGATCGATCGAGTCGAAAGGTGATATCTGTCCGCTGGTTCGGTTCCCACCGATCGAGCGCGGCGAGTAGCCGCCGGATCACTTCGGGTGGCGCGATTTCTACCGGGTGCGGTGGTTTCGTGTGCGGCGTGCGCTGGGGCAGTGTCACGGGTCCCCTGTGGGTCATTGTCGATGCGCCCACCGCCGCAGAGCTTTCGCCATCGTCGACGCTGCTCGCTACGCCCGATGTGCCGAGCAGCGTTGCCCGGCATACCCCGGCGGTGGGGCTGTGTGAACTGTGCGCCTGTCACGTACCGGGGTCCGGTGGTCGCGAACCACCGTGCGAGGTAGGGGGATTCCCCCTACCTCAGATTGTGGTGTGGCACGCCTACCGGGCCTTATCCTGGGAGGAACCTCCTCGCGGAGATCCGCACCCCCCGTCGACCTATCAGGGGTCTCTGCGAGTGGTCAACCCGCGAAGAAGGCAGGCCGCTATGTCGACCCCTGACGAACTCGCCGCGAAGGCGATCGGCGAACGCATCCAAGCAATCCGCACGCGTACTGGCCGGACACGTGCCGTTGTCGCCGGTCTGGTCGGCCGGTCCGAGGACTGGTTACGTGATGTCGAGAAAGGCCGACTCCAGCACCCACCCGGCCTGGAGATGCTGCTGCGCATCGGTCAGGCACTGGGCGTGCGGGACCTGACCGAGATCACCGGGGAGCATGAGTTGCTGGTGGGCATCTCCCGGCGCGCAGGGCATCCCGTTGTTCCGGCGATCCGTGAGGCCATCGAGGGCGTGGACCTGACACCGGTCCCATCGCCGGTCGATACCGCCGAACTGGCCGCCCGCGTCGAACGCGCGTGGAGGCTGTGGCACACCTCCGATACGCCCCGGGCAGACGCCGGTGCGATGCTGCCCGAACTCATCCGAGATGGCCGCCGGGCGCTGCGCACCCTGGACGGGCAGGAACGCCGGGCCGCCGCCGCTGCCCTGTCGGGCGCGTACGCACTATCAGAACAGGTGCTTGCGTGGGTCGCTGACGCCCCGCTGCTCTGGCTTGCCGCAGACCGGTGCATGTCCGCAGCCGAGATTGCCGACGACCCGGTCACTCTGGCGTCCGCATCGTGGGTACTCGGCAACGTTTGGCGCAGCACGGGCCGCGAAGATGATGCGTATCGCCTGGCGGCCGATGCGGTCGCCCTGCTCGAACCTCAGCTCGATGACGACGCCGACGCGCGTGCGCTCTGGGGTGCCTGCCAGCTTCACGGCGCGATCACCGCCGCCCGCATCGGCCGCGAAGGCGTTGCACTGCGCGGCATTGATCAGGCTATGGGTATGGCGAAGGCGATGCCGACCGGCAGCGCGCACCCGTGGACGCTGTTCGGCGTGGCCAACACCGAGATATCGGCCGTGTCCGTTCAGGTGGAGCTGCGAAAGTCGGGCGGTGCATTGGACGCGGCGAGTCTGGTCGACCCCGATTCCGTGCCGTCGATCGACCGGCGGGCACGGCTGTGGCTGGAACTGGCGCGTGCCTACGCCCAACAACGCGATTGGTTGGGGACGCTGGGCGCGCTGCGCACCGGCACAGCCGTGAGCGAAGAGTCCATGCGCTGCCATCCGCTGGCGCGGTCCCTGGCGGGCGAGTTGGTCACGCATGGGGGTCGGATCACCGAACGGGAATCGCGTGCGTTGGCCGGTCGATTGGGCGTCACGGCATGACCTTGCCGCGCAGGTGAGCGTGGTGTTCCGCTGTGCCCCAGTGTGCCAAGACAGGCAGAAACACAGTGGAAGGGGCGGTACGCATCGAACTGCGTACCGCCCCTGACCTGGGCCAGATGGACGGAGCCCCGCCCGCTGGAAATCCCTTGCGACACTGGCAGTGTGGGGTCATGGGTTCGAGTCCCCTTAGCTCCACTTTCGAGAGCGCCGCCGACAGCGGACAGACGGTCGTCGGTGATGCCCGTAAACGGCCTGCGTCATGCGCTACGAATGCCCGTTCCGGCCAGCGACCGCATCGGACGGTCATGTCATTGCTTCGGCACGTACGATGGGCCGGTCCAGTTCAGATCACCCTGCTTGGAACATGTGGCGTTGAAAGGGAATTCGGTCGTGTCGGACGTTGCCTTGTACTACCCGCACCTTTGGATTCGAGACGAGACTTGGCTGAAGTCGGCGCTCTTGCACTGGCCGCGGATTGCGCGCATGGTGCCTCGAGACGGCGATCACGGATACGGCGGATGGGGCAACGACCCGGAATCGGTAGGGCCGTGGCGGGGTTGCCTGCCTGGCGCAGTCCATTCGACGCTTGAGGCATATCCAGGCACACTCCTGGACATCGCGGTGGCGAACGTCGAGGAAGAAGTGGCCGATGCCTTTGCTGACATTGTCGGTGCGCGCGCCGATGAATTGCGGTCGAAGTACGGCATCGCAGGCATCCTGGGTGAGATGCCGCGCTATGGCTACCTGGCCAACAGTCGTTCCGCGGGCCAGGGTCTTGATGGTCTCGAGTGGATTCACGAACACAAGATGGTCTGGACGCTCACCGAGGCGTTGGTCGATGCTGAATTGGCGGTGAGGCACCACCGCTGGTTGGGGATGCATCCCAAGCTTGCGGCGGTGTACATGTGTTCGTTGGCCGAGCGGTTGGCACAACAGAATCGGATGGCCACGATCACCGACGAGCGGCACCTACTTCCCGCACTGAACGACTGGTCGGTCGCTACGATGGCCGCGTATCTCCTGGACGGTATCGGTGACTCATCCCCGGGAACAACCGCCGACGAGGTCGGCAGGCTTTTCACACTTCTCGCCGTGACGGCCGTCATCCCGAAAGACCTCGCCAGCATCCCGCTCGAGCAAATCCTGATGGTCAGAGAGCGGTTGCTGCCCAGGCAGCTTGCCTACCGCAAGTACCTGGACACCCTCACCGACACGTTTGCCGACCTTGCCACGGTCAACGAACCGACCGTCCTGCAAGAGCACCTGCACATGCTGGTTCGCAGCGAGATCGAGCCGCGGGTCGCGGAACTCGAATCGGATCTGCGAACCGTCGGATTCCAACCGGTGCGTTCAGTGCTCGGTATGAAGGCGTTGACTCCGTCCGCTCTGGTCGCTGCCGCGGTGAATCAGATCGGCCTTCCTCCTGTCGTTTCAGCAGGGAGTGCGGCGGCGGCATGCTTGATCGGCGCCACCGCCGACGCCCGGCAGAAGTCTCGCGATGCGCGTGACGAATCGCCGGTCTCCTATCTGGTCGGCCTCAAACGCGACCTCTCACCAAAGGATGTGGTTTCCCGCGCACGCAATTTTCTCCACCGCCGGTGACCGTCAGGTGTGATCCCAGGGGTTGATGACAGGCACGTCCATCGGCTCGAAGTCTTTGACATTACGAGTCACCACCGTCATACCGTGCTCGTTCGCCGTTGCCGCGATCATCGCATCGCGCTCGGGGCGAGGATCCGGCACGTGCAACCGTGCGGCGCGTCGACCTACGGCCAGGTCGAGTGGCAGGATTCGGTTCGCGAATACGTCGAGCACATCGTCTTCGAGCCACCTGCGCAGCCGACTGCCTTGGGCGGAGTCGCGGCGTTCAATCCGGCAGATGCCGACTTCGACCTCCATGATCGTGACAACGCTCAGAAACAGATCGGATGGTCGCCGTTGCGCCGCCCATGAGCGCACCGCTGGGTCCACGGACTGTGACGATTTGCGCAACTCGCTGATGACGTTGGTATCGAGGAGAAAAGTCACAGGTCCGCGACCCTCAGCTCCACTTGCAGTGGCGCCGGTTCGAACTCGATTTCGTCATCCATGCTCAGCCGGGAAACAAGATCCTGACTGTCGGCCTTCAGTCGTCGATAGTCGTCAATAGACAAGAGCACAAAAGCGTCCTCACCCCGATCCGTGATCACCACCGGCCCCTCAGTCGCAGCCCGTTTCGCAGCGCTGACATCCTGGTTGAACTCTCGAGCACTCATCGAAGACATTGCAGCGACTCCTAATGTAGGTACGTACCTACGATACCTCGGCTTGTGGCCGCCGCAAATAGTTCCAAGGGGTGAAGGTGGCCGACACGTTGCCCGGAGCAAGCCTGGTCAGGCGTCGATACGGTTGGCGGACCTGTGTTGGTCGCCCGACGTTCGGTGACCGGCACTCACCGCGAATACCGGGAACCCGTCGTCTCTGGGACACGGCTGGAATTGGACGCGCACCGGGCAGTTCCGGGGCGGGAGCTCGCCTTCGATGGAGGTGTAGACCCACGGTCCCTCGTCCAGTTCGACGATGGCGATCGTCAGCGGCTGCGCGCCGCGCATTCCGGTCGCGGCGCGATCCAGTACCCGCCAGGACACGATCGAACCGGCGCCCGACGACGGCAGCCACTCGAGGCTGCCGGATGCGCAGGACGAGCAGCCGACAGTCACCGCCGCGAACAGCGTGTAGCAGCAGGTGCACCGGCGGATCATCAATATGTCTTCCACGTGCCGCGTGGTGTCTTCGCTGGTTCTGCCGCTGTCGGCTGGATCGGGTGGGTACATCGGACCTCCGGGAAATGGGCTTCGCTTCAGCGTCCTCCGACCAGGGCCTCGCGGGGACGGTCGATATACCTGTTTTTCGGAAACCGGTTTATTTCTGAACCCAGCACTCGGCAGGTGGCGGTGCCGTGGGTCGATCGGGTTCTGTCGTGGTGAACACGGCGTAACCTGGCGTTCTAGACCGTTCCGCCACCGAATGTGAGGCATGCTCGATGCCGCCAACCAGTCAGGGCGCGCTGGGAAATCTCCCCGCGGAATTGACTCAATTCGTCGGCCGAGGACGTGAGATCGCCGAGGTCAGACAGTTGTTGTCCGAGTCGCGGCTGGTGACCTTGACCGGTATCGGTGGAGTGGGCAAGACCCGGTTGTCGATCCGGGCGGCCGAGGACGTGCGCCGGGCGTTCGACGACGGGGTCTGGCTGGTCGAGTTCGGCAGGGTTCGTGAGCCGGATCTGGTGGCAGGGGCCGCAGCGTCCGCTCTGAAACTGACCGGGCGGACGGCCCAGACGCCGCAGGAGCTGCTCGTCGACTTCGTCGCCACGCGCCATCTGCTCCTGGTTCTCGACAATTGCGAGCACCTGGTGGACGCGATCGCCTCGCTGGCCGAATCGCTGCTGCGTGCCGCACCGCGGTTGCACATCCTCGCGACCAGCCGGGAGCCGATCGGCATCGGCGGGGAGGTGGTGGTTCCGGTGCCACCGCTGTCGGTGCCAGCGGCGGAGTGGTCGCCGAGCCTGCGCGCGATGTTGCGCTGTGACGCGGTCGCGCTGTTCGTCGACCGCGCGCGCTCTGCCGTCCCCGGCTTCGAACTGACCGAGGACAGCAAGATCACCGTCGCGAGCATCTGCCGGCGACTCGAGGGTCTGCCGCTGCCCATCGAGTTGACGGCGGCCCGGCTGCGGGCGATGTCGCCGGAGCAGATCCTGCAACGGCTCACCGACCGATATCGACTGCTGACCGGTGGCGGTCGCGCGGCGCCGAGCCGTCAACAGACGCTGCGCCAGTGCGTCGACTGGAGCTACGACCTGCTGACCGACCGTGAGCGAGAGCTGTGGGCGCGAGTGACGGTGTTCGCCGGCGGTTTCGAATTGGATGCCGCGGAGGCGATCTGCGGTGACGGACTCGAACCCGGCGATGTACTCGACCTGGTCGGCTCGCTGGTGGACAAGTCGGTTTTGATCCGTGAGACCTGCGGTGCGGGCGGCGTCCGGTACCGGATGCTCGAAACGCTGCGCGAGTACGGCCGGGAACGGTTGCGCGCCGGCGGCGGCGAGATGGCGTTGCAGCGCCGCCACCGGGACTGGTTCGAACGCCTGGCGCTGCGGGCCTACGGCGAATGGATCGGGCCGAAACAGCTGGAATGGATCGATCGGCTGAACCGGGAACAGCCCAATCTGCGTGAGGCGATGGAGTACTCCCTGGCCGGGCCCGATGAGGCGGAATCGGCCGAACGGATCGCGGTAGCGCAGTACGAGTTCTGGGTCGCGCGGCAGCGGGTCAGTGAGGCGCGGTACTGGCTCGGGCGCGTGTTGGAGAGACCAGGTGGGGCCACGTTGCCGCACATCGCGGCGCTGTGCGCGGAGACGGTGCTGGCCGCGATGCAGACAGACCTCGAGTCCGGGTCCGCGCGAATCGAACAGGCACGTTCGTTGGCCGAGGGCAGCGGCGACGAGGTGTTGTGCGCGTATGTCGATGGTGCGCACGGCTTGCTGTCGTTGTTCTCCGGCGACCTCACCGGTGCGCGGGCACAGCTCGAGCGGTCCGTGCTGGGGTTCGAGGCAGCCGGTGATGTCTTGCATCAGGTGTCGAGCTTGCTCGGCCTCGGCGTCGCGTGCGGTCTGCTGCAGGAAGCGGACCGCGCCACGGCCTGTCAGGAGCGGGCGCTGGCGCTCACCACCACGCGTGGCGAGTCGGTCTACCGGTCCTATGCGATCGCACAGCTCGCCTATACGACGGTCGAGCGTGGCGACCTCGAGCGCGGATCGGTGCTGGTCAAGGAGAGTCTGCGGGTGTCCCGGATGATCGAGGACGGGCTGAGCGTCGCGAGCTGTCTAGCGACCTTGGCCTTTGTCGCGGCCGAGCAGGGCCAGGCGCAGCGGGCCGCGGTGCTCGTCGGCGCCGCCATGGCGGTCGGAGAATCCGTGGGCAGCCAGGCGGTCGGTATTCTCGAGATGTTCGGCCACCAGACCCAGGCGCAGCAGTACGCCATCAATGCGCTCGGGCAGCGCGCCTTCGAGGTGGCGCTGCGCCGGGGCCGCGATCTCGACATCGACTCGGCGCTCGCCTACGCACTCGAGGAGGATCCGTCAGCGGCGGCGGAGGTTCCCGCCGCGATGGCCGTACTGACCCGCCGCGAGAAGCAGATCGCCGAACTCGTCGCGGAGGGTCTGACCAACCGGGCCATCGCGGAGAAACTCGTTATCTCGCAGCGCACGGCCGCAGGGCACGTCGAGCACATCCTGAGCAAATTGCACTTCGCGACCCGCGCGCAGGTCGCGGCGTGGGTGGTCGCTCACCATCGAACGTAGCCATCCACGCCGGCGAAACGCTAGGCGACCTCTGCGGTGGACCGTTCGCTGGTCAGCGTGAGCGCGCCCAGTGCGACGACCGCGCTGACAACCATGGCAATCGCCATCGGAACGGCCGTGTGTTCGCCGCCGATGCCGACGAGCGGCGAGATCACCGCGGCCAGCAGGAACTGGAGCGCTCCGAGGACGGCCGAACCGGTGCCCGCGGCTCGGCGTGCCTGCCCGAGCGCCGATGTCGTGGCATTGGCGATGACAAGGCCGAGGCTGCTGATCGCACACCACAGCAGGGCAAGCGTTGCCCACAATGCGGGTCCGACGAGGCTGTTGACCAGCATCGATGCCGAGAACACGACTAGCACCACGAGACCGATCCGCAGCGTCGCGCGATCACCGAAGCGGGCGACGAGCCCGCCGTTGGCGACGCTGAAGATGACCAGACCCAGCGCGTTGGCGGTGAAAGCGAGCGAATACCAGGTGGTCGACAATCCGTGGAGATCCTGCAGGACGAACGGTGAGGCGGAGATATAGGCGAACATCACGCCGAAAGCGAACGCGTAGGCCAGCGTGTAGCCGACATATCGACGGTTGCGCAGGAGGGTGCGGGCGTCGCGCAGGGTCGCGGCGACCCCACCGGTGGTGCGCCGCTCTTTCGGGTGGCTCTCGGAAACCATCGTCAGCACGCACACGAACATCAGCACCGACAGCGCGGCCAGCGCCCAGAACACCGCGCGCCAACCGCTGCCCGCGACGATGACGCCACCGAGCAGGGGAGCGATGATCGGAGCGATGGCGTTGACGACGATCAGCAGGCCGAACAGTTTCGCCGCGGCGGCGCCCTGAGCCCGATCGGAGATGACGGCCCGCCCGAGCACAATGCCCGCGGCACCGGCGAATCCCTGGATGAAGCGAGCCCCGGCCAGCACCTCGATGGTGGGGGCGAGCGCGCATGCAGCGCTGAACAGCGCGGTGACGAGGGTGCCCGCGAGTAGTAGTGGACGCCGACCGTAGCGGTCCGACAGCGGTCCGATGACGAGTTGCCCGAGGGCGAGACCGATCAGGAACGCGGTGAGCGTCAGCTGGATCGCTGACGCGCTGGTGTCGAATTCCGCTGCCATCTGGGGGAATGCGGGCAGATACATGTCGATGGCCAGTGGTGCGACCGCCGCCAGGAGCGTCAGCGTCGCGATCAACTTCCCCGGAAAGTGGGTGGGCCGGTCTTCGCCGGGGGCAACCGGCGCGTCGATCTGCGCTACGGGAGCGAGGGTGTCCTGCGGGGTCGGGCTCACATCGTCTCTTTCTATGAAAGTATATCTAAAGTTATAAATAGACTAAACGGTAGACTGCTGCCGTGTCCAAGCCCCCGGTCGATGACGTCGCACACCTCGCCCAGACGGCGCGGTCGCTGGTGTGGGCGCTGCGTCGCTTCGGTGAGCGCGAGGCGGGACTGTCCAGGCTTCCCCACTCGGAGATCGAAGTGCTCCGTACCGTGGCGGAGCGGCCGGGAAGCACGGTCTCCGAGGTCGCCCGGTTTCTGGGTTTGCAGAGCAGCAATGTGAGCACCACCGTCCGCCATCTGGTGGACCGCGGACTGCTCGACAAGCGGGCCGACCCCGAGGACGGTCGCTCGTACCGGCTGCACGAAACGGAGTTGGCCGAGCACAACAATCGGCTGATCGACGACATGTGGACCAGCGGAATCCGGCGGCTCCTGGACGAGATGACTCCTGAGGAAGCCGCGAAACTCACCGAAGCCGCCGCGCTCCTCGCGCGTCTCGGCGCGATGTCCGGTCCGGGCACCAAGTAGCTTGGCTTACCAGGGGCGCGCCGCTCGGAGGCACGCTGCCGCGGAAGCTGTTTCCGCACACCCACTCGACCGCCCAACGAAGAGAGCTGATCAATGCCGACCCCCACCGCGCGCGCACAAATCGGTGTCACCGGCCTGGCTGTGATGGGTAGCAATATCGCCCGCAATTTCGCCAAGCACGGCTACACCGTCGCACTGCACAACCGTTCCGTTGCCAAGACCGACGCGCTGCTCGCCGAGCACGGCGGCGACGGCGATTTCGTCCGCACCGAGACCGTCGAGGAGTTCGTCGCGGCGCTGGAGAAGCCGCGGCGGGTGCTGATCATGGTCAAGGCGGGCGACGCGACCGACGCCGTGATCGAGGAACTGGCCGCCGCGATGGAGCCGGGCGACATCATCATCGACGGCGGCAACGCCCTCTACACCGACACGATCCGCCGCGAGGCCGCCCTGAGCGAACGCGGGCTGAACTTCGTCGGCGCCGGAATCTCGGGTGGCGAGGAGGGCGCGCTCAACGGTCCCGCGATCATGCCGGGCGGGCCGAAGGAGTCCTACGAGTCGCTCGGCCCGCTGCTGGAGTCGATCGCGGCGCAGGTCGACGGCACCCCGTGCTGCACCCACATCGGCCCCGACGGTTCCGGGCACTTCGTCAAGATGGTGCACAACGGCATCGAGTACGCCGACATGCAACTGATCGGCGAGGCCTACCACCTGTTCCGCGACGCGCTCGGTTTCGATGCGGGCCAGATCGCGGAGGTGTTCACCCGGTGGAACTCCGGGGACCTGGAGAGCTACCTGGTCGAGATCACCGCCGAGGTGCTCGCCCAGGTCGACGCGAAGACCGGCAAGCCGCTGGTCGACGTCATCGTCGACGCTGCCGAGCAGAAGGGCACCGGCCGCTGGACGGTCAAGTCCGCGCTCGATCTCGGTGTTCCGGTCACCGGCATCGCGGAGGCCGTCTTCGCCAGGGCGCTGTCGGGCTCCCGAGCCCAGCGCAAAGCCGCGGTGGGTCTCGCATCGGGCACACTCGCGGACAAGCCCACCGATGTCGAGCAGTTCACCGAGGACATCCGGCAGGCGCTGTACGCCTCCAAGGTTGTCGCCTACGCGCAGGGTTTCGACCAGATCGCCGCGGGCAGCGCCGAATACGGCTGGGATCTGCGCCCCGGCGATCTGGCGACGATCTGGCGAGGCGGCTGCATCATCCGGGCCCGCTTCCTCAACCGGATCAAAGAAGCCTACGAACAGGACCCCGCCCTGCCGAGCCTGATCCTCGCGCCGTACTTCCGCGAGGCCATCGAGACGGCCATCGACAGCTGGCGGCGTGTGGTGTCCACCGCCACCCTGCTCGGTATCCCGGTCCCGGCGTTCGCGTCCTCACTGTCCTACTACGACGCGCTGCGCGCCGAGCGCCTCCCGGCCGCCCTCACCCAGGGCCAGCGCGATTTCTTCGGCGCGCACACCTACGAGCGCATCGACGCCGAGGGCAAATTCCACACCCTGTGGAGCGGCGACCGCAGCGAGGTTGCCGAGAGCTGAGCCGAAAGCGGGTGCGCCGGACAGGATCACCGGCGAGTCCGTGAACGAATGGCCCGGCTTTCGAGCTGGGCCATTCGTCGTTTTCGGAATGCTCGCGCGTGCGAATCACCCGGCGTTGCAGGTCGGGGTCGGGGCGGTGCCGCTGCGGCGGTCGAGCGTCCACTGGACGAGCTGCGGGGTGAGTGGTGAGTCGGCCGCTACGAGGCTCATGTGGCTGAGGCCGGGGAAGGTGCGGTAGTCGATCGGCTCGCCCGCTGTGCAGCGCGCATCGATCCAATTCTGTTGCAGCGCAGGCTTGACGAGTGGGTCGGCGAGTCCCTGCGCGACCAGTACCGGGGCGGGGAAGGGGCCGACGGGGGTCTGGCGCTTCAGCTTCGCGCCGAATTCGCCGTCGAGCAGGCGATCCGGGAAGACCTGATTCGGTATCTGTGAGCCGCGCAGGAGTGCGGGCAGGGCGTCTTTGCCGTTGAAGCACAGGTCTCGGATCTTCTCGACCCCGCGCTCCGAACCCGGGGTCAGGTGCTCGTCGAGCCGGAGTTCGGGGTAGAGGCGATTCCAGGTGGTCGCGATATAGGCCGAGATGGTCTTGCCGCCGACCTCGGTCTTGTCGGACTCCGCGAGGCCGAAGAGGTCGGCGGCGGGGGCGAAGGCGGCAACGCCTTTCACGTCGAGCTCGGGGGCGTAACCGCGCGCGATCTGCCCGGTCCACAGCGCCGCCTGGCCGCCCTGCGAATGGCCCCACACCACGGTGTCGGTGGTCGTCGAGATCTCGTCGAACTCCCGCGCCGCGCGCGAGGCGTCGAGGACGTTGCGCGCCTCGGCCTCCCCGACCAGGTACGGGTGGGTGCCCTGTGTCCCGAGCCCGATGTAGTCCGAGGTGACCGCGACCCAGCCGTGCTGGGTCACCATCTCCTGCAGCGCTGTCCCGGCGCCGTCGTCGAAGGGCGCTGCGGCGAGCGACGGCGCGCACTTCGGCGCGATCCCGGTGGTGCCGTGGGCGACGGTCAGCAGCGGGTACAGATTGTCCGACGGGTGCTCCGGGGCGAGGATCGTGCCACTCGACACGGCGGCCGCGCCGTCGGGATGCGTTGTCGTATAGAGGATTCGCCATCCGCGCGCACCGTCGGGAACGCCCTGGTCGAGCGGCTCGGACCGCAGCAGTCGGCCGGGTTCGGTGGGTGCGTTCGCCGGCGCCGTATAGAAGGTGCCGGGTTCGGGCAGTGGCACGCCGGAGAGGAGCCGAACACTGCCGTAGGCCAGCAGCACTGCGATCACGAGCGCCGAAGCGGCGGCGATAGTGCGGGTCCAGCCGCGTGTGGTTCGGTGCCGACGGCGGTTGACGTCGCCGTGCCCCCGGAGCTCGAGCAGTGCGGTGAACAGCAGTTGCAACCCGAGGAAAACGAACCACGCCGCGACCCCGAACCGGAACAACACGATCGTGAGGACAGGCCAGGAGAACGCGACAACGCCGACGGTGATACTCGCGACCGCGGTGAGCCCCGCGGTGATACGCCGATCGACGCTGCCCACCCGGCCCGCATTGCCCCGGCCGTCACCGCGCACAGCCTGCCACGCGGCGAGCAGCCCGTGGACGATGAGCGCCGCCCCGATGAGGAACGCGAGCCCCGGCGCCCCGGCACTCGGCCAGAGCGCCATCGCGACACCCAGCACGACGAGCACGCCACCGAGCACCCGCGCGTGCAGTGGAACGCCGCCCCGAGTCTGCGGGATCAGGGCCGCCGCGATCCCCACGAGGGCGAAGCCGACACCGGTGACGAGGGCTACGGTCTGCACCCGCAGGGGAGCGAAGAACAGCAGCGCGCCCACCCCTACGGCCGCGATCCCGATCGCGGCGCGAAGCGGTATCGACAGCGCGCCTACCGCCCCCAACACTCGGCTACGCACTGACGAGCCAGCTTCGGTCCCGGATGCCCCCGCCATTGCGTCTTCGTCCAACGAATCGTCGCTCAACTCAGCCTCTTTCGTCGCGGGTTCAGCCAGGACCCCTGATCGTCCGCCGCGACCAGAAGGACAAGCGCATCGAAGAGATCGAAGAATATCGTCTGGGTCGGTCAGACCGTCGTCGCCGAGCCATAAGGCCGTCCGCGGATTTCACCGGTCGGTTCGAGCGTGAAGGTTCCGTCAAGGAGGATCGTCGGATCGGGCGTGTGCCGGGATGCTGCGGCATGATCGGCGAGTATGGGCGCAGTGGACGGTGAGCAGGCGTGACAGTGGTCCCCGAACCTGATCTCGAGCTTCGGAATTCCGTCGCCAGAGCCGCCGCGCAGGCGGATCTAGGGCGGCACCTCGCGACCTATACCGCGGCGGAACCGAGCACGCGCCGACCCGTTATCGAGGCGGTAGGTGTTGTCCTCTTCACGGTGGTGACGGTGACCGGGTTCGTGACCGGAGCCGAAATCCTAGGCATTCTCGGTCTCACGATCGTGGGGATGCTCGGTGGTCGGTTGGTGTTCGATCTGCTGCGGTTGGGTTATGTCAACAGCCGCAACCGCAAAGCGCGACTGGATCTGTACGAGCACGGGCTCATCGTGATCGTGCGGGAGGCTCCACGGACCATTCGCTACGACACCACCGCACTGAAGCGCAATGTCGTCCAGCTCGTGAGAAATCCAGCACCGGAACAGGTTTCGCACTCCTACACGCTCACCGACTCCGTGGGCGATCCGATCGTGGTGCGACACGCGATCGCCCATCCGGAGAAATGGGGTCCGGCGATCGACAAGGCCGTGACGGCCGCGCAATTGCCTCGGTCGATAGCGGTGCTCGACGCGGGTGGACGGCTCGACTTCGAACACTTCTGGATGACGTCCACGCGGATCGGTGCCGGGAAGCGATCGGCAGCGTGGTTGCACGTGACAGATGTCGAGGTGAGCAAGGGGTGGGTGAGCATCCATGTGTCCGGACAGTCCGCACCGCTGGAATCGCTTCCGGTGAGCCTGATTCCGAACTTCACCGTATTCCTGAAGCTGGCGGAGCGGATGCGAGCGGAGTACGGCCCGCCGCCGTCGTAGGGCGAGCATCAACGTTGCGTCAAGACGAGATCGGTTGTCCCGCAATATATATCAAGGAAGCGTCAATACTCGATAATGAATCTTTCCCGCCCCGTGCGCCGATGCCATCGTCTGAGATCGGTTCATCGGTGAAAGGGGCCAGGCGTGGCATCGAAAGTCGGGGTAACCCCGGAGCAAGTGCGTGGTGCGGCAGGCAAAATGGGTGATCTGCGCGATCGGATGAACACCATCCTCACCAACTTGGAGGCCTCCCTGGACGCCAAGGGTGCGCCCTGGGGCGGCGACGGTTACGGCAGCACCTTCGCGGACGGCGATCAGGGTTATATCGCGGCACGTGAGAACCTCACGACGGGGATCGGCAATACCGCCAAGACCTTCGACTCCTACTCCGATGGGCAGTACAAGGCCGCGGAATTACTGGCCCGCACCGAACAGCGGTCGACGGACTCGTTCAAGTAAACGCATGTCCATCACTATTCCCAGTGAGCTGGAATGGCTCGGCTGGATCGCCGGGTCGGATTGGCCCGACGGCGACGAAGACCAGATGTGGGCAATCGCCGAGGACTGGCGCACTGCCGCCGCCGAAATCCGGGAACTGCTACCGGATTTGGCCGCTGCCAAGACGGCGACCATCGACGCGTACCCGTGGGGCGACGGCGTCGTGGCCATGACCACGGCATTGGACAAGCTGGACAGGGGCCCGGAGTCGCTCGAGGAACTGGCCAAGGTTCTGGACTACGTGGCCGAATCCGCGGATGCCCTGGCCACCGAGATCGAGTACACCAAGATCCTGGTCATCAGCTCACTGGGAATGCTCGCCGCCGAAATCGCGCTGGCATGGCTGTTTCCGCCGACCGCGCCCGCGGTGCAAGCGGCAGCGATCGCCATCACCCGCGTGGCGGTGCGGCTGCTGGCGAACCGGGCGATCGCCGCCATCGCGCGATTCGCCGCGAAGACCGGTATTGCCGCGGTCGCCAAATTCACGGTGAAGCATGTCGCCATCAGCACCGTGCTCGGGGCCGGGCAGGACCTCGCGATTCAGGCGTACCAGGTCGGCAAGGGGCATCGGGACGGGATCGACTGGGAACGGGTGGGCACCACCGCCTACACCGCCGCGGCTGCGGGCGCGGTCGGTGGTCCCGCAGGCGCGCTGTTCGGCAAGGCGGCCGGGAAATTGCCTGTGCCCGACGGGAAATGGACCGCCAAAGGCGTCAATGGGCTGAAGGGCGCGGCTGTCGGCGCCGGATCGGGCATGGTTGGCGCGTTGGGGGCTTGGGGCGTCGGCGGTATCGCCAATGGGTGGACGTGGGATCCGCGACTGCTCACCAGCGGCGCGGCCTACGGTGTGTTGACCGGTGGCAGTAAGGGTTTCCGTCATTCGCCGACCGGCGGTCGGCCCGGTGCGAACGGATTCAATGCGGCCGACCCCGCACGCTTCGGTGGACCGGACGGCAGCAGTGCGCCGGCGCGCGCCGAGAGCGGCCATCGCGCCGGGGATCCGGCTAACAGTACTTCCGGGGAGAATCGGTCGACCGGCGGCAACCAGCCTGGAAACAGTGGTACCGGGAATGCGTTTGGCGAGAACGGTTCCGGGTCGCGGGCTGGGGCTGCTGCTAGCAGCGGTGCCGGGAATCAGACTGGGCAACTGTCGAATTCGAGTGAGGGAACCAGCACCGCCGGCGGCGAAACTCGTTCCGGAATTCCTGGTGGCCCCGAAAGCGCGGGCGCGCGAGAGGGCTCGTCCGGGCAGAACAATGGGAACGAGTCCGGTGCTTCGCCGAAGGGGGCGCCAGCGACACACGGAGGCGACGGATCGTCGTCGAATCCTGTGCACGAGAACGGAACCCCATCGGTGTCCGAATCGCCACAGGGCACTCGCAACACTGGTGACGGTGCCGTCGGCGGTGAGGGCTCGAACGGTGCGGCCGAAAGGAATGCGGCTGGCAGCCGTGCCGCTGTTGGTTCGGAAACCGTTGTGCAGGAGGGGAACAACGGTGTTAATCCCAGTGGAGAAGCTGTCAACAGCGTTCGTCCGGAGTCGAACCCCACACGGTCCACCCCGCCTCCCGCGGTGGGTGACGGCAGCCAAGCCAAGCCAACCGCGGTGGGTGACGGCAGCCAAGCCAAGCCGACGGCAGGTGCGGAAAACCGTCCGCAGCCGACCTCGCCGAGGGGCCACGAAGCGACCACGCCGCGGGCGGGTACCCCCGAACCCGCCGCGGCCGGTTCGGAGCCGCGCGCCGGTGCCGCCGAACGCCACACCAACCTGTTCGAGTCGCTACCGGGCGTCGAGGCCGGTCCCGCGGGAAAGGAAGCCACACCCCAGGCCAACCCAGAAACCAGTGCTCCGCGAGAGGAACAGTCGCAGCCGGAGGTTGCGCCTAAGCCGGAAGGCGAGCAGGCGAAGAACCCCGACGCGGCGCTCGATTCTGTGCGGGACAAGCTGCGCGGATTGGGCATCGATCCGGACGGTATGACGCCGGAGCAGATGCGAACTGCCGCGGACGACGCGTTCTCGCAGCGTGTGGACGAGTTCGCGGATCGGACCGCGGCGCTCGAAGGAGCGGGGTTGCGGCCGAACGAATTGATGGCGCAGCGCCGGGAATTGCAGGCACAGATCAACGAGTTCATGAGCCAGCGCCGGGAGCTACGGGCCGAACTCGACGGACTTCGATCTACCACCGAGACCTCACCGAACCCGACGCTCGATCCCCTACCGGCACCTGAGCCGCAGCCGACACCTGACAGAGAGCAAACCCCCGAGGGCGAGCAAGTACCCGCACGACAAGAGCAGCTGGACGAGTTTCCCGATACGACGTCGAAGATCCCGTATACGCCGCGATACTTCAGCGTCCCGCCGATCGAGGAGTACGAGGCAGCTGCTCCTCCCGATGATTCTGTATGGGAGCCTGAGCCGGAGCCGGAGCCGGAGCCGGAGCCGGAGCCGGAGCCCGAGCCGGAGCCTGAGCCCGAGCCCGAGCCCGAGCCGGAGCCTGAGCCCGTACCGGAGCCAGAGCCCGAGCCCGAGCCGGAGCCGGAGCCCGAACCTGAGCCGGAGCCCGAACCGGAACCGGAGCCCGAACCCGACCCTGAATGCCTTGTTCCAACAGTGGGAGCTGACCGAGATGCTGGATAACGCCTATATCGAGAAGCTGACTTCGGATAGGCAGGCGGACGCCGCGTATCTCGCGATTCGGTCCGACCAATCGGGCCCGCGATGCGTGGCACGGAGTGAGTCGGCGCACGACTCCGAGGGCGGCCTCGAGGCCGTTCTCGTCTTCGATGCCGACGGTGCGCTGCTCGGCGTGGAGTTGCTCGACGCCGCGAAGCAGCTGACTCCAGCGATGAAGGAAGCTGCCCTTGACATCACCTCGGGTAACCGCTCCGAGTAGAGGATGGGGTCCGGTCGTCATCGATCTGCAACCCGTTCACCCGGCCGTGGCCTCCATGCGCCATGCTTGTCCCGTGGTTATCGCGTCTGATGTCGTCCCCGTGCGTGGCAGTGAGTACTCGGTCCTGTTGCGCCGCGTCCGGGAGGCGGACCTGCTCGACCGGCAAGTGGGGTACTACGGGTGGAAGAGTGCGCTGACCGCGGTGGCTTTCGTTGCTGGTTGGGCGGCGTTTTTCGCCATCGGTGACTCGTGGTGGACGCTGGCCGTCGGGGTGTTCCTGGCGGCGGTGTTCTCGCAGATCGCGTTCCTCGGCCACGATGCGGGGCACAAGCAGATCTTCGCCGGGCGGCGGGCCAACTACCTGTACGGCCTGATCGCCGGCAATCTCGCGATCGGGCTGAGCATCGGCTGGTGGACCAGCAACCACAACCGCCACCACGCCCATCCCAATACCGAGGGCGCCGACCCGGACGCGATGGGCGTGCTCGCGTTCTCCGGTGACCGCGCGCGGGCCGGTAAGGGGTGGCGCCGATTCATTTTCCGCTACCAGGCGTGGCTGTTCTTCCCGCTGTTGCTGCTCGAAGGTGGCAGCCTGCACTGGAAGAGCATCGTCGCGGTGTTCCGCTGGCCGATCCCGAACCGCATCTGGGAAGGCGCGCTGCTCGCCACCCATTTCATCGGCTTGCTCTCCGCGGCGTTCCTGGTGCTGTCGCCGGGTAAAGCGTTGGTGTTCATCGCCGTTCAGCAGGGCCTGTTCGGTCTGTACATGGGCTCCACCTTCGCCCCGAACCACAAGGGCATGGAAGTTCTGCCCGAAGGTGACAACACCGACTTCCTGCGCAGGCAGGTGCTCACCTCACGCAATGTGCGCGGCAGCTTCCTCGTCGACACCGCCATGGGCGGCCTGAACTACCAGATCGAGCACCATCTGTTCCCGTCGATGCCCCGCGCCAACCTGCGCCGTGCGCAGCCGATGGTCGCCCAGTTCTGCGCCGAGATCGACGTTCCCTACTGCGAGACCGGCCTGTTCGAGTCGTACCGACAGGCGATGGCCCACCTGAACGAGGTCGGCCGCCAGACCGTGCGGTAGCGCTTACTCGCCGACTGCCGCGTTGTAGGCGGCGGTGAGTTCTGCGAGCACCCCGTCGTCGGGCAGCGGCGCGCCGCGCAGATGGGTGGCGCGCAGTTCATCCATGAACCGGTCCCACATCGGGGGCCCGCCCGCGGCCAACAATTCCGCGCGCACGGTCAGCTCCGGCGCCGTGTGCAACCACCGCGCGCCCCACGCGCCCAGCGCGGCCAGCACCGGAACGAGCTGAATCGCGGCTTCGGTGAGATGATATTCGACCTTCTGACGGTGGCTCGGGTCGTCGTCACGAGTGAGTAGCCCCGCGGCGACGAGTTTGGCGAGGCGAGCGGCCAGGATGTTCGAGGCGATGCCCTCGATGGATCCGGTGAGCAGCTCCCGGAAGTGCGTATACCCGCCGAACATGATGTCGCGCAGGATGATCAGGCTCCATCGGTCGCCGAGTAGCTCGACCGTCAGATTGATCGGGCAGCCCGACTTGCCCGGCGTCACCGGCAACTTCTCCGGAGAAACTGGTTGCGACATAGGATCAGTCTAGGATACGTTCGTCACTGCTTGCATATTGCAATCAGAAAGGCACCCCGATGGCTCAGATGGTTCGCGTTCAGAACTTCAGCGTTTCCCGCGACGGGTACGGTGCGGGGGAGGGACAGAGTCTCGACCGCCCCTTCGGTCACGCCGACCCCGCTGACTTCATGTCCTGGGCGGGCGCCACCGCGCACTGGCCCAACCGCACCGATCCCGGCGGCACCTACGGCCTCGACGACTACATCACCCGCGACTTCCCCTTCAACATCGGCGCGGAAATCATGGGCCGCAACAAGTTCGGCCCGCAGCGCGGACCGTGGGAGAACTACGACTGGCAGGGCTGGTGGGGCGACACCCCGCCGTTCCACACCCCGGTTTTCGTCCTCACCCACCACGAGCGCCCGTCATTCACCTTGGCCGACACCACTTTCCACTTCATCGATGCCACCCCGAAGGACGCACTCGCCCAGGCCCTCGACGCCGCCGACGGCAAGGATGTGCGCATCGGCGGCGGCGTCGCCACGGTCCGCGAGTTCCTTGCCGCCGACCTCATCGACACGATGCACATAGCAGTCGCACCGGTGGAAATCGGTGCGGGCGAACGACTGTGGGAAAGCCCCGACGAATACGACGACCGCTTCCACCACGAGCAGATCCCCAGCCCCAGCGGAGTGGTACACAACTTCTTCTGGCGCCGATAAATACCACCTGAACTGCGCAGCAGCGATAATGATGTGGTGCCAACAGATCCCGTGCTGCTCGACAACCTGACGCTGGAACAG
This sequence comes from Nocardia sp. NPDC058518, assembly GCF_042719655.1. Taxonomy (NCBI): domain Bacteria; kingdom Bacillati; phylum Actinomycetota; class Actinomycetes; order Mycobacteriales; family Nocardiaceae; genus Nocardia; species Nocardia sp. NPDC058518. The sequence goes on from NZ_JBHXNJ010000005.1 coordinate 118,586, forward strand.
TCCTCGATAGTCGCGAACAACGCGATGAACCGCGGCAGGGGACTGTCCGGCGTGAACAGCTACACCCGAGAACTCGGATTCGACCCCTACGAGGTACTCGCCGAGCGCCTGCGCGCCGACTCCACGGCACAGGTCACCTGGATCGACGTCTGTTGCGGCTCGGGCCGCGCGCTGCTCGAGGCAGAAGCGCGATTCGACCGAGAATTCCCGGCCGCCGACCTCACCATCATCGGCATAGACCTCGTCGACTTCTTCCTCGGCACACCCCGCACCCCCCGTCTACATCTGCTCGCCACCTCGGCGACAACCTGGACTCCACCCCGCAAGGCCGACCTGGTCACCTGCGTACACGGCCTGCACTACATCGGCGACAAACTCGCCCTCATCGAAGCGATGACGAGCTGGCTCGCACCGACGGCCCGATTCGCCGCCGACTTCGACCCCACCGAAATCCGCCGCCCCAACAGCTCCCCGGCAACCGACACCGTCATCGAGACCCTCCGAGCGGCCGGCTTGACCTACGACGTCCGCCGACACCAGATCCACGGCCACGGCCGCCCCGACTTCGCGGCCGTCTACCTCGGCGCTGACACCACCGCAGGCCCCGGCTACACCGGCCAGCCCTCGGTGGTCTCGTACTACGACTGGTGATTCAGGGGTCGGGCCAGGGTGCAACCGACGGAATTCAGCGGAGGGCGACCTCGGCGCCGCCCGAGAATGCGGAGTCGTGCAGTTCGAGTGTGGTCGGCACGGTTCCGGCGGGCACGTCGAAGACGACGACCACCTGGATCGAGTTTCCCGGGTTGATGTCCGACATCATGGCGGTGCCGTCGTTGACGTTGATTCCGGCCATGGTGTCGTTCTCGAACTCTCGGCCGCGGTCATCGATCATCGTCTGGTTGCTCGAGAAGTACGACTGCGGCTTGTTGCCGATGTTGGTCACTGTGAGGTGAACCAGGATGTACTCGCCCTGCGCCGTCTTCTGCAGGTAGGGGTTGTCTCCGACGACCTTGACCGGTGCGTCGACCGCGTTCACCGTGAACTCGAACTTGCCGTCGCGCACCGCAGTTCCGGCGGGCGCGGGGGCGTCATCGTCGGGCAGTGGGGCTGCCGGGTTGCCGGGTGCGGTGGGTTTGCCCGCGGCAGTGGTGAACGTCGTAGTGGCCGTGGCTTTGTCGCTGCTGCCCGATAGTGCTGATACACACCCGCCGAACCCGCAGAGCGCGACGAGGACGCCGACCACCACCAGGATGATCGTGTTCGCGTTGCTCTTCTTCGGTGGTCGCGGTGGATACGGATACCCCGGTTGCCCGCCGTACGGCTGTTGTGGGTACGGCTGCTGCGGATACGGCGGGGTCGTCAAGTGTGTTCCTCTCGGGGGTCTGTTCAGGCACTTCCGTTCGGTAGAGAGATCTCTGGTAACTACCAAGGTGTTACGTAGCTAACAGAGTCCAAGTGTTTGGGGCGCGCGACGAGTGGGAAGGGGCGGTCAGAGGCGGGGGTCGGTGGGTACGGATTCCATGGCGAGGATCGCGAAAACCAGCTCGTGGACTCGCCACAACGGCGCGCCGGTCGCGACGGCGTCCAGGGCTGCCAGGCCGAGGGTGTGTTCGCGGAGGGCGAGGGTGCGTTTGCGGCTGAGGGTGCGGTCGCGTAGGCGGGTGAGGTGGGTGGGGGTGGTGTAGTCGGGGCCGTAGATGATGCGGAGGTATTCGCGGCCTCGGCATTTGATGCCCGGTTGGGCGAGTTTGCCTTTGGTGCGGTGGGCGAGGCCGGCGTAGGGCTTGATGACCATGCCTTCGCCGCCCGCCGCGGTCATCTCCAGCCACCAGGTGGTGGCTTCGGCTTCGGCGGCGGGGTCGGACAGATCGACGATTCGGCGGCCGGTGGGGCGGAAGGTCACCGGGTCGGCGGCTACCAATCGGTCGCTGATGTCGAGGTGCCAGCTGTGGTCGCGATCGGCGTAGGTGGCGCCTTCGGAGGCCAGGAGGGCGAACGGTGCGATCTGGACGCCGTCGAGTCCTGTTGTCGGCCAGCAGTATCGGCGGTAGGCGGCGGTGAAGTTGTCCGCGTTCTCGGCGCGGGCGGCGGTGCGGTCGCGCAGTTCGCCGAGGTCGAGCCCACGGGCCAGGCCGGCGTCGAGTGCCGCGACGGCGGCCGGAAGTGCGGACCGCGCGGCCGCGCCTGCAGCCGCGTACTGGGTGCGGATCAGCCCGGCCGCCTTGGCCGACCAGGGCAGCAATTCGCAGTCCAGGAGCAGCCAGTCCGAATCGAGTTCGTCGAAAAGCGGTGCGGCTGCGGCACGTACGCGTTCCAGGAGGGCTTCGGTGAGTGCCGAATCGTTGAAGAACGACCGTCCGGTGCGGGTGTAGATCGCACCGGAGCACCCGTCGCCGACTCCGAACCGAGCCGCTGCCCGGTCACGGCACACGAGCACCACGGCCCGCGACCCCATGTGCTTCTCCTCGCACACCACCTTGTCCACGCCCGCCGCGCGATAGTCGGCGAACGCCTCCGTGGGGTATTCGAGATAACCCTCGACGGTCGAGGTCGACGGTGGGGACATGGTCGGCGGCAACCACAGCAGCAGCCGGGGGTCGATCGCGAACCGGCTCATCACCTCCAGCGCGGCCGCCGAGTTCTCGGCGTCGATGATCACCGTGCCGTGATCGGTGCGGATGTGCCTGCGCCCGGTGACATCGGCGAGGTCGAGAGTCTCGTTGTCGCGCGCGGATTCGACGTCGGCGAGCGGCCGGATCGGCTCGTAGTACACCTGCTCGGCCTGCACCGCGACGAACGTCTTCTCCGGGTAACGCATCGCCGTCAACTCACCGCCGAACACCGCGCCGGTGTCGAGGCAGACGGTGTTGTTGATCCACTCCACCTTCGGCGTCGGCACGTGCCCGTAGACGACCGTCGCCGCACCGCGATAGTCCCGGGCCCACGGATAACGCACCGGTAGACCGTATTCATCTGTCTCCCCGGTGGATTCGCCGTACAGGCAGAAGTCGCGAACCCGTCCGGAAGCCCGGCCGTGGTACTCCTCTTTGAGCCCGGCGTGCGCCACGACGAGGCGCCCACCGTCCAATCGCAAGTGACTCACCAAGTCGTGGATCCACTGCGCGGCAGCTGACACGAATTCCGGTGTCTCACTGTCCAATTGTTCGAGTGTCTCGGCCAAACCGTGCGACACCGTGACGTTCTTGCCACGCAACTTCTTGAGCAACTTCTGCTCGTGATTGCCCGGCACACACAGCGCATGGCCGCTCGCGGTCATTCCCATCACCAAGCGCAGCACGCCCGGCGAATCGGGCCCACGGTCGACCAGGTCGCCGACGAATACCGCCTGACGCCCCTCCGGGTGTGTGGCATCGACCGGTCGACCCGCGTCGTCGCGAACCAGCGTCCACCCGAGTTCGCCCAGCAGCGTTTCCAATTCGGCCCGGCAACCGTGCACATCGCCGATGATGTCGAACGGCCCCGTGAGTTCACGCCGATCGTTCCACGCCTTCTCGTAGGTGATCGTTACGTCCGCCGGATCGCTGACGACGTGCACCTTGCGAAAACCCTCACGGCCGAGCTCGCGCAGCGAACGCCGCAGGTCCTGACTCTGCCGCTTGAGCACATTGCGACCGAAGTCGCGATCGGTGCGGCCCTGAGTGCGTTCCCACGCGACAGCTTCAGGTGTGTCGATGACGATCGCGACCGGCAGCACATCGAAAGACCGTGCCAGCGCGACCAATTCGGCCCGCGCGTGCTTCTGCACATTGGTCGCGTCGATGACGACCCGCCGACCGGCGCGCAGCCGGATTCCGGCGATGTGACCGAGCGCGTCGAAGGCGTCCTTCGTCGCGGACTGGTCGTTCTCGTCGTCGGCGACCAAGCCGCGGAAGAAGTCCGACGACAGCACCTCGGTGGGCTTGAAGTGCTCGCGGGCGAAGGTGGATTTGCCGGAGCCGGAGATGCCGACGAGCGCGATGAGCGACAGTTCGGGGAGGTCGATGTTCATAGCGCGCCTTTACGTTCAGGCCCGGAGGCGGTAGCGGAGCGTGACCACGCAGGGCCGAGTAAAGGCGCCGATATCACAGGGGCCTTCCGGAAGAGCGCGAGCTGGGTGGGGGAGCCGGTCTGCGGGTCGTGGTCGCCGACCGGGCGGATGTCGACGGTGTAGCCGAACGTCTCGGCGACACGGGCGCACCATGCGGCGAATTCCGCACGGGTCCACTCGAATCGGTGATCGTCGTGACGGTGACCGTCGAGGGTTTCGTAGTGCACGTTGTATTCCACGTTCGGTGTCGTCACGATCACCGCGCCGGGTGCGGCATGCCCGAAGACGGCGCGTTCGAGTGCGGGCAGCCTGGACTCGTCGAGGTGTTCGATCACCTCCATGAGCACCGCGGCGTCGAATCCTTGCAGCCGGTTGTCGTGGTAGGTCAGGGCCGACTGGATCAGGGTGATCCTGGCCCGCTGGCGGTCCGACATCCGATCGAACTTCAAGCGCCGCTCCGCCATCGACAGCGCCGCGCTGGAGACGTCGGCGCCGACGATTTCGGTGAACCGGGGTTCGGCTTGCAGCGCGAGGAGCAAAGCGCCCGGGCCACAACCGAGATCGAGCACCCGCGATGCGCCGGTCTCGGCCAGTGCGGCGAGCACCGCTTCTTTCCGGAGCTTCACCAGCGGCGTGCGGCGCTCGGCGGCTTCGACGCGTTCGACCGCGTCCCCGGGAATTTCGGCGTCATCGAGTGGCTCGTCCACCGAACGCAGACGTTCCAGCGCGGACAGCATCAGCGTCCGTCGCCCGGCCAGATAGCGCCGCGCGATCATCTCGCGGTCGGGATGGGCACCGAGCCAGCCCTCGCCCGCGCGCAACAGCTTGTCGACCTCGTCGGCATCCACCCAGTAGTGCTTGGCGTCGTCGAGCACCGGCAACAGCACGTAGAGGTGGTTCAGCGCGTCCGCCAGCCGCAGCGTGCCGGTCAAGCGGAGGTGGGTGTAGGGCGAAGGGCCCCATTCCGGGAACTGCGGATCGAGCGGCACCGATGTGGTCGACACCGTCCAGCCCAGCGGCGCGAACAGCCTTTCGACGATCTCTGTCCCACCCCGGCACGGTACGGCGGGCACCTCGATCTCCAGCGGAATCGCCGTCTGCGCCAACTCGGCGCGGTCGCGGCTGGTCCCGTTCAGCGCCGACCGGAACACCTTGCCCAACGCCACCGACAGCAGGCTCGACGCCACATACGGGCGATCGTTCACATAGCGCCCGAGCGCGGAACCGTTGTGGCCCTTGGCCGGTCGCGCCAACTCGACCGGGTCGACATCGAGCAGCAGCGCGACCGTGCAGCGGTCGGCATCGGCTCGAGGATAGAAGACGTGGGCTGTGCCGCCGGTGGTCGTGAACGACTGCACGCGGTCGGGATGTTTGACCACGAGGTATCCGAGGTCTGTCGCCGGCGTGTGAGTCGTAGAGATCGTCAAGAGCACTTGCTGATCCTGTCACGCCCCGCCAGCGGTTTTCGCCGAGTGTCAGATCATCGGAAGTCGAACGACGGCGGGATGGCGACGATCACGCCCGCCGCCCACATGCCGTACACGGGGAGGTAGTCGGTCTGCCAGCGCTCGAGAGCGGCGAAGGTCTTCGTGCCGCGCAGGAAACCGAAGCCGAGGTGGCCCGACCACGCCAGGTTCACCAGCAGCACCACATTCATGCCGAGCGCGACCACCTTGTTCGGGGTGGACCCGAATTCGGCGATGCGGGTGAGCATGGCGGCCAGCATCATCACGTCGACGGCCAGTGCGGTGACCACCAGGAGTAGTTGCAGGCGGTCGAAGAAGCCGGGTGGGGTCAGCGGATCGCGGGCCGAGATCGTGTAGAGGAGCAGGCCGAGAACCAGGACGAGGATCAGGTCCATCAGGATGAGCAGATCGCGGTCGATGGCGGTCAGTCCGCGGGTGGTCGCGAGTGCGGCCAGCAGCGCGAGCAGCATGACGATTGTGAGCGGGGTGAAGACCCGGGTGAGTACCGGCGCGATGTTCTCCACGACGTTCTGTTTCGCCTCGACCAGCCACGCGGCGACGATCACCGCTCCCGCTGCGCCGAAGGGCAGCACCCAGTCTTCGATCACGGGCTCGATATCGAAGTCGAGGGTCCCGAACGCGCCGACCGTCAGCCCGATCAGCACGCCGCCGCCGAGCGCCAGCAAGGTCAGGTAGACGACCCATTCCCCGGTGAACCGGATGAAATCCATCCGCCGCCGCCCGGATCGCCAGTCACCGCCCGTGTATGCCAGGCCGACCACCAACCACAGCAGGATCGGCGCGTGGATCGCGGCGATGACCTCGGTCGCCCCTTCGGGCTCGAACGGATAGAGGTTGAGGACGAGTGCGGTGAGGACGAACGGGATGAGCAGCACCCCGGCCACCCGTGCCGAAACCTGTCGCTTCCACCCGAAATATCCGGCGAGGAAAGGCAATACGAGCAGGCTGAGGTTGCGGCCAAGCACGGGACCGTCCAGCCAGGTGAAGCCCGCCTTCACCGCGAGCGCAGCACCTACAGCGAGTGCGAGGACCACCATCAGCTCTCGATTGCCCCCACCGCCCTGAGACTTCTCCGGCACCAGAACGAGCTGCTTCCAAAGTCTTTCGGAATGCTCGCGGGAGATCGCGTCCATGCTGCCCATTCGCTTCACCGCGACGATAAATGCCTCGTCGCCGGACAGTCCCGCGCCTTGAAGTGTCGAGATCTGTTCGCGCAGATGGGTTTCCATCTCGTCGACATCGGCGACCGAGACAGCGCGATGACGTTGGACGTACCCGCGCCACTGATCGATGAGTACCTGTAAATCCATCACGCCCATCCCTTCGCCACGCCTCGGCTGCATGGTGACGGCCGGACTGCTCGAGCCTCGCCGGGCCCACCGTGTCGAGGAAACCTAGCAGCTCCAGGCCTCAGGGTGCGGATGTCGCACCCTAGGGTGAGGATTCCGTTGAATCGCCTAACGACCGTGCCGAGGGCCCCGATGAAGTGTGCATGTACGCGCTACCGCGCGTAGGGGACACAGAATCGAGGAACCATGAAGAACGCAGTTCGGATGGGTGCGCTGATCGCCGTCGCCGCGGCGCTGGTCGCAGGCTGCACTGACGAGAGTGGTTCAGGGACAACCACTTCGACCTCCCGCGTGCCGGCCGCCTCGTCGGCAAAGCCCGCGCCGGGCACCCAGGCGCCGGGGTCGACCGCGCCCGAGGAGACCTCCGCACCTCGGCCCGGCGACACCACAGAGCCCGAAACACCGCGGCTCACACCGCCTCCGTCGATCATCCCGGTGCCCGACACCACAGCTCCCGCCCCCGCCAACAACATCAGTGGACCGGGTCGCTGCATCGATACGTCCTCCACCGGCGTGCAGAATGCTCTGGCGAGCCTGACCGGCAGCTGGGTCGCCGGGCAGGCCTCCGCCGATCAGCCGGGCAACTGCGGTGAGCTGCTGTGGGTGCGCGCCATCGGCGGCAACTCCGCGGGCGCCCCGATTCACGTGCTGTTCTTCCACAACGGAAAGTACCTGGGCACAGGTACTTCCGAGCCGTACGCCTTCACCACCGTCGCCGGTTCGAGCAGCACCGCCGTCACCGTCGAGTACCGGTGGCTGGCCGCCGACGAACCCTTCGCCACACCCCAGGGCGGACCCGCGACGATCACCTACTCGTGGACCGGTTCGAGCGTCGTGATGAGTGGTCCGCTGCCGTCGCAGGTCACCCAGCCCCACCGCTGAACGGCATCAGCGCTCCGGATGCAGCACCAGCACGGTGATCTCGCTGGGTGCGAACACCCGTAGTTGCGGACCCCAGAAGCCGGTGCCGCGGCTGGTGTAGAGCTGGGTGTTGTTCGCGTGCCTGCTCAGGCCCGCGACCACCGGCTGGTCGAGCCGGACGAGATAGTGGAACGGCCAGATCTGCCCACCGTGGGTGTGGCCCGAGATCTGCAGCGCGACGCCCGCCGCGGCGCTGTCGGCGATCTGTTTGGGCTGGTGGGCCAGCAGCACCACCGGGACATCGGGGGCGCCGCTCAGGGCGGCGGGCAGGTCGGGGCCGTGGCCGGGCAGGCCCTTGCCGGTCGGGTCGTCGATCCCGGCGACGACGAGCTGGTCGTCGTCGCGGGTGACGACCCGGTGCTGGTTGTGCAGCGGCTCCCAGCCGATCGACGCCATGTGGTCGATCCAGCCCTGCGCGTCGCCGAAGTACTCGTGATTGCCGGTGATGTAGAACCGGCCCAGTGGCGCCTTCACCTCGGCCAGCGGGTCGACCTGGGCGTGCCGCTTCGCCACCGATCCGTCGGCTAGGTCTCCCGCGTGGCAGGCGATATCGGGCTGCTGTGCGTTGACCACCTCGACCACCCGCTCCGACCATCGCCGCCGGTCGAGCGCGGCGTAGTGGGTATCGGTGACGACCACCACGCGCAAACCGTCGAGCCCGTCGGCCAGCCCGCGGATCGCCACGTCGACGGTGCGCACCCGTGGCACCCGCCGCGCCTCGTAGACACCCCACGCGACCAGTACCACCGAGATCGCCAGTACGCCTGCCGCGACGAGCCGCGCGGCGAGCGCACCGTCGACACCGGCCACGGCCAGTGCCCCACGCGCGAACACCCCGAGCACCGACCAGGAGAACACCACCCACAGGACCCCGAGCAGGGTGTCGCCGACGATCACCGCCGGATCGGACTGCGCGGGCCCGTGCCCGAGGAACATCGTGAGCGGCAGGAACCCGAGGGCGGCCACACCGATCGCCGTCCCGATCCAGAACAGTGTGCCGCTGCCACCGGTCGGCGCCGAGACCAACGTCCACCAGGGCACCCCGAACAGCAGGGCGAGTACCAGCGACAACATCATCAGGCGTACGGCGAGCTTCACGGGGTCCCGTTCTGGGCAGGGCGGCCGGGCGCGGCCACGAATCGACCTCCCAGGGTAGCGCTCCGTCCGGGGCGCTCCCTCGCCGAGAATCCGCAGCACCGAGCGCACGCGCGAAGCGGGCTGCCCCACTGCGTAATTCGATATTCCCGGGGATCGTCGTGCGCGCTATGCTGCCCGGCAGGGCCCCGCACGCAGGTTTCATACCGCGGCGGGTCGAGCGGGGAGCGGCGCGGCCGCACAAACGGAAGGTCAGTACACCGATCATGCGTGGCGTAATTGTGGGAGGGGCGCGGCAGCGCCGTCACAGATCCGGGCTGTTCCGGCGGGTCATGGCAGGTGCGGTGGTGGCGGCGCTGCCGTTCGGCGCGTCGGTCGCGCCCGCCGCCGCCGATGCGGACCCGTCCGCGATCGACTTCCGGGTGGACACGTCGATGGGGGAGATCAACACCAGGATCATCCGCGCGGCCGACGGCAATACCGATCGGGTGGTCTACCTGCTCGACGGCGAACGCGCCGAGGACGACCTGAACGGCTGGGAGAAGCACACCACCATCCCGGCACAGATGGCGAAGTTCAATATCAACGTCGTGATGCCGGTGGGTGGGCAGTCCAGCTTCTACGCCGACTGGGAGCAGCCGAGCAGCTTCGGCGGCGTCAATCCCGACGGGTCGCTGCTGCCGAGCGCGGACTCCGGTTCGGCGATCGGTGGCTGGGAGGACACCCAGGGCAAGACCAACACCTACAAGTGGGAAACCTTCATCACCAAGACCCTCCCGGACGCCATGAAGGCCCGGCTGGGCTTCAGTTCGACCCGCAACGGTGTGGTCGGCCTGTCCAGCGGTGGTAGCGCGGCGTTGTTGATGGCGGCCTACTACCCGGAGCAGTTCACCTACGCGGGCTCGCTGTCGGGCTATCTGCACATGTCGATGCCAGGCATGCGTGAGGCGCTCGGCGGGGCGATGATCGCCAGCGGTGGGTACAACATCGAGGCGATGGCACCCGCGGGCAGCGAGAAGTGGCGCCGGATGGACCCCTACGGCTTCGTCGAGAAGCTCATCGCCAACAACACCCGCCTCTACGTCTCCGCGGGCAGCGCCAAGCCCGCCGACCAGGACCTGTCCTCGATCGACGCGATCACCCAGGGCATGCCACTGGAGGCGATCGCCCTCGCCAACACCCGTTCGTTCGAAAAGCGGGTGACCGCACTGGGTTACGAGAATGTCAGCTACGACTTCCCCGACATCGGCATTCACAACTGGGGTACTTGGGAACAGGTCGCCATCCGCCTGATGCCGGATATGGCACGCAATATCGGCAAGCCGTTGCCCGCGGGCGCGACGCCGCCCGGCGGTGGCGCACCGCCCGCCGGTGGACCACCGGCCGGTGGACCGCCCGCTGGTGGCGAACCGCCGAAGTAGTCTCTGCCACAACAGAAACCGCCCCTACCCGTGTTCGGGTAGGGGCGGCTTCTTTTTGCGCCGGTCAGCCGGTCTTGATCGGGGAGACGGTGGTCAGGCCCCAGCGGGTTTCGGTGTGGACGTCGATGTCCGCCGGTGGCGCGGCGACGGTGCGGATGAGGCGTTGGAGTTCGCCCCAGTCGCGGGTCCAGTCGTCGGCCAGGTAGGCGGGGATGGTGCGGGACTGCATGAGCAGGCCGGTCCAGCCGAGGGGGCCGCCGCCGGTGTCGCCCTGCCACGTCTCGGAGACCTGTGCGTTGAGCTTGTCGGGCTGGATCCGCCAGATCGGCATCTCCGCGACACCGTGTCGATGATCGAACGGGCGCTGGCACGGGAACGCCAGTCCTACATGCCAATCCGCGAGGATCGGGTCGGAGCTGCCGACGACGGTGTTCAGGCTCGACAGTTTCGGCAGGCGCGGCGGGGTGAGCGCGAGCCACTGCATGGGGTTGGGCTCGCCCGCGTCGGCGACGAGCCGAACGGCAGTGGTGCCTGCGGGAATTCGATCCAGCGCGACCGGGATATTGCGCCAGCCCGGAGCGCCACCGACCGTCGGCGGGACCACATCGCCCAGGGCAGTGATGGTTCCGTCGCCGTCGCGACGAGCGAACTCCACCCGCAACCGCTGCCCTGGCATGCGCGAACCATCGGGCGCGGTGGACTCGATCCGTCCGGCGACCGTCAGAATCAGCACGCGGTACGCCGGGTTCTGTTGTGCGGCAGCGAGATTCATCCGATACCACTGCGTCGTCAGCTGCGTCCGCTGCGGCTCACCACTCGAGTAACTGCCGAGCAGCGGTGTGCGTTCTGGAGCGAGGCCGAACGGCAATGCGACCGTGCTCCCGTTAACTCCCGCCACCGCGGGCCCGGACACGCCCGGTGGTCCCGCATTCGGACCGCTCGGCAGTGCCCCGGTGGAACCGCCTGGTGTGGAGCCGTTCGCCCCGCCGCCCGGCTCCCCTCTGGTGCCGGGAGAAGCAGGTGCTGAGCCGCCAGGGCTTGCTCCGCTGGGCGCGCCTGCGCCGGGGCCGCCGGGTGTGCCTCCACCCGGGCCTGCACCGCCGGGGCCAGGTCCCGAACCCGAAGGCGGGGCGGCGGATTGGCCGGGGCCGGGATCGGGGGCGAGGCTCCCGACGCCGTTCGGGGTGAAGCCGGTGTTCTCGGCGCCCAGTCCCTCGGCGACGGTGCCGCTGTACGGGGTGAGCAACGAGTCCGCCGTATTCGTCTCGACGAGAACGTCATCCGCCATCGCGCACTGATCTCCCGCCAGCGCGCGCAGATTCGACAGCCCGACCGAGTAGGCCGGGTACTGCGAAACAGCTGCGGACACCAGCGATCCCACTTCGAACAACACCATGGCCGCCGCCGCGATCGTCAGCGGCGCGACAGCCGATACCCGGCGCTTCAGTCCGTCGGTACCGCGATCGGTGGGGTTCGCGAAGGGCGCCCGGTAGTACTGGCACAGGGCAGTGAGCAGCGCTGCGGCCGTTGCCGCGAGGAAGATCGTCGATATCTCGATGCCGCCGAGGGTGGGGGCGCGGTCGGGCCAGGGGACTCCGTAGCCCGAGACGTACCACCAGCCGTTGGAGCCGGTGAAGCTCACGGCCAGCAGGAACAGGACGGCGGCGGCGAACAGGGTGCGCAGGTAGCCGGAGCGGGTGCGGGTCAGGGCGACCGCGGTGATCGCGGCGAGTGCGGCTGCCAGGCCCGCGTAGACGCCGAAGTGATGGGTCCACTTGGTGGGGGTGAACATCATCAGCAGCAGGGCCATGAAGACGACGGCGAGGATACGGGTGACCGGGCCACGGGCGGTCGCGGGGATCCGGCCGCGGCGCAGAGTCGCGACGATGCCGACGGCGAGACACAGGAGCATCGCGAGGATGCCGAAGCGGCGGGCCAGGGAGCCGTCGGGGTTGACCGATAACAGGGAATCCCAGCGGGTGCGTTCCTCGAACCAGGACATGTCGGGGCCGACGAGCTGGCGCACACGGGTGGCTTCGAGGACGGTCGAGAAGGTCTGATCGGCGAAGACGACGACCAACACGAGAGTGCCCGCGGCGACGATCGGGACCACGAGTGCGGTGTACCGGAGGAACACGGCTCCGCGAGTGCTCGCGACAGTGCCAGAATCCGGTGTGGCACGGGCGACGATCGTCCGGAGCACCGGCCGCGAACCGGCCAATAGTGCTGCCACGCAGATCAATCCGGTGGGACCGGCCGCGAGGGAGAACGCGGCGATCAGCACCGCGACGGCGGCGGGCAGCAGGCGGCGGGTGGCGATCGCCCGTTCCATCGAGCACCAGGTGAGGAGCGCGCCGACCGCGATCAGCGGTTCGGGGCGCAGGCCGTTGTTGTAGGGAAGCCAGATCGACAGGAACACCAGCGCCGCGGTCCAGCGCGCCACTCGGCTCGAACTCACGCCGGAACCCAGGCGTGGCAACACTTCCCGGCTGAGCACCAGCCAGCACACGAACCCGGCGAGCAACGCGGGCAACCGCATCCACAGCCCGGTCTCACTGACCCGGGTCATCTGCGCGAGCACCTCGTAGGGCCACCCGAACGGGGCCTCGGCGACCTGGAACCACCGGTAGTAATTGGCGGTGTAGCCCGCTTCCTTCGACGCGCGCGCCATCGTGAGGATGTAGCCGTCGTCAGAACTGTTGGCGCCGATCACATGCCACCCGACCAAGGTCGCCGCGACCGCCACATCGAGACCGCTGAATCGCCACCAGCGTGCGGGCAGGATGCGACGCGCCCGACGACCGTCGCGAATATCGCCGCGGTGCAAGCAGATCAACGCGAGCAGCGCGCACAACACCGCGCCGATGATCGCCACCAGTTTCCAGCCACTCGGACTCGACGAGAACCGCGCATCGATCTCGGCATGCAGCCGCGCGTCCCCCATCCGTCCACGATCCAATTCGGTGAAGACGCCGACCACTTGCGGCCGCATATCCGCGTCCACGGTCGTCTTCATCGGCGATCCGTCGGCCCTGGTCATGCGGGTGAGTTCGGCGGTCGTGCTCGTCGCGGTGGAAACCACCGTCAACGCACCGCATCGAGCATCCCGCGCGTTCGCAGGCACAGCGTTTCCCGGAGCGTCCCCGCCATCCGGACCGGCCGGTGGCTTCGTAGGCGATGCCTGTGCACCGCTGGGCGGAACCGCGCCCGAAGGGGGAGGGCTGCCAGGAGCGGGAGCACCGTCGGGCGGCGTGCTGCCGGGAGGTCGGGTGCCTGGCGGTGGGTTGGTCCCGGCAGGCGGGGGCTGCGTGCTCTCGGCGTCGGCGCCGGGCGTGCCCGCTCGCACCGGATCGGCGCCTGCGATATCCGCGATCGACGCACTCAACAGCAGCTTGTCGCGGAGCACCACGGACAGCGTCCGACCGGCTCCCGGCCGGTCCTCGATCCGCGCTACCAATCCCTTCGACCCGGCTCGCGGCGCCTGGGCGGGCACTGTGGACAGCACGGTCCCGCCGGTCATATCGCGCAACGCCGTGCACGGAATGCTCAGATCGAGCGACAGCGGCACGTAGTCCACGAGCGGCGCGCTCAGTTGCATCGACTGCGGCTGCGGCCAATCCAGGCTCGCGCGCTGCTGCTGAACCGGCAGCAACGGAGTCGCCACCGCCAGCGCCACACCCAGTGCCCCCGCCGCGATCCCGATTTTCTGCATTCGGCCGAAGCCGGAAGAATCTCCACCCACAAACGAGATGCTAGCCACTGTCGTTCGGTCGTTGTCGCCTCAGCGCGGGCGACGGAGTTCGGTGACGGCGATCCGTGCGGCCTCACCGATGGCGGCGTCGACCACCGGCAGCATCGGGTCGGCGCGGGCGGCGCGGGTGAAAACCGCTACCGCTACCGGTGTTTCGCCGGGGAACTCGATGACGGCGACTTCGTTGCGGATCACCCCGATCGTGCCGGTCTTGCCCGCGACGAGCACTCCGCGATGGGGGAATCCGGCGGCGATACGGTGCGGCCAGATCTGCCTGCTCATCACCGTGCGTGCGAATTCGGTGCTCGCCGTGGACAACATGTCGCCCGACCACAGCTTCCACAGGAACCGTGTCATCTCCTCGGGTGTGGTCGCGCTGGCGTAGGAGGGGTCGTAGGCGGAAACCGTCCACGCCTCGTCGTTGTCGGCCAGCGCCGCGAAAGCCTCCGCGGTGCTGTGGGTATCGGTATCGCGCACGAGGCTGCGGTGCTGGTCGGCCGTGCCGCCGACGATGCGGGTATCCGTCAGGTCGAGTTCGTGTACGAGCTCGCCCACCGCGGCGAGGCCGACTTCGCCGAGCAACACGTCGGCGGCGGCATTGTCGGACACCGTCATCATCGACGTCGCCAGATCTCGACGGCTCAGCGTGACCGGATCACGCAGTGCCGCAATGCCGGTCGGGCCAGGAGTGCAGTCGGCGGGGTTGATGGTGAGTCGGCCCGCGGGGTCGATCCGGTCGCGGTCGACCTGCCGCAGGAACGCCGCCAGCAACAGCAGCTTGTAGACCGACGCGATCACCACGCGGTCGCGCCCACCGACAGAGACCTCGCCGGGGGAGCCGTCGCAGCGCCGGGCGTGTAGCCAACCGGCACAGCCCGCGTCCGCGAACACGGCACGGATCCTGGCACTCGCCGAGTCGGCAATGCCCAGAACGCCGTGACCATCCCGGCTCGCACCGGGCGGACTGATCGCTTTCGCCGCGTCGAACGTGCTCATCGCAGCCGCTCCCGGTAGAGCACCCGATCCAACGCATCGGCATGGGCGCCGGCATCGACCCGGCGAATGACCCTGACCCGCACGGCAATCGACTGCGGCGACAGCGTGAGCCAAGCCACCCCCGGCGTCGGTGTCGGCGGTGTGGCGGTGACGCCGAAACTGGTGCCCGCGGCGACGGCGGCCAGCACCGCCCGATCGTCGGGAGCCGCGAGCGGCGCGGCGTCGAGCCCACGTTCCCGCAGCAGATCGATGATGCTGTCGAAGGCGGGTGGGTTCGCGGCCCGCGGCGGATGCGCGAAGTTCAGCCCGGCCAGCATCGGGAAGGTCGGCCGCTCGGCGGTGGTGGTGCGGTGATCAGCGGGCACCACCAACCAGCGCGGTAACTTCACCACCGGTCCGGCCTCGACACCGTCGACCAGCGCCGGATGTTCGACCACCGCCACATCGCACACACCCGCCCGCACCTCCGCGACGAGATCGACGGTCGTGCCCAGCGTCGTCGCCACGCTGCCACCCGCGGCGCGCAGACCCGTGACACACGCGGTGACCAGCCGATCGGGCAGCGCGCTTGTCGCCGCGAACCGCACGGTCCCGCTGAGCTGCGCGATCCGCTGCGATTCGGCGAGCAACCGGTCGGCGTCGTCGACGAGCAGCCGGGCACGCGGCAACAGGTGCCTGCCCGCGGTGGTGAGCAGTGCGCCCTGGCTGGTGCGGCGGATGAGTTCGATGTCGAGATGCTGTTCGAGGCGGCGCAATCCCTGCGACAGGGGAGGTTGGGTCATGTCGAGCGCCGCTGCCGCCCGCCCGAAGTGGCCCTCGTCCGCGACGGAGACGAAGAACCGGAGGTGGCGGATCAGATCCATATCGGCCATTGAACCAGCGCGCTTGCCGCCACTCGGTCGATCGGCGAGACGCCGCCGGTGACGATCGGCCGTCCGCCTGGACTTACCGCTTCCGACCTGCGGTGATATCGAGCGCGACTTGTCCAGGCCGGTGTCCGATATTGGCCTCGTGGTGGCAGGCGATGATGTTGTGCACCGGTGACTCCCACCGCACTGAAGCACCGAGCGCCGCGCCTTCGAACCCGATTCGCCGCCGTCACGCTGGCGATCTCGGCCGTGACATCGACCGCCTGCTCGAGCAATGACGTAGTACCGGCGCCACCGTCGACATCCGCGCTCGCCTCGTCGACCGCGCCTTCATTCGCCGAAATGGAGGCGAAATACGGTGCACGACTCGGCCTCTCGGTCGTCGACACCGGCAGTGACACGACGGTGAACTACCGCGAGGGTGAGCGCTTCCCGATGGCTTCGACCTTCAAGGGTTTGGCGTGCGGGGCTCTCCTGCAAGCACATCCGCTGTCCACCGGCTACTTCGACCAGGTCATCCACTACACGGCGGCCGACATCGTGGTGAACTCCGCCGAGACGGAAAAGCACATCGACACCGGGATGACCGTCTCCGCGATCTGCCACGCCGCGATCACCGTCTCCGACAACACCGCGGGCAACCTCATCCTCCGATTGCTCGGCGGCCCAGCGGGTTTCACCGCCTTCCTGCGCACCCTCGGCGACCATGTCTCCCGCCTCGACCGCTGGGAGCCCGAGCTCAACACCGCCATCCCGGGCGACGAACGGGACACCACGACCGCCGCCGCCCTGGTCGCCGACTACCGCGCCCTGGTCCTCGGCACAGCCCTCGCCGACCCCGAGCGCGCCCAGCTCACCGACTGGTTGCTCGCCAGCGCCACCGGCGCCAAGCGCATCAAAGCGGGCCTGCCCGCCGACTGGAAGGTCGGCGACAAAACCGGCACCCCCGCCTACGGCTCCGCCCTCGACGTAGCCGTCGCCTGGCCGCCCGGCCGCGCGCCGCTCGTCCTCGCCGTCCTGACCACCAAGCCCGAACAGAACGCCGAGCCGTCCAATGAACTCGTAGCAGAGGTAACGAAAATTGCTGTGGGCGAGATCAATTAGCGCAATCGGCCCTACCGACCAGGAGATCCATACCCCATGACGCGAACCCTCACCTCATCCGCGACCATTCGCCGCGCCGTCGGAACCGCGGCGCTCGTCGCGGGTGTCGCCGCGATGGTCGCACCACCGGCCGCGGCCACCGTCACCAGCATCGCGCTCGCGCCCACGTTCACCATCGGCCTGCACACGATCGGAACGGGCTGCCCCTACACCGTCAACGTCACCGTGGACGACAACACCAAGCCGGTCTACTTCTTCGAAGAAGGTCAGGGCCCCAGCGGCTTCGCCGAGGCGATGCCGGTGAACGGTGTCGCCAAGGCCACCTGGATTCCGTCCAGGACCGACATCACCTACATCTACGCCGTCCAGCCGGACGCATGGCCCGAGACCAGGCAGTACGTCAGCATCGGCACCGGCATCAATGCCGGCTCCGCCTGCATCGCCCTCTGACCCCGGCCCAGCGAACGGCCCGATGAACTCGTCTGTTCATCGGGCCGTCATCGTTGGATGAACTTCCCGCTCAGCCGACCTGCCACCCCGACGCCACCGACCGCGCGCACCGCCGCGGTTCATCGCCCGCTGCGACGAAAAGGGCGGTGAGCATGGGGATTCCGAGGTCGAGTGCCGTCGGCGGGAGTGGTCCGGTGGCGACGAGGCCGGCCAGTCCGTGGCCGATGGCCCAGCTCTGGGTCGCCAGGTCGAGCGGGTCGGTGTCGGCGTGGAACCGGCCGGTGGATCGAGCCGATTCCACCGCGGTGACGAGGCGGTGCAGGGTGGCGTCGGCTGCCTCGGCGTCTTCGAGATCGAAGCCCGCGTCGAACATCAGCCGGTACAGGTCCGGGTTGGCCATGGCGTTGGACAGATACGCGCTGCCGAGTGCCGCCAGGTCGTAGACCGGGTCGTGGGTGGTCGGCACCGTCGTCAGGCGGGTGGCGAGGCGGGTGAAACCTTCCTGCCGGACCGCGCGCCACAGGCCGTCCATGCCGTCGAAGTAGGTGTAGACCGCCATGGTCGATACCTCGGTGCCCGCGACCAGACCGCGCAAGGTGACGGGTTCACGGGCGCCCACCATGTGCGCCGCCCGTTCGATCAGCATCGACCGCACCGCGGGATTCCTGGTTCTGGCCATAGCGTCAGATTACATATCAATGCTATGTTATGGGTCGGAACCCTCGGACGATGGGAGAGATCGTGGCTGTGGAACTGGTGAATCCGGACGGACTGCCCAAGCCGGAGGTGTATCGGCAACTCTCGATCGCGACCGGGTCGCGGCTGGTCTTCCTGGCTGGGCAGGTCGCGCGCGATGGTGATGGGAATCCGGTCGGCGCAGGGGATTTCGCCGCTCAGGTCGAGCAGGCGTATCTCAATATCGGCACCGCGCTCGCGGCTATCGGTGGTTCGTTCGACGATGTCGCGAAGCTGACCATCTATGTCGTCGACTGGAACGCGGACAAGTACCCGCTGCTCGGTGAAGGTGTCGCCAGGGCGGCGGCGAAGTTGGGGGTCGATCCGGTCAAGCCGATCACGTTGATCGGGGTGGCCGCGCTCGGTGAACCGGATCTGCTCGTCGAGGTCGAGGCGACAGCCGTACTCGACTGAGGATCACGGCACTCCGGCCACCAGGACTTCGGTCGATGCCGAACGGTATCGACCCGGGGCCGTGTCGAATTCGCGTTTGAAGGCTTTACTGAAGGCGTATTCGGAGCTGTAGCCGGTGCGCCTGGCCACGGTGGACAGTGGGTGGTCGGTGTCGCGGAGCAGGTGGGCGGCGGTGAGCATGCGCCAGCGGGTGAGGTAGGTCAGTGGGGGTTCGCCGACGAGGTTCGTGAAGCGTTTGGCGAAGGAGGCGCGGCTGAGACCCGCTCGGGCACCGAGGGATTCGACGGTCCAGCCGTGGGCGGGGTCGTCGTGGACGGCGCGCAGGGCGCGGGAGATGTCGGGGTCGGCGACCGCGGCGGCCCAGCCGGATGTCTCCTCGGTCTCCGCGAGCCGGGCGCGCAGCAGGTAGAGCAGCAGCAGATCCAGCAGCGGGGGTATCGCCGCGTCGGCGCCGGGGTGGGTGTCGGTGAGTTCGTCGGCGAGCAGGTCGACAGCGGCGCGCAGCGACGGATGGGTGCCGAGCCGGGCCGGAATGTGCACCACCTCGGGCAGCTCCGCCAGCAGCGGGTGGGTCCGGTCGGCGGCGAGCTGGTAGGAACCGCACAGCAGGGTCGCGGGCGCACCCTGTCCCGCCACGATCCGGACGTCCTCGGGTCCGGCGGTCTCGGTCACCGGGCTGTCGAGCTGGTCGAGCAGAGCGTGGGCGACACCGCGCGGCATGAACACCGCGTCGCCGGCACCCAGTGCCAGTGGCTCCGCGGCGGGCCGCGTCAACCAGCACGAGCCCTGGAGCACCACGTGGAAGCCCGCGCTCTCGATGCGCGGATAGGCCCGGCCCCACGGCGCGTGCCGCACGAACATGCCGGAGGCCGGGCTGCCGGTCTTCGCGGTGGCGAGGACGTCGCTCAGTAGGTCCATGTTCGAAAACGATACTCGTCGAGACGATTGGATATCTGAGCAAGATTCTGGATGATTCAATGTCTCGCATATGGCTCATACGCTGAGTTCATCAGCCCGATGAACAAGGAGAACGACATGAAGATCGCCGTCTACGGAGCCAGTGGCCACGTCGGAACATTCGCGGTGCGGGAGCTGCGCGAGCGCGGCATCGAGACCGTGGCCGTCGGTCGCGACGCCGAGCGGCTCGCCGGTCTCGGCGCCGAGGTCCGCGTCGCCGCCGCCGACGATCACGCCGCCCTCGTCGCCGCGTTCGCCGATGTCGACGCCGTGATCAGCACCCTGCCCGACTACACCGGCACCGGCGAAACAGTCCTGCGCGCTGCCATCGCGGCAGGCACCCACTACATCGACGTCGCGGGCGAACAGCTCTTCGTCGAGAAGGTCTTCGCTGAATACGGCCCGCTCGCGGCAGCAGCCGGCGTGACGCTCTCGACCGCGACCACCGAAGCAGGGATCTTCGGCGACCTGCTCGCCCACCTCGGCGCGCAGCGACTCGGCGGCGCCGACGAGATCGTCCTGAGTCACGTCGCCGCGCCCGGCGGCGAGGGCTCGCGCGGGAGTATGCGCACCGTCTTCCAGAATCTGGAAGTCTTCACCAGTGGAGGCTTGTCCTGGTCCGACGGCGAATTCCACACCGGCCCCCAGCCCCGCCGCGCTACCTTCCTACTCCCTGACGAGACGGAACCCATTGCAGTGATGAAGTTTCCACAACCCTCGGTCGTGACCATTCCGCGCCACACGGCGGTGCGCTCGGTGGAGGGCGTACTCGCGAAGTCGATCTTCGAGATCGTCGGCACTGTCACCGAGGCCGATCTCGATGCGGCGCCCGAGACGCCGTCGGCCCCTGCCGCGTACTCGATGGTTGTCGACATCCGTCGCGACGGCCGGACACTGCGCGGCATCGGCAGCGGTCCCGACGCCTACCGCAACAGCGCGCAACTCGCGGTCGAGGTCGCGACGCGCATCGTGAGAGGTGCGGGCAAGCCGGGCGCACACTCACCCGCCGAACTGTTCGAGCCGGTCGAATTCCTCGACGACCTCGCTACTTTCGGTATGACCTGGTCGCTCCGGTGACGGTGCGCCTACGCTGGATCGCCGCACCCGTCGCCGCCGTGTCCGCGCTGGCCCTGGTGGCGTTCGGTGCGCGCGATACCGAAACCTCATGGTCGAGTGCCTGGGCGACCGCGCTCCAGTACCCGATCTACCAGAACTGGTCCGCGATGGGTTTCTCCGATCAGACTGTGCGACAGGTGATTCGCCTGTCGCACGAGGGCCCGCAGGTCAGAGTCCGATTGTCGAACCGCTACGGGGAGTACCCACTGCCTGTCTCGGCGGCGACGGTCGCCGCCAGTGCGGGCGGAGCCGCTGTCGTCCCGGAATCGTTGCGGGCGTTGACCGTTGGTGGGCAGTCCAGCTTCGTGATCGCGCCGGGGGGTGAAATAGTCAGCGATGCGGTGGACACGGCGGGGGCGTCGATGGCGGTGACCCTCTACTTCGCCCAACCCACCGGCCCCGCGACCCAGCACGGCCAGGCGCTCGCCACCACCTACCGGGCACACGGCGATCACGCCGCCGATCCCTCGGCGGCACCCTTCACCGATACCTCCCAATCCTGGTACTACCTGGCAGGCGTCGACACCCTGCGACCGAGCGCGGGCGATGTCACCGTGGCCTTCGGCGACTCGCTCACCGACGGCTACCGCTCCACCCTCGACGCCGACCAGCGCTACCCCGACCAGCTCGCGGCGGCGGGCCACCACGGCCCGGTGGTCAATGCCGGAATCAGCGGCAACAGGCTGCTCACCGACTCGACCGTGCTCGGCGACAGCGCCCTCGCCCGTTTCCGCCGCGACGTCCTCGAGCAACCGGGCGTCGGCACCGCCGTCGTGCTGATCGGGATCAACGACATCGGGCTGTCGGGTAGCGCGGGGCCGGACGGGGCGGTCTACCCGGAGGTTTCGACAGATCAGCTCATCGCCGGATACCGCGAACTGATCACCCAGGCGCGGACGAACGGTGTGTACATCGTCGGCGCGACCATCCCGCCGTTCGCCGGGTCGACCTACTTCTCGCCAGAGAAGGAGCGATTGCGCATCGAGGTGAACACTTGGATCCGGGAGTCGGACGCGTTCGACGAGGTGGTCGATCTCGAACAAGCGCTGACCGCACCCGGTGATCGCACCCGCCTCGCCGCGGCGTTCGACAGCGGTGATCACCTGCACCCCAATGACTCCGGCTATCGCGCCATGGCGGTGGTCATCGCACGAGCCCTCGCCACGTGATCACCGTCTCGCCGCACGGGCCGCGACCAGGCTGGACGCTGACCCGTACCCCAACGGCCGGTGAACCCTGATCGGTCGAGTGGCAGGTAGGGCGGGGGCTCGATATGCTCGATTCCGACTTCGAAACAGGCTGCCTTGCTGCGTGTTTGATCGACCACTGATGGCTGGGGGCCTGTGAGTACTGCGGAAGTACTGCCGATGGCGCAGACGGTAGCCGCACCGGAGGGGTCCGGTGACAGCGCCGGATCCGTGGTGCTCGGCGCCGGGGTGGCGGTGGTGGCGATCGCCGCCGTGACCGCGGTCTTCACCCCGCAGGCCGTCGGCATCCCGGTACTCGCCGCCGCGGTGGCCGCGGCACTGTTCGGCTGCCCCGCGGTCTGGTTCGCACTGCGTCAGCGCGCGCAGGCGCGCGCGAGTCTGGCCACCGCCCAGCGTGCCGAACAGCAGCTGGCCGCCACCGTGGCCGAGGCGAGCGCACGCCTGACCCAGGCCGACGAACACACCGCCGCGTACGCCTGGGAAGCACAGGAGAATTCGCGGCGGGGCGCGGCGGCACTGGCCGCGTTCGCCGGTGCGGCGGGCCGTATCCAGGCGATGACCACCTCGATGCTGGCCGAGCTGCGGGAGATGGAACACCGCCACGCCGACCCTCGGGTGCTCACCGACCTGCTCCACATCGACCACCGCACCGCCCAGGCCGGGCGGCTCGCCGACAGCATCGCGGTCCTGTCCGGTGCGCGCACCGGCCGCCGCTGGGCGAAGCCGATCGCGATGGAATCGATTCTGCGCGGCGCGATGGGTCGCGTGGCCGGGTATCAGCGCGTGCGGCTGCGGGCGATCGCCGAGATCGGCATCGCCGGGCATGCCGCCGAAGGCGTGATGCACACGCTCGCCGAACTCCTCGACAATGCCTGCAACTTCTCGCCGCCCACCACCGAGGTGCACGTCTACGCCGCGGAAGTGCCCGCGGGCGTGGTGATCACGATCGAGGACAGCGGCCTGATCATGAGCGATTCCGCGCTGCGCCGCGCCGAAGCCGCCGTCACCGGCCGCGATCACAAGGGCAAGGGCGCCGACCTGGCCTCGCTGTCGGGAACCCGGCTCGGGCTTGCCGTGGTCGGGCATCTGGCGCGCAAACACGAACTCACCGTGTCGTATCGGCCGTCGGCGATCGGCGGCACCGCGGTCGTCGTTGTCGTCCCGCGAGAGCTCACCGCGCGCGCCGAACGCCGCAGCCGCAATGCGGTGGCCCCGCCGCGCTTCGCCGAGCCCGCCACGCTGAGCCAGTTCGACAGTCCGATCCCGCGCAGAACCGACACCGGCACCATGGATTTCAGCGCGCCTGCCGGTCAGCACGCGCGACCGGAGCCCGACACTGCTCCGTCCTCCTCGCCCACACTGCCGAAACGCCGCCGGGGCGACACCCTGGCCCAGGTCCACCCCGAAGGCCTGTCCACCGCGCCGGCCGCCAAGGCGCCACCGGCCAAGCCCACAGCCCTCGGTGCGTTCCAGCGTTCCGCGCCGGGCCGCACCACCGCAAGCCACGAACCGGGCAGCGCCGCCGCGGCTCCCGACCCACAGGAGGACCGATGACCACCACCGCCCCCGCGAATCTCGGCTGGCTGCTCGAGAAGCTGCTCGCCCGCACCCCGCGCGCCAGGCATGCCCTGCTCCTGTCCGGTGACGGGCTGAAGATCTGCCATACACCCGAACTCGATGTCGATCGCGCCGATCAGCTGGCCGCTATCGCCGCGGGGTTCCAGAGCCTGTCGCACGGGGCATCCGTGGAGTTCGGTGACGGGCGTGGCGGCGTTCGCCAGTCGATGACCGAGTTCTACGGCGGCATCCTGTTCGTGGTCGAGGCCGGGCGTGGCGCGCACTTGGCGGTGGTCGCCGCCGAGGACGCCGATGCCGGTCTGGTCGGGCACACGATGCACGAGCTGGTCGAACAGCTCGGCGAGCACCTGGCGGCGGCGCCCAGACGCGGAGCGATCGATTGACCAGGGCAGGTCGCGACGACGATCCCGACCGCTTCTACACCCTGACCGGCGGCCGGGCGCCCGCGACCGAGGACTTCGACCTGGTCACCCTGGTGGTCAGCGAGTCGGCCCCCAGCGCGGGCATGTCCTCGGAGCAGGCCGCGGTCCTTGACATGTGCCGGGCGCCGACCGCGGTGGTGGAGATCGCGGCCGAGCTGCGCCTGCCCGTCGGTGTCGCCACGGTCGTGCTGTCGGACCTGCTGGCCGCGGGCAAGATCACCGTGCGCCCACCGCTGTCGGCGGCGATGTCGCTGGATGCTTCCACCCTCGAGAAGGTGCTCGTTGGACTTCGCAAGCTCTGAGAACGTGCCCGAGCGGGCTCGAGCGCCGCTACACAGCACGGCAATGCATGGGTTGAAGATCGTGGTCATCGGCGGATTCGGTGTCGGCAAAACGACATTGGTGCGTTCGGTGAGTGAGATCCGGCCACTCGACACCGAGGCCACCATGACCGATGTCGGGGCAGGCGTCGACGACACCAGCGGTGTGCCGGGCAAATCGACCACCACCGTCGCCTTCGACTTCGGCCGGATCACCCTCGATGACGAACACGTGCTGTATCTGTTCGGAGCGCCTGGGCAGCAGCGGTTCTGGTTCCTGTGGGACCGGCTGTTCGCCGGTGCGCTCGGCGCGATCGTGCTTGTCGACCAGCGCCGGATCAGCGACTCCTGGTACGCGATCGACCGGCTGGAACATCAGGGCACCCCGTTCGTGGTCGCCTGCAACGACTTCGGTGATTCCCACGCCGCCGACGATGTGCGTGAAGCACTCGATCTCGATCCGGCGGTGCCGCTGGTGATGTGTGACGCGCGCTCGCGCGAATCGAGCAAACAGGTGCTCATCACCTTGGTCGAGCATCTGTATTCCGCCGTCCCGCAGGGAGAATCCGTCTCATGAGCTCACCGACCGGCGCCTGCCCGATCACCGGCGCGGTGCCGCTGAGCGGCCCCGAGTTCCACATCGAACCGCACGAGGTCTATCGGCGGATGCGGCGCGACCACGGTCCGGTCGTGCAGGTGGAACTGCCCGGCGGGTTCCCGGCCTGGCTGATCATCGGTTACCGCGAACTGCACCAGGTGACCAGTGATCCGCTGCTCTTCCCGCGCGATGTGTCGCTGTGGAATCAGTGGGGCAAGGTGCCCGACGATTGGCCGCTGCTCCCGATGGTCGGGCGGCCCATGCCCTCGATCTACTTCACCGCGGGCGCCGAACACCGCAGGCATCTGGCGATGGTGGAACCCGCGCTCGACGCGGTCGACCACTTCGAATTGCGCCGTGCCTGTGAGGAAATCGCCGACCGGCTGGTCGACAGGTTCTGTGGTCGAGGCACCGCCGACCTGATGGCGGAATTCGCGGTGATGCTGCCGGTGCTGGCGCTGGCGCGCATTCTCGGCCTGCCCGATACCGATGCGGCCGACCTCGCCCTGGTGATGAAACTGCTCGCCGACGGCGGCGCCGACGCCCAGGCCGGGCACGCGCGCTTCGCCGAGCACATGGCACGGCTCCTGGCAGCCAAGAAGGCCCGTCCCGGCGGGGATCTGGTGTCGCTGATGCTGGCCGATCCCGAGCCGTTCACCGACGAGGAATACATGATGGACCTGATGGCGATCACCGCCGCGGGCCATCTGCCCACCGCCGACTGGCTGGGCAGTTCGATGCGGTTGATGCTCACCGACGACCGTTTCGCCAACGCGCTGGGCGGCGGCAGGCGCAGCGTCGGCGAGGCCATGAGCGAAGTGCTCTGGGAAGAGGGACCGACCTCGATCCTGGCCGGGCGGTGGGCCGCGCGCGACACCCGCCTGGCCGATCAGACGATCCGGGCGGGCGACATGCTGCTGCTCGGTCTCGCCGCCGCCAATCTCGATCCGCATGTGCGCCAGTCGTTCACCGAGGGCGGCTCGGTGCCGACGGGCAACAACGCCCACTTCGCGTTCAGCTACGGCGAATACCGCTGCCCCTTCCCGGCGCAGCAGATCGCGGAGATCATCTCCAGGACCGGGATCGAGGTGCTGCTCGACCGGCTCCCCGACATGGACCTCGCAGTACCCGCCGACCAACTCACGCGGCGACCTTCGGCTTTCCTTCGGGGCATGACCGCTCTGCCCGTTCGTTTCACACCAGTTCGACCCGTCGGAGGTTTCTCGTGAGTTCGCCATGCCCTTTCGCCATCGACCCCATGGTCGGTGACCTCGACGGAGAGACCGCCCGACTTCGATCACTCGGCCCGATCACCCGGATCGACCTGCTCGGCGTGCCCGCCTGGACCATCACCGACCACGCCGTCGCGCGCCAGCTGACCACCGACACCCGGCTGGTCAAGGACATCAACGCGTGGTCGCTGTACGCCGACGGCGTGGTGACGAACCAGTGGCCGCTGATCGGCATGGTCGACGCGGGTCGTTCCATGTTCACCGTCGACGGCGCCGAGCACCGCAGGCTGCGCCTCAAGACCGCGCAGGCACTGGCCCCGCGGCGGCTGGAAGAGCTACGCCCGGTGATCGAGCAGCTCACCGCCGAACTCCTCGACGACCTCGCCGCCGCCGGTGCCGACGGCGCGACGGTGGACCTCAAGGAGGTGTTCGCCTACCCGCTGCCCATGCGCGTGGTCGGCGACCTGATGGGAGTCGCGCGCGAGGACCACGCGCAGCTGCTCGACTGGTACAAGAAGTTCTTCTCGGTGATGACCCCGCAGGACGAGCGCCTGCGGGTGATCGGCGAACTCGACGTGTACTTCACCGACCAGGTAAGGCAGAAGATCGCCGACCCGGGTGACGACCTCACCTCGGCGTTCATCAGCGCCGACGAAGGCGGCGAGCCGCTCACCGAGGAAGAGGCGATCGGCAATATCAAGGCGCTCGTCGCCGCCGGGCACGAGACTACCGTGAGCCTGATCATCAACACCGTGCGCGCGCTGCTCGGCGAACCCGAACAGCTGGCGAAAGTGCTTGCCGGCGACGTGGAGTGGAAGCAGGTGATCGAGGAGTCGTTGCGCTGGGACGGCCCGGTCTCGCACCTGCTGATGCGTTTCGCCACCGAGGACATCGCCGTCGGCGACACCGTGATCGCCAAGGGCGAGGGCGTGGTGATGTCCTACCGCGCCGTCGGTCGCGACATCGCGGTGCACGGCGAGACCGCCGACGAGTTCGACGTGACGCGCTCGACCGCCAACCGCCACTTGGCTTTCGGTTACGGCCCGCACATCTGCCCCGGTGCCGCCCTGTCGCGTCTGGAAGCCGCGATCGCGCTGCCCGCGCTGTTCGCCCGCTTCCCCCAGCTGCGACTCGCCGTGCCCGACAGTGAGATCGGCAATCTGCCGGTACTCACCCAGAACGATCTGGCCGCGTTGCCGATCATCCTGAGCTGACCGGCGTCGGGGGGGGGCGCCGGGCGGGCGGTGGCCGGGGGCGGGGCGGGGGCGGGCCCGGGGCCCACACCCGGGCCGCACAGGGAGGGATATAGG
>NZ_JBHXNJ010000005.1:145976-179093 GCF_042719655.1 Nocardia sp. NPDC058518
CGAAAACAGGCGTGAAAAACCCAAGAAGATGGGGGGGGTGTCCCTTAAACTCAGTCGCCCCCGGCGGGGCGGCGGCGCGGGTTGGATCCTTCGCCGGGCGCGACGCTTTCCGGGCTACAGGCCCAGATCGCGGCCGATCAGTTCCTTCATGATCTCGTTGGAACCCGCCCAGATCTTGGTGACCCTGGCATCCATCCACGCCCGCGCGACCCGGTATTCACGCATGTAGCCGTAGCCGCCGTGCAGCTGCACGCACGCGTCGAGCACCTCGTTCTGCACCTGCGCCGACCACCACTTCGCCTTCGCGGCGTCGACCGCGGACAGCTCACCGGCAGCGTGCGCGGCGATACCCTGATCGACGAACGCCTGTGTCACTTCGACTTTGGTGACCAGCTCGGCGAAAAGGAACTTGTTGTACTGGAAGCTGCCGATCTGCTGACCGAAAGCCTTGCGCTCCTTGGCGTATTGCAGCGTCTCGTCCAGGATCGCGGCAGCGTGCGCGAGATTGGAGACCGCGGCGCCGATGCGTTCCTGCGGCAGCCGCTCCATCATGGCGATGAAACCGCGGTCGAGCTCGCCGATCCGGTTGGCGTCGGGCACGCGCACATTGTCGAAGAACAGTTCGGCGGTATCGGATTCGGGCTGGCCGACCTTGTCGAGCTTGCGCCCGCGGGTGAACCCTTCCATCCCGGTCTCGATCGCGAACAGGGTGATGCCCTTGGCCTTCTTCTCCGGGCTGGTGCGTGCGGCGACGATCACCAGGTCGGCGTTGAAACCGTTGGTGATGAACGTCTTCGAGCCGTTGACGATCCAGTCGTCACCGTCGCGCACGGCGGTGGTCTTCAGCGCGGCCAGGTCGGAACCGCCCGACGGCTCGGTCATGCCGATGGCGGTGATGATCTCGCCGGTGCAGAATTTCGGGAGCCAGCGCTGCTTCTGCTCGTCGGTGGTGAGCTCGACCAGGTAGGGCGCGCACACGTCGTAGTGGATGCCGAACGAGGACGACAGCGCCGCGCTCGCCTTGGCCAGCTCCTCGCCGAGCACGGCGTTGAACCGGTAGTCGCCCGCGTCGCTGCCACCGAACTCCTCGGGCACACCGAGGCCGAGGTAGCCCAGTTCGCCTGCCGCTAGCCAGGTTTCGCGGTCGATCGCCCGCTCTTCGACGAAGCGTTCGGCATTCGGCTCGATCGTGCGCTTGATGAACTCGGCGACCGACGCGCGGAAGGCGTCGTGGTCCTCGGTGTAGACGGAGCGCTTCATGGTGTCCTTTCGCTGACTTACTGTTCGGGCCGTTCGCCCAGCAGAACCAATGACGCCCGGACAACTCTGGCCGCGTCGGGTTCCTCACCGCTGATCACATCGGTGTAGATGAAGGTCTCGGTGATCCGCACCAGCAGCAGCGCCAGCTCGGACACCGGCAGGAGCGGATCGAGAGCGTTCGCCGAAATCTCTTCGGCGAGTAGATCTTCCACGATCGCGACGATGCGGTGCTGCACCGATCCCGCGCGCGTGGTGAGCAGTCGCAGCGCCCGTTCGGGTTCGCGCAACAGGAACTGGCGGAAGGCGTGGGAGGTGTTGGTGGCCTGTGCGAAATCGCCGAGGATTGTCGCGATGCGGTACGCGCCGCGACCGGGAGCGGCGGCGGCCGCGCGACGCAATGTCGGTTCGGCGACCGACCAGATGACCTCGGCGAGCAGTTCGTCGCGCCCGCCGACCCACCGGAACAGCGTCGCCCGGTTCACTCCGAGTGCGACGGCGAGTTCCTTCATCTCGAGTCGGTGCCCGGCCAGGAATACGGCCCTTGCGGCCCGGAACGCGCTCACGGGATCGGGCCGCGCTGCCGCGTCCTGGAGTCGTTTCTCCAGTGCCGTCTGCTCGATCACGTCACCTCCATGCACCGTTTCCTACAGTGTATGAACCGTGCAACGTCTGTCAATATGTTGCACTCCGGGCACAAAAAAGGGCACAAAAAAACTCCCCGGTCACCATGACCGAGGAGTTCTCGTTGTAGCCCCGACGGGATTCGAACCCGCGCTACCGCCTTGAGAGGGCGGCGTCCTAGGCCGCTAGACGACGGGGCCAGAACAACAGCTCACCGGGGTGAGCCGCGCGAACATACGATAGCCGACGACCTGGTGATCGACCAAAACGGGGGTTGACCGCCCCTCGGCGCCGGGGCAAGGTGGGGCCATGACCAGCAAAGAGCTGCGCGGTGGGGTGGAGATGAGCAATCTCGATCAGCCGCTGTTCGACGGGGCGCAGGCAACCAAGCGGGATCTGGTCGACTACCTCGAGTTCGCCGGGGAACGGTTGCTCCGGGTGGTGCGTGGTCGCCCGCTGTCGGTGGTGCGGGTTCGGCCGGGGCAGGAGCCGTTCATGCAGAAGAACCTCCCGAAATACACCCCGGAGTGGGTGCCGCGGACGCAGGTGTGGGCGGAGAGTTCTCGCCGGGAGATCACCTACGCGCTCTGCGACGATCCGCGGACACTGTTGTGGTTCGGTAATCAGCGGGCGGTCGAGTACCACGTGACGCTGTTCCTCGCGGAGTGGGTGCCAGAGCCGACGCACCTCGTGCTCGACCTGGATCCGTCGCCGGGACAAACCTTCGGCGACGCGGTGGCGGGCGCTCGGTTGATCCGGGACGCCCTCGCCGCCGACGGGCTGGCGGGTGCCGTGAAGACCAGCGGGTCCAAGGGTTTACACGTTTTCGTGCCGGTGGTGCCGGGAATCGACGTCGAGGATGCCGCCGCCGCCACGCGGGCGGTGGTGGCCAGGGCCGAACGCATCGATCCGTCGGTCGGCACGACCGCGTTCATCCGGGAAGACCGCGAGGGCAAGGTCTTTCTCGACGCCACCCGGGCCGGCGGCGCCACCGTCGCGGCCGCCTACAGCCCACGCATCCGGCCGGGTGTCACGGTGTCGTTCCCCCTGCTCTGGTCCGATCTCGACAACGTGACACCCGCCGATTTCACGCTGCGGACCGTACCGGAGCTGATCGGCGCCAACGATCCATGGGAATCGGAAATGCCTGCTCCACAGCAACTTCCCCAGGATCTGATCGACGAAGGCCACACCATCCCGGTGGCCAGGGTCCAGGCGATGCACGAAGGCAAACGACGCGCGCGAGCCCGTCGGGAAGCATGACGGGCCGCGCTGCCGCTTACGGTGCGTAGCGCAGGATGCCCGCGATCTGTGCCCCATCGGGCATGTCCTGAGCGCGCACCGCGAGGACGTCGCCGCCGGTGAGCAGCACGCGGCGGGTGATCTCGTCGAGTACACCAGGGGTTTCGGTATCGGTCGGGTCGCCGAAGACGACCGCGCCCTCCGGGGAAACCGTCCCGGGAACCGAGGCATCGATATCGACGAGCACGGTATCGATCGCTCCCGCGGTCGCGGCACGCGCGAGGTCGGAGACATCGGTGCTGGCTCGGCCTTCACCGCGACGTTTGTCCATCAGTTCGGCCAGTTCGGCCAGTTGCGTCGAGTAGTGGCGGTCCAGGATCTTTCTGGAGCGTTCGGCGAGGTCTTCGTCGGAGACGTGCTCGGGGTTGCCGGGGATGCTCTCGGCCAGCAGGCCGTCGTAGCTGCTCACCGACCGGTACAGAGAATCACTGGGCTCGGAGGCGGCAAGAATGAGCGGAACGTCGCGTCCGGCCAGGATGGCTCGCAATTCGCCGTCGATCGCGCGGGCGTACTGGCGCACCCGCATCTTGCTGCCTTCGTCACCTTGGACACGGCCTTTCGGGGCCCGATCTCCGAGGCTCGCCTTTCCGGCATAGTCGGCGGCGCTGCTCGGAAGTCCT
This sequence comes from Nocardia sp. NPDC058518, assembly GCF_042719655.1. Taxonomy (NCBI): domain Bacteria; kingdom Bacillati; phylum Actinomycetota; class Actinomycetes; order Mycobacteriales; family Nocardiaceae; genus Nocardia; species Nocardia sp. NPDC058518. Next base: position 149,780 of record NZ_JBHXNJ010000005.1, read on the forward strand.
TCGACAGGCACGGTCCGCGCTGGTCGATCCGGGGTTACCTCGACCAGACGCACCCCGCCCTCGGCGAGTGCGAGCACGAACGCGGACTGCGGGAAGGTCACGGCCCGCACGAGTCGCGGGAGGTAGAACCGATCCCCGACGGTTTCCGCGGCGCTGAGCGCGTTGGGCAGCCGGTAGGTGCGGATTCGTGTCGGGGTGGCGAGGACGACGAGAGTACGAGCTTGGTACCGCCAGAACTCGGCGTCTTCGATCACCGCGTCGAATTCCTCCTGCAACGCTGTGCGCGCGCCGGGGTCGGTGACGAGGTCGAGTGTTCGCCGAGCTTGGTTGGAGAACGCGATCCGGTTCTGGTCGGGGTTCGCCGTATCGGATTCGGTCGGCGTGTAGATCGAGACGCACCAGCTATCGGTCACTGCGGCGAGAGCTTTGAGCTCGCCCCGGCTGGGGATATCGGTGTGTAGCACGACGGCCTCCGCATCTGTTGGTCGGACGACGTGCGCCGACACCAGCTTGTGGACATAGCACTCCCGGGTCAGCATACGCTCGGCTAACAGGGATTCGACGCGCATCACCGGCTCGGTCTCCGATGACGCGGGCGCACTGCCGAATTCGACAGTGCGCCATCGCGGTTCGGCGTCGATCAGCCGGCGAGTGACGCGACGCCCGCCTGGGCGAACTTCTCGTCCAGGTCGCCGCTCGGGGCGCCCGCTACACCGATGCCCGCGATCGGGGCGTTGTTCGCCTTCACCGGGGCACCGCCACCGAGGAAAAGAGTGCCGTCGATGTCGGCCAGGTGCGGAGCGGACTCCAGGCGCTTGGCCAGTTCGGTGGTGGGGGCGTTCCAGGAGACGGCGGTGAAGGCCTTCTGCTGGGCGGCGTCGTAGGACTGCGGGCCCGCGCCGTCGCCGCGCAGGGTCACGATGACGTTGCCGTTGCGGTCGACCACCGCGACGCTCACGCGCTGGTTCTCCTTGGCGGCGGCGTCGAGGGCGGTCTGCGCGGCCTTGGTGGCGGCGGCGATCGACAGGTGGGTGGACTGGGCCAGGTTGGCGTCGGCGGCGTTGACGACGACAGGGGTGCGGGTCGCCGGGTCCTGATCCTGCGCCTGCACGGTCACGACGCCGACCACACCGGCGGCGACGACACCAGCGGTGGCGCCGGCGATGATGAGGCGATTGCGGGTGCTGGACTTGGCGGACATGGCTGCTCCTGTGCGGCTCTCGGCCGGTCGGCGGTCTGCCGTGGCCTGTTGATATCCATCCTGTTCGCTCGGCGACTCGCCCGGATCGGCGTACCGGCTGCACTCCGCGCCCGAATCGGCCGACACCCGTGTCAACCGATCGGATGACCCGTATTCTTGGCGGCTGGCGCCGCGCCGGTACTCCTTCGTCGCACCCTCCGGTCAGTCCAGATCGAGGCGGCCGAGAACTGATCTCCGTGGCGCAGCGACGCCATCATCCGCGGAAACACAGGTGGTTTCTTTGGCTCAGATACTCGGGCAGCAGCGAGACGACACGCGCCTGCTCGCCGTCATCGTCCACAGTGCCTTCTATGTACTGCTGGCCGCATCGTTGATGCGGTGGCTGATCCGGCACAGCGAGACCCGTTCGACGCCGTTGATCGTCGTTCTTTCCCTGACTTTGGCGGTGCTGTACGCGCTGAGTGAGTTGCGGCAGTCGGGTCGGCTCGCGTGGTTCGCGATGCTGGTGCTCACCTGGTCGGTGCTGGTGGTGCTCGCGCCGAGTTTCGCCTGGTGCGCGGTGCCGCTGGTGTACACGGGCCTGCGGATCCTGTCGGAGCGGGTCGCGGTGATCCTGGTCGTCGCGCTCACCGCGCTGGTGGTGTCGAGTCAGGTGCGCATCGCCGGGTGGCTCGATCCGAATCTGGTGCTCGCCCCGCCCGCGGTGGCGGCGGTGACCACGGCACTGTTCGTCGGTATGCGCCGTCAGGCCGAACGGCAGGCCGCGCTGATCGATGACCTGGTGCGGACCAGGCAGGAACTGGCGGCCACCGAACGCAGGGAGGGCACGCTGGCCGAACGGCAACGGCTGGCCATGGAAATCCACGACACCCTGGCCCAGGGACTGTCGAGCCAGCGCATGCTGCTGCAAGCCGCCGACCTGGTGTGGGACAGCGATCCGCAACTCGCGCACACGCACCTGCGGTCGGCCGCGGACATCGCCGAACGCGACCTGACCGAGGCGCGCCGGTTCGTCCACGACCTGGCCCCGGCCGACCTCGCCGCCGGTGGCTCGCTGCCCGCCGCCCTGGCCGCACTCGCCGAGCGAGAGACCACCGACACCCTGACCGTGCGCTGCCATATAGAAGGCACACCGGGCCCGTTGCCCCAGCGGGTCGAGGCCACCCTGCTGCGCATCGCCCAGGGCGCGCTGGCCAATGTGCGCGAACACGCCGCCGCGACCACCGCCACGATCACGCTGACCAGCCTCGACGATCAGATCGTGCTCGACGTCGCCGATGACGGGCGCGGCTTCGACCCGGACGCACAGGCCGACCCCGCGCAACATCGCGGACACGGTCTGCCCGCGATTCGGGCGCGCGTGCGTCAACTCGGCGGCACCTGCACCATCGAATCCGCGCCCGGCGACGGCACAGTGCTCTCCGCCGCCATTCCGCTCGTTCCGGGCACACCGACTACCGCCGGCACGATCGCCGACCGCTGAATCGGTCACCGATGGCTCGGCCCCTCGAACGTCCGCGCGGATGCACGCCTGCGAGAGAAACGCGGCGACCGGAATGCGCGCACTAACATCGGGACGTGACCACCACCGTGCGCCTGTTGATCTGTGACGATCACGCTGTCGTCCGCGCCGGACTGCACGCGCTGCTGTCGAGCGCGCCCGATATCGAGGTCATCGGGGAGGCCGCCGACGGACCGACCGCGGTCACACTGGCCGCGAGCCTGCACCCTGACGTGGTGCTGATGGATCTACAGCTCGGCACCGACATGGACGGCGTCGAAGCGACCCGCCGGATCACCGCCCAGCCCGCGCCGACCCCGCACGTCCTGGTGCTGACCACCTACGACACCGACGCCGACATCACCCGCGCGATCGAGGCGGGGGCCACCGGATACCTCCTCAAGGCCGAACGGCCGGAGGAACTGTTCGCCGCGATCCACGCCGCCGCGAGCGGGCACACCGCCTTGTCCGCGCCGGTCGCCGCCAAGGTGATGGCCAAGATGCGCAACCCCGGCCCCACGCTCACCGCCCGCGAGCGCGACATCCTCGGCCAGCTCGCCCACGGCCTCGGCAACCGCGAGATCGCCCGCGCACTGCACATCAGCGAGGCGACGGTGAAAACCCATCTGGGCCGCATCTACGACAAACTCGGCGTCGACACCCGCGCGGCGGCCGTCGCGGTGGCCACCGAGCGGCGCTTGCTCGCCTGACCGGTCCGACCTACGCGGGCGCCAGAGTGGCGGCGCCGAAGGACACGCGGAAGCGCTCGCACCAGATACTGACCGACTTCACCGTCGACAGATCGGTGCCCGCTGGCAGCTCATAGTTCTGGCTGCCCTCGTTTCCTTTCAGGGAGCCGAGGTCGATGTGGTTGCCGTCGTCGAAGTTGTGCCAGTCGTCGATGATCACCGGCTGATCGGTGAGCCAGACGTGCAGGTCGGGCCCGTCGGAGGTGTTCAGGTCGACGATCCGGAGCACGATTGTGCCCTCTGACGTGCGCTGGAGCTGCGCGGTGCCGGAGGTGCCGTGCTCATGGGAGATGAAGGCGCCCTCGGCGATCACCGGTGGTGGCGCACCGTCCACCGCGACGATCGGTGCCTCGTTGACGGTCACCGTGGTGAACAACCGCCAGGGCTGGAACAGGTAGAGACCCACGGTCACGGCCGCGACCAAGCCGATGGCGATGACGGTGAACAGGGTCCGGCGAGTGCTCATAGCGCCTCCTTCTCACCCATCATCCCCCGGCGCGGCCCGTACCGCTTGCCCGAATTGCCGGAAAAGAAACGTGACCGGGGTCTCCGAATCCATATGAGCCCCGTCACATTACGGGGCTATAACGACAGTAATGTGATTACGGATTTATTACGGCCGACCAGCGGTGAACGGTGTTCCTTTGGACAATATCCGCTACAAACAGCTCTGTGATCGGTACGTGATCTCAGCGCACATTCCGGCTACATTCGATCACGGCTTGAACAACAACCCGAGCCGAATCGAATCGCAGAACGCCGGAAAGCCTGCCCCGCGATTCGAGGATCCCCGACATGACTGAGGGGCAGGGACGCGGTAGTTTTCATCACCGAGTCGGTGGGCGCAGGCAGGAAATACTTTATGTCTTTGAATCGCAAGTTCACCACCCGTGCCCTTGGTATTGCCGCTGTTGCCGGCGCGATGATCGCCGTTCCGGCCGGTCTGACCACCGCAACCGCCTCGGCGAACAACTGGGACGCCGTGGCGCAGTGCGAGAGCACGGGCAACTGGAACATCAACACCGGTAACGGCTACTACGGCGGCCTGCAGTTCTCGCAGAGCACCTGGGAAGCCTACGGTGGTGCGGGCACTGCCGACAACGCCAGCCGTGAAGAGCAGATCCGCGTGGCCGAGAACGTGCTGGCCGCGCAGGGTCCCGGTGCCTGGCCCGTGTGCAGCGCCTACCTGTAAAGGGCGCTGACAAGTAAACTTTCCTTGTCGGGAAACGAATTACCCGCTATTCGATGCACACGTCGAATAGCGGGTTTTTTCGTTTTCCGGAGAATCCAGCCGATACACCGTGAGCGATGCGGCGAGCATGCGTGAATCCGATGGATCGGCCGGGTCGAGGCCGGTGAGTTCGGCAATCCTGCGCAGCCGATAGGTAAAAGTATTCGGGTGCACGTGAATCAGTCGTGACGCGGTTTTGCGGTCGCCACCGTGCACGAGATGCGCTTCCAGCGCGTCGATCAGGTGCGGACTGCTCAGGAGCGGAATCACCCGCTGTGCCAGACGTTCTCGGGCCGGGCCGGGCCGGGTGAGCTGGTATTCGAGCAGCAGATCGTCGAGTCGATAGCAGCCGCCGGGCTTGCCGCGTAGTCGCGCCAATTCGGTCAGTTCGGTCGCGTCCTTGGCCGCGGCCGGAATCGCATCACGGCTGACACCGGAGAATTCGGCCAGATACACCGGTACACCGAACTGCGCGCGCAGCCGGTCGGCGAGTTCGTCGAACTTCGCCGCGTCGACGACGTCGGTTTCGGAACTGTGACTCAGCAACGCGATGCCGTGGGTGCCGTCGAAGGTGGCCGGAGTGGTGGTGCCGGTGAGTTCGTCCAGGGCGCGCTGCAGCACCCGGATCCGTCGCCTGGTCACCAGGTTGGCCGCGGTGCCGACGCGGGGCGGCTCGCTCAGGTGGACCGCCAGCACCGTGTACTGGTCGGCGAGGATCGTGTCGGCGCGGGCGGCGAGTTCCTCGGCGGGCAGACCGCGGACCAGCGCCGAACACAATTCCCGGCGCGCCTCGCGTTCGGCGTGATAGATCGACTGCTCGACCTCGGTGTAGGTCTCCACGACCGTCATGTTGATGTGACGCAGCAGATCGAGCAGGCGGCTGCCGACCCGTGCCATCTCCGCGGTCTCGGTGGGCAGGGCCAGCGACAGCGCCTCGGCGAACACCGACTGCGCCGAGCCGTGGATCGCGCCGATCAGCATCGGCAAGGGCAGCCGGTCCTCGGCGTGGCGCTCGGCGACCGGGGCGACGAACGCCGCGACCTCGGCGTAGGTGAACTCCCGGTCGGCGCCGATCGCCTCGAGCACGGCCCGGCCGCACGCGTAGATGGTCGGCAGCACTTCCGCGGTGAAGTGGCCGTCGGGTAGCTCGGCGGGTGCGTTGGCGCCGAGACCGTCGGCGAGCATGCGCTCGGAAATCTGTGGCCATCGGGTCAGCAGACGGGCGGTCAGCGCGGGCAGCGCGGGGAGTTCGGAAACGGGGTGTTCGGCGAGCATGACTCGATTGTGTCCGACGACAGGCCGGTACAGGAGCATCCGATCGAAAACGAACAGAACTTGGCTCCCGTGCCAATCTCGTCCAGAGTTTCTCGTTCCCCGGTGCAGTGACATCACGGTGCCCGGGGTCATAGATTCGCAGAGTGCGTCCGAGCTACCTCGATCACGCCGCGTGCTCTCGATCCGGAAGGCAGTCCCGCCTTGACCCGTACGTTCAACCCCTGGTTCTTCGGCAGCGGTGGCAGCCAATGACCGTCGATACGGCAGCGACCTGGCACGACGCGCCTGTGCTGCCGCCCGACGACCCGTTCTACGCCACCCCACCCGGCATCGACGCGCTCGCGCCGGGGACGGTGGTGCGGTCGCGGCCGGTGGAGGTCGCGCTGTTCGGGGTGTTCCGGCAGCGGATCACGGCGTGGCAATTGCTGTATCGCACCTGCGATCTCGACGGTGCGCCGGAAGTCTCGGTGACGACGGTGCTGCTGCCGTGGGGTGCGTCGGCGCGGCCACGGCCGCTGGTGTCGTTCCAATGCGCGATCGATGCTGTTGCCCCGCAGTGCTTTCCGTCGTACGCGTTGCGGCGCGGTGCGTGGACGCTCGGTTCGATCGCGCCGCTGGAGCTGCCGATCATCGCGATGGCCCTGGAGCAGGGGTGGGCGGTGTCGGTGCCCGATCACGAGGGGCTCGGTGGTCGGTTCGGGGCGGCGCGTGAGCCCGGATACCGTGCGCTGGACGGGATTCGGGCCACTCTCGCATTCGCCCCGACGGCGCTGGCGCCGACCACTTCTGTTGCCCTGTGGGGCTATTCGGGTGGTGGGCTGGCGACGGCGTGGGCCGCGGAACTCGCCGCCGAGTACGCGCCGGAGCTGAACATCGTCGGCGCGGCGGCGGGTTCACCGGTGGGTGACCCGGCCGCCGCCTTCGAGCGCCTCAACGGTGGGTGGTTCGCCGGGTTCCCCGCGGCGTTCGTCGCGGGTTTGCGGCAGGCCTATCCCGAGCTCGGTCCGCTGCTGCACGATCACCTCGACGCGCGATACCGCGGTCTGCTCGGTGAAGCCGAAGAGCGCAGTACCTTCGCGCTGCTGCTGCGGTTCGCCCGTCGCGATGTCGCCCGGCATCTGCGCGGCGGCATGGGGGAGTTGCTCGCCGAACCCGTCCTGCGCCGCATCCTCGCCGACATCGAACCCGGCACCCGCGCGCCCGCGGCACCGCTGCTCATCGTCCAGGGGGTGAACGACGAGGTGATCGCCGTCGCCGATATCGACGCCCACGTGCGGCGCTATCAGCAGGCCGGGGCGACGGTGCGCTACCTGCGGGTGCGCCGCGGCTCGCACCTACCACTCGAATTCCTCATCGTGCCTGCCGTTCTCGACTGGCTCACCGACCGATTCGCCGGCCGTCCCGCGCCGACCGGTACGTGCACCGTGGCCTCCGTCGCCCGTTCACCGCGTGCCATCCGCACTCATCTCACGTTCGTGCGCCTGGTGCTGCGCATGCTCGGCGGTATGCCGATCGGTGGGATGGATACGGGAGCCTCACTTGAACGAGCCGGCCTGTGTCGCGGCGATTCCGAACATTCGCACGCTGACGATGATGCCGCGGTCGCCGTCGAATGCTGAGTCCGTGCTCTCGCCAAGGCGGGTGGTCGGTCGGGTTTCCACCACGGCGGTGAGCTGAGCGCCGCTCTGGATCGGCCCGCTGACGGCGGCGAACTCATCGGTGGCGCTCACCGGGCCTCGGCCGTCGCTCGCGATCCCGGCCTGGCATGCGCGCTCACCTGAAACACCATCGCCGCGGCGACAGCGAGTGCGCGCGCCGCGTCGTTCCTCGAAGGTGTCATCCCCGCGTTCCTCACTACCGGGCCTCATCGGTGCCCGTCGAGAACATAGATGCGCCACGTCCCGGCAGCGGTTCGCCGCGAACCGTTCGTCCCCCGCACGGCATCTGTGTCGGTGAGGGGTTTCACCGACGTCGTCGTCATCACCGCGGCGTCGGTGGAGTACTACTGCCCCTGGGAGTGACGGCGGCGCCGCCGCTCGCCGAGTGGAGCCGCAGGGGGGTTCCACGGGGTCGGCGGTGCGCCCTCCCAGGGCATCCGAACCCGATTGCCGGACAAGCACTTCCGGTAATCGGGTTCCTGCACTGCGCCGCGACCGTGACGATCAGCTCAAGCCGGCGACGATCGCGGCCCGCACCGGATCACCGGCGGGTAGGCCTTTGGCCACCCGGCGCCACGCGTTGCGCCCCGCCGTGAGTGAGCAGCGCACCGCGTCGGTGACCGCCGAGGTGTGCGTGCTGCCGAGTGCGGCACCAGGCAGCAGCGAGATCTCGAGATCCTCGGACATGGTGAGCGCCCTGGTGACGACCTGCCCGGTGAGCGTGCCGTCGGCATCGGCGTAGAGGACGACGAGCAGTTCGGTGCGCTCGGCACCGAGACTCACCGCGACCCGCACGATATCGCCCGCCGCGGCCCGGGCACCGAACGAGTGCACCGAGATCCGCGTCTGCTCCGCGCCCGCGGGCGAGCGGGTGAATTCGATACCCAACTCCTGGTCGAGCTGTTTCTGCACCGCGCGGATCGCCGTCGTCTCGCCCTCCGACGACGCGGCGAGCGGTTGCACGGTCCAGCCGGGCACCGCCATCACGGCGCGGCGTGCGCCGAAGCCGGCCGAGCTGTGCGACACCGCGCCGCCGCGTAACAGTCGCTCGGCGATCCGTGCCCCGGCGGCGGCGGACTCCGCGTCGACATCCGGGCTGTCGGACTCGGCGAAGGCGATCAGCACATCGATATCGACCGGCAGACTCAGGCGGTCCGCGTCATGATCCGGCGCCATCACGATGCCTCCTCGTTGTCCCCGTCGCGGGCGTCGAGTTGCGCGCGCACTGCCTCGCGGAGCAACTTGGCGCCTGCCGCGCGTAATCGCTTGACCTTCTCCTGGCTGAACCGCAGGTCGCGGGCCACCTCACCGGTGGTCTGCACATCGGAATAGCTGCCGTCGGTGGCGATCACGAAGGTCGCGCGGAGCACGGCCGCGGTCTCCGCGTGCGCGATCGAGGCCAGCGCGTTCCGCAGAATCGTGCGGTCGGCGAGCCGGTTCTCGGCGTCGCCGCACCGATGGTCCTCGAGTACCAGGACGGCCGACTCGTAGTCGACCCGGTGACCGGGGTGGCGCTTCTCGGCGGTGCGACTTCGCCGGTCCTGCAGCACTTGCCACTGGAGCTTCTTGAGCACCAGCGCTTTCCAGTGCCGGATCCGCTCGGTGGGCAGCGTCGCGGTGAGCTCGACCATCGTGTCCTGGGCGACATCTTCGAAGTCGCTGCGCATATCCGGGTCGAGCCGATCGAGGACGTAGCGCGCTTTGATCGCCGCATAGCTCGACATGGTGACCAGATCGGCGCCGAAGATGTGGTCGATGACCGCGGGACGTAGACGTTCGGGGACTTCGCTCCACGCGGCGCCGAGCCACCGGTCCAAGGGCTCAGAACTCACCTGGTACCCCCACTCGGCCTGCGATGGGCACACCACGGCTCGTTTCCTCGACGCCGTCGATGCTACCCGCGCCGCAGGCCGGGCCGAGGTGAGACAGCGGACCGCGGTGCGGGATCGAACATGTCGCATCGCGGAGCCTCCTGTCGGGTCGATCGGCTCCTACACAGATGCGGTTGCCGCCCTCAGCGGTTCGCCGATGGCCACGCGCGATCAGGTCGGGCACGCCGGGGAGGCGACCATGAACGAGAACGCGATCTGGCAGTACCAGGCCTTTTCGACCTTCCACTTCCCGTCCTCGGCGACGAAGTTCACGATGATCGGCTGCGGCGGGCTGTTGTTGATCGACGCGGTGCCGTCGGCCAGCATGCCGGGTGGTGCGGTGCGGGTACCCGTGATGGTGATCGTGATGGTGGCGCCGCCCTGGCGGGGGGCGTCGGCGACCCGGTTCGGCAGTTCGGGGTCGCTCCCGATGCCCTGGATGAGCTCGAGCTTCTCGGCGTTGGGCACTGCCGTGTCGAGCAGCATCCGCATCAGCTGCCCGACCTCGTCGGCACTCGGCAGTGGCAGCGGGGCGGAAATCTCTTGCGCTACAACTTTTGTCGGCTCGGTGGTGTCCTCGGCGGCGGCACAGCTCGCCGACATCGCGATCACGGCGAGCAGGGCAGCCGCGGTCAGGGTGCGTCCGGCGATGTGTCGTCTCGACAACGTGGTCCTCTGGGGCAATCGATGGTGTGCTGGAATTCAATCGTATCGGGGCATTCTCGGGAGGGTCTCCGGTGATGCCTGGCGGAGACGGGGGAGACATGGCGGTCGAATCGACCGATGACGCGGTGCTGATCGAGCTGACGGGTGCGCCGCAACGGTGGCTGACCCTGTGCCGCGACGCCGTTGCCGCCGGGCCGGATGCCGCGCGCGGGCTACTGGAGCACCGCCGGGAGACGGGTGTGCTGGCACGGCAGTCGCTGGCCCGCTGGAAGAACCTCGCCACGGACGACGATCTGCTCGAGGAGGAGGCCGAGGATCCCGATGCGCAAGACCGCCGGATCACCGCGGATCTGTCGGCGGCGCGCGCGATGGCGGTGCTGGCGCAGGCCCTGACCGGTTCGATCGATACCGGCGACGCATGCGAGACCTTCCTCGATCACGCCGAACGCGCCGGGCTGACCTCGGTCGGCACCCAGTTGCTGCCCGCCGGTATTCCGATCACCAGTGCGAATGCCCCGCTCGGCGATATCGTGCGCCATCTGCTCGGCCAGGGCGCTCGCGCGGCGCGCGGGTACGCCATCATGGCCGCGCTCGAGCTGGCCGGGCACACCCTTCCGGTCGTGCGCGCCAGCCGGATCAGCGTGCTGTTCTCGAGTTTCGGCGGTGGTGGCGAGGTGGGCGTGCTTCGCCTCGACCAGGTTCGTGGCGGACCGAGCGGCCTGCATCCCGACCCGGCGCGGATGGGCTTCCTGCAGGCCGATCGCGAATTCACCGACAGCCTCGAAAGAGCGTGGCGCATCAGCAGACTGGCCGGCACCGACGCGTGTGTGCTGTGGTCGGTGTCGACGCACGGCAGCGCACCGGCCAACGACGTCAACGGCGCGTCGATGGGCGCGGCGTTCGCGGTCGCCCTCGACGACCTCGCGCCGCGGCACGCTCTCCTGCGGCGACTGCGGCCCCGCCGGCTCGACCCCGAGTGCGCGGTCACCGCCGGGCTGTCCGGCGCGAACCTCACGGCCGTCGGCGGCTACGCGGGCAAACTGACTGCCGCGCAACGCTCGTCGCTGCGCGTGGTGGTGGCGTCGGAGGCCTATCGGGAAGCCGCGGGTGAGGCACCACAGAACTACGCCGACCGGATCTCTGCCGCCCGCACCGTGTCCGAAGCGATCGCGAGGACCCGCACACGGGCGAACCTCGCGCTGTGGATCGTTTCCGTCGCGGCGGGCCTGGCCGTGGTGCTGGCGGTGGTGTCGGTGACCAACCTCGTCCAGATGCGCATCGAGAACACGGCCGCGCGAGCGGAATCGAATTCGCGCCTGTTCGCCGGCGTCGCCCGCGGCGGTGGCAATCTCAATCCCGCACTGTCCCAGCAGATCGCGCTCGCCGCCTATCGAACCGCCCCGACCGAGGAAGCGCGATCGGCACTGTTGGAGAACACCGCGACGAACGCGCCCATCCGGATCAGCCCGGGTGTCGTGCTCGGCCGCGGCGTGGTCTTCGATCCCGACGCGCCACGCGTCGCGACCACCGCTCAGGGCGACGTGATCGCGATCGGCGAAGGCGACGGCTTCGTGGAATTGGTGCGGGTGACCGAGTCCGGCGTCGACCGTTGGCCACGGTTCGCCACCGGCAGCGGACACATCCGCGGCGTCGCGATCAGCGCGAATCACGAATGGTTGGTGGTCGCGGGCGACCTGCGATCGGCGGTGTGGAACATCGCCGACCCCGGCGCACCGCGCCAAGTGAGCGAGCTACCGCTGTCCGGCCGGATGCCGTCGTCGGTCGCGCTGAGTCCCGACCTCGAGTTCGTCGCCATCGGCACGCACAGTGCGACGGTTTCGAGCTGGCGACTCGGCGACGATCCCGCGCGCCCGATCGCCATGCCGATGCTGTCCTTCTCTGGCCAGCGGGTGGAGGTCGCCCTGAGCGATCGCACGCTGGTCGCGGCGGCGCCATCGTTGTTCGGCGGAATCTGGACGACCACAGTGCGCGGCTGGAACACCGCGACCCTCGACCGCGATCGGACACCGGCGTTCGACCGCCGCATCGAACGGCCCGGCGGTGCGGAGGCGAGGTCGGTCGAGTTCACCGGCGACGGCACCGTGCTGGCCGTCGGTCTCAATCCAGGTGAGGTCGCGCGCTGGCGAGTCGGCGCGACCACCTTCGACCCGATGCCCGCCGTGACGAGGGGCGCCAACGAGTACCTCGACGTGTCGCTGACCCCGGACGGTCGATCCGCCGTGATCGTCGGCGGCGACACCAGGGCCCGCATCCGCGACCTGGACACCGGCGCGGAACTGGTCACGCTCCCGATCGAGATGGTCGCGCATGCGCGCTTCCTGCGCGGTGGAAGATCGCTGGTGACCACGAGTTTCGACCACGCCGTGCACGTTTTCGAGCTGCCGGGTCCGGTGGTGTCGACCAGCGCGCTGACGCTGTTCCGGTTTCCGCTCGACCAGCCCGTCCTGCCACAGGAGCTGTTCCCACATCTGCGCATGCTGGCCAGAACGCCCTTCGCCACCGATCGAACGCTGCTCGACGGCGACCCCGCCGGTCTGATCGACGTCGTCGCGATCGCCCCGGACGAGACCAGAGCGGTGACCAGAACCGAATCCACGATCCAGGTATGGGACATCACCGATCCGGTGCATCCGCGTCGGGTCGGTGCGCCGCTCAGCGCGGCAGGCGTCGACATCCGCGCCATCACGTTCAGTCCCGACGGCGCCTTGGCCATCGGCCGCAGCCTGACCCAGACCGTCGAAATGTTCGACGTCTCCGCCGAACCCCGATTGCGGTCGAGTGTCCGATTCGGCCGTGGCTACCCGACCTCGCTCGCCTTCAGCCCGGACGGCAGCATGCTCGCCGTCGGCAGCCACCGCACCGGCAATGTCAGCGTCTTCGCGACCACACCGGACGCGCCGCCGATCGCTGAACTCTCCGATCTGCGAACCCCGGGACAGACCATGTCGCTGGCCCTGAGCTCGCGCGACACCCTCGCGGTCGGCACCCTGACCGGCGCCTTCGTCTACGAGATCGGCAAGCCGGGTACGCCGCCGCGCGCTCTTCCCGTCCCCGTGGGTGCCAATGGCTCCGCGGGTTCAGTCGCCTTCGATCCGGACGGTACCCGGCTGGCCATCGACGACATCGTCAGCGGCACCATTCTGCTGTGGGACTACACCGACCCCGCGAACCCCACCACGTACGCCACCATCGCTCGGGGTCAGCGCCACCGGCAACCCACCATGCTGGCCTTCGCCGCGGACGGCGCCGTCCTCACCGAGTCCGCCGTCGACGGCACCCTGCGTCGATGGCGCACCGACGCCGCCGCCCAGGCCGACCGGATCTGTGCCAGCGGCACCACCCCGATCACCCGGGAGGAATGGGCAGGCGCTCTTCCCGGCCACGCCTATGTGAACACCTGCCCGGCGCGCTGATCAGTGCCCGCCCGACCGGCGGATTTCGTATTCGTGTGACGCTGTGTAGCGGTGCCCCTATTTCTTGGGGCAATGGAAATCTGGCCTTATCGGATGGATCGCAATAAATCTCATCGAGTTCTCAGGATTAGTTAATAATTATTGGGTATCGCGCGAAAATGCCAGGTGGGGGCGCTGTTGTGGCTGAACTGTTACCAGCATCACTAAATCAGGAAAACCGTAACTCGTGGCGTTTGAGCGTCGATACGCCATTCGTAAGCCAGCTCCGGCTGGGCCTATGCGAGAAACAGAGGAATTACTATGATCCCCGTTATCATCGACACCGGTAGCGCCGCCCTGAACGGCCTCTTCGATACCTTCGGCGCCGCACTGCACGGGCTGGTCAACACCCTGTGGACCGGTTCCTTCGGCGGCTGATACAGCCCCATAGGTCGATGAAACGACCTGGTCCTCGCTAGCGCGTGACCGACGAGAAGGCCTCGCACCGGATGGTGTGGGGCCTTCCCTCATCAGTGGGTGTGGGGTGCTCGATCGGACACGTGCTTCGGGCCGTGCGAGTCGGCGCACGGGTGGGAATCGCGGTGGCCGATGTCGAGGAGTTTCGGGCTGGCGTGGTCGACCTGCAGGGTGACGTGCTCGATGTGGTGGTCGTGGTCGAGCATGTGCGCGATGTCCTCGCGGACCGCATGGCAATCGTGGCCGGGCTGCACGAGGACGTGGGCCGACAGCGCGGGGGAGCCGGAGGTGATCTCCCAGATATGCAGGTCGTGCACCTCGGTGACGCCGTCGCGCGCGGCCATATCGCGGCCGATCAGCGCGGGGTCGAGGTGTTCGGGCGCGGCCTCGAGGAAGATCCGGCTCGACGCCTTGATCAGCCCGATCCCGGCCTTGATCATCAGCGCCACCACGATCAGCGTGGCGACCACGTCGGCCTGTACCCAGCCGGTGAGGATGATGACCAGCCCGGCCACGGCGGTGGCGATGAACGCGAACAGGTCGTTGAGGATGTGCTGGTAGGCGCCTTCGACATTGAGGCTGGTGCGGTCGGCGCGGCTGATCATCCAGGTGGCGAGCACGTTCACGACGATGCCGACCAGCGCGGTGATCAGCACCAGCCAACCGTGCACCTCCGGCGGCTCGAACAATCTGCGGATCGCCTCGTAGCCGAGCCAGAGCGCCAGCAGTAGCAAGGTCAGGCCGTTGGCCTGGGCCGACAGGATCTCGGCCCGCTTCCAGCCGAACGTCATCCGCCCGGTCGCCGGTCGGGCCGCGAGCCGGATCGCCCACAGCGCCAGCGCGATCGAGGCGGCGTCGGTGGTCATGTGCGCCGCGTCGGAGAGCAGTGCGAGCGAGTCGGCGATGATGCCGACGGTCACTTCGCCGATCAGGAAGGTGACGATCACCGCCAGCGCGCCGGCCAGCCAGCGCCGATCGCTGTCGGCCGATACCCCGTGGTCGTGCCCATGCCCTGCGCCCATCGCGTTCCCCTCTTCTGCGGTTCGATCGGTCGCAATCATATGCACACATCGCTATGTGTGCAATTCGTTCTTGGTCGAGCATGGTCTTCGCTGGTCATCGGATGTTGCCGAGTCCGAATCCACCCTATGCCTGAGCGTACGGTCGCGGTGCTGCGCACCGAATCACTCTCGAGAGTGAGGTGCGGTGGACTGTTTGCGGACACACTGGGACGTCGTGGGAGTACTCCGGGAACATCCGTCGCCGCTGGACGCGCTCGTCGCCGCCGTCGTGACGGCCGCGACCGTCGTGCCCGCGCTCGTTGTCGGTGCGCCGTGGTGGGTTGTCTGGCTATCGGTCCTCGCGTCGGTGCCGGTGTTGTGGCGGCGTCGGGCTCCGGTGGGAGCGCTGTGCGTGGTCGGCCCGGCGATCACCGCCCTCGGCTGCGTGCACGCGTTGCCGGTGCTGCCGTTCGGCACGGTTGTCTGTGTGTACACCGTCGCTGCGTACTGTTCGGCGCGGCAGCGGCGGATGACCTTCGTGCTGGTCGCGGTGGGAATTCTGGTGTCGCTGCTGGTGCCACGCGAGACCGCCGACTCCTACGCCTATGCCGCGATGTCGTTCATGACGGCATGGGCACTCGGCGCGGGGGTCCGCGCGAAGCAGGCCCAGATCGACGCACTCGCCGAACGGACCCGGCGCCTCGACGACGAACGCGACGCCGCCGTGGTCCGCGAGCGGCTGCGGATCGCCCGGGATATGCACGATGGGCTCGCCCACACGGTGGGTGCGATGATCGTGCGTGCCGAGACCGGTCCGCTGCTCGACCGGGCGGACGCCGACGTGGCCTTCGCGGCGATCGCCGACGGTGGGCGTGACGCCTTGCGGGAACTGCGCCACAGCATCGGTGCCCTACGCGAGGACGATCCGCCGCATCAGCCAGGGGTGGCCGCCATCGCCGATCTCGTCGCGCTCGCCGGACACCGGGGTCTGGCCGCTCGTTTCACCGAACACGGAGCCCGCGTGCCGATATCACCGCAAGCCGATGCCGCCGCGTACCGGATCGTGCAGGAGGCGCTGACCAATACGGGCAAGCACGCGAAGGCGACACGGGTCGAGGTGGCGCTGAGCTGGTCATCGAGTCGGCTCGGAGTACGAATCGCCGACGACGGCACCGGGGCGGACGGTGGTCGGGCAGGTGGCACCGGCGCGGCGGGCTTCGGTTTGGTCGGGATGCGGGAACGGGTGCACGCGTGCGGTGGCCTGCTGCGGGTGGAGCCGACGCGCTCGGGGTTCGTGGTATCGGCCGATCTGCCGCTGGCACAGGGGAGTTGACGATGCGAGTGCTCGTCGTCGACGACCAGGAATTGTTCCGCACCGGGTTCCGCCTCATCCTGGAATCCGAACCCGACATCGAGGTGGTGGGGGAGGCTTGCGATGGCGTGGAAGCGGTGACGGCGGCCCGGCGGCTCACGCCCGATGTGGTGGTGATGGATGTGCGGATGCCGCGACTGGACGGGGTGGCCGCCACCGCTCGCATCTGCGCGGAGACTGCGGCAAAAGTGCTGGTACTCACCATGTTCGACATCGATGAGTACGTCTATTCCGCCTTGCGGGCGGGTGCGAGCGGGTTCCTGCTCAAAGACGCGCGCAGAGCCGAATTGATCGGTGGGGTGAGGGTTGTCGCCGCCGGCGACGCGCTGCTGGCCCCCTCGGTGACGCGGCGGCTGATCGCCGAGGTCGCCGAACGTGCGCGTCCGCATCCGGAAGCGTCCGCGCAGCTGGCCGGGCTGACCCCACGGGAACGCGACATCCTGCGAGAACTCGCCGCAGGCCGTTCCAACACCGAACTCGCGGCCCGGCTGGTCGTCACCGAGCACACGGTGAAAACCCATGTCAGTTCCGTTCTCTCGAAGCTGGGACTGCGCGATCGGGCGCAGGCGGTGGTATTCGCCTACGAATCCGGGATGGTGGCGCGAGGGGACAACCAGTTGCCGGGTGGTGCGAGGTGATCTCACTCGCGTGAGCGAGGCGAGTCCACTCGTCCGGGCGATGCGCCAGAGCCTCCTCCACCGTGACGATCAACGGGTGACTTCTACTGAAGAGGCTGTGCGCGAGAGGTTCTCCGGGCGACCCGGTCGGCGAATGCCCGTTCGGGCATCGATGGTGTGGTTGGCCGCCACTGTGAGCTCGGCGTTGTTGTGGAGTATCGGTACAGGTCTGCACCCGATCCCCGGAATCGCCCTGCTGGCCCCACTCCCGGTGCTGTGGCTGGCCCCGCGACACTATGCTCCGGCGGTGTACGCGGCGGCGGTGCTGTCCTGGCTCGGCGGCAACGCCGGATACTGGTCCTACTTCACCGAGACTCTGGAACAACCCGTATCGACCGCCGTCGCCCTGCTGGTCGGCAGCGCGCTCATCTTCGGGGCGTGCGTGGCGCTCTTCCGGAAACTGCTGATGCGGGCCAGGTTCGGGTGGGCCGCGCTCGCGCTACCCGCCGCGTGGACTGCCGCTGAGTTCCTGTTCGGTCAGGTCGGCGGGATCGGGGCGTGGTGGAGCATCGGATACTCCCAGGCCGGCGTGGACCCGATCGTGCGCGTCGCTTCGGTGACCGGGGTATGGGGCATCAGCTTTCTCGTGCTGGGGGTGCCCGCCACCGTGGCCGTACTGATCGCGCCCGGGATTCGAAGTAGCCGGATACGGCACCGCGTCCCGAGCTTGTCAGGCCGATCCTGGTCGATGAGGTCGGCGGTGGCGGGCATGGCGGCCCTCGCACTGACCGTCGCGATCGGGGCGGGCCTGTGGTGCTCCACGGTGGCAAGTGACGGTCCGGTGGCGAGGGTCGGATTGGTCGCTCTCGCGCAGCCACCGATGTATGTCCCCGTCGCGTCGCCCGACGGCGCGCGGATGATCGCCGACGCGATCGCCGCCATCGACCAGCTCGCGGATCAGGGCGCGGAAGTCATCGTGTTCTCCGAGAAAGCTTGGCATGCAAGCCGATCCGACCTCTTCCTGTTGCGCGACCCGCTCACCGCCGTCGCTCTCCGCCGCGACGTCCACGTGGTCGTCGGCCTGGAGCTCGAGCAACCCGGCGGCACCGTCAACGCCGCCATCGCCTATCCGGGCGAAACCATCTATGCCAAGCGATACCTCGTCCCCGGGCTCGAATCCGGACTACAGCGCGGCTCGGTCCCGCGCCAGATCCCCGGCCGCTCCTGGGCACTCGCGATCTGCGCCGACCTCGACCGCCCTGCCCTCGTTCGCCAGAACCGAACCGACGGCGCGACGCTCATCCTCGCGCCCGCACTGGATTTCCGCGTCGACCACTGGTTACACAGCCGGATGGCCGTCCTGCGGGCCGCCGAATCGGGCATCGCCATCGCCCGCCCCGCACAGCTCGGCGAGTTGACCGCGATCGACGCGCGGGGCACCGTTCGAGCCTCGCTCCGCACCGACATCACCGAAACCCGCATGGCGCTGGCCGAAATCCGCACCGCCGGCGATCGCACTCCCTACGTCCGCTGGGGCGACTGGTTCGGCGCACTGTCGATCGCCCTCACTGTGGCCGGTGGACTCGCTGCCCTCCGCCGCTCGACCGAGACGACCTCGTGAATACTCGATCAGTCCTGATCGGGCCAGGTATCGGCGACGATCAACCGGCCCGCCGCCAGCAGCAGCGCGTAGTGCTCGGCGATCACGCCGGACGGATAGGTCGGCCAGAACGACACCGCCCCGGTCGCCTTGTCGATGACGTACACCGAGCCGCCGATCGGGATCGGCCGATCCGCCGGCGCGTGCAACGGCTGAATCGCGAAAACGGTGAATCCGTCGGCGAATTCGATGATCTGCCGATCGTGCCCCGGTTGGTCGGCGGGTAGGTGTTCGGTCGCCACACGAGTGGCCTCGGCCCGGTCGACCGGCGTGTGCGCGTCGGTCGGATAAGCATGGATGTCCACGTTGTTCACTCCTCGCGGCGATTGTCGTCGCCCTGATGCGATCGTGGGAGGACTTCGCTCAAATGCGCGAGCCCGGAAGAACGAGCGAGCCCGGCGTCCCTGCTCCCCCCTCCTGGAGCAGGCCCGGCCGGGCTCGCAAGAACTACTTTCCGGCATGGGCCCAGCAGGATCCTGAAGAGTTACTTAAGGCGCGGCGTTGTCATCGGCGCGGCCCACCGCGATATCCCCATATGACGGACAACTCCTGCGGTGCGCACTGCGCGCGCCTGTGCACCAGGGACGGGCTGGCCGAGGTGCTGGCCACCGATCGCGGCCTGCTGCACTGGCGGGCGATGCGCAGCCTCGGCGATGCCGGCCTGGCCGAGCACGCGGTGCAGGAGACCCTGCTGCGCGGCTGGCGTTCCTGCCAGGACTTCGACGGTCGCAAAGGCAGCGTGCGGACCTGGCTGCTGGCGATCGAACGCAATGTGATCATCGATATCGCGCGGGCCAGAGCCGTGCGGCCCGGTGATGTGGGCTGGGACGACATCACCGAGGTATCCGTCTGTGGCGGACCGGATTTCGCCGACGGACTCATCGACGGGCTGCTCGTCGACCAGCTGCTGGCCAGGCTCCCGGAACCGCAGCGCGCGGCGGTGACCGAGGTGATCCTGCACGACCGTGGGTACCGGGAAGTCGCCGCGGATTTCGGTGTTCCGGTGGGCACCGTGAAGACCCGGGTGCACTATGCGCTGCGATCCCTGCGGCAATTGCCAGAAGTTGCCTGAGATCGACAACTGATCGCCCATCTGGGCATCTGACCAGCGTCTTTTCATGCTTCCATCCAGTTACATTTCGGTAACTGTGCTTGCCCTGTGGGCGCCAACGTTGCAAGAGTGAACCACTGGGTTTGGTGTTACCAGGTGTTACCAATGGGAAGGGAGGGGTGCTCCGGTCCCGGAGCGCCGACCGAACATGCAACCAAACATCATCAAGGCCGGAATCTGCTCTACCGTCTCCGCCGCGGTGGTGGTGTCGCTGTCGGGGTTGGTCCCCGTGACCGCCCACGCCGCCCCTGAACCAGCAACCAGCGAGCAGCTCGCCGGTAAAACGATCTTCCTCGACCCCGGTCACCAGGGGTCGGCGCATTCGGAGGACCTGACCCGCCAGGTCGACGACGGCCGCGGTGGCACCAAGGACTGCCAGACCACCGGCATGACCTCGCTGAACGGCATCCCCGAACACACCATCAACTGGGACGTCGCCCAGCTCGTGCGGGCGTCCCTGGAAGCACTGGGTGCCGACGTGGTGCTGAGCCGCGCCGACGACACCGGGTGGGGCGGCTGCGTCGACGATCGCGCCCGCGCCGCCAACCAGTCCGGCGCCGACGTGGCCGTGAGCATCCACGCCGACAGCGCGGGCCCCGACCAGCACGGATTCCACATGATCGTGCCGCAGCTCCCCATTCCCGACACGGTCGCCGACAACGCGCAGTCCGGCGGTGGGCGGCTCGCGTCGAGCGCGGTCCGTGACGCCTACCTGGCGGCCGGCTTCTCGCCCGCGAACTACGCGGGCGTCCTCGCGGGCCTGCAGACCCGCGAGGATGTGGCAGGCCCGGCGCTGACGCAGGTGCCACTGGTATTCGTAGAGATGGGCAACGGCGCCAATGTCGTCGACGCCGCCCGGCTGGAATCGCGCGAAGGTCAGCTCGAGCACGCGGTCGCCATCACGACCGGCGTCGTCGGGTTCCTGCTGAACAAGCCGATCCCCGCCTTCGCCGCCGCACCGGGTCGGGTGCCGGTCGCGACCACCGCTCAGAAACCCGAGCGCGCACCCGCGGCCGATCCGGTCGAACCCTCGCAGCCGTCGAAGAAGCCCGGAGGGGCCACCGCGTCGACTCCGGAATCCGAGGGGACGGCACCGGCCAAGGCGCCGACCTCGACAACTGCCAAACCGGCAGCCCCCGTGCCCGACCAGGCACCGGCTGATCCGCCCCCGCTGCCCAGTGGCTCGAGCGATCTGACGGGACCGAACGGGGGTCCGACACCCGGCGGCGCCACCGGTCCCTCGGCTGAGGCAATCCCCGCGCGCGCCCCCATCGCGGATCCGGTTCCGGTGGCCCCCGTGCGCACCGCGGCACCCGGCGCCCCGGCCCGCACGGCGTCACCCGCGGCTCCCGCCGCACCCGCCACCCCGAAGAACCGCGGCACCGCACCCAAAACCGAGGCAACGCCGGACGAATCCAAGCTCGATCTGAGCACCCTCGGCGGCCCGATCACCACGGTCATGACGCTGCTCATGCCCCTGGCTCAGGCCCTCGGCATGGACCAATCGACCATCCCCGGCCAGCTGATCAATCTCGCGTACACCCTGGTAGGCATGGTTTTCGGCCCGTCCTGACAGTTCAGGCGCACCCACACCGCCCACTCCTGATCCAGGGGTGGGCGGCGTGCTGTGTGGCAGTGGGGAGGTGGCACCATGGGTGCGGTGATTCCTGTCGTGATCGTTGCTGGGTTTCTGGGTTCGGGGAAGACGACCCTGCTCAACCACCTGCTGCGCAACAACCGGGGCACCCGGATCGGGGTGGTTGTCAACGATTTCGGGGCGGTCAACATCGACGCGATGCTGGTGGCGGGGCAGGTCGACGCGATGGTCTCGCTCGGCAACGGGTGCGTGTGCTGCGCGGTGGACGTGTCCGAACTCGACGATCTGTTCGCGCAGCTGGCGCAACCGCGCAGTGCGGTGGATGTGATCGTGGTGGAAGCCAGCGGACTGGCCGAGCCGCGCAACCTGATCCGGATGGTGATCGCCAACCCGAACCCGCGCATCGGCTACGGCGGATTGGTCGAAGTGGTCGATGCCGAGCAGTTCACGTCCACCAGCACGCAACATCCTGAGCTGGTGACCCACCTGCGGATGGCGGATCTGGTGCTGGTGAACAAGGCCGACCGCGTCGAGGCCGCGGCGCTGGCCGGTTTACGCGCGCAGTTGGCCGACTGGGTGGGGCAGGTGCCGGTCTACGCGACAACGCACGGCCGGATCGATCCCGGCCTGCTGTTCGACGATCGGGTACCCGATGAGCCGAAAGTGGCCGAGCAGCTGAGTTTCGACACACTGCTCGACGACCATGACCACGACGACCCCGACCACCGGCATCTGCACGATGACTACGTCTCGGTGTCGTTCACGAGCGAGCGCGCCTTGAATCCCCGTGCGCTGGTGGGCTTTCTGGAGGATCCGCCCTCAGGTCTGTTCCGCGCCAAGGGATATGTGACCTTCGCGGTGGCAGGGGAGCGACGCAAGTTCGAAGTCCACCTGGTGGGCAGGCACGTGGTCTTCACCCCCGGCAGCTGGGCACGCGGCGAGCAGCGCGTCTCGAACCTGGTGCTGATCGGTGCCGGACTCGACGCGGACGCGGCGCTGAAACGCCTGCACGACACCGTCTTCGACGGTGAGACACCCTTGGACGAGCAGGAGATGCTCGGCGTGTGGCGTTACGCCGTGCAGTGACCATCAGCCGCAGGCGTTGACCCACTCCGAAAGTCCGTCGGCGAACAATTGCCGCTTCCAGATGGGCACTTCGTGCTTGATCCGGTCCACCAGTTCGGCACACACCGTGAACGCCTCGGCCCGATGCGGCGCGGCCACCGCCACCACGATCGCCAACCCGCCGATCGTGAGCGGCCCGATCCGATGCGTCGCCGCGACCGGAAGTCCGCTCGCCTGCGCCACTTCCGCGCAGATCGCGTGCAGGAAGCGCTCGGCCTGTGGGTGCGCGGAGTACTCCAGCGAGGCGACCGCTTGGCCGCCGTCGTGGTTTCGTACCTTGCCGGTGAACACCACGATCGCACCGAATTCCGGCCCGTCGACAGCCTTTTCGACAGCGAGGGGGTCGAGATCCTGATCGCTGATCGTGGCCAGCCGGACCGCACCGAAGTCACTCATGGTTGCCGCCTCCGGCTACTTGCGCTAGCAGATGATCCAACAAGGGTTCCAGCACGGCGATGCCGTCCTTCACCCCACCCGGCGAACCGGGCAGATTGACGACAACGGTGCGACCGGCCAGCCCGGCGACACCGCGACTCAGCGCCGCCAGGGGGAATTTCGCGGTCCCACGCTGCCGGATGGCATCGGCGACGCCGGGCAGTTCCCTGGTGAGAACGGCACGGGTGGCCTCGGGCGTCGCGTCGGTCGGGGAGGCGCCGGTGCCGCCGGTGGTAATGACGAGCGCGGGAGCTCCGCTCAGCGCATCGGTCAGTCCAGCGGCGATCTCGGCATCGGAGTAGACCAGCGGTCCCCGAACCGAAAACTCTTGTGCGGTCAGCCAATCGACGATGACGGGGCCGGTGGTATCGGTGCGTGTTCCCGCTGCGGAGCCGGTAGACGCGACGACCACGACGGCAGTCCGCGAAAAGCCCTGGGCATCAGCTGATTCTGCTTCAGCGCTACCTGCCGCATCGCCGCGAGCTTCGGTGGTCAGCGGCGCGGATTCGACACCGGCACCCGCGTTCACCTGCGCCAACCGGTCGAGCGCCGGTGCGCCGGTGTCGGACCGACCCTCCGGCCGCACCCAATGCCCGTGCTTTCCACCCTCTTTGGTGACCAGCCGGACCCCGTTCATCACCGCGGCGGGATCCACCGCTTTCACCATGTCGTGCAAGGTGAGCCCCGCGACGGCGACAGCCGTCAGCGCTTCCATCTCGACCCCGGTCGGGCCCTTCGTCTTGGCCGTCGCCTCGACGGTGATGCTCGTCTCGGTGAACCCGAACTCCACCTTCACCGACGACAACGCCAGCTGATGACACAGCGGAATCAGCTCGGAAGTCTTTTTCGCACCGGCGATTCCGGCCAATCGGGCGGTAGAGAGCACATCCGCTTTGGGCATACCCTCGGCCCGCACCAACGCGATCACCTCGGCGGTGGTCTGCAATTCGCCTGCGGCGACAGCGATCCGGGTGGTGTCGGCTTTCGCACTGACATCGACCATGCGCGCCCGACCCTCGCGGTCGACGTGGGACAACTCGCTCATAGCGACAAGATTCGCACAGGGACACCGGCGGCCAGCGAGGTGACCTCGGCGGGTACGTCGACGAGCACATCGGCCCAGGCCATGCCCGCGATGAGATGCGAGCCGGGACCCGAGATCACTTCGACCCCGGCCTCGGTCAACAGGCCGCGTAGGTATTGGCGGCGACCGGCAGGGGAGCGCAGCGGTGTCAGCAGGGTCGTTTCGCTGCTCGTGACCTCCGGCAGGCCGGCCAGCGCGCGCACGGCGGGGCGCGCGAACACCGCGTACGACACCATCGTGCTCACCGGATTGCCCGGGAAACTGAGTACGGGGACCTCGTCGACCACCGTGTAGCCCTGCGGTCCGCCGGGTTGCACCGCGACCGAGCCGAAAGTCCCGCCGAGCGGACCGAGCACATCCTTGACGACCTCGAAGTCGCCCTTGGACACGCCGCCGGAGGTGAAGACCAGGTCGGCGACGTCGGTCGCCGCGTTCAGCACCGAGGTGAACACCGCGGGGTCGTCGGTGCTGTGCGCGACCTCGACCACCTCGACACCGTCGGCCCGCAATGCCGCGGCCAGGGCGATGCCGTTCGAGTTGTAGATCTGCCCCGGCGCGAGCGTGCTCCCGGCGGGCCGCAGTTCGTCACCGGTGGTGATGCAGACGGCACGTAATCGAGTGCGCACCGGCACGGTCGGGAGGCCGACGGCCGCCAGCGCCGCGATATGCCGGGGGGCGAGCACCGTGCCCGCCCTGGCGACGAGCTCACCGGTCCGCACATCGGTACCGGCTTCGCGCACGAATTCGCCACGCCCACGTCCACGTTCGACCACGATCCGATGGTCACCGGCCTGCACATCCTCGACCGGCACCACACAGTCGGCACCGGGCGGGATCGGCGCACCGGTCATCACCTTCACCGCCGAGCCCGCGGGCAGCGCGTCGGTACCCGGCCTACCCGCCGCCACCACACCGGCTACCGGCAGCGTGACCGGCGTGACGGCCACATCGGCCGCGCGCACCGCGTAGCCGTCCATCGCCGAGTTACGGAACACCGGCAGGTCGATCGGCGACACCACATCGGCCGACAGGGTGCGGCCGAGCGCATCGGGCACCGCCACCCGTTCATCGGGGCGGTCGGCGAGATGGGCCAGCAGCGCGGCGACGGTGTCGCGGTACTCATCGACGCTGCGTGCCGACGCGGTAGCGGGCCGGGGAGTCATGCTGTCAGCTTAATCGCCGCTGTCGGGGCCGGTCAGGGTCGCGTTGCTCACGGTGGCGGGGCATTCGCGGTGAGCTGACGAGTTCGCGAAGAATCGGCCCGGCGCACGGAGTGTGACGGGCCTTACGAGTCATACTGTAGAGATGACGCTGGTCGAGATGGGGATACCCGCCGTGCGATCGGAGCGGCCGTCCCTGGACGGCAGGCCCGATACGCCGTTCCTCGTCGACCGCTTCGGCCGGATCGCCCGCGATCTGCGCGTGTCCATCACCGAGAAATGCTCGCTGCGCTGCACCTACTGCATGCCGGAGGAGGGCCTGCCGCCGATTCCGCGCCAGGAACTGCTCACCGCCGACGAGATCGTGCGGCTGGTTTCGCTGGCCGTGCGCGAGCTGGGTGTGCGTGAGGTGCGGTTCACCGGCGGCGAACCGCTGATGCGCCGTGAGCTGGAGCAGATCATCGCGGGCTGTCACGCGGCGGTGCCCGGCACCCCACTGGCCATGACCACCAATGGCGTCGGCCTGGAACACCGCATCCACAAGCTCGCTGCGGCCGGTCTGACCAGGGTCAATGTCTCCCTCGACACCGTCGACCGGGAAGATTTCACCCGCCTCACCCGCCGCGACCGCCTGGAATCGGTCCTCAACGGCATCCGGGCCGCGCGCGACGCGGGCATGGCGCCGGTGAAGGTCAACGCCGTGCTGATGCGCCAGAACCTGGCGGGCGCGGCCGACCTGCTCGCGTGGTGCCTGGCCGAACAATGTGAACTGCGATTCATCGAGGAAATGCCCCTCGACGCCGACCACGAGTGGGCCCGCGATCACATGGTGACCGCCGCCGACCTCCTCGACGTCCTCGGCGAGCGTTTCACGCTGACCCCCACCGTCCGCGCCGATCCCTCGGCTCCGGCCGAGAAATGGCTGGTCGACGGCGGACCGGCGACGGTCGGCATCATCGCGACCGTCACCCGCAAGTTCTGCGACAGCTGCGACCGCACCCGGCTCACCGCCGACGGCATGCTGCGCTCGTGCCTGTTCAGCGACCAGGAGTTCGACGTGCGCACCGCGCTGCGGGCAGGCGCCGACGACGACGAGGTCGCCGAGCTGTGGCGCGGTGCGATGTGGCAGAAATGGGCCGGTCACGGTATCGACGCCGCCGGTTTCGTCCCCCCGGAACGCACGATGGGAGCCATCGGTGGTTGAGGTCCGCTATTTCGCCGCGATCGCCGACGCGGTCGGCAAGAACACCGAATCACTCGACCTCCCCGACGGCGCCACCGTCGCCGACCTTCGAGCGACCCTCGCCGCCACCTACGGCTCGGATGTCGACGGCCTGGTCGGCGTCTGCGCCTTCCTCATCGGCGACGAGCTCACCCGCGACCCGTCGGCCATGCTCCGCGACCGCGTCGACGTCCTACCGCCCTTCGCCGGCGGCTGAGGGCCCATGGTCCAGAGCAAAGCCACGGACGTGGCGACCTACCTCGCCGAACTCCCGGACGCCCGCCGCGAGGCCGTGACCAGGCTGCGCGAGCTGTGCCTGACAGAGCTGACCGGCTTCACCGAGGTCATGTCCCACGGCATGCCCGCCTACGAACGCGACGGCACGGGCGAAGTCGCCTTCGCCAGCCAGAAGCAGTACATCTCCGTCTACCTACTCCGCTCCGACGTCCGAGCGGCCTTCGCCGACCGCCTCGCGGACCACGACATGGGCAAAGGCTGCCTACGCTTCCGCAAAGAACCGGACTATGACCTCGTCCGAGACCTGTTGCGCGCCATAGCATCCGGTGAAGGCGCGACGATCTGTTGAGCTAGCGGATCAACAGTCGGCCGACACACCTCCTAGCGCCACCAGGTGTCGAGGGGTGTCACCGGGACGGTGCGCTTGTGGCGGGTGTTGGTGAAGATCGATTCCACGCGTGCGGCCACCTCGGGGGTGACGTCCTTGCCTTCGAGGTAGTCGTCGATCTCGCTGTAGCGCAGGCCGAGGGCTTCCTCGTCGGGCAGGGCGGGGCGGTCGTCTTCGAGGTCGGCGGTGGGGACCTTCGACCAGATCGAGGCGGGGGCGCCGAGTTCTTGCAGCAGGGCCGCGCCCTGGCGCTTGGTGAGACCGGTGAGGGGAGTCAGGTCCACACCGCCGTCGCCGAACTTGGTGAAGAACCCGGTGACCGCTTCGGCCGCGTGATCGGTGCCGACCACCAGCAGGCTTTCCTGGCCGGCGAGGGCGTACTGGGCGACCATCCGCTCGCGCGCCTTGATGTTGCCGCGCACGAAGTCGCGTAACCGCTCGTGATCGAGCGCACCCGCGACCTCGACGCCCACGGCATCGGCGCTGGGGCGAATGTTCACCACGACCGTGCGATCGGGGTCGACGAAGTTCAGCGCGGTCTGCGCGTCGTGCTCGTCGGCTTGCACGCCGTAGGGCAGCCGCACCGCGAGGAACTTCGCCTCGACACCGTCGGCGCGCAGCTCCTCGACGGCCAGCTGGCACAGCCGACCGGCCAGCGCGCTGTCCTGCCCGCCACTGATCCCGAGGGCGAACCCCTTGGCCGGGGTGGTTGCCAGGTAGTCCTTCAGGAAGTCGACGCGCCGCCGGACCTCCTGCTTCGGCTCGATCTCGGGTAGCACACCCAATTCGGCAATGATCTGTTCACGCAGTGTCCCCATGCCGTCTCACTCTACTTGTGGGGCAGGGGAAACGACCCGGCGAACGAGCCATTCCCAGTTGTCGCCGATCTGCGTACGTGTGTAGCCGAGCACCTCGACCTGGTGGATGACCAAGGCCGCCGACAGCGTGGACAGCAGTGTGTCGGCGATCAGCGGGACTTCACCGTCGACCCCGGCCGCGCGCAGGAGCAGCGTGACGTGCGCCTTGTGCAGGCCGTACGGTCCGTCACCGAAGCGCCCGTTCTTCTCCGCGGCCTGGTGCAGATCGCCCTCGACCTCGATATCGAGCAGCCGGGTGCGCCCGAACGCGATCAGCCGTTCGACGGGGTTCGCCGCGGGACCCAGCGGCGCGGGCCCGAACATGAACGCGGCCTGGAACTTCTGCTCGGAGTGATCCAGCAGGGCGAGCATCAACCCGGTGCGATTGCCGAATCGGCGAAAGACCGTGCCCTTGCCGACACCCGCGCGCTTGGCGAGCGCGTCCATCGTGAGACCGTCGACGCCGTGCTCGCGCACCAATTGCTGGGCCGCGTCCAGCAACAGGGCGCGGTTGCGGGCGGCGTCGGCACGTTCGACCGGCTCCGCGCTACCGGGCAGTGGCCGCCCGATGCCGAGCAGGGGCGGCTCGTCGGACCTGGGTGTGCCATAGCTCACGCCGCTCACACGTCCTCCGCGGGAAGTAATCGGACCGAGGTCCGGTTAATGTCGAATGAAACTTGGATCATCCCACTGAGTACACCAGGAGTCGCCATGAGCGAGACCCGCATCCTCACTCTCGTCGGAAGCCTGCGCGCGGGCTCCATCAATCGCCGCCTGGCCGAGGCTGCCGCGCAGACCGCGCCCGCCGGTGTCGACATCGCCATCTATGAGGGTCTCGGCGAGATCCCGTTCTACAACGAAGACCTGGACGTGCCCGGCGCGGTGCCCGCGCAGGCCGAGGCGCTGCGTGCCGCCGTCGCCGCGGCCGATGCGGTCCTGCTGGTCACTCCCGAATACAACGGCACCCTGCCCGCCGTGCTGAAGAACGCCATCGACTGGGCCTCGCGTCCGTATGGCGCCGGTGCGATCAAGGGCAAGCCGGTCGCCGTGGTGAGCGCCTCGATCAGCCCGAACGCCGCGGCGTGGGCGCACGGCGACGCCGTCAAGTCCGTCGGCGTGGCGGGCGGCGTCGTCGTCGAGTCGGCGCACGCGCAGTTCGCGACCATCGGCGAGCGTTTCGCGCAGGCTCATCCGGCCGAGGATGCCGAGGCGCTGACCCAGCTCGGCGCGACCGTGCACGAGCTGGTCGCCGCGGTGAACGGCACCTTGATCTCGGCGTAAGCTGGGCCTTCGGCAGGGGGGGGGGGGGGGGCGAGCGGGGGGGGCGCCCCCGCCGGCGGGGGGGGGGTGTGGTTTATAAAAACATGGAAACACATACATGAGGATAAAACAGATATTAATGTGTT
>NZ_JBHXNJ010000005.1:179103-193369 GCF_042719655.1 Nocardia sp. NPDC058518
CCGGGCGCGCGCGCGCCGCGGGCGCACGCCCAGAGCGCGTGGGGCGAGCTGCGGGCGGGGGGGCGGGGGACCGCCACCGACGGGGCGCCCCCCCGCCCCTTCGCTGTCCGTGGAGTTTGCTGAAGACTCGCCGGTAGACGAAATCGTGATCTGAACCACTGTTTTACCTGCTTGCCGGTGGCCCGTCCTGGGACTTACCGCGTGGGAATTACATCCGTGCGACTCGCAACACCTTGTGTTGTTCCCATCTGTCGGACACTAGGTGTAGTGTCTGTCGTACTGGAAGACGGTGTGGAGCCACCACTGATCGGGCCCAAGGGAAGGGGTTGCGAGCAGGGCTTTCTTCGTCAGATCCAGGAGTTTGCGCAGCATCACCCGTTCGTGCATTGCATACGGATCACAGGCTGTGGATCAGGCATAGGAGAGAGGGACTTCCATCATGACCATCACCGTGTACACCAAGCCCGCTTGCGTGCAGTGCAACGCCACCTACAAGGCTCTCGACAAGGTCGGCGTGGACTACGAGATCATCGACATCTCGGAGAACGACGAGGCGCGTGACTTCGTCATGGCGCTGGGCTACCTGCAGGCACCGGTTGTCGTCGCGGGTGAGGATCACTGGTCGGGCTTCCGTCCCGACCGCATCAAGTCGCTCGCCGTCGCGGCTGCTTAGTTCGCGCCGGTTCGCCGGTAAGGAGGCGCCATGCCCGAGCAGATGACTCCGGGCGGGCTGGTCTACTTCTCCAGCGCTTCGGAGAACACCCATCGTTTCGTCGAGAAGCTCGGTCTCCCGGCAACTCGACTTCCACTGCACACCGCTGATTCGCTGCGGATCGACGAACCCTACGTGCTGATCACCCCCACCTACGGCGGTGGTCGGCACGTCATGGGTGGACAGCGTCCCGACAAGGACCTCGTTCCGCGGCAAGTCGCCAAGTTCCTCAACGACCCACACAACCGTGCGCTGCTGCGCGGGGTGATCGCGGCCGGCAACACGAACTTCGGCGATACCTATTGCGTTGCAGGGGACATCATCTCGCAAAAATGCGGGGTGCCGTACTTGTATCGCTTCGAACTCATGGGAACCGCTGAGGACGTCGCGCGCGTCCGAGAGGGATTGGGATTGTTTTGGCAACAGCAACCACAGCACCGGCAGGAAAGTCAGCACGCTTAGAGCAGTCCGCGGTGCGCGGCGAGGCGGGCGAGGTGCTCGACTACCACGCTCTCAACGCGATGCTGAACCTGTACGGCCCCGACGGCGAGATCCAGTTCGACAAGGATCGCGAGGCCGCGCACCAGTACTTCCTGCAGCACGTGAACCAGAACACCGTCTTCTTCCACAACCTGGACGAGAAGCTGGACTACCTGGTCAAGGAGAACTACTACGAGACCGAGGTGCTCGACCAGTACGGTCGACCCTTCGTCAAGCAGCTGTTCCAGCAGGCCTACGCCAAGAAGTTCCGGTTCCCGACCTTCCTCGGCGCGTTCAAGTACTACACCTCGTACACGCTCAAGACCTTCGACGGTAAGCGCTACCTGGAGCGTTTCGAAGATCGTGTCTGCATGGTCGCGCTGACGCTGGCCGCCGGTGACGAGGTGCTCGCGCGCAACCTGGTCGACGAGATCATCGACGGCCGTTTCCAGCCCGCCACCCCCACCTTCCTCAACTCCGGCAAGAAGCAGCGCGGCGAGCCCGTGTCCTGCTTCCTGCTGCGCATCGAGGACAACATGGAGTCCATCGGGCGCTCCATCAACTCCGCGCTGCAGCTGTCCAAGCGCGGCGGCGGTGTCGCCTTGCTGCTCAGCAACATTCGTGAGCACGGCGCGCCGATCAAGAAGATCGAGAACCAGAGCTCGGGCGTCATCCCGATCATGAAGCTGCTGGAAGACTCGTTCTCCTACGCCAACCAGCTGGGCGCGCGGCAGGGCGCGGGCGCGGTGTACCTGCACGCCCACCACCCCGACATCTACCGCTTCCTCGATACCAAGCGCGAGAACGCGGACGAGAAGATCCGCATCAAGACGCTGTCGCTGGGTGTGGTGATCCCCGACATCACCTTCGAGCTGGCGAAGAAGAACGAGGACATGTACCTGTTCTCGCCGTACGACGTCGAGCGCATCTACGGCAAGCCGTTCGCCGATGTCGACGTCACCGAGAAGTACTACGAGATGGTCGACGACAAGCGCATCCGCAAGTCGAAGATCAAGGCGCGCGAGTTCTTCCAGACCATCGCCGAGCTGCAGTTCGAGTCGGGCTACCCCTACATCATGTTCGAGGACACGGTGAACCGGGCCAACCCGATCAAGGGCAAGATCACCCACTCGAACCTGTGCTCGGAGATCCTGCAGGTCTCCACCCCCTCGGAATTCAACGACGATCTGTCCTATTCCAAGGTGGGCAAGGACATCTCGTGCAACCTGGGTTCGCTCAACATCGCCAAGGCGATGGACTCGCCGGACTTCGGTCAGACCATCGAAACCTCGATCCGCGCGCTCACCGCTGTCTCGGACCAGACCCACATCTACTCGGTGCCCTCGATCGAGCAGGGCAACAACGAGTCCCACGCCATCGGCCTCGGCCAGATGAACCTGCACGGGTATCTGGCGCGTGAGCGGGTCCACTACGGCTCCGAAGAGGGTGTGGATTTCACCAACATCTACTTCTATACCGTTGTCTACCACGCGATTCGGGCCTCGAACCTGATCGCCAAGGAGCGCGGCAGCTCCTTCGGTGGGTTCGCCGACTCCAAGTACGCCAGCGGTGAGTACTTCGACAAGTACACCGAGCAGGCGTGGGAGCCCAAGACCGACAAGGTGGCTCAGATGTTCGCCGACGCCGGCGTGCGCATCCCCACCCAGGACGACTGGCGTCTGCTGAAGGCCTCGGTGCAGGAATACGGCATCTACAACCAGAACCTGCAGGCCGTCCCGCCGACGGGTTCGATCTCCTACATCAACCACTCCACCAGCTCGATCCACCCGGTGGCGTCGAAGATCGAGATCCGCAAGGAAGGCAAGATCGGCCGCGTCTACTACCCGGCCCCCTACCTGGACAACGACAACCTCGAGTACTACGACGACGCCTACGAAATCGGCTACGAGAAGATCATCGACACCTACGCCGCGGCCACCCAGCACGTGGACCAGGGCCTGTCGCTGACGCTGTTCTTCAAGGACACCGCCACCACCCGCGACCTGAACAAGGCGCAGATCTACGCATGGCGCAAGGGCATCAAGACGCTCTACTACATCCGCCTGCGCCAGATGGCTTTGGAGGGAACCGAAGTCGAGGGCTGCGTGTCCTGCATGCTGTGAGCTGAGCTCGGCACGAGGGGCGGTCTCCCGAGGGGGACCGCCCCTTATCCGTCAGCGGGCACTGTCGAAGAGGTCGAAGCAGGACCAGCCGCCTCGGAACCACTGGCCGATCAGCTGCCAGGTCGAGGGGTAGGTGCCGTCGGCGTAGCGCAGCCGGAGTCCGTAGGAGCACTTGCCGATCGTCGTGCGGGTGAGTCGTTGGATGACTGTCCGGTGTAGGAAGGACACGCCGAGCCAGGCGAGGATGCCGTACAGAACGGCTGTCGTTCCGGACGCGATGTACCAGGCGGTGGCGCCGATCGCGGCGTGCAGCGCCATATCGATGAGGAACGCGGGGATCACGCCGGTCTCGTCGCCGCTGGAAGTGCGTGCGGTGAGCGGAAATTCGTCCTCGAACGTCGGTCGCTCGGCGGCCTCGCGCTCGTATCCGCTGTTCCTCGCCGCGTGCCGGGGCGGTGCTGCGTTGCTCATAGGGCTCAGCGTGGTCGACACCTCTTAACAAGCACCCGCTGCCGACCTTGCCGACCTGCTCACCGGCTTGCGGCCGTCAGCCCGCGGAACCGGAAGACAGCCAGGGGAACCCCGAGGCCGATCCGGTGCCACCGGCAGAAGGTAAGTCGGCGCCTGCCGAGCCGGGACGGTGGATGCGGACGGTGACCGGGTCGGTGCCGTCGGCTTCCACGGTGACGATGCGCGCGCCGGGTGACGAGGTGACCTGTCCGCCGGTGACCTTCACCTCGTAGCCGTCCGGATGGAACAGGTCCGAGACGTAGATCTCGGTCGGTGCGGAGGCCGGGTGTGGACGGTACCGATAGGCGAAATCGCCTGTGCCGGAATCGAAGACCATGCTGTCGGGAGTGCCTGCCGTGGCCCGTGGATAGGTGCGGACGAGTTCGCGGCCGAGGTCGCCACGGAAGGGATCCCCGTCGCCGGAGCGGTAGTGCCAGTAGTGCCAGCCGACGAACCGTTCATCGGCCCGAATGGTGGTGTTGCGCAATACTGTCGGGTCACCGTCACCGAATTCGGTGACCATGGTGGGAATGTCGGTGCGGTCGGCGAACGAATCGATGTTCGACCAGGTCAGGTCCTGCTGCGCGGGGCACAACGCGCGCAGTTCCTCGGGCAGGCCGAGGTAGATCGCGAGCTGACTGGGGATGCAGTAATCGTGCGGGGAGAACACGATATTCGGACTGGTGATCGGTGGATTCTTGCCCAGGTGGCTCGGCATCGACTCGTTCCAGGTGACATTCGGCTCCCAGAACACCGGCACCGTGGCATTGCGCGCCCGGACCGCATCGGTCAGCTGTTGCAGCGCCCGTTGGTATTTCACGTCGAAGTCGGGACAGCCGTCCGGATAGCAGGTGAGAAACGGTGAGCCGGGCCACGGTTCGTTGAGCAACTCGATCCCGAGCACGCTCGCGCGCCCGTTCATCCGCTCGGCGAGCGCGCCGAGCGCGACCCCGAGATGATTCAGCACCCCATAGGTGTTGTTCCACACCTCGTCCCATCCGGCGTTCATGCTCGGCATCAGATAGAACAGCGGGAAGCCTGGATTCGGCTCGCCATCGGCGGGCCGGGCGCGGATCGCCCACTCGGGAAACCCGTTGCCGTCCCAGATCTTCGACAATCCGTCCTGGTGATTGTCGAGCAAGGTGTAGATCCCGTGCGCGGCAAGGGTATCCACCACATTCTCGACCCGATCCAGATAGGCGGTGTCGACAACGCCCTCCGTCGGCATCAACCCGTCGAACGACACTCCGAGCCGCACCGTGGAGAACCCGTGCCGGGCCAGGGTCGCCGCCGACGCATCGGTGAGGGTGAATCCGTCACCGGGTTGCAGGTAGGGCGCGTTCTTGTCGACGGTGTTCACGCCGTGCAGCAGGACTGTGCGTCCGTAGCCGTCGATCAACGCGGATCCCTGCGCACGCAACGGTGTCAGCGGTACTGCTGGCTCGGCGGTCACCGGGGCACTGCTCACGGCCAGCCCGGCCGCGAGGGCGAGTGCCGTCATCCAGCGCACCGGTCGCCTCATCGTCCTCAACATCTGCGTCCTCGATCCCCAGGCGGACACTCGGTCAACTGAACGAATGTCCAAGTCTGTTGGCGAGAGAACATAGCCGGAGTTCCGCACTGTGGTCAAGGCCACAGTTATGAAAGAGGCTGGATCACTTCATGTTCGAAGAGTTCGGCGCGGAGAGCGTCTTGCGGTAGGGCTTGGGATCAATTATGGTCGAGATGACTAATAGTGAGGTGGGGGAGATGAATCCGCTGGATCTGGTTGCCGCACTGCAGCAGCCGTTGTTCACGCTGCTCGGGACGGCGGTGAGCTGGACCGAGGTGCTCGGGTTCGGCAGTGGGGCGCTGTGCGTGTGGTTGGTCGCTCGCCAGCACATCGCGAACTGGCCGATCGGCATCGCCAACAATGTGTTCTTCATTCTGTTGTTCACCCAGGCAGGGCTTTTCGCCGACGCGGGGTTGCAGGTGGTGTTCATCGCGCTGGCCGGGTACGGGTGGTGGACGTGGGTGCACGGGTCCTCGCGCACCCAGCCGCTGCCTGTACGTCGGACGACGCGGGTCGAATGGCTGGTGCTCGCGGCGTGCGGGGTGCTCGGTACTGCCGCGATCACCGTGCTGCTCGACACCGCCACCGAGTCCACCGTGCCGTTCTGGGACGCGCTGACCACCGCGTTGTCGCTGATGGCGACCTATGGGCAGTGCCGCAAACGGCTGGAGTCGTGGTGGTTGTGGATCGCGGCCGATATCGTCTACATCCCGCTCTACGCCTACAAGGGGCTGTTCCTGACGGCGCTGTTGTACCTCGGATTCCTCGCGCTGTGCGTTCGGGGTTTGATCGCGTGGCGGCGTGATGTGGTCGAGGCGCCGGTGGTGGTCGCGGTATGACGCGGTATGGGCACGGGCTGGTGCTCGGCAAGTTCTATCCGCCGCATGCCGGACATCACCACTTGGTCCGCACCGCTGCCGCCCGCTGCGATCGGTTGACCGTGCTGGTGTGTGCCTCCTCGGTGGAGTCGATCCCACTCGCCGACCGGGTGGCCTGGATGCGCGAAATGCATTCGCAGCCAGGAATTTCCGTCGTCGGCGCCGTCGACGATGTGCCGATGGACATCAGCGACCCCGCGATCTGGGACGCCCACATGGCGGTGTTCTTCGCTGCTGTACCTGACCCCGTCGACGCGGTCTTCACCTCGGAGGCTTACGGCGAGGAGCTGGGCCGACGCTTCGGCGCCGACGCGATCTGCGTCGACCCGCGGCGGCTGCACCACCCGATCTCGGCGACCGAGATCCGCCGAAACCCGGTCGCGCACTGGGCCTTCCTCTCCCCGCCGGTCTGCGCCGCGATGACCAAGCGGGTGGTGGTGCTCGGTGCGGAATCGACGGGAACGACGACCATGGCCGAGGCGCTCGCCGCGCACTACGGCGCCCGCTACGTCCCCGAGTACGGCCGCGAATACAGCGAACGGAAGCTGGCCGCCCTCGGTCCGGGCGGGCACTGGTCCGACGTCGAGTTCACATCGCCGGAATTCCCGCTGATCGCCGCGCACCAGCAAGCGGCCGAGGACCGCGCGGCCCGCGAAACGGGGCCGGTACTCGTCTGCGATACCGATGCCTTCGCCACGACCATCTGGCACGAGCGCTACCTCGGCTTCGCTCATCCCGGCATCGTCGCCGAGCACCGTCAGCACCTGTGGTTGCTCACCGACCATGTCGGCGTCGCATTCGAAGACGACGGTTTGCGCGACGGCGAACGCCTACGGCCGTGGATGACCGAGCGTTTCCGCGACGAACTCACCCGCACCGGACGGCGATTCACGATGCTGACCGGCCCGCACGAGCAACGCCTCGCCACCGCTGTCGCCGCTGTCGACGAACTGCTGGCCGAAGGCTGGGCCATCGCGGACCCGCTGCCGGAACGCGCCGCAAGCGAACGGGCGTGCACGTAGTTCGCTGACAGCGCGCAAGACGCAGCACCCGGTGCGGGTTCGTCACAGCGCGAATGCGTGCTGGTGGTGATCGGCCAAGGTCTTGTCGAACGATGGCGTAGGGGCATTGCGGGCCTTGTTAGCGTGGCCGCGATTTGCGATGCACGGTGAGAGGAAACGGATGAAGCGCGCGCTCATGGTGGTGGCGGCCGGGGGATCGGCGTTGGCAGCGCTCGTCGGATGTTCGAGCGAGAAACCCGAGCCCGCGGAAACGACGGCATTGTTCGAGCCGTGCACCGGGGTTGCCGCGGACGCACTGCGGGAGGCCGGTGTCGACCCCGCGACGAAGGTGGCGACCGGTGCGGCTTCCGCCGGCTGGCAGACTTGCGCGTGGACCGGCGCCACTGCCCACCTGAGGGTGTTCTCGACCTCGCGAACTCTCCAGGAATTCGAAAAGGAATCAGGCGCCTCAGCTTTCACCGACTACACCGTCGCAGGCCGCACCGGTCGCCGACTCGGTGACACCCCTACCTCCTGCGACATTCTCTTCTCCGCAGCCCAAGGTGTAATCCGCATGGTCGTAGTGAACAACCCCACCCAACCGGCCACCGACGCCTGCGCCACCCTGCGCCACATGGGCGAATCGATCGTCCCGACCTTTCCCGCGTAGGCCGGCGAATCACGACCGCCCGTCATTCCTGAGTGCTGTTCGGTGACGACGGGGCTCAGGGTAAGGAGCGTGCCGGGTGGCTGTTCGTATCTGTCGGTCAGCGCCGATGCTTCGCGCCGCACGGCCTCCGGTTGCCTCATGGCGCCACGGTAGAAGGCGTGGCTCAATACCGGCCGTTGGTTATGCCAATGCCGGGATCACCTCGCGTTCGAACAGTTCGATGCCGGAGGTGTCGTAGGCGGCTTCGGGGAAGTTGAGGATGGCGTAGGCGAGGCCGAGATTCTTTACCTCGGTGAGGCGTTCGATGATCTGCTCCGGGGTGCCGACGGCCGCGCTGGTCGCGAACTGTTCGTGCACATAGGATTTCGCCTCGTCGGCGCCGAGGAACGGGGTATAGCGGTCGATGACGGCCGAAAGGCGTTCTTGTACTTCGGTTTCGGTGGTGCCGACGATCGCGTTGAAGTTGGAGCTGCGGGTGATCGCCGAGAAATCGGTGCCGACCTCGGTGCAGTGTTGGCGCAGGACGTCGGACTTGCGGGCGAACTCTTCGGGATTGCCGCTGAAGTTGGTGTGATCTGCGTACTTCGCGGCGATGCGCAGCGTCTTCTTCTCGCCGCCACCGGCTATCCAGATCGGAATCCCGTTCTCCTGCAACGGTCGTGGGTGCACGATGGCGTCGTCGACCTGGTAGTACTTGCCGTCGAGCGTCGCCCGGCCGGTCTGCCACGCCTGGCGGAAGATCTGCACGCCTTCGTCCAGTCGGCCCAGCCGCTCACCGGCGGACGGGAAGCCGTAACCGTAAGCGCGCCACTCGTGTTCGTACCAGCCACCGCCGATGCCCATCTCCACCCGGCCACCCGAGATGAGGTCGACGGTGGCGGCCACCTTGGCGAGATAGGCGGGGTTGCGGTAGCTCACGGCGGTACACATCTGGCCCAGCCGCACACGGGACGTGGTGGCCGCGAACGCCGCCATCAACGACCACGCCTCGTGGGTCGCCTCGTCGGTGGGAACGGGCGTGGTGTGGAAGTGGTCGTAGACCCAGATCGACTCCCAGTCGGTACCGGCGTCGAACCGCTGGGCCAGCTCGCGCATCACCGACCACTGGTCGGCCGGTTCGATACCGACCAGATCTAGCCGCCAGCCCTGGGGAACGAAAATGCCGAAGCGCACAGGTTTTCTCCTGGAGTGAGAAGGATGGAACTCGAGCGGCGCCGCACGCCGCGGATGTCGAGATCCACTGTTCCACTTCTGCGCGCTCAGGCAACTATTGTGCGCGCACCGCGCTGAACCCTGGACCGGCCGTTATGCACCGAAATTCACTTGGCACGCGGGGAAAACCCGGGCATGCTTGCAGTCGTATGAACAATATTTCCCCACCCCGCCTCGGCGTCGATTTCGGCCGAGTGATCCAGGGGGCGGCGCTCACTCCAGGCGCCGCGGACACCGTATTCCTCTCGGGCGGCATCGACGAAGCGATGAGCACTCCGCCCAGCCCCGAGGCGTTCGAAGTGCTCAACCGGCTGGTCACCCGCTTCGACGGCAATGCCTGGGTGATCTCGAAATGCGGCCCGCGCATCGAGCAACGCACCAGGCAATGGCTCGACCACCACGACTTCGCCGCCCGCACCGGCATTCCCCGAGAACACCTGCGCTTCTGCCGAACTCGCGCGGGCAAGGCGCCGCACTGCACCGACCTCGCCATCACCCACATGATCGACGACCGGCTCGACGTGCACCGGATCCTGCGCGATCTGGTGCCCCGGCTGTATCTGTTCGGCGCGCAGACCGGGCAGATCCCCGATTGGGTGACCCACACGCCCGACTGGCATGCGGTCGAGCGTGCCGTCGGTGCGGATCTCGCAGGTCAGGCGCTCGGGTCGCCGTAGGAGGCGGCGATGTCCTTGCTGCTCGGCCAGCCGCTGTAGGTCGGTGACTGCGGCCAGCCCTCGGGGCTGTCCTGCCACTCCTCTTGACGCCCGTAGGGCAGCGCGTCGATGAGGCCGAAGCTGTAGGCGAGTTGTTCGGTGCCACGGCCGTCGGTGTGCCAGCTGCGGTAGACCGTGTCGCCGTCGCGCAGGAAGGTGTTCACGGCGAAGCCCTCGCCGGGGCCTGCGCCCATGTCGGCGCCGAACGGGCTGTCGGCGGTGGAATACCAGGTCATTGTGTTGCCGACGCGCTTCTTGTAGGCGAGCACCTCGTCCATCGGCCCCTGCGTCACGATGACGAATCGCGCGTCGTAGCCGTCGAGGAAATCCAGCCGTGCGTACTGCGCGGTGAGGCCGGTGCAGCCGGCGCACTGCCAGGTGTTCCCCGGCGTCCACATGTGGTGATAGGTGATCAGCTGCGAGTGCCCGTCGAAGAGGTCGGCGAGCGAAACATCGCTGCCGTCTTCGGCTTTCAGCGTGTAGCCGGGCAGGCGGACGGCGGGCATGCGCCGCCGCTGGGCGGCGACGGCGTCGAGTTCACGCGTCGCCGCCTTCTCCCTGATCCTGAGCTGATCGAGTTCGGCCTGCCAGGCGTCGCGATCGACGATGGTGGGCAATGCGGTCATGATGGGCCACCCTTCGATGTATACGGTGTGCACATTTGATATGTTCACACCGTATACTTCACCGAAAGGGAGTTCAAGGGTTGGCCTATCACCACGGTGACCTCGCGGCGGCATTGGTCGAAGCCGGGCTGGAACTCACCAGGTCCGGCGGGCCGGAGGCGCTCACGATCCGCGAAGTCACCCGCCGGGTCGGCGTCACGCCGAACGCCGCCTACCGGCACTTTCCCGACCGGCAAGCCCTGCTGCGCGCGGTGTCGGCCGCGATCGAGTCCAGGATGGCCGAGGGGATGGAGCGCAGCCAGGCGGCGCCGCGGGCGAGTCTGCGCGCGGTAGGCCTGGGCTATATCGGGTTCGCGCTGCTCGAGCCGGGCTGGTTCGCGGTCGCGTTCTTCGGTGCCGGTGACACCTCGCCCGAGTCGGTCGTCGACTCGCCCGCCTACCTCGCTCTCGCCGACGCGCTCGACATGATGGTCCACGTCGGCGATCTCGCCCCCGCGGCGCGTCCGGGTGCGACCTGGAGTTGCTGGTCCACCGTGCACGGATTCGCGGAACTGGCGTTGCGTGGGCCGTTGCGGCATCTGGACCGTGCGCAGCTGTGGCCGCTCGCCGAACAAGCCGTCGACACCGTCATCGCCGGGTTGCCGCCAGTGGTGTGATCGGTGTCACTGTGACCAGTGGTACGCGAGCTCGAGGTGAAACGAGTGGGCTCCGCATGTATTCTCATGGGTGGAAGGGTGTGCCCGGGTGGGTACTCCAAGCGATTCGCGGAGCGATATCCCGCGGCGACTGCGAGGAGGTGGGGTTGCAATGCGCAACGAACCTCCCAGTCGAAGGCCGCGCGGCGTCGCCCCTTCGTCTTCGCACTGCAAATCCTGACCTGCTCGGGCCGGTCTGTGCGTGCCGACCTCGGCGGTGGACGCCCCGCGGTGTGAACCACCGTCACTCGTTCCACTTTTCGCGCATCCTGTAGCTGTGCCGCAGGGGTGTGCGCTGTTACGCCAGAGGACTCGATCATGTCGAACGTCGATCTCGTCACCACCCGTCATGTACCCACCGAAACCGTTGTGCCCGAAGTGATTTCGCCGCGCCGGACCGCCGTCGAAGACCACGCGGTCACCGAGGCGCTCGAGATCCTGTCCGAATCGGTGCGCGACATCGTCGAGACCCACCGGGTCTGTGGCGGTCTCGACTGGCTCGACAACCGTCCGCCGCACGTCATCGCCGACGCGCTGGCCCGCATGGACGCCGTGCAGGCCGGTGTCGTGTTCCGGCTGCTCGACAAGGAGCGCGCCCTCAGCGTGTTCGAAGAGCTGGAGCCGGTCGACCAGCAGCAGATCCTGCAGGGCCTGCGCGAGAAGAGCTTTCGCGATCTCGTCGAGGCGATGGACCCCGACGACCGCGCCCGCATGCTGCACGAAGCACCCGCCAAGGTCGCCAAGAAGGTACTCGCCGGGCTGAGCCCGCGCGAGCGCCGGATGACGGCCACGCTGCTCGGCTACCCCGAGGGCTCGGTCGGGCTGTACATGACGCCGGAAGTCGTTGCGCTGCCGGACAATCTGACCGTCGCCCAGGCGCTGGGTTGTGTGCGCGCCAAGGGCAGCAACGCCGAAACGGTCTACACGTTGCCCGTGGTCGATCGCGGACGCCGCCTCACCGGCATCGTCGAACTGCGTGAGCTGGTACTGCACTCCCCGGACGCGATGGTGTCCGAACTCGTCGTCACCGAACCGCCGTTCGTGCGGGCCACCGATTCCGCGGAGAAGGCCGCCCGGCTGATGAGTTCCACCAACCTCATCAACCTGGTGGTCGTCGACAGCGAGGACCGGGTGGTCGGGCTGCTCACCATCGACGACGCCATGGAGGTGCTCGAGGCCGCCGACAGCGAGGACGTCGCCAAGCAGGCCGGTTCGGCGCCGTGGGAGGGCCACTACATGGCCGCCAAGGTGTTCCAGCTGGCGCGCTACCGGGCGTTGTGGCTGACGCTGCTGTTGTTCGCGGCCACCCTGACCGTGAGTGTCACCGACATGTTCGCCACGACACTCGAGCAGGCGGCGAGCCTGGCACTGTTCATCCCGTTGCTGATCGGGGCGGGCGGCAATGCCGGTGCGCAGGCGGCGACGGCGTGCGTGCGAGCGCTGGCGGTCGGCGAGGTGCGCGTCTCGGATCTGTTCAAGGTGATCTGGCGCGAATGCCGGGTCGGGCTGGTACTCGGCACCATGCTCGCCGCCGCCGGGCTGCTGATCGGCACGGTGTTCGTCGGGCCGAGGATCGCCATCGTCGTGGCCATCACCCTGGTGGTCATCTGCGGCTGGGCGGCGACCATCGGCGGCACGATGCCGTTGCTGGCCAAGAAGTTCCGCATCGACCCCGCGGTCGTGTCGGCGCCGATGGTGACCACGCTGGTCGATGCGACCGGGCTGATCATCTACTTCACAACCGCGAAGCTGGTGCTGGGAATCTGAAGCTGGTGCTGGGGATCTAACGCGCTGGGAAGAGCGTGAGAGCCTGTGCCATGACGTCCTTGGCGACGTCGTCGGTGGCGGCGACCACCTCGACAACCGGAATACGCCTGCCGAACGCGGTGGATTCGGCGGGCAGTTCCGGGCCGACGGCCGCGGTGTAGATCGGGATCGAGCTGTCGTAGACCGAGACCGAGCGGTGCACGGTGCGGCCGTCGATACGGTCCTCGGTGCTGTTGGCGGCCAGATACTCGGGCACGCGGTACT
This sequence comes from Nocardia sp. NPDC058518, assembly GCF_042719655.1. Classification (NCBI taxonomy): domain Bacteria; kingdom Bacillati; phylum Actinomycetota; class Actinomycetes; order Mycobacteriales; family Nocardiaceae; genus Nocardia; species Nocardia sp. NPDC058518. Next base: position 192,310 of record NZ_JBHXNJ010000005.1, read on the forward strand.
CGTAGCTCACGGTGATCTTCTCGCCGCGATAACCGAACAGGCACTGGGTCAGGCGCTGCTCGTCGTCACGGACGGCCCCTGCCAGTTTCGTGCGAACCGTGCACGGGTCGGCGCCGAGCAGCACCGTAGGCGCGGTGTCGGGGGAGGTGCCCTGCTTCGGTGACTGACGCCAGCGATCGATCATGCCGGGCATCAGGTCACCGGCGACGGTGCACGGGTTCTTGCCGGGAGTGGACAGGCCGAGGTAGAAGGCGGCGCCGGACGGGAACCAGGCCGTCGCACCGCAGGCCCGGGGTTCACCGGAATCGCGGTCGGGGACCGTGCGCACGCTGGCGTCGCCGACCTGCGTGGTGACCCCCCTACCGGTCGAGCCGAGTCTGTCCAGCAGGGTGGCGTGCCAGGTCAGGGTGGAATCCTCGCGGCCTTCGCCGCTGCCGAGGATGGCTCGACACGAATCAAGGCCGACGGTCACGCTCTTGACCTCACCGATCTTCCCGAGCGTTTCGCGCGGTAGCACCGCGCAGACATCGACCTGGCGCGTCGCCTGGGCCACCTCGTCGCGCTGGCGCTCGTCTTGGGGGGCCTTCGACCAGAACTCCGGGGGCTGGGCGGGAATCACCGGTGCGGGCGGCGGCGGCAGTTTCCCGTAGTCGGGTGGATTGCCCGCGTCGTCACTCCCGCAGCCGGCGCACACGAGCAACGCGGCAGCGGCCAGCGCCATCCTGCGATACATCGGTACCCCTGTCCTCGGCAGACCCGGGCCCGGACCCGAGCCCGACCACCGAGTCTGCCCGTGACGGCAACCCTCGCGCAAACATCACGCCAGGTCGTTCTCAGAACGTTGTCGTCCGAGTCGGCGGCAGGGTGTCAGCGCACCAGCGGCAGGGTTTCGCGCATGACCTTCTCCGCGATCGTCGAGTGGGCCGTGACCGAGACGGTCGGCACGCGCCGACCGAGCAGCGCGTCGGGGGGGGCCCCGGCGAGGGCCGAGGCCCCCCCCCCCGACCACCAAACCACAAAAGAACGGGGGGGGGGGGAACAGGAAAACAAACCGGGGGAG
>NZ_JBHXNJ010000005.1:193379-325221 GCF_042719655.1 Nocardia sp. NPDC058518
GTGTTCCCCAATTCACTTAGCGCGCAATCGCGGGGGGGCCCGGCCCCGCGCGGGCGGCCCGGCGCGCCCCCCCCGCGGGGCGGGGCGCCCCGGGGCGGCGCCGGGGCCCCACGACGGCCGACAGCGACGCCAGGTCGGACTGGGCGGTGTCGAATCGGTACACCTGACGGGTGCCGACGGTGAAGGCGGGGGTGTCGTCGATGATCGAACGTTCCTCGTTGTAGTCGTAGGTGACGATCGCATCGCGCCCGTCGACGCTCAATTTGCACGTGATGACGCCCTGATCGGCCACCGGCACCCGGACACCGAGCATCGGCGCGACCGCACACGGATCCGCTCCGGTGACCACCGCCCGATCCGAATCCGGCGAGTGACCCTGCGGCGGTTCCTTACGCCACTCGGTCACCGCGATCCGCAACAGTGCCTTCGCCGACACGCACGCATCCTGCGGCGCCCGCACACTCAACGACAGATCGGCCCCCGCCACGAACCGCGCCCACGCCTGACACGCCCCACGCACCTGCGGATCGGCCGACGCCGCGGGCTCGTCGTTGAACAGCACCCGCACATCCCCCATCGACTCCTCGTCCACCGGGCCGTCCATGCTCGGCTCACCTTCGAACATCACCCCGGTACTCCAGGTCGCATCGATCCCGGTGAGATGGCCATCGACGGCGATACTGAGCCTGCACTGATTCGGATGCACGTTCTCGATGTCACGCACGGTGCCGAGGGTGCGCAGCGATGCGCGGGGGAGCAGCGCGCACACATCGATCGCCCTGACCTTGCGCAGCACGGCGAGCTTCTCCTGATCGGAAACCGCTGCGGTGGACCAGAATCCACCCTGCGGCATGGAGTCCGGCGCGGGTTCGGTTCCGCAGGCGACCATCATCAGCGCGGCGGCGGTGAGCAGGATCAGCTGGCGCACAGGGGTTCTCCTTGTCCGGATCAGATGGCGGGGAAGAGTTCGACGGTCGCGCGCAGTGCGGATTCGACGGCGGCGGGGTCATCGCCGAAGGCTCGCACGGCCGGGACATTCGGGCCGAGCAGCTCGGAGCCCGGTCCGGGCAGGGCGGGCCCGACTATGGCTGCGTACGAGACATAGTCACCGGTCTGACCGGCACCGTAGCCGGTGTGACCGTTGATGACGAAAAGAGTCTTGTCCATGACGATGACGTCTCGGGGCTCGTAGTCGTAGTCCACATGGACGGCCGCACCTCCGACAGTGAACTGGCAGGACCAGACTCGCTGATCGATGACGGTGACCGATGCGCCGAGCACGCCCGCGACCTCGCACGGGTCTTTGCCGTGCAGCGCGGTCCGCGGCGCGTCCGGCGAGGTGCCCTGTGGCGCTTCGCTGGCGAGTCCGCCCATCGCCCTGGCCAGCGCAGCCTGAGCGGGCGGGCACGGTTCGGTGCCGAGCGGTGTCCGCACATGAACCGGGAGGGTGGTCGTATTGGCGAAAACCGCGGTCGCGACGCAACTTCGGTCCAGTTGCCCTTCCCTCGGCGGTGCCCCATCGAGATCGTCGAGAACTCCGATGGTGATCCCGTCTACTTCCTCCAGTTCGGAGTTGCCCCAGCCGTATCCGGTCGGCGCCACCCCGGTCGCCCAGCTGACCGAGGTTCCCTTGCCGCTCTCAGTGGAGTCGAACGTTGCCTCGCACCGGCTCGGTCCGCGGTTCTCGACCTCGATCAACTTTCCGAACTTCGCGAGATCGGCGCGGGGCACCAGGGCGCAAGGGTCGATCGCGCGAAGCCGCCGCAGCAGTTCGAGGCGCTGATCATCGGTGGTCGGTGCGGTCTTCCAGTACGCGGGCATCGCCGAAGCCGCCTCGATCGGCGTGGCCGCCCGTTGCTTCGGCAGATTCTCCTGGCAGGCGGTCAGCCCGATCATGACAGCGGCGGCCACCGCGCAACGACGCATGAGCATCGACAAATCCCCCTCGCGCGGGACGACTCCCGCCTCCCTCCGGCCCGCGAGCGAGCCCTGTCGGATGCCCAGTCTGCCGGATTCGGTGTCCTCGATCCGCAGCGGGAGGGAGCCGGGGTAGTGGCCGCCCTCACCGGCGGCGGTCACCGATCACACGCATGTGGCGAATCACTGGCGATGCGATGGTGGTGTGCGCGCGATCGTGCCGCACAATGGTGGCCGCGTGTGTGGTGTGGGTGTTCGGCCGATCAGGCCGAGTTCTACGCGCCGCAACACAAGCTGTAGTGCTCCCGGAGGTTGTCACCCACTACGAGTAGTGTTCTGGGTGTAGGTCCTCGCGCACGGCGGCGAGTGCGGGTCATCAGGTCTGGCGGAAAGGTGTGGAGGCGGAATGAAGCTCATCGATCGGGCGTCGGCCATCAATTGGAATCGGGTGCCCGATGAGAAGGATGCCGAGGTCTGGGATCGTCTGACCGGCAACTTCTGGTTGCCCGAGAAGGTCCCGGTGTCCAACGACATCCCGTCCTGGAACACCCTCACCCCGGACGAGAAGCAGCTCACCATGCGGGTCTTCACCGGCCTGACGCTGCTCGACACCATCCAGGGCACCGTCGGCGCGGTCAGCCTCATCCCGGACGCGCTCACCCCGCACGAGCAAGCGGTGTACACCAACATCGCGTTCATGGAGTCGGTGCACGCCAAGAGCTACAGCTCGATCTTCTCCACCCTGTGCTCCACCAAGGAGATCGACGAGGCGTTCCGCTGGTCGGAGGAGAACTGCAACCTGCAGCGCAAGGCCGAGATCGTCCTGTCGTACTACAACGGCGACGACCCGCTCAAGCGCAAGGTCGCCTCCACGCTGCTGGAGAGCTTCCTGTTCTACTCCGGCTTCTACCTGCCGATGCACTGGTCCTCGCGGGCCAAGCTCACCAACACCGCCGACATGATCCGCCTGATCATTCGCGACGAGGCCGTGCACGGGTACTACATCGGCTACAAGTACCAGAAGGGCCTCGAGCTGGTCTCCCAGGCCGAGCGCGACGAGCTCAAGAACTACACCTTCGAGCTGCTCTTCGAGCTCTACGACAACGAGGTCGACTACACCCAGGACCTCTACGACGAGGTCGGTCTCACCGAGGACGTCAAGAAGTTCCTGCGCTACAACGCCAACAAGGCGCTGATGAACCTCGGCTACGAGGGCCTGTTCCCGAAGGACGAGTGCGAGGTGAACCCGGCCATCCTGTCGGCGCTCTCCCCCAACGCCGACGAGAACCACGACTTCTTCTCGGGTTCGGGTTCGAGTTACGTCATCGGCAAGGCGATCAACACCGAAGACGAGGACTGGGAGTTCTAGCCGAGCGTGCGCAGGCCGTGGACGGCCAGACGCACGCGATTGTCGGCGCCGGTTTTGGCCATCAGGTTGGTGACATGGGTTTTCACAGTGGTGACGCCCATGTTCAATCGCGCGCCGATCTCGGCATTGGGCAGGCCATCGGCCAGCAGTGCCAGGACTTCCCGTTCGCGTGGGGTCAGCTCGGGACCGCGCGGGGTGGTGGTGGGCGGACGGTTGGTCAGCGCGGTGCCGATCACGCGGCGCAGGACGTCAGGGGAGAACACCGGGTCGCCGTCGGCGGCCCGGTGGATGGCGTCGAGCAGTTGGGTGGGGTGGGAATCCTTGACGAGGAAGCCGCACATGCCCGCCTGTAGAGCTCGGTAGAGGTTCTCGTCGTCGTCGAACGTGGTGAGCGCGACGATTCGGGTGGCCGGGCGGGCCGCGAGGATCTGCTGGGCGGCCTGGATCCCGTCGGTGCCGGGCATGCGCAGGTCCATCAGGATGACATCGGGGCGGGTACGCGCGGCGAGCCGAACCGCGTCGGCGCCGCCGGTCGCTTCGCCGACCACCTCGAGGTCGGCCGCGGTTTCGCACAGCATCCGGACCCCGGCCCGCACCAGCTGCTGATCGTCGGCGATCAGCACGCGCACGGTCATGTCGCCGCCCTGAGCGGCCAGCGAGCGGCGAGCCGCCAGCCGGTGCCGTGCGGCCCGGCTTCCAAAGTGCCGCCGAGGATCGCGAGCCGTTCGCGCAGACCCACCAGTCCGAGCCCGGTGCTCGACGTGGCCGTGACGACGCCCCCGCTGTCGCGCACCTCGAACTCGACGGCTCGATTCGCGGCGACTCGCAGTTGGGCCACAGCGCGTGGTCCGGCATGAGCTGCCACGTTGGCCAAGGCCTCCTGGGTGAGTCGCAGCAGGGTCAAAGCCGAGACCGGATCGACGTCGGTGATCGAGTCGTCGATGTGAGTGGTGATATCGAGTCCGGTGCGCCGGGCACGCTCGATGACTTCATCCAGCGCTTGCGTCAATACCGCAGGGGTGACGAATGATTCGTGTGGCGGTTCGGGAGTTCGCAGTACGGTCACCAACTTTCGCAGATCCGCGAGCGCTTCCCGGCTCGTGATATCGACGTCTTCGAGTACCTGTAGCAGCGCGGGCGGCGCGTCGGTGAAAGCGTGCCGTGCCGCCCCGACCCGTAGGACTGTCGACGAAACATGGTGGGCGACAAGATCGTGCAATTCGCGGGCGATGGCGGTGCGTTCGGCGACCGTGGCCGCGGCGATCTGCTGTTCGCGATGTTCGGCGAGATCGGCGGCGGCGCGTGCGGCGCGGCGGGCATCAGTCCACGCGGTGCGCAGCAGCAACCCGAACAGCACCGGAACCGTCGCCATCACCGCGGCGCGGTACAGCATCACCACCGTGCCCCCGGCCGGATGCAGCAAATAGACCCCGAACAGCACCGCGGCCGCGGGCGCGGCGAACCTGCTGCCACGCCGGGCGGTCAACTCGGTCAGCGCGAACGCTGCGGCGACCTTCGCGACCACCGGGCCGCTGTCACCGATGGCGAAGCCGAGCGCGAGCAACCCCGAGGTGGCCAGTGCGGTCGCGAACGGCGCCCGCACGCCGAACGCGGTGACCAGGACCGCGGCGATCCCGGTCGCCCAGTCGACAGCACTGGGATCCTCGGTCAGCAGCAGTAGACAGCCGACGGCCAGGCCGAGCAGAATCGCCACCCGAACCGGCAGCATGCGCGCATCCAGCAGGGACTCCACCACGTGTCCATCATGCCCGGCATCTGTGAGGTGCGGTTCCTCCCCAGGGAGGAGGCGCCCTCGTGCTCGCGGCCGCGAAAGCCGGACCGGGGATGGAGGCCGACGGGTCAGCCGGTCGGCACGCTGAGGCTATGACAAACGACGAGAGTGCCGAAAATGTCTCCGGCAGTGCGAAATCCACCAACAGGCGCGGGATGCTCGGCATGATGGCGGGTGGGCTCGCCGTCGGCGCGGCCGCCGGACTCGGGAGCGGCATCGCAGTCGGATCGGGGGCCAACCCGCCTGCCTTGCCCGGTCGGACAGAAAGGTTCGCGGGCAAGTCCGTGCAGATCACCGGCGCCACTTCCGGTATCGGCGCGGCCGCCGCTCGGTTGTTCGCCGCCGAAGGCGCGCGGGTGGCTTTCTGCGGACGCCGGATCGATCGCGGTCGTGCGGTGGAGGCGCAGATCAGGGCAGCGGGGGGAGAAGCCACCTACATCCAGGCCGACGTGCGCGACGAGCAGCAGGTCCGGGCCTTCGTCGACGGTGCCGCCGACAAATACGGCGGCCTCGATGTCGCCTTCGACAACGCGGGCATCACCATCCAGCGCAAGCTGCACGAATACACCGCCGAGGAATTCGACCTGGTACTCGGCACCAACCTCCGCGGTACTTTCCTGTCGATGAAATATCAAGTGCCACATATGATCCGGGGCGGCGGCGGGGTGATCGTGGTCACCTCGTCGAGCAACGCGCTCGCCACCGACGCGGGCAAGGGCGCCTACACCGCGAGCAAACGGGCACTGGTCGGGCTGGTGCAGTCCGCTGCCCTGGACTACGCGGCCGACGGCATCCGGGTGAACACCTTGATCCCCGGCACGACCGACACCGACCTCGTCCGCGCGCTCAGCCCGATCGGTGGGCTGCCCGACGACGCGTACCGGGTCGCGATGAAACAGTGGGCGTCGAGCAATGTGGCAGGCATGGGGCGATTGGCGACTCCCGAGGAGATCGCCGCATTCGCGCTGACCCTCGCCTCACCGGAACATCCGTACCTGACCGGCGCCCAGCTGGTCATCGACGGTGGGAAGACCGCGCACGCGTGAGGGTCAGCGGTCCCAGGGTCTATCGTGAACGGGTGCTCGCCGCGTCAACCGGCTCCGCGGTCGGGCCGATCCGGCCGGCGAGAAACCCCGACCGAGAGAGAGGCCTCGCAATGGCTGCCAAGCCGACAATCGTTTTGGTCCATGGATTCTGGGGTGGCGCCGCGCACTGGGCGAAGGTGATCGTGGAATTGAACCGGCGCGGTTATCCGGGGCAGTACGCGGTCGAGAACCCGCTCACCTCGCTGGCCGAGGATGCCGACCGCACCAGGAAGATGGTGGCCCAGATCGAGGGCCCGGTCCTGTTGGTCGGTCACTCCTACGGTGGTGCGGTGATCACCGAAGCCGGCGATCTGCCCAATGTGGTCGGCCTGGTCTACGTCGCGGCCTTCGCGCCCGATGCGGGGGAGAGCCCCGGTGCGATCAGTGAGCAGTTGCCGCCCGCCGCGTTCGCGAACATCGCGCCCGACTCCGACGGATACCTGTGGATCGCGCAGGACAAGTTCCACGAAAGCTTCTGCCAGGACCTGACTCCCGACGAAGCGCTGGTGATGGCGGTGACCCAGAAGGCGCCACTCGGCTCGACGTTCGGGGACACGGTGAGCGCGCCTGCCTGGAAGGTGAAGCCCACCTGGTACCAGGTGTCCACCGAGGACCGGATGATCCACCCCGACAACGAGCGGCGGATGGCCGCGCGGATGAACCCGCGCAAGACCATCGAACTCGCCGCGAGCCATGCCTCGCTGGCCGCGCAGCCGGGGCCGGTCGTCGATCTGATCGACGCGGCCGTGCTGGATATCGCAGGCTGACCAGGGTTTGTCGCTGAGCTACTCCCGCGCCGCGCCCGCGGCGCGGGAGTAGCGAGCGGCGATCTGGCGGAGGTGGTCGACCAGTTCCCGACCGTGCTCGATGTCGAAGTCGGTGTCGAGGGCACCGAGGAGGAAGGTCAGCCCGCGCGGGGTGTCGGCGCCGATCTCGAGGCGGCAGGTATGAGCGTCGATCGGTTCGACAGTGCCGTAGGTCGCGGCGGAACGTGCTTGTTCGGAGTCGGCGGGAACGTGTAGCCGCACGGTGGCGCGGTAGGGCCAGAGCTGGGCGACACCTTTCGCCACGTGCGCCGCGGCGTCGCCACCGGGGATCTCGCGCGGCGAAAAGCGTGGCCCCACCGGGATCTTGGGCGTCATGCGGTCCACCCGGAAGGTACGCCAGTCGTCGCGGTCGATATCCCAGGCGACGAGATACCAGCGTGGGCCCCAGGTGACGAGTTCGTGCGGCTCGGTCTCGCGACGGGATTCGCGGCCACCGCTGCGATAGTCGAATCGCAGGCGTTGCCGGTCGCGGCACGCGGCCGCGATGGCGGACAACACCGCCGGGTCGATGTCGGCGCGGGTCCTGCCGGGGGTCTGGACGGTCGAGACCTGCATGGCGTGCACGCGGTGCCGCAACCGCGCGGGCAGCACCTGCTCGAGTTTGACCAGTGCGCTCAGTGCGGTCTCGCCGATGGCGCTCACCCCGCTGATCGATGCCGTGCGCAGGGCGATCGCCATCGCGACGGCTTCCTCGTCGTTCAGCTGCAACGGCGGCAGCTGGGTGCCCGCCTCGAGATGGTAGCCGCCGTCGATGCCCTTCACCGCGCGCACCGGATAGTCCAGCGCGCGCAGCTTGTCGACATCGCGGCGCACCGTCCGTGTGCTGACAGCCAGGCGCGCGGCGAGCTCGTCGCCGGACCACTCGCGCCGGGTTTGCAGGAGCGCGAGCAACCGAAGTAGCCGTGCCGAAGTTTCTTTCACGAATTCGACTCTGCCAGGTCTATAGGACAGAAGGTGTCCGCTTGTGGTCATAGTGTCGTAGTCATGAGCAACGAGATCACCCCGTTCCACATCGACATCCCGCAGTCCGACCTGGACTACCTGCGGGCCCGGCTGACCGATGCGCGCTGGCCCGCCGAGCAGCCCGGCGCCGAGTGGAGTCGCGGTGTGCCGGTCGCGTATCTGCGCGAGCTGGCCGAATACTGGCGCACCTCCTACGACTGGCGCGCGGCCGAGGCCGAACTGAACAAGTTCGCGCAGTTCACCACCGAGATCGACGGCCAGCACATCCATTTCCTGCACGTGCGCTCGGCGAATCCCGATGCCACGCCGCTGATCCTGACGCACGGCTGGCCGGGGTCGGTCGTCGAGTTCCTCGATGTCATCGGCCCGCTCACCGACCCAGCGGCCCACGGTGGCGATCCGGCTGATGCCTTCCACGTGGTGATCCCGTCGCTGCCCGGCTTCGGCTTCTCCGGACCGGTCACCGAGGAGGGCTGGGAGCCGGGTCGCATCGGGAAGGCATGGGCCGAGCTGATGAGCAGGCTCGGCTACGACAGCTACGGTGCGCAGGGTGGCGACTGGGGTGCGTTCGTCACGCCGGAGGTGGGACGCGCGGGTGGCGACAAGGTGATCGGCGTGCACGTCAACGCCGCGACCTTCGGGTTCATCCCGTTCGGCCCCGTCTCCGACGAGGACAAGGCAACCATGACCGCGTCCGAGCTGGCTCGGCTCGATCGCCTCGCCCTGTTCAAGAGCGAGGGCAACGGCTACTTCCAGATCCAGTCCTCGCGCCCGCAGACCGTCGCCTACGGCCTGCACGATTCGCCGATCGGCCAGCTCGCGTGGATCGTGGAGAAGTTCAAGGAGTGGACGTTCCCGGTCGCCGGTAAGCCCGAAGACGCCGTGGATCGGGATCGGTTGCTGACCAACGTGATGCTCTACTGGCTCACCGGCACCGCGGGTTCGTCGGCCGCGCTGTACTACGAGGCCACCCACACCCGGTCGTGGCCCACCACGCCGCTGACCACGCCGACCGGTGTCGCGGTGTTCGCCGAGGACATCGCGATCCGCCGCTACGCGGACGAGGGCACCGACATCGTCCATTGGTCGGAGTTCGAGCGGGGTGGCCATTTCGCGGCGATGGAGGTGCCGGACTTGTTCGTCGCCGACGTCCGGACGTTCTTCCGTGGACTGCGCTGAATCAGCGGTTTCCCGGCAGAGCAGGCGGCGCCGACCCTCGTCGGCGCCGCCGAGTTCGCTCAGCGAAGCGCGGCCAGGCCGCGGCGGTCGATCTTGCCGGTCGGGGTGCGGGGTAGTTCGTCGACGAACAGCACGTCGCGTGGGGCTTTGAACCGGGCGAGGTGGGTTTTCACGTAGTCGCGAACGGTTTCGGCGTCCACTTCGCCTGCCGCCACGATGAACGCGGCGAGCCGTTGCCCGAATTCCTCGTCAGGGACACCGATTACGGCCGCTTCGGTGATCGACGGGTGCTGGTAGAGCAGGTCCTCGATCTCGCCGGGGAAGACGTTCTCGCCGCCGGAGACGATCATGTCGTCGTCGCGTCCGTCGATGAAAAGCCTTCCGCCGGAATCGAAGTGGCCGAGGTCGCCGGTGCTCATCAGGCCGCCGCGGAGCTGCTTGGACCCGCCGCCGGAGTATCCGTCGAAAGCGATCGTGTTGCCCACGAAGACGGTGCCGACCGCGCCGGGCTCGGTGATCCGGGTGCCGTCGGCGTCGTAGAGCGCGACGGTGATCCCGACCGGTGCCCGCCCGACGGTGCCCGGAGCGGCGATCCAGTCCTGCGGGGTGGCGATGGTGGCGGTGCCGGTTTCGGTGCACCCGTAGAAGTTGTAGATCACCGGGCCGAACGCGGTGATCGCCCTGGTGCCCAATGAGGACGGCAACGCCGCCCCGGCGGTGAACACGATTCGCAGCGAGCGGGTGTCAGTGGCGGACAACAACTCCGGGTCCAGATCGAGGATGCGGCGCAGCATGGTCGGCACCAGCACGACCATGTCGGCGCGATGCTCGGCGACCTGGGCGAGTGCGTGGGCCGCGTCGAACCGTCCGTGCAGCACGACCGTCGAGCCCAGATTCAGCGAGAGGATGAACTGGGACAGCGCGGTGCCGTGGAACAGCGGTGCGCACAGCAGCACAGTCTGGCCTCGCCGCAGGGGCACCCTGTCAACGAATTGCGCTGCGGCCAAAGGAGATTCCACTCGCCGCGGTGCGCCCTTGGGCGTGCCCGTGGTGCCGCCGGTAAGCAGGACGAAACCGCCCTGCTGTGCGGGCGGGCGAATCGGTGCGGCGGCGGGGCGAATTGTGGTGTCCAGAAGCTTGATTCGTTCGGGCAGGTCCTCGGCAGTCACGGCCATGGCCGGGTCGAGCACGAGTGCGCTGACTCCCTCGCGTTCCAGCACGTCACGTAGCTGCGCCGCACCGAATCCGGTATTGAGCAACACCAGACGAGCACCGAGTTTCGCTGTGGCGGCCATGGATTCGACGAGGCGCACCCCGTCGGGGCAGAGCACGCCGACCGTATCGCCCGCATCGAGGCCGTTGGCGTGCCAGGTGGCGGCGAGCGCGTCGGTGCGCTGGTCGAGCTCTCGGTAACTGATCCGCTCGTCGCCACAGACCAGCGCGACTCGGTCGGGTGTGCGCCGCGCCGAGGATCGGATCCCGCCGGCGATCGGGCCGAACACGCGCATGGTGCGGGCGGTGCGCAGGATCTGTGCCGGATGTCGCGGATCGATGATCCCGGCCCGCGCCAGGGCGCGGATCTGCCGTAGCGAGGTGGTGGCGGCGCTCAACATACTCGCGGCCCCGGGTCGGCGCCCGCGGCCACCGCGAGCAGCCAGGCGACAGTGCCCAATTCGGGGACGATCTCGGCGCTGATGTGCTCCGAGAACGGCACCCGGATCATCCGCATGTTCACCCCGCGGGCGCAGTAGTCGGCGGCGATCGTGTCGATCGCCAGTTCGGCGGGCAGTAGTTGGTCGGTGGTCGAATGCCACATCAGCAGCGGGATATCGGGGGTGTTCTCCGGTCGGCCGAAACTCGCTGCGGCGAGGGCGGGTCGCGCGGCGGCCAGTGCGGCCTCGGGGTCGGTCAGGTACTGCGCCATCGGCCGGAGCAGGGTGGTTGCCACGGCGGTATAGAGACAGCGTTCCCGCAGGTCATCGGCCACCCTTCGGCCTTCCGGAGTCAGGTAGTGGTCCAGTTCTCGAGCGAATTCGGGGTATTCGCGGGCCAGCCCGAGCACGGCCAGCCAGCCCGTGAAGTTGGCCTGTGGCTGCTGTCCCGAGATCGCGAACGGTGCGATCGCGACCTTGTCGCCCGGAATACCGCCCTGCGCACTGCCTTTGATCTCGAGTTCGGGAGCGTAGTGGCGGCGCTGCTCGGCAGCCGACGCGGAGGCGTTGCCGCCACCGGAATAGCCCCACAACCCCACCGGCGCGGTCTCGAGCCCGAGCCCGCCACGCTTGGCCGCGCGGATGCCGTCGAGCACCATCCGACCCTCGGCGGGCGACATGATCGTGTTCTCTTTGCCGTCGAAATCGGTGATCACCACCGCGGCACCCGCCGAAAGGAACTGGGCCATGATGGCCACCTCCTTCTGGATTCCCGCGCGCAGGGTGTAGGACGGATTGCACTGCGGGCCGAGGCTGTCGATCGCCTCCTGATACGAAATCAGCGGGCGCGCACCGGGTCCCAGCCACGGGATGCCCGGCATCAGCACGGTGGTGGCGGTGGCGATCGGGTTGTCGTGCACGTCGGAGCTGCGCAGCAGCAGTTGCGTGGTGTGCACCGGGGCCGGGATGCCGAGCACGTGGGTCTGCACGACCCGGCTGCGGATCACGTCGCCGTTGGCGTAGCCGGCGAGATCGGCCGGATCGGCATACCAGGGGTCGTGCTGCGGTGTGGGAATCGGCACGACCGCCGGATACACCTGTGCCTCGTTCGGCAGTGGGGGCAGTTCGAAATCCTGGGCGCCCGCCGGACCCGCTGCCACCAGCGCGGTCATCGCCAGCAGGGGCAGGGCTCGGGCGCCGAGCTGTCGGAGCCGGGGTGACCGGCAGGTGGCCGTGCTGCGCTGCATGGCATCTCCTTCGATAGGTGATGCTGATTACAGCACGGTGGCTTGTTGAGAACAAGAGTTCTTGTTTATATTTGGCAATCTGTAGGCTGAGCTGCGTGACGTCGACCGACAAGAGCCAAGTCCGCTCCCGGCGCATCCAGGGCCTGGACGCCGAACAGCGCCGTGCGCGCAGGCGTGAACAGATCCTCGCCGCCGCCTTCGACCTGATCGCCGCCGAGGGCTACGTCAGCACCGCGATCGAGCAGATCTGCCAGACCGCCTTCGTCGGCAACAAAGCCTTCTACGAACTCTTCGAGAGCAAAGAAGACTGCTACCTGGCGCTGCTACAGCAGCAGAGCGAACGCGCACAGGACATGGTCGCCACCGCGCTGTCCGAATCCTCGGGCGACCGCGACGATGTCGTCGCCGCCGTGATCGGCGCCTTCGCCCATTCGATGGTCGACGACCCGCGCGTGGCGAAGGTGACTTTCGGTGAGGCGAGCGGCATTTCGGCGAAAGTCGAACAACAGCGTCGCGTCAACCGCCGCTGGGCGGCTCAGTTCCTCGAAACCCTGTGGCGCGAATACGGATTCGTGCCCCCCGAGGGAATCGGCGTAGACCTGCACGCCCTCGCGGTCTCCACAATCGGCGGTCTTTTCGAGACGGTCGCCGACTGGCTCCACACCGACGCCGGCGCGACGGGTGAAATCAACGTGCTGATAAGGGATCTCACGGCTTTCATCGAGATCGTCCACCTGGGATTGGCCGCTGCCGCAGTCCGTTCGCCGCTCTGAGGTCGTCAACCACGCGGGCCCGAGCAGTGAATCGCCACGCGCGCTCGAATCGACGATATCTGCTCGTGGAGCGATTGTCCCCGCCGCCCGCGATGACCGAACCGAACGCCTTGTCGCCGCATGGCGACAAATGATATTGTCTTCATATGGCGACAATCGAGGTTTTTCGAGCGGACGACCTCGGCCCTGCCCTGCGCGAGGCAAGAATCGCCGAAGACATGACTCAGCAGGCCCTGGCCTCGATGGCCGGAGTCGGCCGCCAATGGCTCAACGCGTTCGAAGCCGGGCAGAAGGGCTCCGCCCCGCTGGACATGGTCATGCGCGTGATCACCACCCTCGGCGTATCCGTGACGCTCTCCCGTCGAGTACCGACGCTCTCGCCCCCTGTCGATGAGGAACCCGTCGACCTGGACTCTCTCCTCGACGGCACACAGCAATGACGGACGCGAACAGTCATGTCCTCTATGTGGTGATGAACGGCCGCGTGATCGGTGACATCCAGCGCACCAGCCGACGCAGAATGCGGCTCCGCTATGCGGATCATCTGCCGGGCCGGTTCACTCCACTGTCTGTGTCGATGCAGGGTCCTATGGGCCGATATCGGGAGAGCGCCCTGGCGCCTTGGCTGGAAGGCCTGCTTCCGGACCGCCCAGAAACCTTGCGCCAGTGGCGTCGTCGATTCGGCATCGCTGACGACAACAGCTCTTTCTCGCTGCTCCGACACGTCGGCGAGGATGTCGCAGGCGCAGCCCAGTTCGTCCGGCCCGACCGACTCGACTTCATCCAGGAACGGCAAGGTGACCTCGCCGAACTGGGATCAACCCAGATCGCGGAAATGCTGCGCCGAGCGAGGGCAGACCTCCCGACCTCGGCCACCGACGACACGTCCGGCAAGTTCTCCCTCGCCGGAGCCCAAGCGAAGATTGCCCTCCACCGCACCGTGGACGGTTGGAGCGACCCGGTCGGTGCCATCCCGTCGACGCACATCATCAAACCTCCGATTCCCAACATGCTCGACCAGGATCTGGTCGAGGCGGTCACGCTGCGAACTGCGGCCGACCTCGGCCTGCGTACCGCGTCTTGCACTATCGAGGAGTTCGATGATGAGCGCGCCATCGTGGTTGCCCGTTACGACCGAATCCGGCGCGACGACCAGTGGCAGCGCGTCCATCAGGAGGATATGTGTCAAGCGATGGCGATCTGGCCAATTCACAAGTACCAAAGTCAGGGCGGACCCGGCGCGGAGGTGATTGCTGACCTCATCCGCGCCCGCAGCCATCGCCCCGAGGAGGACAACCGCCGTTTCGCACAGGCACTCGTCTTCAATTGGCTGATCTGTGGCACCGACGCGCACGCGAGAAACTATTCGCTCCTGCTCAGTGGTGAATCGGTACGGCTCGCACCGCTATACGACCTGAACTCGCACCTGGCTTACTCGGATGGCTCGGGCAACGACCTGTCCATGAGCATGAATAAGCAGTTCCGCGCCGAACAGATCACGGTGACCGACTGGATTCGATTCGCGCCTGCCATTCACGTCGAGCCCGACTGGCTGCGCGATGAGATCGACCGCCAGTCCGGCGGGTTGATGGATGTTATGACCAAGGCGACCCAGCACGACGACATCGCCCGATACGACAGCCCGACAATCACTCGACTCCTCAGCAATACTGAGAGATGGATCGACAGGATGCTATGAGTGCATGGTGAAACTCCTCTGGAGATGAGACTCGCCTACAAGAGTCGTGTGCCTGGTCGACCGAAAATCGTTTCAGTGCAACGCCTTCGGTCAGGGTGCGAATCCGACGATTTGCGGGGTTGATCGGCTATCGCCGCAGCGGATGAGGACGACACCGGGGGCCTCGCTCGCGCCGAGTAGTGAGCATGAGCTGAGGATGTGGTCCGGGGTGGTCTCTGTGAGGTCGGTGCGTTTCCACGTGCGTAGGCCTTCGGTCGACACGACCAGTTCATCCGTGAGCAGAAGCGCGTCGAATTTATGGGACCAATATGAGGGCAGCCCCTCGACAGGGCGTGACCTGGCGGGAACGCGGGTCTCCGACACTGTGACGGCGTCACGGTCGGAACGCGTGACAATCGTGCCGGTGGACGGGTCGGCGGCAATGACCTCGGCGGGTTCGGTGACCGTGGCGGTGCGCAAGTTATCGGGGGAGTCGAAATGCAGGTGACCCGCGGTCTTGTCGCGCCAGTCGATCGAGACGACATCATCGACCACCGACAGCTCCGGTGTGCGATCGGAATCAGGATTGGGAATACTCCGCTCGGCGATCGTGGCGCCGGTAGCAAGGTCGAAGGCGGAGATTGTGGTCTGAGTCGTACCGACCGCAGACATCCGATAAATCGCGTGTGAAGTGAACGCGATCTTCGAATCCCTGCTCCTGCAGAATGTTTTGCGGGGGTGTGCCCACATCAGGCGCCCGGAGCGGGCCTCGTATCGCGCCAAGCCGCAGTCGGTAACCCTGACCAGCAACGGTGCGGGCTCGTCGCCGTACGTCGTACCGGTCGTCGGCCCGTGTTCTCGGCGGCCGCGGCTGAATTCCGAGTCGGTCCAGAGTCTTTCGCCTGTCGATGCGTCGAATCCGATCCAGCCCAGATTTTCCCAGTAGGTGGCGAGGACGTTCTCGGACGGAACGGACACCATGCTGTCAGGGCTGTGCTGGACACCGCGAGAGGTGACGTTCTGGCGAAGGTAGTGCCAGCGTGGAGTGCCGGTGGCTCCGTCGTAGGCGGTGATGCCTTCCTTGGACCCGATGAAGAATCCGTTCCCGCCGACGACAACGCGACGGGAATCCTTCAGGTTGATCCGGAACTTCTCGGATCCCAGGCGATTGGGGACCGGCGCAACGGCGGTGGCAGCGGCGGTGCGGTGGTCGATGACCCGGTCGTCGTCCCCGGCCCGTAGAGCGAGACCCGCCGCGGTGGCGCAGACGAGCACGCCGATCGCGGCCAGGATCGCACCGGACCGTGTTGACAATGCCCGTCGCGCTGGGGGAGCGAGGGTCGCGCCGAGGACCAGAACTGAGCCGAGGATGACCAGGTACCACGCGGCGACCGCCATCGGGAGCTGGGGATACGCCGCGTAGATGTCGAATATCCGGTCGACGGTGGACGGGATGTCGAGGTTCGTGCAGATGAGGATCTCGACGGCCACAACAACGGACATGATGACGACGGGTGGGTTGCCGAGGCCTGCGGCCCGCAGGTTCGCCGACCACCGCAGAGTGACCGCCAGAATCAGCAGCGCCGCCGTGCCGATGGCGGTCGAGAACACCCCGAGTTGGACCGAGAGGGTCTCTTCCGAATCGATATCGCCTGCGTAAGGGTTGCCCGCCGCGAAGAACAGGCTGTAGATGGCGACCGTGACCCCACCTGAGAGAACAGCAGTCCCCAGGATCGCGGCGGCGGTCGTCGGACGCGAATAGTCCGGTAGCCGTGGCAAAGACGTAGTGCTGCTGTCGTTCATCGACCCTCCCCAAGCGACGGTTCGACACAGTCGCGTCCTGAGGATAGCGGCCCGACGGCGGCGCGGTCGGTGCAGAGTTCGGAGCTAGCGGGGGCCGGGGGGTGGGCCGCCCGGCCCGCCGTTGCCCGAGGGCGGGGCACCCGGAGAACCGTTGCCGGACTGGGTGTTCTGGGCTTTCGCTGCTACGCCGATCGTGAGCGAGACCGACATTCCGGTGGTGGGTGTGCCGGTGACCGTGGCCAATTCGGCGTCCCAGCCGTCGCCGAAGACGCCATCGGAGGACAGGGTCACGCCGGACATATTGCGGGTGCTGTTCACATAGCCGGGGTCGGCGTCGAAGACCGCGGTGCACGCGTCTTGGGGGAGGGCGATCTGGGAGGTGAGGCGGGCATTGTCGCCTGCGACCGCGGTTGTCAGGGAGTCGTAGACCTCGAAGTGGATGTGTGGCCAGCGGCCGGCGTAGCAGGCCGGGAAGATCGAGGTGAAGCGTACGGTGCCGTCGTCGTCGGCCACTTGGACGCCGCGCAGATAGTTCTGTTCGGTGGCGCCCTCGGTGTAGAGGGAGTACCGGCCCTCGCGGTCGCAATGCCACACGTACACCGCCATCCCGGTGCCCGCCGCGTTCTCGACGAGGTCGCGCAGATTCAGCGTGAGGGTCATCGGAACACCCTGGGCGGTACCGGAATACGTGCCGAAGCTGGTGGTGATATCGGAGCGCACCACACCGGACTCGATCAGGACATTGGGTCCGTTGGAACCGTCACCGGGGTAGGGGCCCGCCGTCTCCTGCGGCGCCGCAGCCGGGGTTTCGGTCGACGCGGAAGTGGTGGCGTCGGCCGGGCTCGTGCTCGAGCCGGTGCTGTCGGTCGAGGTCGCGCAGCCCGCCGCCGCTGCCGCGACCCCGGCCGCGCCGAGAAAACTCAGCGCTCGCCGACGCGACATCACTCGAAGATCGTGCCCAAGCCCCAGATCGTGCTCGCCCATTGCTGCTCCTTCGCTGCCGTGTTGTCGACCACGTTAAGCACGTGGACTGCGCCGGAGCTGCGAACACACTGGGAGGTAGCTGGGAGTCAGTCGGTGACGTAGCCGTTGAGGCTGTTGCGCAGGTCGGTGAGGATCGCGCGGGCCGCGGTGAGACCTGTTGTGTGCCAGATCTTGTCGTCGACCGCGAAGACACGCTTGTCGGTCGAGGCGCCGAGTTCTTCGAACTGGTCCGAGCGCAGAACCTGTTTGCCGTGATTCTCGCCGTCCGGTCCCTCGAACATCACGTAGATGAGGTCGCCTTCGGCCTTGGTGGCGAGGTCGGCTTCGGTGATGTCGAAGGAGAGCCCGCGCTGGGCGGTCGGACGCTGGACGCCGACGTCGGAAAGGACTTGGGCCGCAAAGGTTTCCGAACCCTGGACCTGTGTGGTGTCGGCGGTGAAGCGCAGCACCGAAGCCTGGGACTGGCGCGCGTTGAGTGCGGGGCCGAGGTCGTGGGCTTCGGTGAGGTAGTTCTGCAGGGCAGTGTCGGCGGCACCGTCGCGGTTCATGCCCGCGGCGTAGGCGGCGAAATCGGACTGCCAGCTGCCGCCCGCACCGATCAGGACGGTCGGGGCGATCTTGCTCAGTGCCTCGTAACCACCTGCGGCCGGAGCCACGTCGCCGAGGATCAGGTCGGGCTTCAGCTCGGCGATCCGTGCCGGATCGGGCAGACCGATCGGCCCGACGCTCGGCACCTTGACCACGCCGTAACCCAGGTACATCGGCTGCGAACGATCACCGTCGAGGGTGACCGCGCCCGCGACCCGCTCCCACAGGCCCAGCGCGCAGGCCGCGTCGAGTGCGGAGGTGGTGAGTACGACGATGCGTTGCGGGTCGGCGGGAACCTGCGAGACCCCGGCGGTGTGGGTGACCGTGCGGGTCGCGCCGGAGCCCGCGTCGGGCGCGCTCGGCAACGGGCACGCGGTCGCGGTGTCGCGAGCAGCGCCGACCACGCCCGCACCCGCGATATTCGTGGTGGTGCGGATGATCGTGCTCGCGTCATCGGTTTTCTCCGCGCACCCCGCGGTGAGCACGGCGGCGCACAGCAACGCGGCAGCCACGACGAAGCCGCGCGAGCGGACACGCCCGCCCTGCTCGGCGGTGCGAGGGAATCGGGTGCGGTTTCGGGCGCTCGCCGGCATGCGCACGAGGGTACTGCGTGGCCGCCGGTGCGAGTGCCGCGGGCCGATCTACCGGCGGCTCGCGCGCCGGAAGCCGATGGCGGCGGGCACGGCGAACAACAGCACGGCGCCACCGGACCAGGCGAGGGTGAGCAGCAGCGGCCGGGCGATCGGACCCTGATCCGACAGGCCGCGCATGGCGTCGACGGCGACCGACATCGGCTGGTTGCGCACCACCGGCTGAATCCAGGTCGGGAAGGCCACGAGCGGCACGAATCCGGTGCTGAAGAACATCATCAGCGTGGTGAGGATCGTGATGCCCTCGACCAGCGAGGCCTTCGCGGTATAGACGGCCACGGCGGTGACGATGGTGGCGAAGGCGAGCCCGAACACCACCGGGACCAGCATGAACACCAGCGCGGCCAGTGGCCCCTGGTGGAAGCGGAAGCCGAGCAGGAAGCCGACGATCACCACCGCCACGGCGCCGAGCAGGATGCGGCAGCCCTCGGCGAGGATGCGCGAGACCAGCCCGGAGGCACGATGCACAGGCAGCACCCAGAATCGGGCAAGCAGGCCCGCGTCGCGTTCGCGGCCGAGCAGCACACCGCTCGCGATGGCACCGGACAGCGCGCCGACGAGGGCGACCATCGGGACCGAGCCGTACAGGGCATCGCCACCGGTGAACTTCTCGATCTGACCGCCCACCACGATGTCGAGCATCACCAGCAGCAGGCACGGGATGAGCAGGGTCTCGAGCAGCGTGACCGGATTGCGGGCCCAGCGCACCAGCAGCCGTTCGGTCTGGATCAGCGTGTGCCGGATCAGCGACCCCGCCGACGTCTCCAGCTCTGCCATCAGGCCCTCCTCGAACTCAGCCGGATGGCGACCGGTGCGCAGAGCGCCACGATGGCGGCGAGCCAGAGCAGCGACGGGCCCATCAGCGCCAGGCTCGCCGTTCCGGCATTGCCCAAGGTGTCACCGGCCAGCGCGCGCAGAACTATCGCGAATTGAGAAACCGGCTGATTGCGGACGAACCATTGGATCCACTGCGGGAACTGGCTCGCCGGTGCCAGACCGGTCGAGAGCATGCCGAAGATCAACGGTGGCAGCACCAGCGCCTGCGAGGTGGTTTCCGGGCTCTTGGACAGCGTGCCGATCACGTCCGCGCCGAGGGTGAACGCGAGACCGATGAGCACCGAGAACGCCAGGAAGCCGAGGGTGTGCGCGGCGTCGAGCCGGAATCGGAAGCCGATGACATAGCCCGCGGTGACCGCTGCGGCCAGGGAGACCAGCAGCCGGAACAGGTTGGCCGACATCCGCGCCGCGACCGGGACCAGCGGGCGCAGCGGCATCGCGCCGAAGCGGCGGTTGAGGCCTGCGACGGAATCGGAGGCCGAGCGGAAGGCCGCCGAGATGGCGGTGAACGCCGCGGCCTGCAGGATCACCAGCGGCATCATGTACTGGGCGTAGCTGCTGAAACCGTTGCCGGAGAACGTCATCACGGTTTTCAGCGGGATGTAGAAGCTGGCCGTGAAGGCCGCGGGTGCGAACACCGATGCCAGGAACTCGCCGGATTTGATCGAGGGCACGATCAGCCGGGTGGTCAGCACCCACCACTGCTGGAGGGTGTCGGGCACGGCACGGGCATCGGTCTGCCACGTGGTGGCAGTCATGAGGAAACCCTCGCTGCGGTCTCCGACGAGGCGAGATGGCCGGTGAGCTGTAGGAACACATCGTCGAGCGAGGGCCGCCGCAGGGCGATGTCGACGAGTTCGACCGAAGCGCTGTCGAGTCGTCGCAGGGCCTCGGCGAGCGTCTTGGCGCCGTCGGGCGCCGGGATGGTGATGCGGTCCGATTCGGGGGTCAGCGCCGCCAGGTTCTCCGCGGGCAGCAGCGAGCCGAGCGCGGTGACGATGGCGGGCAGCCCTTCGAGATCCAGGGGCACGATCTCGCAGTAGCTGCCGCCGGTGCGGTGTTTCAGCTCGTCGGCGGTGCCGGAGGCGATCACCACGCCTTGGTCGATCACGATGATCTGATCGCTGAGCGCATCGGCTTCCTCCAGATACTGGGTGGTGAGCAGGGTGGTGATACCCGCGGTCTTGAAGCTGCGCACCAGGTCCCAGACACCCTGTCGGCTGCGGGGGTCGAGGCCGGTGGTCGGCTCGTCGAGGAAGACGACATCGGGCCGGACCACCAGTCCGCAGGCGATGTCGATGCGGCGCCGCATGCCGCCCGAGTAGGTGCCGACGCGCCGGTTCGCCGCCTTTTCCAGATCGAACTCGCTGAGCAGTTCCCTGGCCCTCGCCTGTGCCGCCGACTTGCGCAGGCCCATCAGCCTGCCGAACATGACGAGGTTCTCGTAGCCGCTGAGCATGTCGTCGAGCGCGGCGTACTGCCCGGTCAGCATGATGCGTTTGCGGACCGCGGCCGGATCGGCGACGACGTCGTGTCCGGCGACCGTCGCCCGCCCGCTGTCGGGTGTGACGAGTGTGGACAGGATGTTCACCATGGTCGTCTTGCCCGCGCCGTTGGGGCCGAGGATGCCGAGCACCTCACCGGGGGCGGCCTCGAAATCGACACCGCGCAGGGCCTGGACGTCGCCGAAGGACTTCTCGATCCCTTCGACAACGACACCACCGGTGCGCGGGTTGCTCTGCACGAGAGTGTGATCGACGCTCATATCCGGTCTCCTGCTTCCAAGTGGTCGTCGAGCAGTGGCGAGATGACTGACAGTGCATGGGGATTGGTCATGTCGTCGTGGGTCACATCGACGTCGTGGTTGGTGATGTCGCCGGTGACATAGGGCCGCCAGCCGTCGGGCCCCATCCATTCGGCGGGGTCGACCGTGGCGCGGAAATAGACGACGTCACCGTCGTAGACCGGCCGCTGATATCCGGTCCGCGTGCCCGCGGAGGCGTTGTAGGAGCCTGCCATTCGCTCGATGGTCGCCGCGTCGATGAGCTCGATCCCGCCGAGCCGGGCGGTGATGAGCTCGGCGGCTTCCTCGGCGGTCGATTCGGCGGGGACGTCGTCGATGCCGAAGATGGCGCCGAAGGTATTGATGAAGGCGCCCGCCGAGAGCCGCTCGATGGTGTCACCGTCGATGTCGGCGGTGTCGGTGTCCAGGAGTGCGACGACCCCGACCCGTTCGCCCGCGGCAGCCAGTTCCACCGCCATCGCTTGGGCGATGAGGCCGCCGAAGGACCAGCCGAGCAGGTGATACGGGCCGGTCGGCTGCACCGCGCGGATCTCGCGCACGTAGCGCCGGGCGAATTCCTCGATCGAGCGTGCCGACGGTTCGCGACCGCTGAGATCGGGCGCCTGGAGTCCGTAGATCGGTCGGCCCGGTCGTAGCTGTTCGGCCAATCCCAGGTAGCTCCAGGACATTCCGGAGGAGGAGTGGACGCAGAACAGCGCGGGCCGATCCCCGCCGGGGCGGATCGGTAGCAGCACGTCGAGTCCGAGACCGGTCGGTCCTGGCTCTGCGATCGCCGCCGTGTGCGCTGCCATGGCAGCGGCTTCGTCGGCCGAAGCGGCCTGGGCTGCGGGGGTTTCGGCGAATCGAGCTGCCG
Source organism: Nocardia sp. NPDC058518 (assembly GCF_042719655.1). Taxonomy (NCBI): domain Bacteria; kingdom Bacillati; phylum Actinomycetota; class Actinomycetes; order Mycobacteriales; family Nocardiaceae; genus Nocardia; species Nocardia sp. NPDC058518. The sequence continues at coordinate 215,381 of NZ_JBHXNJ010000005.1, forward strand.
CCCCGAGTGCCTCGACCCACAGAGTCGCGAGTTCGGCGACATCTTCGCGGGCCAAAAGCTCTGCCGCGTAACCGAAGTCGGCCTGTAGGCGGTTGCCGACCACCATGGCATTGATATCTATCGCCGACATGATCGGTATCTCCGGATGCTCGGCCGCCTCGAGCTCGCCGAGCGCGTCGGTGGGTAGCCAGCCGAGACCTTCGAGGCCGGTGGGTGTGTCGACGGAGGTGTGCCTGCCGAGGTAGTTCACACAGACCTGGCCGGGCAGGCGGGCCGGGAGTTGTTCGGCTGCTGCGGGATTCAGATAGCGCAGTAGCCCGAAACCGATGCCCTTGTCCGGGACCGCGGCCAGGTCGTGCTTGACCCGGCGGATGGCCGTGCCCATCGCCGGGCCGCCCGCCAGCGCGTCCTCGATATCGATGTCGGCGAGATCGAGCCGCACCGGGTACAGGTTGGTGAACCAGCCGATGGTCCGCGACAGGTCGGCGCCGGGCACGACTTCTTCCTGTCTGCCGTGGCCCTCCAGACGCAACAGCGCCGAGGGTTCGTCCACACCTCTGCGGGCCCGCCAGCGCACCAGCGCCAGCGCCAAAGTGGCGAACAGCGCGTCGGTGACGCTGCCGTGGAACAGGCGGGGCAGGGTGGTGAGCAGGGCGGTCGTGGTGTCCTGATCGACCTCGATGTCGAGGCGGCGGACCGTCCGCGCCTGATCGGTGGCCGGATCGAGGTGGCGGGTACCGAGCAGCGGGTCGGGGCCGTTCACCACCTGTTGCCAGTACGGGAGTTCGGCCAGGCGGCGCTCGGCATGTGCCTGCTCGGTCAGGGCATACGACCAGCGCCGCATCGAGGTACCGATATCGGGGAGGACCGATGTGGCGCCCGCGGATACCTGGGCCCAGGCGGCGATCAAGTCCTGCACCAGGATTCGCCACGACACGCTGTCGATCGCGAGGTGGTGTGCCACGACGATCAGACGTCCGGGCCGGGTGTGCGAACCGGCATCGCCGACCGGATCCAGCCACACGAATTGGAGGACCACGCCGTCGGCCGGGTGCAGGCGGTTCATCGCGGAGTCGAGTTCGGTCTGCGCGTATTCACGCAGCTCGACCGGGTCGGTGCCGGCGTCGAAGGCCGTGCGGTGCACGAGCGCGTCGACGTCGATCGAACCAGGGTCGGCCACGCGCAGCCGCCAGCCGTCCTCGCCCGCCCACAGGCGCGCCCGCAGCATGTCGTGTCGGTCGATCACGGAGGTGAGGGTGGCGACGAGGTGCACGCGATCGATGCCGACCGGCAGTTCCAATACCGCGGTTTGGGCGAACCGGTCGAAATCGCCGCCGCGTTCGATCATGTACCGCACGATCGGGGTGAGTGGCAGGTCACCGGTGCCGCCGCCGGGCAGTTCCTCGAGCGCCTCGACCGTCTCGGTGGCATCGACGGCCGCGCCCAGCGCCGCGATCGTGCGGTGTTCGAAGACCTGCAGTGGTGTGCACTGCACGCCGCGCAGCTTCGCCTGGGTGACGAGCTGGATGGCGAGAATGCTGTCGCCGCCCAGAGCGAAGAACGAATCGTCGATACCGACCTGGGCGCGGCCGAGCAGTTCGGCATAGACCTCGGCGAGCACCTGCTCGGTCGGCGTTTCCGGTGCGCGGTACGGGGTGTCGTCGGTGACGAACACCGGTTCCGGCAGAGCTTTCCGGTCGAGCTTGCCGACCGCGTTGATGGGAATCTCGTCCAGCACCACAAACGCGGCGGGCACCATGTAGGCGGGCAGCGTGTCGGCTGCCAGAGCCTTGACATGTGCGATGTCGAGGTCGGCGCCGGGCATGCGCACCAGGTACGCGGCCAACGCGGTGGCACCGGTCGGCCCTGGAACACCCAGTGTCACAGCGAGATCGACACCGTCGATGGCGCCGAGCACCGCATCGATCTCGCCGAGCTCGATGCGCTGACCGCGCACCTTCACCTGGAAGTCGGTGCGGCCGAGGTACTCCAGTGCCAATCCGGTGGGTGAACCGGCGGAACTATCCGAGCCGGAGGGGTTGTCGGACCCGGCGAGACTCACGGACCGAGTGGGGCCGACGGTGCGCGCGGCGCTATCGGTACGGATCCACCGCACCAGATCACCTGTGCGATAGAGGCATTCGCCGGGGTGTCCGAACGGGTTGGCGACGAACCTGGTCGCCGTCAAGCCTGCCCGGGCGTGGTACCCCCGCGCGAGGGCGGTGCCCGCGAGGTACAGCTCACCCGCGACACCGACTGGCACCGGGCACAGGCGGTCGTCGAGGACGAGGGCTGCCGCACCTCGAACTGGTGAGCCGATGGTGACCGGTTCCGCAGCCGACAGCGGCTCGGAACCCGTTGCCCAGATGGTGTATTCGGTAGGTCCGTACAGGTTGACCATCGTGCGTGCGCCTGCACCGCCGCACCAGCGCGCGACCAGGTCGGGGCCGACCGCCTCACCCGCGACCGCGAGCACACGCAGACTCGACACCTCGGCGGGATCGATGGTGGCCAGTGCCGACGGCGTGATCACCATGTGGGTAACCGACTCTGCGGCGATCAGCTCCGCGAGCGGTGCACCACCGAAGACATCCGGCGGGGAGATCACCGAGGCGCCGCCGCAGCCGAATGCCATGAGTGCCTCGAAGATCGACGCGTCGAAGCTGGGGGAGGCGACCTGGAGCACTCGGGAACGTTCGTCCAGCGCGAGGTCGGTTCGCTGGGAGGCGACCAGGTCGGCCAGGCCGCGGTGGGTGACGGTGACGCCCTTGGGGGTGCCGGTGGAGCCGGAGGTGTAGATCATCCAGGCCGGGTTCTGGACTCTGATCGGGACCGGAAGCTCCTCGGGGGTGATGTCGGCGTCGTCGGTGGCATCCAGGCGGGCGGCGAAGTCGGCGTCGTCGAGGATCAACCAGTGGGTGGTATCGGAGAGCTGCGGCCGATACTCGGCGAGCGTGATCCCGACCTGTGCGCCGGAGTCGGTGAGCATGTGGTCGATGCGGTCCGCCGGATGCTTCGGGTCGACCGACAGGAACGCCGCGCCGACTTTCGCCGCCGCCCAGAGACCCGTGTGCAGTTCGGCGCAGCGTGGGAGACCAAGCGCGACAACAGTTTCTGTGTGGGCTCCCGCCTCGATCAGCGCTCTGGCCAGCTGATTCGACCGTGCGTTCAGAGTGCGGTAGCTGGTCGTGTCGGGCGTCGTGGCGGTGACAGGCATGGGCTGGGTCTCGGAGGCTGTCGTGGTTTCGGAGACCAGAGCGGGCCGGTCGGGGAAGGTCGCGGCGGTGGTGGCGAGCAGGTCGGCCAATGTGGTCGTTCCGGCGGTGGCGGGGCCGCGCACCGGAATCAGCTCCGCGCGTTCGGATTCGGCGAGGATGTCGATGTCGGTGAGGCGGATGTCGATGTCGGTGAGGACGGTGGCGAGCACCTGGCGCCATCGGGTCGCGAAGGTGGTGACCGTGCTCGCGTCGAACAGGTCCGTCGCGTAGGTCAGGACGCCTTCGATCCCTTCGGGTCCTGTTTCGCCGAACCGTTCGCGCAGATCGAGGGTGAGGTCGAAGGCCGAGGAGCGGCGGTCGAAGTCCTCGACTTCGAAGCGGAGTCCGGGCAGTTCGAGCACCGGCTCGATGAAGTTCTGCAGCGACAGCGACACCTGGAACAGCGGGTGGTGGGCGGTCGATCGGGTGGGGTCGAGTGCTCCGACGAGCTGTTCGAACGGCACGTCGGCGTGGGCGAAGGCGTCGAGGTCGGTGGTGCGGACGGTGGCGAGCAGCTGCCGGAAGCCGGTGCCGGGGTCGACCGGTGTGCGCAGGGCGAGGGTGTTGACGAACATGCCGACGAGGTCGTCAAGAGCGGCTTCGCCGCGACCCGCGATCGGGGTACCGATGACGACATCGCCGGTGCCGCCGAGCCGGGCCAGCAGAACCGCGAGGGCGGCGTGGACCACCATGAAGACGCTGACATTGTTCGCGGCGGCGAAGTCGATCAGCGCGCGGTGCGTCTGTTCGTCGATGCTGAATTCGACGTCGTCGCTGCGCATCGTCTGGACCGCGGGGCGGGGGCGATCGGTGGGCAGTTCCAGCACATCAGGTGCGCCGGCGAGGGTCTCGCGCCAGTATTCGATCTGCTGTGCCGCAACGGATTCCGCATCCGATCCGCTGCCGAGCAGCTCGCGATGCCACTGTGCGAAGTCGGCGTACTGCACGGCGAGCGGAGGTCGCGTGGGGGCCGCGCCCGACACCCGGGCCGAGTAGGCGGCCACCAGGTCGGCGGCCAAGGGCGCCATCGACGCGCCGTCGGCGCTGATGTGGTGCACCACGAGGACGACAACATGCACCGGGGCAGCGTCTTCGGTACCCACATCGAGACGGAACAGACCCACTCGTAGCGGGGCCTCGCGGGTGAGGTCGAATCCGGATCCCGCCAGCTCGTTGATCCGATCCCGCAGTGGCGCACCGTCTTCGGTGTCGATCAGTGGCATCGCGGGGGTGGCGGTGTCGATGCCGACGATGACCTGGCGTGGGCCTTCGGCATCGGCGGGGTAGCGCGTGCGCAGGCTTTCCTGGCGTTCGACCACGTCGGCGAGCGCTCGGCGCATGGCCGCCACATCCAGGGTTCCGGTGAGGCGAAGGGCGATCGCGATGTTGTAGGCCGACGACTCCGGGTCGAGCTGGTTGAGTACCCACATGCGCTGCTGGGCGGGGGACAGCGGGATGCGGTCGGGGCGCAGGCGCGGGGCCAGTGCCGGTCGGCCCGCGGTGCCTTCGGCGGCGGGGACGACTCGTGACGCCAGCTGGGCGACGCTCGGTGCGTCGAACAGATCACGCAGGGCGATGGTGGAGCCGAGCGCCGAATTGACCCGGGCGACAACCTTTGTCGCGCTCAGCGAGTTGCCGCCGAGCTCGAAGAAGGACTGGTCGACGCTCACCCGTTCGCTGCCGAGTACGTCGGCGAACACCTCGGCGACGGCCTGTTCGATCGGCGTGCGCGGCGCGAGATAGGACTGCTGAGTCGCCGTGAAGTCCGGTATCGGAAGGGCTTTACGGTCCAGCTTGCCGACGGGAGTGAGCGGGATATCTTCCAGGACAACCACATAGGCGGGCACCATGTATCCGGGCAGCTCCGCCGCGACCTGCGCGCGCAGTGTTTCGGTGTCGAGTTCGATGCCCGGCACGGGAAGTACATAGGACACGAGCACGGTGGCGCCCGCCGGTCCTTCGCGCCCGATCGTCACCGCGTAGTCGACCTCCTCGGCACGCGAGAGCACCGCGTCGATCTCGCCGAGCTCGATCCGCAGGCCCCGGATCTTGACCTGGAAGTCGCTGCGGCCCAGATATTCCAGCGTGAGCGCGGCGTTCCCGCCCGCGACCCAGCGCACCATGTCTCCGGTCCGGTACATGCGTTCCCCGGCGATGCCGAAGGGGTTGGCGACGAACCGGCTCGCGGTCATCTCGAACCGGTTGAAGTAGCCACGCGCCAGCGCGGGCCCGGCCAGATACAGCTCGCCGGCGATGCCGACCGGCACCGGCCGCAACCAGCTGTCCAGCACCACCAGCGCCGCACCGCGAATCGGTCCGCCGATGGTCACCGGCTCGCCCGCGACCAGCTCGGCCGGTCCGGTAGCCCAGATGCTGAACTCGGTAGGGCCGTACAGGTTCACCATCCGCCTGCCCGCGGCCCACTTCTCGATGAGCTCGGGCGTGGCCGCCTCACCGGCCACCGAGAGCACCCGCAGATCGGTGAGGTCGGTGGGCTCCATCGTCGCCAGCGCCGACGGGGTGATCACCGCGTGGGTGACCCGCTCGGTGCGCAGCAGCGTCTCGAGTTCGGTGCCGCCGTACACCTCCGGCGGTGACACGACCAGCCGTCCACCTGCCGCGTGCGCGGTCAGCATTTCGAAGACGGAGGCGTCGAAGCTGGGGGAGGCGACCTGGAGTGCGCTGGCGGACGGATCGAGCGCCAGGGTTTCACGTTGGGCGGCAACGAGATTCGCGATGCCACGGTGGCTGAGCAGCACCGCTTTGGGCTTGCCGGTGGAACCGGAGGTGTAGATCAGGTAGGCGGTGTGGTCGATATCGACGGGGCCGCCGCGTTCGGCGTCGGTGATCGGCGCATCGGAGACCAGCATGGCGCGGCGCATGGTGTTCAGATCGTCGAGCAGCAGCCAGTCGATGGACCCGGGCAGGTCTTCGCCGGTGGCCGTCACAGTGACGCCGATCGGGGCCTTCGAATCGGTGAGCATGTGCTCGATCCGCTCCACCGGATAGCTCGGATCCAGCGGGACGAACGCCGCACCGGTCTTGGCCAGCGCCCAGACGGCGACCACGGATTCCAGCGACCGGGTCAGCGCGAGCACGACGAATATCTCGGGGCCGATCCCGCGACCGAGCAGGACCCGGGCGAATCGATTGGACCAGGCGTCGAGTTCGCCGTAACTCATCCGCAGCTCGCCCGCGCTGACCGCGATCGCGTCGGGATCGATCCGCGCACCCGCCGTCAGGATGTCGGCGAGCGTACGCATCGGCAAGGTCGGCGGGCCGTGAACCGGTGCGAGCGAGGCCAATTCGGTGTCGCTGCACGGCCGCAGCTGGGACACCACGGCATGCGGGTTCTCGGCGAGCTGGGCGAGGAGGCGGATGAACCGGTCCAGGAGTGATTGCGCCGCAGTGCGTTCCAGCTGATCGGCCATGAATTTCAGGGTGATGCGCAGGGCGTCGCCCGCACCGGCCTCGCCGCGCAGCGGAATCACCATGAGGTTCAACGGGTATGGCGTCGCGTCGGTGCCCTCGACGTCGAGCACCCGCATGCCCGCGATATCAAGGGCTTGGGACAGTGCCTCGCGATCGATGGGGTAGGACTCGAAAACGGTGAGGGTGTCGAACAATTCGGCCAGGCCGACGGTTCGGTGGATGGCGGCCAGGCCGACGTGCTGATGGTCCATGAGCCGGGCCTGCTCGGCTTGCACGCGGGCCAGCAGGTCGGAAACCTTCTCCGACGGATTCAGCGTCACCCGGACCGGAACGGTGTTGATGAACAGCCCGACCATCTCCTCGACACCGGGCAGCTCCGGCGGCCGACCGGACACCGTGGCGCCGAACACCACATCGGTGCGGCCGGTGAGCATGGCCAGCAGCATCGACCAGCCCGCCTGGACCAGGGTGTTCACGGTCGCCCCCGCCTCCCGGGCGGCCGACTCGAGGACCGCGACCGCGGTGGCGGACAGATCCTGCGAGAGCATCGCGGTCTCGGTCGACTCGATCCCGGCGAGCGTGGGGACGGCGCGGGTCGGGGTGTCGATTCCGGCCAGCGCCTGCTTCCACGCGGCCAGCGAGGCTTGGGAGTCCTGAACTTCGAGCCAGGACAGGAATTCGCGGTAGGACCGGGCGGGCGGCAACATCGATGCGTCGCCCGCGGTGACGTACAGCGTGAGCAGTTCCCGCACCAGCAGCGGCGTCGACCAACCGTCCAGCACCAGATGGTGATTGGTCATCACGAGCCGGAAGGTCTCCGGTGCGGTCCTGATCAGGGTGAAGCGCAGTAGCGGGGGACGGGTGAGGTCGAAGCGGGTCAGCGCGTCGAGTTCGATCGTCCGGTCGAGTTCGCGTGCGCGCTGCGCGTCGTCGGTGATATCGGTGAGATCCAGCTCCCGCCAATGGATCTCGGCGGCGGACAGGACCAGTTGACGGGGGCCGTCGTCGGTTTCGACGAAGGCAACGCGCAGGTTCTCGTGCCGATCGATCAGCGCCTGTGCCGCGCCGCGCAGCCGGGTGGCGTCGACGGTGCCTGCCAGGGTGAGCAGCGATTGGACGGTGTAACCATCGGCGGTATCGGAGTCGTAGAGCGAGTGGAACAGCAGGCCGTACTGCAGCGGCGAGAGCGGCCAGACATCGGTGAGCTTCGGATAGGCGTGCTCCCAGCGCTCGATCTGGGATTGATCGACCGTGACGAGCTCGAAGTCGGAGGGGGTGCGGCCACCCGCGTCACCGGAGCCGGCATGGGTGACGAGCGCGCGCAGGGCCTGCGACCACAGGTCGGCCAGCTCGCGCACGTCGGCCTCGTCGAGCAGCCTGCCCGCGTAGGCCCAGGTGACTTCCAGTCCGGCCTCGGTCAGCACCGCGTTGATGTCGACGACGGCGGCCAGCGGAGCGCGGTCGTCGTTGGTCGCGGCGAAGCGCCGCGGTACCCAGGGATCGTCGCCGGTCACCGCCCTGCCGAGATAGTTGAAGCTCAGCTGGGGAGTCGGCGCGTTCGCCAGCGCCGCGGCGGTCTCGTCGTTCAGATAGCGCAACAGCCCGAAGCCGACACCGCGATCGGGGACCGCCCGCAGCTGCTCCTTGGTCACCTTGATCGCCGAACCCGCCGCAGGGCCGCCGGTGAACGCGTCGGCGAGATCGATCTCCGCCAGGTCGAGCGCCACCGGGTACACACTGGTGAACCAGCCGACGGTGCGCGCGATATCGGCACCGGGCAGCAGGGACTCACTGCGGCCGTGGCCTTCCAGCGTCAACAAGGCGCCGGTGCGGTCGCGCCACCGGCACACCGCCATAGCGAGTGCCGTGAGCAGCACATCGTCCGCGCCGCAATGGAATTGCTCGGGCACGGTGTGCAAGACGGTGTGTGCGATGTCCGCGGGCACCGTTGTCTGCCACTGCGCCATGGTGGCGACCACGTCGAGGGTCGGATCGAAGGTAGCCGAGGAGTCGGTCGTGGCCCTGTCGAGGTCCTGACCGCTGGCCCGGGTGAACGAGGGGTCGGGTGTGGCGAGGATTCGCTGCCAGATCGGCAGTTCGTCGATGCGGGTCGCGGCGTTGTCTGCTTGGCCGTGCGCCCAGCGGCGGAAGGACGTGCCGACCGGATCGAGCGCGCCACCGTAGGCCGCAGTGGCGAAGTCCGGCAGCAGGATTCGCCACGAGACACCATCGGTGACCAGGTGGTGCAGAACCAGCCAGCACAGCGGGGCGGCATCGGCGCGTTCGATCACGACGAACCGGGCAACGGCGCCCGTGGTGGGATCGAGCAGATCCGCGGCATCCTGCAAGGCGCGTTCGACCGCGTCTGCGGTGTCGGCGCTGACCACATCGATCAGGGTCTCGGCGTCGACCGAACCGCGTTCGGCGACAAGCCATTCCCAGCCGTCCGGGGTTCGGCGCAGCGAAGAGCGGAGCAGATCGTGATGGTCGAGCAGGACCTGTAGCGCGGCTGCGATCCTCGGGCGGTCGATGTCGGCGGGCAGCCCGATCAGGACGGCCTGCCCGTAGCGGCCCCAGGTGTCGCCGTGCTCGACCATCGCGTGCACGATCGGAGTGAGTGCCACCTCGCCGACACCGCCACCGGGCAGCTCCTCCACCACGTGGACCTCGGTCTCGTCGGCGACCGCGGCCAGCGCGGCGACCGTCTTGCGTTCGAAGACATCGCGGGCGCTGAACGAGATACCGGCGGCCTTCGCGCGCGAGACCAGCTGGATGGAAACGATGCTGTCGCCACCGAGGGCGAAGAAGCTCTCGTCGACTCCGACGGCGTCGAGTCCGAGGACCTCGGCGAAGAGGGTTGCCAGGGCCTGCTCACGCGGTGTCGACGGCGTCCGGCTGGTGACGGTGCGGGCGCTGAAATCTGGTGCGGGCAAGGCTTTTCGATCCACCTTGCCGAGCGGGGTGAGCGGAACTTCGTCAAGAACCATCAGCACGGCAGGCACCATGTAGGCCGGAAGTCGTTCGCCGACCGCGGCTTTGACGGCCTCGGGATGGACCTCGGTACCCGGCTCGGTCGTGACATAGGAGACGAGCGCGGTCGCGCCGGTGGCGGTCTCGACGCCGAGGGTGATCGCGAAATCGATCTCGGGAAGCTGCTGCAGGGCGGCATCGATCTCGCCCAGCTCGATCCGGTAGCCGCGCACCTTCACCTGGAAATCGCTGCGGCCCTGGTAATCCAGGGTGAGCGTGCCGTCGCCGTCGGTCCATCGCACCAGGTCGCCGGTGCGATACATCCGCTCGCCCGGTGCGTGCGGATTCGCGACGAACCTGCTCGCGGTCAAGCCGCTGCGCCGATGATAGCCACGCGCCACGCCGGGGCCCGCGAGGTACAGCTCGCCCACGGTGCCCGCCGGGACCGGTCGCAGCCACGGGTCGAGCACCAGGCCGGACACGCCACGGACCAGGCTGCCGATGGTGACCGGGGCGCCGGGGACCAGCGGTTCGCTCAGGGTCGTGGTGATGGTGGTTTCGGTGGGTCCATAGCCGTTGATCAGGGCGCGCCCGGCCCACTTCGACACCAGCTCCGGCGGGCACGCGTCACCACCGACCACGATCGTGCGCAGGTCGGGCAGGGTCGCGGGGTCGAGGGAACCGACGACGGCCGGGGTGACATTGAGATGGGTGACGCGATGCGTGCGCAGCACCCGCGCCATCTCCTCGCCCGCGTAGGCCGACGGCGGGACCACCGCGACGGCCGCGCCTGCGGACAGGGTCACCAGAATCTCCTCGACGGAGATATCGAAGCTCGGCGAAACAGCGTGGGCGACAACAGATTCGGAGTCGACGCCGAATCCGGCACCCGAACTCGCGACGAGATTCGCCAGGCCCCGGTGTGAGACCAGGACGCCCTTGGGTAGTCCGGTCGACCCGGAGGTGTAGATGATGTAGGCGACCTGATCGGGCTCGATCGCGGCGGTTCGCTCGGCATCGGTGATCGGGGCGGCGTCCTGTGCGGCGAGGTGCGCGACGGTGGTTTCGTCGTCGAGTGCGAGCCAATCGACCTTGTCGGGCAGGGACTTACGGACCTCGGTGACGGTCACGCCGGTGACGACGCCACTGTCGTCGATCATGTGCTCGATCCGGTCATCGGGATAGGTCGGATCGATCGGGACGAACGGCGCGCCCGTCTTGGCCACCGCGATGGTCGCGAGCACCGACTCCGCGGAGCGCGGAATAGACAGTGCGACACCGTGTTCAGGGCCCGCACCGGCGGTGATCAGCAGGCGGGCCAGCCGATTGGTGTAGTCGTCGACCTCGCGGTAGCTCAGCGTGTCGCCGGTGCCCCAGCGCAGGGCAATCGCGTCCGGGTCGATCGCGGCGCCCGCGGCGAGGATCTCGGGCAGGGTCTTCGTCTCCACCCCGGCCGGACCTCGCGCGGGCACCGAGGCGGCCTGTTCGGCGACCGAGAGCACGGGCACCGTCGACAGCGGAGCATCGGGCCCGGCGACGAGGAACCGGTGCAGGAACATCAGGAAGCGATCGTGGTGGGCCGCCAGATCGGCGTCGCTGTAGAGGTTTCCGTTGCCCTGGAGATCGATGTGGGTGCTCTCGCCGCCCACACCCGGGTACACGTTGACGAACAGATCGTCGATCAGGCCAGAGGTGAGCACATTGAGCCGCCCGACGACCGGGCCGAGGGCGATCCTGGTGTCCACCATCATCAGATTCACGGCAGGACCGAACGACGCCGCCTCGTCCATCGCCCAGCCGAGATCGCGGACGATGTCCTCCTGGCGATAGCGCTGACGTCGCAACGCGCCGGTCAGCTCGGCCTGGACCGCGAGGATCACCGCGCCGACGGTCGTCGTGGGATCGAGGGTCACCCGCAGCGGCACGACATTGGCGAGCATGCCGCCCGAACGGCGCAGTGTCGCCGAGGTCCGCGCGGACACCGGCAGGCTCAAGACCACTTCCGGCGCACCGGTCATCGCGGCGAGATAGGCGCCGAACGCGGCGACCACCGTGGGCGCGACCCCCGAGTTCACCGCCGCGGCAACGGAATCCAACAGCACGGTCGTCGCCGCGGGCAGTGCGCCGGAGACCCGGTTGGGGTGGCCGTCGACCTCGGCGGCACGGCCTGCGAGGGTCACCGGATCGGCCAGGTCGGCCAGATGATCGCGCCAGTACTCGCGGTCGGCCGCGAACCGGTCGGAGGTCCGGTAGGCCAGATCGGCGTCGACGATCTTCTGCAACGGCTCGGCCTTGGTCGGCGGCGGCTCGCGGCCGTCGAAGGCGGCGTTGTAGAGCTCGCCGGTGCGCTGGACCAGGGCGAGCGCGCCCATCCCGTCCAGCACGATGTGGTGCATGCGCGAATACCAGAACCAGCGGTCCTCGGCGACCCGCAGCATGGCCAGGCAGACCAATCGGTCGCGCATCACATCCAGTGGTGCGGTGTACTCGGCCCGCATCCAGGCGTGCGCGGCCGCTTCCGGGTCGGGGCGGTCCCGGAGATCCACCTGGGCGATGTCGTCGTCGAGGGTCAGGTCCACGATCTGCTGCGGCTGGCCGTCGACCTCGACCAGCCGCAGGTAGCCGGTGCCGAACTCGCGGCCGGTCCGCCGGACCGCCTCCGTGAGCAGCATGTGGTCGATCGCGCCGGACAGTTCGACGTACTGAGCGATGGAGATGGGGGTATCGCCCGCGATGTGCTGGGCGAACCAGATGCCGCGCTGGGCGGCGGACAAGGGAAAAGGGCCGTCTGGTGCGATCATGAGCGAACCTGCGTTCTCATGTCTCGAGCTGGGCGTTCACGAAGGTGTCCCCGACCGTCGGGCAGCTACCTGGTTGGTAGTACTCGCCGTTGCGTACTGCGCTCTCTGTTCATTCTGGACCAGCGCGGACCGCATCGGAAAGGGTTCAGGAGACTGCCCGCAGTTCGGCGGCCACCAGCGGCGCGTCGGAACTGACCAGATAGCGCTGCAGGGTCGACCGGTCGTCGAGCACCAGCCAGTCGGCGCCGTCGGTGAGCTGCGCCCTGCGCGCCTTCGTGGTGATCCCGAATCCGGCGCCGGGGGCGGTGGACGCGCCATCGGTCAGCGACACCGGGATCGCACCGATCTTGCGCACCGCCGCCTCGGCGACGACCGCCTCGATCCGGGGATCCACGGCGAGAGCGATCCGCTCGCCCGCCTCGGCGCCACGGGCGAGCAGCAGCCGGGCCAGGCGGTTCGCCCAACGGTCCAGGTCGGCGTCGGCGAGCTGACCGGCGGCGATCGGCGCGCCGGACGGGCGGCGCAGCTGGATGACGTTGTCGGCGGGTGCGGTGACCACGGTGCTCATCGGGTTCCCCTCGAAGGCTTGTCGGCGGGTGTTTTTGCTACACCTCCAATCTCGCCGTCAGGAGGGGAATCCGACAGCAACCCCAGCGTTGATGCGCCGACTCCAAGGGGGATCGAATACCACCCCTAGGTGGGAGAACCTCGATCAGCGGGCGTTTCCGCCGATGCTGAAATGCGCGCCGGTCGGGTCGATCAGCCCGGCGAGGCGGCCGTAGGGGGTGTCCATGGGTTCGAAGGCGATGGTGCCGCCGAGGGCAACCGCTTGTTCGGCGGACTTGTCGACATCGTCGGCGCCGAAATAGACCGTCCACGAGCCGGGGACGCCCTCGGCGAGATGGCCCGCCGCGTCCATGATGCCACCGCCCATGGGTGGTACGGCGTGGATGGTGGTGTAGCGGAAATCCTCGGTGTCGGCGATCGTCAGGGTGTCGCGCCAGCCGAAGACCTCGCGGTAGAAGACCAGGGACTCGTCGTAGGCGCGGGTCATCAGCTCGAACCAGGACGGGACGCCGACGTGGTCGCTCCAGGTGCCGTCGGCGACGATGCCGACCGCCTCGAAGCCGGCGAAGGTGTCGGCCTGCCAGACACCGACCCCGATTCCGCCCACATCGGCGAGCACCGCCATCGCGCCGAGATCGCCGACCGCCATCGGCTCGACGATCACATTGCCGCCCGCCCGGCTCGCCTCGGCCGTCGTCGCGAGGGCATCGGGGGAGTTCAGGTACACGGTCCAGCGGTCGGGATACGGGTCGCCGGGATCGTCGTGACGGCCCATCGCGCCCGCCACCGCCCGACCGTCCTTGCGCAAGGTGGTGTAGCCGCCGAATTCCTCGCCGCCGCGTTCGGCGGTCCAGCCGAACAGCTCGCTGTAGAAGGCGATCGCGCGGTCGAGATCGGTGGTGTAGAGATCTACCCAGGTGGGATCGCCGGGCTTCGGGTGCAACGACATGACTTCTCCTCGGCTGAAGGGGTAGCGCGACAGAGACGCTGACACGTTCGTGTGTCGGCATCGATCATGACGCGCCGACCGCCGAAAAGTCATCGCCGACAACCGTTGCACCCACGCGACCTGCGGAGGAAGATCGGGATCGCGAACTACGGCGCGCCGAATACGACACAGAGTAGGACCCGCGCGGAATGCTGCGGCAGCACGGTTTACGATTCACTCCAACGCATGTCTGCTGCTGTTCGTTCCCGAGACGCGGCTGGGCCTGCGAGTGACGTACAGGCATCTTCAGGAGGATCAGTGACTGCGGTAGAGCCCAGGCCAGTCCCTCAGTTGGAAGCGACTCGACCGTATCCGGCCCGGACCGGTCCGAAGGGCTCGTTCCTCTACAAGGCGGTCACCACCACCGATCCCAAGGTGCTCGGCACCATGTACTTGGTGACGGCGATCAGCTTCTTCCTGGTCGGTGGACTCATGGCGCTGCTCATGCGCGCCGAGCTGGCCCGCCCGGGTCTGCAGTTCCTCTCGCCGGAACAGTTCAACCAGCTGTTCACCATGCACGGCACGATCATGTTGCTGTTCTACGCGACGGCGATCGTGTTCGGCTTCGCCAACATCATCCTGCCGCTGCAGATCGGCGCCCCCGACGTCGCCTTCCCGCGACTGAACGCGTTCAGCTACTGGCTGTACCTGTTCGGTGGCTCCATGGCGACCGCGGGCTTCGTGACCCCCGGTGGCGCCGCGGACTTCGGCTGGACGGCGTACGTGCCGCTCACCGACATCCTGCACTCGCCCGGTGTCGGCACCGACCTGTGGATTCTGGGCCTGGCCGTTTCCGGTCTCGGCACCATCCTCGGTGGCGTCAACATGCTCACCACCGTGGTCTGCCTGCGCGCACCCGGTATGACCATGTTCCGCATGCCGATCTTCACCTGGAACATCGCGGTGACCTCGGTCCTGGTGCTGCTGGCCTTCCCGCTGCTCACCGCGGCGCTGTTCGGTCTGGCCTACGACCGCCACCTGGGCGGCCACATCTACGACCCGGCCACCGGCGGCATCCTGCTCTACCAGCACCTGTTCTGGTTCTTCGGCCACCCCGAGGTCTACATCATCGCGCTGCCGTTCTTCGGCATCGTGTCGGAGATCTTCCCGGTGTTCAGCCGTAAGCCGATCTTCGGTTACACCACGCTGGTCTACGCGACGCTGGGTATCGCGGCGCTGTCGATCGCGGTGTGGGCGCACCACATGTACGCCACCGGCGCGGTGCTGCTGCCGTACTTCTCCTTCATGACCTTCCTCATCGCGGTTCCGACCGGTGTGAAGTTCTTCAACTGGATCGGCACCATGTGGCGCGGTCAGCTGACGTTCGAGACACCGATGCTGTGGTCGATCGGCTTCCTGGTGACCTTCCTCTTCGGTGGTCTGTCGGGCGTCATCCTGGCCTCGCCGCCGCTGGACTTCCACGTCACCGACTCGTACTTCGTCGTCGCGCACTTCCACTACGTGCTCTTCGGCACCATCGTGTTCGCGACCTTCGCCGGTATCTACTTCTGGTTCCCGAAGATCACCGGCCGCATGATGGACGAGCGTCTGGGCAAGTGGCACTTCTGGACCACCTTCGTCGGCTTCCACACCACCTTCCTGGTCCAGCACTGGCTGGGTGCCGAGGGCATGCCGCGTCGCTACGCCGACTACCTGCCCAGCGACGGCTTCACCACGCTGAACACGATCTCCACGATCGGTGCGTTCATCCTCGGCTCGTCGATGCTGCCGTTCATCTGGAACGTCTTCAAGAGCTACCGCTACGGCGAGGTCGTCACGGTCGACGACCCGTGGGGCTACGGCAACTCCCTCGAGTGGGCCACCACCTGCCCGCCGCCGCGGCACAACTTCTACGAGCTGCCGCGCATCCGCTCGGAGCGTCCGGCGTTCGAGCTGCACTACCCGCACATGGTCGAGCGTATGAAGGCCGAAGCGCACGTCGGCTGGGGCTCGGGTAAGCACGCGACGCACGTCAGCGAAGGCGCGCTCGCCAAGAAGTAAGAAACACCGGAAGACCAGGGTGTGCACCTGCTGGGTGACCAGCAGGTGCACACTCTTTTTGTGGGTAATCGAACGGAGCAGATCGACTTGGCCGACACCACAGTTCTCGTGACCGTCACCGGCCCCGACCGACCGGGCGTCACCTCGGTGCTGCTGGCGGCGCTGTCGCGGCACCAGGTGAGCCTCCTCGACGTGGAACAGGTCGTCATCAGGGGCAGGCTCACCCTGGGTGTGCTGGTGTCGTGCCCCAACGACGCGGAGGCGTTGCAGGACGACCTCGAAGAGGCGATGAACACCGTCGGCATGCAGGTCGACGTGTCGGTCGACGCGCAGATCGGCAAGCCGCCGATGTCCACGCACGCCGTCGTGGTGCTCGGCGCCCCGGTCACCGCGCGGGCATTCAGCGCGATCTCGCGTGAACTCGCCACCGGTGGCGCCAATATCGACTCCATCCGTGGCATCGCCGACTACCCGGTGACCGGCATGGAACTGTTGGTCACCGCGACCGACACCAGCGACGAAGGCGACGCGCGGCTGCGCACCGCACTGGCCGAGGTGGCCGTCGCCGAACAGGTCGACATCGCGGTGGAACGGGCCGGGCTGGCACGCCGTGCCAAGCGCCTCATCGTGTTCGACGTGGACTCCACACTGATCACCGGCGAGGTGATCGAGATGCTGGCGGCGCACGCGGGCGTCGAGGACCAGGTCCGCGAGGTCACCGAGGCGGCGATGCGCGGCGAGCTCGACTTCGCCGAATCGCTGCGTCAGCGAGTGGCCACCCTCGAAGGTCTCGACGAGTCGGTGATCGAGGAGGTCGCCGAGCGGATCGAGCTCACTCCGGGCGCGCGCACCACGATTCGCACCCTGCGCAGGCTCGGCTTCCGCTGCGGTGTGGTCTCGGGCGGGTTCCGGCAGGTGATCGAGCCGCTCGCACACGAGCTGGAACTCGATTTCGTGCAGGCCAACACCCTGGAGATCGTCGACGGCAAGCTCACCGGGCGGGTTGTCGGCGAGATCGTCGACCGGGCGTTCAAGGCGACCGCGCTGCGCAAGTTCGCGGCCGAGGCGGGGGTGCCGATGGAGCAGACCGTCGCGGTCGGTGACGGCGCCAACGACATCGACATGCTCAACGCGGCCGGGCTCGGCGTGGCGTTCAATGCCAAGCCCGCACTGCGCGAGGTGGCCGACACGGCGCTGTCGCATCCCTACCTGGACGCGGTGCTGTTCATCCTCGGCGTCACCCGCGACGAGGTGGAAGCGGCAGACGCGCGCGACGGTGGCGTGCGACGGGTTCCGCTGCTCGGCCGGTAGCGGGCGAGGGCGCCTACGCGCCCATCGCGACCTCCACGACGTAGAGTGACGGCACAGGCACGTCGTCACCGCTCGTCACCGGGAGGTTGTTGTGCGCAGGTCATTTCTCGTCCTGGTCGCCCTGGCTGGTCTCGGCGGATTGACCGCCGGATGTGGTGACGACAAGACCGAAACCTACGACGTCACCCTGCAACCCACCTCCGTGCCCGCGTCCGCGGTCGCTCCGTTGACGATCGAGCAGTCCGCCGCGGGCAGCACGGTCGAGGCGACGGTGGGTCAGCGCGTGCTGGTACGGCTGTCGCAGGACCCCGCGTCGACCGACCAGTGGGCGATGGTCAACGACGACGAGGGCATCCTGATCGCCGACGGCGGCCCGACCAGCGAGGGCAACGCCACCGTGTGGCCTTTCCGTGCGACCGAACGCGGCACCACCTCGCTCGAGTTCGTGTACGGGCCGTCCAGCGAACCGGCGGTGGGCCCCGAGCCGACCTTCCTGGTGAATGTCCGGGTGAACTGAGCCCTGCGGCGGCCGCGCGAAGACCGGGGAACGGTCCGCGACCGCGCTATTAGGCTGGCGGGCGGACTGGTGTCGATCGATGGGTGTTGTGGCATGGGCAGTGGGCTGGAAACCGAGGAGCAGGCAGAGGCGACGGTTCGCGACGAGGCGGCCGAATTCGCCGCTCGGCACGCGGAATTGGCGCGGGGTTACGGCGGCACCGGTGACCCCGACGACCCGGCGATGGTGCAGGCGATGCAGATGGTGTTGCACATTCCCAAGGCCGATCCGCCTGCCCGCAGCGCCCTGCTGGAAGCCGCGGCCGCCGCGGCGGTGGCGGTGTGCCTCGACCCGCGTTCGGGGCCGGGCGGGGAGTGGGAGCCGCGGTATCTCGCGTGGAAGCGGTCGCGGATCAGGAAGGTGGCCCGGCGGGCGCGTGGTGCGCAGTGGGTGGCCGCGGGTGACGTCGACGGGGTGACTGTCGATGTCGACGGCGCGCAGGCTCGTGCGTTCGTCCCCGGCCCGGTGGGCGAGATCGATCAGCGCATCCGCAAACTCCAGATCGGCGGTACCGATCTCGAGCACGACGAGCCGGGCCCGGCGGATCCGGCGTTGCCGGTGCTGTGGGTGAACGCGGCATTGGCGATGTCGGTGGGTAAGGCGGCCGCACAGGTCGGGCACGCGAGTATGTTGCTGGCGGGTGCGCTGCCCGTGGACGCGGCGGCCGCGTGGGCGGCCCGCGGGTTCCGGTGCGCTGTGCGCGACGCCGACGAAGCGCGGTGGGCGAGCTTGGTGGCCGAGGTGGCCGCGGGTCGTGCGGTGGCTGTGCGCGACGCCGGTTTCACCGAGGTGGCGCCCGGCTCGATGACGGTGATCGCGGTGCCGCCACGGGACTGAACGGCTCGACACGGGCGAGCGGAATTCGGCGGTCGGGTCGCGGTTTTCGCGACTCGCCGCGACAACGCGGTGTGGCGTAGGTGCCGCGCGGGTATACGTAACCGACAGCCAGGCACATCGAGGCTCAGGGAGGTTCCGCGATGATGACGACGATTGTGGTGATCCTGCTCGTCTGGATCGTGCTGTCGGTGCCTGTCTCCTTTGTCGCCGCACGGATGTTGCGCAGTGAGGTTCGCGGCGCGCGCGACCCGTCGACGACCAGGACCGACGAATCTCGCACGGGGCGGTCGCTGCGCTGAGAGCCCGCGTGGGCCAAGATGGAGCGCGTGTCGCAACCCGATCCCGATCTGCTCATCGACTTCTCCGATGTGACCATCCGTCGCTCGGGCCGAACCCTGGTCGGCCCTGTCTCTTGGCAAGTAGAGCTCGACGAACGCTGGGTGGTGCTCGGCCCGAACGGCGCGGGCAAGACCTCGCTGCTGAGAATGGCCGCCGCCGAACTGCATCCGACCTCCGGTGACGCGAATCTGCTGGGGGAGACGCTCGGTCGCGTCGACGTCAGCGAATTGCGGCCACGCATCGGGTTGTCCTCGGCGGCGGTGGCCAGCCGGATCCCGGTGGACGAGAAGGTCAGCGACCTGGTGGTCTCGGCCGGCTACGCGGTGCTCGGCCGCTGGCGCGAACGCTACGAGGACATCGACACCGAACGCGCTGTCGACATGCTGGAAACCCTCGGCGCCGAACACCTTTCCGACCGCACCTACGGCACCCTGTCCGAAGGCGAACGCAAGCGGGTGCTGATCGCGCGCGCCCTGATGACCGATCCGGAACTGCTGCTGCTCGACGAACCGGCCGCGGGCCTCGACCTGGGTGGGCGTGAGGAACTCGTCGAGCGTCTCGGCGATCTCGCCGCCGACCCCGACGCGCCCGCGATGGTGCTGGTGACCCATCACGTCGAGGAGATCCCGCCCGGCTTCACCCACGCGCTGCTGCTCAAGGAGGGCGAGGTGGTCGGCCAAGGGCTCTTGGGTGACGTGCTCACCGCCGAGAATCTGAGCAACGCCTTCAGTCAGTCGATCGCCCTCGACCGGGTCGACGGGCGCTGGTTCGCGCGGCGGGCTCGTCGTTCAGGCGGGCATCGGCGCCGGAACTGACCGTGGCTCGCTGATTCCGCCTGCCTGACCTGGCAGGCGGCGACCGGGTTGGGGATCTCGACGCACCGCCGACCAAGCGGGCGTTAGGGTGCTGGAAGGTGGCTGCGCTCGAAGTAGGCAGCCCGGTCCGGTCGGCAGGCCGGTGCGGTGTTGGTCGCCGGGCGGTCGGTTCGGTGGTGGAGAGGAACGGTATGAGTGAGTCCGGGGTCCCCGCGCGGGATGCGTCGACCGTGATGCTGGTGCGTGACGGCGCGGCGGGTATCGAGGTGTTCCTGCAGCGCCGGGTCAGCGAGATGGCGTTCGCGGCGGGGATGACAGTGTTCCCCGGCGGCGGCGTCGACGCTGCCGACGGGACGGCCGATATCGCCTGGACGGGCCCCGAACCTGCCTGGTGGGCAGAACGTTTCGCCACCGACGAACAGACCGCGCAGGCGCTCGTCGCCGCTGCCGTGCGGGAAACCTTCGAGGAATGCGGAGTGCTGCTCGCCGGACCGACCGCCGATTCTGTCGTCGACGACTCGGCGCGCTATCGCGAGGCGCGGGGCAAGCTCGAGCGCCGCGAACTCTCGCTCGCCGATTTCCTCGCGGCCGAGGGCTTGGTGTTGCGCGCCGATCTACTGCGCCCGTGGTCGAACTGGATCACGCCCGAGGCCGAGCCCCGCCGTTACGACACCCGCTTCTTCGTCGCGGTGCTGCCACAGGGCCAGATCGCCGACGGTGCCACCTCCGAGGCCGCCCAGGTGACCTGGCGGACACCGCAGGACGCCCTGGTGAGCTGGCGGGCAGGCGAACACGTGCTGCTGCCACCGACGTGGTCGCAGCTAGACGCGCTGTGCGGGTTCGCCGACACCGCGGCCGTGCTGGCCGCCGAACGGATCGTCGAGCCGATCATGCCGAAGTACACCCCGGGAGCCGGTGGCCGTCCACTGTCGAACTTCCCCGACAACGAACGGTATTTCGACGAGCTGCCGCAGTTGGGTGCTCTCGGCGGCCGGTAGGTTGTGGCGCATGGCCGAATTCGTGACCCTCGAGCTGCCCGCCGAGCCGACCACCCGTGGCGTCGCGCTGCTGCGCATCGATCGTCCGCCGCTGAATCTCGTCGACGCCCAGCTGGCCCGTGAGGTGGCGGCCGCGGCGGCCACGGTGGCCGAGCATCCCGGGGTCTCCGCCCTGATCGTCTACGGCGACGAGCGGGTGTTCAGCGCGGGCGACGAGATGTCGGAGCTGGCCGAACTCGACGCCGGACAGGCCGCCGCCATGGCCGCCGATCTACAGGCCGCGCTCGGCTGCCTCACGCGGGTTCCGCAGCCGACGGTCGCCGCGATCACCGGCTACTGCCTCGGCGCCGGACTCGAACTCGCGCTCGGCGCCGATCACCGGATCGTCGGCGACAATGTGAAACTCGGTCTGCCGCAGATCAAAGCGGGCCTGATCCCGCTCTCCGGCATCCGTCGGCTCTCGCTGCTCATCGGCGCGAGCCGCGCCAAGGACCTCGTCTACAC
Source organism: Nocardia sp. NPDC058518 (assembly GCF_042719655.1). Lineage (NCBI taxonomy): Bacteria > Bacillati > Actinomycetota > Actinomycetes > Mycobacteriales > Nocardiaceae > Nocardia > Nocardia sp. NPDC058518. Next base: position 236,757 of record NZ_JBHXNJ010000005.1, read on the forward strand.
CGGCCGTTTCGTCGATGCCGAGGAAGCCGCGAAGCTCGGCCTGGTCGACGAGGTCGTCGCCCCCGACGACGTGCTCAGCGCGGCCCGTGCCTGGGCCGCCCAATTCGTCACCGCCGCACCACGCGCTCTCGCCGCCGCCAAGGCGGTCTTCGAGTCCGGTCCGCACGGCCACTCCACCGCGGTCACCGAATGGTCGGCCCTGTTCGACACCGACGACGCCCGCACCGGCACCCGCACCTTCGCCGCGGAGGGCCCGAACGCCGCCACCTTCACCGGGCGCTAGCTGATCGCCCCGCCGGGTTCTCGGTGGCGGCCCGGCACGCAGTTCGAGCCGCCCGGTGTGAGGTAGCTGGGGAGTTACCGATGCCCGGACGGAACAGCGGGAGCGAAGTTAATGCCCGTTCCGCGCGCATCCGCCAGGGGCGGTCCCGCGTGGCCGAAGCCGCCGACCCTCGTCCCAGGGGAGGCGTGCCCGGGCGCACATATTAGGCTGACCTGTATGACGGTTCATCCCGACGATCCGGCGCCGAACCCGCACGCCACGCAGGCACAGGTCGAAGCAGCGCTCAAGGACACCAAGCTCGCCCAGGTCCTCTACCACGACTGGGAGGCGGAGACCTACGACGACAAGTGGTCGATCTCCTATGACGAACGCTGTATCGCGTATGCCCGAGGCCGGTTCGACCTGGCAGTCGGTCCCGCCCCACTGCCCTACGAGCGTGCGCTCGAGCTCGGCTGTGGCACGGGATTCTTCCTGCTCAACCTGATGCAGGGCGGTGTCGCGAAGACCGGTTCGGTCACCGACCTCTCGCCCGGCATGGTGAAGGTCGCGCTGCGCAACGCCGAGCACCTCGGCCTCGACGTCGACGGTCGCGTCGCCGACGCCGAGACCATCCCGTACGACGACGACACCTTCGATCTGGTCTGCGGCCACGCCGTGCTGCACCACATCCCCGACGTGGAGCTGGCGCTCAAGGAGTGCCTGCGCGTGCTCAAGCCGGGCGGACGCTTCGTGTTCGCCGGCGAGCCGACCACCATCGGCAACATCTACGCTCGCCGCCTCGGCCAGGCCACCTGGAAGGTGACCACCGAGATCACCAAGCTGCCGTTCCTGTCCGGCTGGCGTCGTCCGCAGACCGAACTGGACGAGTCCTCCCGCGCGGCCGCGCTCGAGGCCGTCGTCGACCTGCACACCTTCGACCCGAGCGATCTCGAGAAGAAGGCGAAGTCCGCGGGTGCCGTCGATGTGAAGGCCACCACCGAGGAACTCGCCGCCGCCCTGTGGGGCTGGCCGGTGCGTACCTTCGAGGCCGCCGTCCCCGACGAGAAGCTGACCATGCCGTACCGCCTGGCGCAGTACCGCGCGTGGCTGGGTCTGAGCTGGCTGGACGAGAACGTGCTGCGCAAGGTCGTGCCGCGCGAGTTCTTCTACAACGCGATGATCACCGGCGTGAAGCCGGGCGCGGCGAAGAAGTAGGTGGGCTACCGCTTCGGCCGCGACGACGTCGCCTATCTCGGCAGCGCGGCAGGCCGTGCCGCGCTCGCCGAGGTCGACCGGCTGGAGCTGACCCCCGCGACGCACCTGCGCGATATCGAGCAGGTGCGTCGTTCGCACGTTGAATCGGCGTCCGCGCTGATCGAGACCGTGCGCTTGCGTCGCAAGGCTTTGGCGAAGCTGCCCGGTGCCGCCGAGTGGTTGTTCACCGACGACGCGTTGCAGCAGGCGACACCGGCCCTGGTCGCTCGGCACCGGGCCGCCCGGTTGGCCGGTCGCGCCGTGCACGACGTCACCTGTTCGATCGGGGCGGAACTGGCCGAGTTGTCCGCCGTCTGCGCCGCGGTGATCGGTAGCGATCTCGATGACGTCCGGCTGGCGATGGCCGCCCACAACCTCGGTGTCGCGCCGCTGTCGGCGACAGATTCCGCGCTCGCCTCAGCCGCGAGCACCGAGCGGTCCAGCGGCGCAGATCTCGGCTCGGCGGCCGAGGACCACGTGATCCGCTCGCGAAACATCGTCTTGGCCAAGGCCGACGCCCTCACCCCGACCACGCGCGACACGGTGATCGTCGCCGATCCGGCCCGTCGAGCCGACGGCCGCCGTACCTACGATCCCGCGAAACTGCAGCCGCCGCTTCCCGACTTGCTCGCCGCCTACGCAGGTCGCGATATCGCCGTGAAGTCCGCGCCCGGCCTCGATTTCGACCGACTCGGCTGGGACGGCGAAGTCGAGATCGTCTCCCTCGACGGCGCCGTCCGCGAAGCTTGCCTGTGGTCTCCCGGCCTCACCGAATCCGGCATCACCCGCCGCGCCACCGTCCTCGACTCCCGTGGCGACACGACGACCCTCACCGACGCCGCCCCCGACGACATCCCCGACCGCGCCCCCGGCGACTGGATCATCGACCCTGACGGGGCCGTCGTCCGCGCGGGCTTGGTCCGCCACTACGCCGCGAAACACGGCCTCTGGCAACTGGACCCCCACATCGCCTACCTCACCGGCGACACGGTCCCGCCGGGTTTGCGCGGCTTCCGCATCGAAGACCGCTTCGAACTCCGCGAGAAAACCCTCCGCCAGGAACTCGCCCGGCGCGACTGCGGCTCCCTGGAAATCCTCATCCGCGGCGTCGACATCGACCCCGACGCCCTCCGCAAGAAACTCAAGCAGCGCGGCTCGACCCCGTACACCCTGGTGATCACCCGGATCGGCCGAGCCGGCGTCGTCTTCCTCTGCCGAGCCGTCGCACCCACCCACTGACAGACCCACTTGCCGGTGCCGCGATAGCGTCGTGGGATGGAGTTGCGTTCGCTGCGGTACTTTCTCGCTGTCGTCGAGGAACGCCACCTGACCAGGGCCGCTGAGGCGCTCGGCATCAGACCGACGTCGCTGAGCCAGCAGATCATCGGCCTCGAGCGCGATCTCGATACGTCACTGTTCGTCCGCACGGCCAGTGGCATGGTGCCGACAGCGGCCGCCGATCGGCTCGTGCCGCATGCGCTGGCAGCGGTGGCGGCCGCTCGGCGTGCCGCGGAATCGGTACGGACACGACCACCGCTGCACGTCGCGGTGACGCCCGGCGCGCCGCCGTGGGTCGTCGCTGAGTTATGGCGGGCCACCGCTGATTTCGCGCCCGAGTTCACCGACACGCAGACCGGCGAACAGCTGGTGCGGCTGCGGAACGGTGCGCTGGATCTGGGCATACTGCTGGTGCCGGAAGACCTGACCGGCCTCGACCACATCACGATCGCGGAGGCCGAACTCGGTGTCGTGGTCGCGGTCGGCCATCGCCTCGCTGGTCGCACCGCGGTGCGGTGGGCCGATCTGCACCCGAGTTCGGTGCTGTGGTTCTCACAACCCTGCGCGCCGGGGTATCACCAAGCGATACAGCAGCATTGGCTGCGCGCAGGTTGGCGCCCGAGCAGCATGCGCAACGGTTCCCCACGGCGGGCCCTGTTCGTCGCCGAACTCTCGGGTGGCGACGACGTGGTCGCATTGCGCCCGGCGTGGGATGTCCGAGACGGTGACGGCCTGGTCTGGATTCCGTTCGCGTCCGACGCGCCGCGGATCTGTCACGCGCTGGCATGGAGTGTGGTGAATCCGCATGCCGCGAAGTACGCCACGATGGCCGCTGACCTGGCGTGTGTGGCGGTACCGCACAAGCATCCGGAATGACCTCGTGGACAGCACAACCCCGATGCGCTGTCCTGGATGAGCGGCCGGGCACAACCGCACAGACCGCTGCGGTGCCCAGCCGGCAACCGAACGAGATCAGGAGGCGACTGCCATGGCATTGACCGCATGGGGATTCATCTATACAGCCACAGGTAGTGATCCGGACCGCGAAACCGTCGTCGAAACCCCGGCCTGCCGGTCGGTGTTCGTCGGTGTCGAGCGCAAGGAGGACGCCGCCGAGGTGGCGGTGCGGCTGGTGGGACAAGGCGTGCAGCTCATCGAGCTGTGTGGGGGATTCGGACCGGTGTGGACCGCCCGGGTGATCGAAGCCATCGACGGTGCGGTGCCGGTCGGCGCGGTGTCCTACGGTGCCGAGGCGGTGGACGGAGTACACGCGATCTTCGCGTGAGACCTGCGCCCGCCGACCGAGGTCACTCAGGCTTCCATTTTCTTCACCACGCGCTGCACCGTGAGCCAGGTGCGGGTGGTGATGTCCTTGCCGTAGGTCTTCTCCAGGCGGGCCATGAAGTCGGGCGTCTTGCCGGTGCTGTTGTCGATGACGGTGAGGAACGCACGGGCCTTGCGGTCGTAGCCGATGACCCGGGTGAGGGGGTCGTCGTCGAAGGCCGTGGTGTCGGCTTCGCGCATTGTCGTTTTGAAGAAGGTGACGGTGAGGTAGGAGCCGCGTTCGTGGGGGAGGCCTTCGAACGGGTCGCGGTCGAGGAGTGCTTGGAGTTCGGGGTGGCTGCGGACGATGGTGCCGCCGGGGATGCCGAGCTCGGCGTTGAGGGCCTGCTGAATGCGGTCTTCCAGGTCGGCGGGGTCGTCAGCGGTGCCGAACACGACATTGCCACTCGTCAGCACCGAGGCGACCTTCTCGAAGCCGAGCCCCTCGAACACCCCGCGCAATTTCTCGTTGCGCATGTTCGGGTTGGTCGGCATGATCCCCCGCAGCAGCGCCGCATAACTCTCCACGCTGCTGACCGTACCGACCCCCACCGACACCCACCATCGCTTCCGGTGCCCGTGTCCGCGAATTGCTAGGCCTGAGCGGCGGCGTTCTTCTTGCGCTCGATATCGGCCAGCGCCGCCATGTAGGCCTCGCGCTCCTCGGCGCTCGCATCCCACGCGACCTTGCGGTTCTTCACGACCTTGGCGGGCGCGCCGACGGCGATGCTGTAGTCGGGGACATCCCCACGCACCACCGCGTGCGCGCCGAGCACACACCCGCGCCCCACCCTGGTATCGCGCAGGACGGTCACCTTGGCCGCGATCCAGGTGTCGGGGCCGATGCGCACGGGGCTCTTCACGATGCCCTGATCCTTGATGGGCATGTTGATGTCGTCCATGCGATGGTCGAAGTCGCAGATGTAGCACCAGTCGGCGACCAGGGTCGACTCACCGATCTCGATGTCGAGGTAGGTGTTGACGACGTTGTCCTTGCCGAACACCACCTTGTCGCCGATGCGCAGCGAGCCCTCGTGGCAACGCAGGGCGTTGCCGTCGCCGATGTGCACCCAGCGGCCGATCTCCATGCGCGCGAGTTCCGGGGTCGCGTGGATCTCCACATTGCGGCCGAGGAAGACCATTCCGCGCAGCACGATATGCGGGTTGGCCAGGCGGAACTTGGCCAGGCGGTAGTAACGCACCAGGTACCAGGGGGTGTAGGCCCGGTTGGCGAGCACCCAGCGCAGCGAATCCCTGGTCAGAAATCGGGCCTGCTGCGGATCGCGGCGGCGTGATCCACGCCAGCGCGCGCTCAGTGGCGCGCCCCACATGCTCGTCACGAACTACTCTCCCTCATTGACCGAGGACAATGATCCGCCGGGCCTGCCCCGGGGATTCGGTCGTCGGCTACACAGAGTACTTTCGCAGGGCACACTTACCGTGCCATACCCCGATAACACAGGGAGATCTGCAGGTGCGAACTCGGACTCGCGTCGTCGCCTCGCTCGCTGCCGCCGGTGTGGTGGCGCTGGCCGGGTGCGGCACGGATGTGGACGACATCAAGGTCGGTGCCGGAAAAGGTTGGCCCGCAACGCATCACGACGGCAGCAATGCGAGCAGCAGCCCGGTGTCGGGTGCGGACTCGGTATCGCTGAGCTGGTCACGTCCGGTGGGTGGCCCGATCGCCCAGCCGTTGACGATCGGCGCCGAAGGTCAGATGTTCGTCACCACGAACACCGGCAACTGCGCGATCTTCTCCTTCCAGATGCTCACCGGCCGCAAACGCTTCTGCAACCCGCTGGGACCGTCGACGATCGCGGCGCCGACCGTGCTCGATGGGGTCAGCAATGTCTACGTCGGTGACGACGGTGCGGTGAATTCGTTCAACTACCTCGGTCAGCCGCGGTGGCGCACCCCCGTGGCGGGCGTGCCGGTGGCGATCCAGTTCACCGGTGACGGCAATGTGCTCACGGTGACCCAGTCCGGCCAGGTCGACGTGCTCAGCCGTCAGACCGGCGGTCGTGAGGTGCCGACGGTGCAGTTGCTCGGCGAACCCGACTTCCTGAAGTACCCCGGTCTCACCCGGCCCGCCTCCGGCGACGGCCTCGACGACTGCCAGAGCGGCGGCCCACGCTGCGCCGTCGCCAACACGACCGCCGTCGACCCGTCGACCGGCCGCTTCTTCGTCACCGTCTGGGAGCCGGGCAAGCAGGCTGCCGCGCTGCGCGCGATGCGCTACGCCGACGGCGCCGTGACCCAGGAGTGGAGCGCCGAGGTCCTCACCGGCGGCAGCGCGACCAGCCCCGCCCTCTCCGCCGACGGCGCCACCGTCTACGTCGGCGACAACAGCAATCGCCTGATCGCCCTGAACACCGCCGACGGCGCCACCCGCTGGACCCAGCCCCTGGCGTGGGCGCCCCGCGGCGGCATCTCCGTGGCGGGCGATCTGATCATCCCGGCGGGCGACGACGGCTACCTGACAGCACTGCACGACAGCGATGACAAAGCCGAAATCGTCTGGGAGCGCAAGGACCTCACCCTCCGTGGCACCCCCGCCCAAACCGCGGGCGACATCGGCTACACCGTCGCCGCCATCGGCGCGGGTCTGAACCTCATCACCTTCGACACCACCACCGGCAACACCATCGATTCCGACCCACTTCCGGCCGCTACCGGCACCACCACGGGCACCTCCATCGGTCCGGAAGGTGAAGTCGTCGTGGCCACCCGCCTCGGCGAGATCTTCGCCTTCACGCCGGACGCCTGATCGGGTTCGCCGCGGCGTAGGTCAGTACGGGTTGGCTCGGTCCTGCCAGCGCACGTCGAGTTCCGTCGCGCGCTGCTGGGTGAAGGAGATGCGCGCCGGGTCGCCGTCGGCGGTGTAGCGCTGGTCCGGGTTCGCGGCGAGCCAGTCGAGCCAATAGGCCGAATCGAACGGGACCGCACCCCGGCCCGATCGGATGCGCGGCACCCCGCCCGGGTCGACCGCGCCGTAGGGGGCGGGGGCGGGGTTGGAGCCCACCAGCATCACGGCGTCGAAGCGGTAGGGGGTGCCGTCCCAGCTGCCCGCCGTGGCCAGCGCGTGGTCGCGGGGAAAGATGCCGAGCGGTAGCGCCATGGTGCGCACGGTGACTCCGGGCGCCGCCGTGGTCACCGCGCGCACGTTCTGCACCAGTTCGCGTTGCACGTTGTCGGCGTCCAGGCTCGCGAGGTTCGCGTGATCGGCCGTGTGCGCTCCTATTTCGTGGCCCTGGGAGACCAGCCATGGGAGCGCGCGCGGGTCGCCGCCGAAGGGCTCGTTGTTCACGTAGAAGGTGGCCACCGGCCGGAAATCCGGGTAGCGCGCGCCGAACTCGGCGAGGATGCCCGCGGCGCTGTCGGGGGCCACCGCGCCGGAGTCGGTGAAGCTGAGTTGGCTGCCGGTGGAATCGTCGAAGGTGAGCACCACCGGGTGGGTACCGGCAGGCAGGTCGAGGTCGCCGGAGATGTATTGCGCGGCGGTCACCGGGCGGTAGCCCTCGCGGTAGAGCCGTTCCAGTTCGTCCCGGAACTCCGCCGGGGTCTGGTCGTATTCGCCCGCCGGGTTCGGTGCGACCTGGTGATACATCAGGACCGGGACCAATCCCAGTTCGTTGGCGGCGATCTCGGCCGGATTCGGTGGTGCCGGTTTCGCTGTTGTCACCGGCGCTGCCGTGTGCGCCGAAGCCGCTTCTTTGTCCACGGCAGCACAGGCCGTGAGTGCGGCCGCCAGTGCTGTCGCTGACGCGAGCCGGAACATTGTGTTCGAACCGCCCATCATCAATGCGATATTACGCCGCGGCGACGGATTACAGTCGATCTATCGATACCGAGTACGCCGTGTCGGGACTACGAAATAGTTGGCGTGTCAATGGTTTTGGAAGGCGGTGTTGACGTTGGGATTGCAACTCCGATCGGCCGATCGACGGCGATGGACGACCCCCCTTATCGGTGTCGCCCTCGCGGCGCTGGTCGTCTCGCTGGTGGCCGGATTCGCGCTGAGTAGATCCGGCGAGCTGCCCTCGGCGGACACCGTGCCGCCGACCCTTCAGCTGACACCGGCCGACCCCACCCGTTCGTATCGCGAGCCGGTGGTGGTGCGCGGTAACGCTGTCGACGCGGTCCGGGTGTCCATCGGCGAGGAGGCGGTGACCCCGACCCCGGACGGTGCCTTCGAGATCTCGGTGCCGTGGGCGCCCGCTGTCGAGGTCGTCGCGGTGGACGCCGCGGGCAATCAGAGCAGCAGCGTCGCCGTCACGACGCTCGCGCTGCCGAGGATGCGGGCCGTGCACGTCACCGCGCACGCATGGTCGCACGATGGCTTGCGCGAAGCCGTTCTCGACCTCGCTCGCGAAGGTCGCATCGACACCGTGCAGCTCGATATCAAGGACGAGGACGGCGTCGTCGGCTACGACTCCCAGGTGTCTCTCGCCCGTGAATCCGGTGCCGTCGCTTCGATTTACGACGCACCGGCGGCCCTGCGGCAACTGCACGACATGGGCTTGCAGGTGGTCGGCCGCATCGTCGCGTTCCGTGATCCGACCGTGGCCGCGTGGGCCTGGCACAACGGCAGGCCCGACTGGGTCGTCCAGAACCCGTCCGGCCAGCCCTATTCCAGCCACTACGGGCCGATCGCGTTCACCAATGTCGCGCACCCCGATGTTCGCCGCTACAACATCGACCTCGCGGTGGAAGCCGCGCAGCTCGGTTTCGACGGCATCATGTACGACTACGTCCGCCGCCCGGACGGCAGCCTGACCAGCATGAATTTCGCCGGACTCACCGGCACCCCCGCCACCGCGGTCGCGGACTTCCTCGCCCAGAGCCGCTACCCGGTGCACCTCGCAGGCGCACACCTGAGCGCCGCGGTCTACGGAATCGCGTCCACCCGCCCCGACGAGATCGCCCAGGACATCCCGCTGATGTCACGCAGCGTCGACTTCGTCGCGCCCATGATCTACCCGTCGCATTGGGGCCCCGGCGAGTACGGCGTCGCACACCCCAACGCCCAGCCCTACGACATCGTCTTCCGCTCACTACGAGACTTCCAAACGGCCACGGCGGGCACCGGCGCGAAAGTGGTCCCGTGGCTCCAGGACTTCAGCCTCGGCATAACCTACGGCGACGCCGAACTCCAGGCCCAGATCGACGCCACCCGAGACGCGGGCATAGACAGCTTCTTCCTCTGGAACGCCGCCACCCGCTACCACGGCGGCGGCATCTCACCGGCTTCGGAGGCGAAGTAGCCGAATCGATCGTCGGCAAGGCTCGGTCAGCCTGACCGCTGTTCGATTCACCGAACCCAGGCGAGGGCATCACCCTCGTCGTCCACCGGAAACACCCGCACCTGCGCCGGAATCAGAAACCCCAGCAGATGCACAGCCTCGCCCAACACCCGGTGATCGGTGACCAACGCGATCCGCCCCCACATGTCCCGCGGCACCTTCACCAACTCCAGATCCTTCGCCATCGCACCCAACGAATACCCGTCGAATTCCTCGCCGAGCACATAGACCATATTGATCGGTTCCTCGTGCTCGACGGCCTTCCTGATCGCCGGATCGAGCACATTCGCGTAGTCGTCGGCGGTCACCGTCCCACTGGCCCGGAACCCGATGGTCGCGGCGGGCAGATCGGATATCGGCTGCAGAGGCATCGGCTCTCCTCGAATCGAAGGCAATTGTCCAGACCCCGCGACCCTAGATCCGAACCGTCGCTCCCACCTCGCCCATCACGGGTGAACTGCCCGGAATCCTGCAATCCGCTGAGCGGTCATCGGACTACTCGACCGGCTCCGGAGCGACATCTGCCTGCTTCGGGGCCGCGGGTACCCACTCACGCAGAGGCTGCATCACCGCGCCATAGAAGGCGTCGGTGGCCGTGGTGACGCCGGCGATGAAGCCGGCTGCGGTGCCGGACCGTTTGCTGGCCATGGGGAAGGTCTGTTCGAGGGTGAACGAGACGATCGGGCTGGTGCGGCCGTCGATGAGCGACTTGGGTGTGGTGCGGACGGTGTCGAGGAATTCGCACGTTTCGTTGCCGCGTTCGGCGAAGACGGCTTCGACCTGGACGCGGCCGGGCGCCTCGGTGAGCTGTTTGGTCAGCCAGGACACGCGGCGGGCCTGGGTGCCCTCGTCAGGTGCGGCGATGGTGGTGCGGCAACGGACCTTGTTCGTCCGCACATCAGCGATGACGGTGAGATCGCCCGCGGTTTCGGGGATGCGCAGGACGGCCTCGAACAGACCGTCCGTTGCCAGCCGTTCGGCGACGGAGGCGGCGCGGACAGCCGGATCCGACTGGAACTTGCGGGCGAGGACATGCTTGACCTCGACACCGAGTTCGGCGGTGAGCCGTAGCGCGAGATGCCTGCACAGCGACACCCACGTGTCGGCGACCGTCAGCGCCTTCGCATCGCCGGCCCGCAGTGTTCCCTGGGTGACGGCGTCACGGACGGTGACCCAGTGCCTGCCCATGTCGACGAACTCGGCTGCGCCCGAACGGGGATGGTCGAGAAAGCGCAGGAACTCGGCGAGAATCCACGCTTGCAGTGCGTCATCGATACCGCCGTGCGTGGTGAGCATGCGCGCCTCGTGGGCCACTTCGGCCCACGACAGATGGCGCAGGGCGACCTTCGTCAGCTTGCGACGGTCCACTTGGACGGGCAGCTCGCCCGGCCCGGCGGGTATGTCGTTGGACAGGCTGACGACGGCGTCGTACTTCTTTCGCCGCGCGACGTCGAGGTAGCTCTCCAACTGGTCCCGCCGGAGCTTGCCGTTGCCCGTTTTCACCTCCAGCAGACCGGTCCACTGCTTGGCGCCGCGACTCACCTTCAACACCGCATCCGGGATGACTTTGGTATCGCCCGATTCGTACTGCACCTCGAGGTAGCCCTCGAAAGCCCCTGCGGGCGCGCCCATCCGGGCGCAGATGGCGCGGGCAAAAGGACGGACGGCCTGCATGGTAGCGATGAGCGCTGAGGTGGTGCGCCGTTCCTGTTCCTCGCCCGCACCCACCCCGATGACCGAGAACAAGCGAGCGGGTTGCCAGGTATCCGATTCGGCCTGTCTGAATTCGATCGGCTTGGTTTTACGCACTGCGCGCCTGGTGGTCGCTACTCCGCGCGACGGCGCCGGTACCGTCGGCGCCTCGGGTGCAACGACTTCCGGCTCTACGGTCGCCGGTTCGGCGTCCTCGACAGTGACTCCGAAATCGGTTGCCAGCCCGGACAATCCGGACTCCCAGCCCTGTCCGACAGCTCGCACCTTCCAGTTGCCGTCGCGTCGATATACCTCGCCGAAGACGAACGCCGACTCCGTGTCCGCGTCGGCGGTGAGATACTCGGCCAGTGAGTGCCCGGCGGGATCGATGACGTGGAACGCGAGTTTGCCCAGCGCCCCGAAAGTGCCCTGGCTCACGCTGCCCGCCAGCGCGATGGTGTGCACTTGCGCGGGAACCGCCGACAGATCGATCGAGATCCTGGCCTGCTTACCTTCCTCGGTGGCGCTCGTTCCAAGGAAACACACTGAGCCATCGGGCGATTCGGTCTGGTTGTAGAAGACGAAATCGGCATCGGATCCGACGCGCCGGTCCGCGCCGAGTAGTAGCGCGGAAGCGTCGACCTCGATGTCGGGTTCCGGCCAGCCGATCACGATGTCGACACGGTCGACATCCTCGGGAAGCGGAATGTTCTGGCCCTTGGACAGCAGCGGAGACGACACAGTGGCGGTTCACCCTTCGAAGTCGGCATTCAGTCGCAAGGCTGATGCAGCCGACCCGCTCGCTGACCCCCTTGCCGCACACCGCGATTGCGTGACGGTGCCGAGGGGTGTCGGCGGTGGGAACTACTCTGTTACACGGATCACGTTTGAGTGGTCCGCCGAATGGTAAAGAGATCTACTTCGGATCCCGTTCCGGCAGTTGTCTTTCCACGGTCGTCCAGCCTCTTCTCGAACCAGTGGTCGGCCAGCGGGTCGTCGCCATACGGCGGGATCGCGGTGTAGCCGTGTTTCGCGTAGAGGGTCCGTGCCTCCACGAGATCCTTGCGCGTAGTGAGCCGGATCCCGCGGGCGTGGGTCTCGCGGGCGGCGGCTTCGGCCGAGCGAAGCAATGCGGCAGCTCCGCCCGCGCCGCGCGTATCGGAGCGGACGAACATACGAGTCAGTTCGACCGTTTCCGCGTCGAGGCGGCGCACACCGATACAGCCGACGGCCTTGCCGTGTCGGCGGGCGATCAGTAGCAGCCCGGTGGGCGGGGCCAGATCATCGCTGTCGTGGCCGTCGGCAAGGTGCCGGTCGATCTCGGCTTCATCGGTTGGACGCCCGTAGTAGCGACTGATCATTTCGGCCAAATAGAGCCGGAGGAGTGCGGCGGCCTCCGGCGTGTGCGGTTCGGCGGGTTCGACAGTCCACCGGGCGTTCATCGGGATCGGCTCTACTTCGGATCCCGTTCCGGCAGTGGTCTTTCCACGATGTCGGGGCGGCCGAGGGAGGTGCGGACCCGGCGTTTGGCGGCGGTGTAGACCTGGGCGGTTTCGGCGGCTACCACGTCCCAGGCGAAGTCGGCGGTGAGGCGTTCCCGGGCTGTGCGGGCGCGGGCCTGGGCGGTGGACGGGTCGTCGAGGACGGCTCGGGTGGCGTCTACCAGGCCGTCGATGTCGGCGGGGGCGAAGGAGGCGCCGGTGACGCCGTCGATGACGGCTTCGCCGAGGCCGCCCGCGGTGGAGGCGATCAGGGGGACGCCCGCGGCGGCGGCCTCTAGGGCGACGATGCCGAAGGGTTCGTAGCGGCTGGGCAGGACGATGGCGTCGGCGCCGTGCAGCCAGCCGAGGAGTTCCTCGTGGCCGAGGCTGCCGACGAAGTGGACGGCGCGGGCGACGCGGTGCACGCGGGCGCGCTCACGCAGCCACTCGAACTGGGTGCCCACGCCGGCGACGGTGAGGGTGGTGCCGGGGTGGGCGCGGCGGATGCGGGGCAGCGCGGCGATCGCGTCCTGCACGCCCTTCTCGTACTCGAGTCGGCCGACATAGAGCAGTCGAGGCGGGCCCGAGCGAGGTGCGCGCGGACGGAAGGTCCACGAGCCGACGTCGATACCGTTGCGGATCACCGTGATCGGGGCCAGCTCCGGACCGTAGAGTCGTTCGACTTCGTCCTGCATGGACGTCGAGCAGGTGATGAGCTGATCGGATTCGTTGGTCAGCCACCACTCGACCGAGTGGACCTGCTTGTTGACCCGGCCCGACACCCAGCCACTGTGCCGCCCGGCCTCGGTGGCGTGGATCGTCGAGACCAGCGGCACGTCGTAATATTCCGCGAGCGCGATCGACGGGTGCGCGACGAGCCAGTCGTGCGCGTGCACCACATCGGGCGTCCAGCCCTCTCCGACGCCAGGCTTGCCCAGTGCCACCCCGGCACGGACCATCGCGTGCCCCATGGCAAGGGTCCAGGCGAGCATGTCCTCGCCGAAGTCGAAGCACGGCGGGTCCTCGGCCACCGCGACGACGAGCACGCCGTCGGCGATGTAGGAGTGCGTGGGATGGGTGACCGAATCGGTGCCCGTGGGCCGGCGTGCCAGGACGACGACCTCGTGACCGGCCGCGGCCAGCTCGACGGCCAGGTGATGCACATGCCGACCGAGCCCACCGACCACGACCGGCGGGTACTCCCACGACACCATCAAAATCTTCATGCGGATCCTTCAGCGGCGGCCGACGGGACAGCGGTCGGCAACCGCCGCGCGTCCAGACCAGGGAAGAATCCGTCGGCCATCGCCCATCCTGCCGCGAGACGGGTCGCTTTGGCGAACTGTCCGGCGCCGATCGCCTCGGCGAGCTCGCGGACGGCGTGCGCGTGTTCGTGGGCCCGGTCGCGGGCGTACCCGGCGGCGGAGTCCTTGCTGACCATGAACGCCCAGTCGCTGGACACCGTGAGAATCGCCTCACGCAGCAACTGATCGGCGACCGGATCGCGCAGGGATCCGTCGCGGCGCACCTTGTCGAGGGTGTCCAGCGCCAGGCGAACGATGTCGGCGTTGAGCTCGACGAGGTCGGCGACCTGGTCGCCCGCCCACACCCGCCAGTCCTTGCCCGAACCCCACGAGGAGTCGTTGAGCTGCACGGGTTCTCCGACGAAGCCGTTTTCGCGGGCGTCAGCGAGGGTGCCGACGTTCACGCCCGCTTCGGGCAGCGCACGCAGGACCTGCTCCAGCCACTGCGGCCCTTCGTGCCACCAGTGCCCGAACAGTTCGGTGTCGAACGCGGCCACCACGAGGGCGGGCCTGCCGATTCGCGCGGACTCCTCGATCAGCCGGGTGCGGACCGTTTCGACGAAGTCGGCGACGTCGCGGGTGACCGCCTCGGCCGCCAATTCCGGATCGTAAGGGGCCTTGTCAGGACCGTCGACGGTTTTGCCGGTGACACGTGAGGGTTTGAGCCCGGTCGCGTGGTCGTAGTGGTGGAAATCACGGTAGGCGCTCTGGCCGGGGTAGCCCTGTTTCGGCGACCAGACCCGGTAACTCACGGCCAGGTCGCGCCCGAAGGCGACAACCTCGGAATCGCGCACCGGCCTGCCGAGCGAGGTGTCACCGCGCAGTGACGGACCGTCGACCATGAAGTGGGTGATGCCCGCGGCGTCGTAACCCCGTTCCATGCCGGGGGTGTAGCCGCATTCGGGTGCCCAGATGCCCGTCGGCGTGGTGCCCCAGCGCAGTCCCGCGTCGGCCAGGCCTTCGGTGAGCTGGAACTGGCGCAGGCGTGGGTCGAGCAGCGGCTGGAACGGGTGCGCCAGCGGTCCGCCGAGCAGTTCGATCGCATCGGCGTCGATCAGCGAACGCCATACCGGCGAACCGCCGTGCTGCCAGTTCTGTTCGAAATCGGCCAGAGCTGTTGCGGCGAGCCGATGTTCGTGACGGCCCAGCGCCACATTTCCCGACATCGACGCCTCGTCGGCGCGCAACTGCCAGTTGCCCAGCCAGTGATGCATGCCCGCGAGGCAGTGCGGATCGTCGAGCTGCGCGGCGAGCACGGGCGTGATGCCGAGGCTCAGCAGGTGCGAACGTCCTTCGGCGGCAAGATTTTTCAGTGCCCGAACCAGCGGCAGGTACGACGCGGCCCAGGACTGGTAGAGCCATTCCTCGCCGACCGGCCAGCGCCCGTGATGGGCGAGCCACGGCAAGTGGGAGTGCAGGACCAGCGTGAACTGGCCCGGCACGGCGGAGCGGGAATCGGTCAACGTGGTGCCTTTTCGGCGATCGCGACCAGGTCCAGGCTCGCGTCGATATCGCCTTCGCGCAGGTCGAAATCGTCGATGGTGACGGCGGCGACGTCGGCGGTGAGGTCGGCGGGCCACGGCTCACCGGCCAGCGCGCGCTCGATCTGGGCGTCGATGAACGATCCACCGTGCTTGGCGTCCAACGCTTTCAGGTTCGCGCCGTGGTGCACGCCGAGCATCTCGGCGACGGTGAACCCGGCATCGACGAGCAGTTCGGTCAGCTCGGCCGCGTTGAGCTCGCGGGTGTGGAACGGATTGAGGGGGGTATCGCGACCGGGGGAGAAGGTGATCCGGTTCGGCGTGCTGATCAGCAGCACCCCGCCGGGGCGGAGCACGCGCAGGCATTCGCGCAGGAATTGTGCCTGGTCCCAGAGGTGTTCGATGACCTGGAAGTTCACCACGACGTCGACGGATTCGTCATCGAGGGGCAGGGCGGCGAGGTTGCCCTGGATCATCTCCACGCGGGGGTAGCGCGCGCGCACATGCGCGACGGCGCCGTCGTCGTAGTCCACACCGGTGACACGCCGGGCGACGCCCGCGATCATGTCGGCGCCGTAGCCTTCGCCCGAACCCGCCTCCAGCACGATCTTGTCGGTGCATCGGTCGAGCAGGCGGGCATAGGCGATCTCGTGCCGGCGGAACCAGTAGTTCTCCTCGGCGATGCCGGGCACCGTCCGCTCGCCGGTCAACGGCAGTGGTTCATGTGTTGCGGCCACGGGTGCGGCAGGGATCACAGCCTCGCTCATTGCTCCGAGGTTACTGGTACCGCCGGTTCACGCAGGAGTCAGGGACCTCTTGCGCAGGTAGGTTACCCACGAGTAACTTAGCGTAGGGTAGTGTTCCGATCTGAGCTAGATATCTCACACGGACGTACGGCTGAGCTCGTGCGGCCCCACCACACACGTGTCCCCAGAAGGAGGTCGACGAAGACCGATGCCGAACATCGTCGTACTCATCAAGCAGGTCCCCGACACCTGGTCCGAGCGCAAGCTGACCGATGGTGACTACACCCTCGATCGCGAGGCTGCCGACGCGGTCCTCGACGAGATCAACGAGCGCGCCGTCGAGGAAGCGCTGCTGATCAAGGAGGCCCAGGGCGGCGAGGTCACCGTGCTGGCCGCCGGTCCCGACCGCGCCAACGAGGCCATCCGCAAGGCGCTGTCCATGGGCGCCGACAAGGCCATCCACATCAACGACCCGGCGATCCACGGCTCCGACGCCGTGCAGACCGCCTACGTGCTGGCCGCCGCGCTCGGCCAGGTCGAGGGTGTCGAGCTGGTCATCGCCGGTAACGAGGCCACCGACGGCCGCGCAGGTGCCGTGCCCGCGATCATCGCGGAGTACATCGGCATCCCGCAGCTGACGCACCTGCGCAAGCTCACCGTCGACGGCGACAAGATCACCGGCGAGCGGGAGACCGACGAAGGTGTCTTCAAGCTCGAGGCGTCCCTGCCTGCGATCGTCTCGGTCACCGAGAAGATCAACGAGCCTCGCTTCCCCTCCTTCAAGGGCATCATGGCCGCGAAGAAGAAGGAAGTTCTGGTCTTCACCCTGGCTGATCTGGGCGTCGACCCGGAGACCGTCGGTGTCGCCAACGCGGGCACCCAGGTCACCGGTGCCACCCCGAAGCCGGCTCGCACCGCGGGCGAGAAGATCGCGGACGAGGGCGAGGGCGGCAACCAGATCGCGTCCTACCTCATCGGTCAGAAGATCATCTGATCCGGCGCCGTCCGAGACTTCCAAGGAGAAAGAACTAATGGCTGAAGTACTTGTGCTCATCGAGCACGCCGACGGTGCCGTGAAGAAGGTCAGCACCGAACTGCTCACCGCCGCCCGCACGCTGGGCGAGCCTGCCGCCGTCGTCACCGGCCCGGCCGGTACCGCCGACAAGCTGGCCGCCGCGCTGGCCGCCGGTGGCGCCGAGAAGATCTATGTCGCCGAGTCCGACGACATCGAAGGCTTCCTGGTCACCCCGAAGGTCGACGTGCTCGCCGGTCTGGCCGAGTCCGCCGCACCGGCCGCCGTGCTGGTCGCCGCCACCGCCGAGGGCAAGGAGGTGTCGGGCCGCCTTGCCGCGCGCATCGGCTCCGGTCTGCTCGTCGACGTCATCGGCGTCAACGCCGACGGTTCGGTCGTGCACTCCATCTTCGGTGGCGCGTTCACCGTCGAGGCCAAGGCCACCGGCGACCTGCCGGTGATCTCGATCCGTCCGGGTGCCATCGAGGCCGCTCCGCAGGCCGGTGCGGGCGAGCAGGTCGTCGTCGAGGTTCCGGCGCAGGAAGACGGCGTCGTGAAGGTCGTCTCGCGTGACCCGATCGTCGGTGGCGACCGCCCCGAACTCACCGAGGCGAGCATTGTCGTCTCCGGTGGCCGCGGTGTCGGTTCCGCCGACAACTTCTCGGTCGTCGAGGCGCTGGCCGACTCGCTGGGTGCCGCTGTCGGCGCCTCGCGCGCCGCCGTCGACTCGGGCTACTACCCGGGCCAGTTCCAGGTGGGTCAGACCGGCAAGACCGTCTCCCCCCAGCTCTACATCGCCCTCGGCATCTCCGGCGCCATCCAGCACCGCGCCGGCATGCAGACCTCGAAGACGATCGTCGCTGTCAACAAGGACGAAGAAGCACCCATCTTCGAGATCGCCGACTACGGCATCGTGGGCGACCTGTTCAACGTCTCCCCGCAGCTGACCGAAGCCGTGAAGTCCCACAAGGGCTGATCGCCACCCGGTTGAGTTGATCTCGGCCCGCGAAACCTGTTCCTGCGCCAGCGCAGACCGGTTTCGCGGGCCGTTGGTGTTTGTGCCGACGATCGAGATCCGCTGGTCTGCATGGACCCTCTGATGTGCGCAGCGCTGTCGGCGAGGTGCACGTAACGGCATCGCGGTGCAGGAGCCTGCTCACTAGACTGACGCCGTGCAGTTGATGTGGCTGGGACTGAACAACCGTAAGTCCCACAACGAGAACGGGTTGGATCTCCGCGACAGGCTGGCCGATGCGGCGAAGGTCGGTGATTGGGAGGCGGTCTTCGGCCTGGTCGCGGGTGACAACCGTGTCAACGCGGTCAGGGTAGGGGGTTCTTCGCTGTTCGCTCCACTACATCAGGCGGCCTGGTTGGGCGCGCCTGAGTCGGTGGTGAAGCGGCTGTTGGCTTTCGGCGCATGGCGCACACTCCGGACTGCCGATGATCAGACGCCTGCGGATATCGCGGCAGCTCGCGGCAACGATCATCTCTCGGCGCTGTTGGTACCCGAGTTGGTGCGCGAGACCTCCGAAACCACTGTCGCCCAGCTCGAATCCCAACTGCAAGCGGTGATCTACGGTCGCGTGCTCGACCTGTGCCGGGAACATCGCATCCGCACGCCGCAGGTCGGCCCTCTCCTCGAATACCCAGCGGCGGTCATGTGGTGTCCGATCCCCGGGATGTACGGCGGCTTCTCGATCACCTTCGCTCCCGACGCCGATGAACTGATCGTCGAAAGCTGGTGTCGGGTGGCAGGCGGCTCGGGCGAGCGACATCGCGTGCGTCCGGACGGGTTCGAGCTCGTCGAGAAGGGGTTTGTCTAGCGGTCTTCCGCGAGCTCGGCGACATCCGATTGCCCTGGTGTTTGACCTGTGTGGTCGGGGTCGGCAGGCTGGGCTGATGTCGTTGGGAACTGTGGTGTTGCCGGACGAGGTCGAGGAGACGGTCCGGGAGGTGTTCGGGCAGGCCGGGGCGCGGTGGATCGATGGATTGCCCGGCGTGGTGGCGGGTTTGGCGGCGCGCTGGGGGTTGTCGGGGTTTTCCGCGCCGTTTCGGGGCGGCACTCATGCCTATGTGGCGGCCGCGCAACGTGCGGATGGGTCGTGGGCGGTGTTGAAGGTGCCGATGGTGGACGAGGAGAACCTTGCCGAGGCCACCGCGCTGCACGTCTACGCGGGTGACGGGGCTGTCCGGCTGCTCGACTTCGACCATGCCAGCGGTGCGATGCTGCTCGAATGGGCGCGTCCCGGTACGGAATTGCTGAACCAGCCGGGGTTTCCGAGTCTAGAGGGGCGACCGGAGAACGCGGAGAAGGTCGCGTTCGCGTGTGGGCTGTACCGCCGGCTGCGGCGACCGCTCACCACGGTGCCCGAGGGCTTTCCGCCGTTTCCCTCGGCCACCGAGATCGTCGCCGGACTTCGTGAGCGGCTCGATGAGCCGGATTCGGAATTGGCCGAACTGCTTTCGGACCAGCTGCGCAGTCGTGTCGACCACTGGTGCAGCGCGCTGGCGGAGCCGGACGGACCCTTGCTGATCGTCAACCGCGACACCCATCTCGGCAATATCGTTGCCGCCGAACGTGAACCATGGTTGCTGATCGACCCCAAACCCTGCCTCGGTGAGGCCGCCTTCGACGCGGGCTTCCTGCTCATGATCCAGATCCAGTCGAATCCGACGCGAGAACACGCGAACGCTGTCGTGACCGCCACCGCCGCGGAACTGGGTGTGGACCCCGATCGAGCCCGTGGCTGGGCCATGGTGCGAGCCGTGGACGAGATGGGGTGGGCGATCGACGACGAGGACGACGACATGCTCACGTTGCATACCGCCGTGGCGCATGCCTTGGTCGACGCACCGCTGGATCGGCCCGTTCGCCCCTGACGCTGTCCCCGGCCGCGGGCTATGGTCGAACGAGGGGGACACGAGTAGCGTGCGATCTGCGAGTGGGGACAGTGAGGAGTGGTTGTGCTGCAGGCGGGGGCGGATTTCGCTGGGTACCAGGTGGAAGGTGTGCTGGGACATGGCGGGATGGGGACCGTCTACCTCGCCAGGCATCCGCGGCTGCCGCGCAGTGTCGCGCTCAAGCTGCTGAACCGGGAGTTCACGGCTGATCAGGAATTGCAGCGGCGGTTCGAACGGGAAGCCGATGTCGTTGCGCAGCTGGACCATCCGAGCATCGTCGGGGTGTACGACCGCGGCAGCGACGACGGGTACCTGTGGATCGCGATGCAGGTCATCCGCGGAACCGACGCCGCGACTTGGGATTCGCACGCGCACGAGCCTGCAATCACCGCGCGCCTGATCGGCGAGACGGCATCGGCACTCGACTACGCCAACCGGCACGGCGTCCTGCACCGCGACGTGAAGCCGGGCAATATCCTGATCGCCGATCCCGAACACGGCCGCGAGATCCGTGCGGTACTCACCGATTTCGGGATCGCGCGGGTCGCCACCGCCAACACCCAGCTCACGGCGACGGGCACGTTCACCGCCACCCTCGCCTACGCCTCACCCGAACAGCTCTCCGGCGAGATCGTCGACCACCGCAGCGACCAGTACTCGCTGGCCTGCACGCTGTTCGCCATGTACGCCGGGCACCCGCCCTACACCGCGACCAACCCCGGCCAGGTGGTCGCCGGACACCTGTCGCAACCGGTGCCGCGACTCACCACGGTCCGAACCGATCTGCCGCCCGCGCTCGACGGCGTCATCGCCCATGCGATGGCCAAGCGCCGCGACGAGAGGTTCGGCAGCGCGACAGAATTCACCGATGCGGTCCGGGACGCGCTCGAGGGCAGGCATGTCGCCGCGCCCACCGTGCGCAGGCCGTGGACCGACCCCGTGCGCCAAGGGGCGGGATCCGGCGAACACGCGCAGCGACCGTGGACCGATCCCGCACGACAGGGGCACGGCTCCGGTGGGCACCCGCAACAGGCGTGGGTCGATCCTGCGCAGCAGGCGCACGGCTCCGGTGGCCACGTGCAGCAGCAGGTCTGGGGGCGAGCGGAATACGGTGCGCCGGTCAGTGATCCGCTCAGGCAGATGGCGGTCGGAAGTCCGTGGTATCAGCCGGTGGGTGGCCCCGAGCCGTCCAAGGGCGCCGCGATCTTCGCAGGCGGTGTGACGCTGCTGCTCAGTCTCTCGATCTTGGCCTTCCTGATCTACGGCATCACCGAAACGCTCGAGGAGATCAGCAAGGGCGACGACCCGACCGGGTCGTTCATCGCGATCGCGATTCTCACCGTCGTCGTCGCTTTCACCGGCAGCGGCGGCATCTTGCTGCTCTGCGCGCGCACCGCCGGTCGTGTCATCTCGATCATCACGGCGGTGCTCGTCGGGCTCTTCGCGCTGTTCGCGGTCATCGGCTCCGCGATAGGCGGGGTCTACGGCGGGACCGCGGCGGCGAGCGCGGTGTTCATCCTCGCGGCGGCGATGGTCGGCTGCGCGGCCTCCTCGTCGACCGGGCACTGGATCCGATACCGCAAGGCATTGCGCGCGCACCGCTGGCGATGACGGGCCAGCCGTAGCGTCGCGGCTTCAGTGGTGCAGGGCATCCAGCAGAGTCCGCACGATCGGATTCTCGCGGGCGTCCTCGCGCAGGACGGCCGACACCGGGATGCGCAGACGATGGTCGGTGAGGTCGAGGGTGAGCAGGCCCTTGGTCGGTCCCTCGTAGAGGATGGTCCAGGACTCGGGGCGGTTGAGCAGCTCCATCGTGGCGGTGTGGTCGGGCGGGATCGGCGGGCCGAAGGTGGGGCCGGTCGGGAGGTCGGCGAAGGCCGAGCGGATCAGTGTGTGCAATAACACCTGTTCCTGTTCGGGTGGGAGCAGCAGGGGATAGGGGCTCAGATCGGCGAGGGTGACCGCGCCGCGTTCGGCCAGCGGATGACTGCTCGAGATGGCGATCACCAGGTCCTCGACCCACAGCTGTTCCACCGCGAGACCGGGCTGGTCGACGCTGCCGCGGATCAGCGCCAGATCGCAGTCACCGTCGGCCACCGCCGTGATCCGCTGCCGGAACGGTTTGATCACGTACTCGATCTCGGCGTCGGGGTGCGCGGACCGGGCGGTGGCGATCGCCGACAGCGCAGGCGCGGCGAACGACATATTGGCGGCCAGGCGAATGCGCGGTCCGGTGGTACGCACGGCGGCGCGGATCGCCGACTCCAGACTCAGCATCTGCTTGGCCAGTGGCAGCAGCCGCAGGGTCGCGTCGGTGGGGACGACGGCGCGAGTGGTGCGCTCGAACAGTTGCGCGCCGAGGTCACGTTCCAGTCTCGCGATCTGATGGCTGATCGCGGATTGGGAGATGAAGCAGCGGTTGGCCGCGCGGCTGAAACTGAGCTCCTCGCAGACGGCCACGAAGTAGGCCAACTGTCGAAGTTCCACCAGGTACCTCCCATTTATTAGTCATACAGATAAGAGTCATCTTTATTATGCGCCCAGGCAGTGGAAACATCTACGTTCCGCATCGCGTTTACTCATAGGAAAGGACTTATTACCGATCTGGAACGCGATCTTGGAGCGAGTGATCATGGAACACACAGATGTCGTCATCGTCGGCTCGGGCTTCGGTGGCCTGGCCGCAGCCAAGCAACTGGCCAAGTCACGAGTCGGTGTCGTGCTGATCTCGAGCACGCCCGAACACTTGTTCCAGCCGCTGCTCTACCAGGTGGCGACCGGCGTGCTCGCGCCCGAGGAGATCGCGCCGCCGATCAAGAACGTACTGCGCCGCCACCCCGAGATCGACGTCCGCCTCGGCAAGGTCACCGGAATCGACGCCGACAACGCGGTCCTCACCTACGAGACCGCCGACGGCCCCCGGCAGATCGCCTACGCCTCGCTGATCGCCGCCACCGGCGCCAGCCAGAGCTACTTCGGCCGCGACGACTTCGCCGAGAAGACCTACTCGCTCAAGACCATCGACGACGCCCAGCGCCTGCGCGATCAGATCGCCCACGTGTTCGCCCTGGCCGATGGCGCCGACGAGGTCACCAGGCACAAGCTGCTCAGCTTCGTGGTGGTCGGCGCGGGCGCGACCGGCGTCGAGGTGGCCGGCCAGATCAAGGAACTCGCGAAGAGGCACTTCCACCAGCAGGTTTCGGTGACCCTGGTCGAGGGCGCCGGTGAGGTGCTACCGCCCTTCGGCGGTGGGCTCTCGGAATACGCGAAGCGCTCGCTCACCGACAGCGGCGTAGAGGTGCTGCTCGGCACCTTCGTCACCGATATCGAAGAGGGCAAGGTGACGGTCAAGGACAAAGAGGGCATGGAGCGCCGGATCGCCGCCGAGACCGTGGTCTGGTCGGCGGGCGTGCAGGTCGGCGGTTTCGCGACCCTGCTGGCCGAGGCCACCGGCGCCGAGACCGACCGCGCGGGCCGGATCCTGATCAACCCCGACCTCACCGTCGGCGGCCACGCCGACATCTACGCCATCGGCGACATGACCTCGCTCAACGGCTACCCCGGCCAGTCGCCGGTCGCCATGCAGGAGGGCCGCCACGCCGCCGACATCATCCGTCGCAAGAAGGACGCGGGCACGCCGTTCGTCTATTGGGACAAGGGCAGCATGGCTGTGATCAGCCGCTTCAGCGCGGTGGTGAAGCTCAACGAACGCATCACCTTCAAGGGCACCATCGCCTGGGCGATGTGGCTGGCCGTGCACCTGATGTACCTGGTCGGCTTCCGCAACCGCTTCGCCGCGGTGGCGGGGTGGCTGGTCGCGTTCATCGGGACGGCGCGGCCCGGCTTCGACGACGCCGACCGCGCCGAGATCCCGCGGACCCAGGCCGCGAAGGCCCAGCGCGCCGACGCCGAGTCGACCGGCGAGGAACGCACCGCCGCCTGAGCGTGTCGACAGATCGGCCCACCGAGGAATCGGCGGGCCGATCTTGCGTCTCGCAACGCCCGAAATACACGATCGCGAACCGGGTTCAGCGCCGAAATCGCTTGTGTTCGGCTAGAAACCCGCAGGTGGGCGAACGATTGGCAGCGGCTCGGTGAACGTCCGGTGTGACTCCCATCTCGTTCACCGAACGGGCATCGACACGACACTGGAGCGTCGCTCCGATGCCAGCTCGGACTGGCTTCATCAGCAGTATGACAATTTCGTCCGTGTTGACCGCCCCGGCGCCGGACTCCGGGGTGGGGAAATCTCGGTACTCCTTGGTCGTCGCGTCTGATGCCGAGCACCGAGAAGCCGCGCAGCGTCTGCGCTACCAGGTGTTCGCCTCCGAACCCGGTTTTCAGATGCCCGAGAACGCCACCGGCCTCGATGCCGACAAGTTCGACGTGCACTGCGACCACCTGCTGGTTCGCGACGAGTTCTCCGAACAGTTCGTCGGCTGCTACCGCATGCTGCCGCCGGACAAGGTCAACGCGGCGGGTGGCTACTACACCGCCACCGAGTTCGATCTGACCCAGCTCGATCCCACCGGTCACCGGATCGTCGAGATGGGCCGCGCCTGCGTGGTGCCAGATCACCGCAACGGCTCGGTGCTCACCCTCATGTGGGCGGGCATCCTGCACTACATCCAGCTCACCGGCTACGACTGGGTGATGGGCTGCGTGTCGGTGCCGATGCAAGATTCGCCCACCGATCCGGCCGGGGTGAACGTGCGCGGCGTGCGCGACCAGCTCCTCGGCCGCCACGCCTGCGACCCGGAGCGTCGCGTGCACCCGCACAACCCGGTCGTCGTCGACGGGCTCTCCCTCGATCAGATGACCCCGCCGAGCCGTCCCAAGATGCCGCCGCTGCTGCGCGGCTACCTGCGCCTCGGCGCCGAGATCTGCGGCGAGCCTGCCCACGACCCCGATTTCGCCGTCGCCGACTTCGTCGCGCTGCTCGGCATGGAAACCATCAACACCCGGTACCTGGAGCGGCTGCAGAGCGCGGCCGCCAATTTCGACGGGAAGTAAACCCATGGTGTTCGACGCGCCGCTCGCAACTCACTCTCATTCGTGGATGCCGTCGAGCCCCTGTGGGTCCGGCTGCATCGAGCCGATCGACGAGGTCGGCACCGCCAGGATGTTCGCTCGCCTGGCCGGCATCGCCGGACTGGTGCTCAGCTTCCCGGTGCTGACCATGGCCACCCCGAAGTCGCGGCGTGAGCAGGTGCAGCGCCGCTACGCCAGGGCGGCACTGGGTTGCCTCGGGATGCGGTTGCGCATCATCGACAACCGCTCGCCCGAACAGGGCGCCTCGGCGGAGGGCTTCGCCGACACGGGCACCGCGGTGATGATCGTGGCCGGGCACATCGGCTGGGCGGATGTGGTGACGCTGGCCGCGGTGCAGCCGGTCAGCTTCGTCGCCCGTGCCGACATGGTCGAATGGCCGCTGCTGGGCAAACTCGCGAAGCTCACTCGCGTCATCCCGATCGAGCGGGCGCGACTGCGCGAACTGCCCGGCGTGGTCGGGCAGGTGGCGGATCGGCTGTCCTCCGGTAACCGGATCGTGGTCTTCCCCGAGGGCACCACATGGTGTGGCCGGGCCTACGGCTCGATGCGGCCCGCCATGTTCCAGGCCGCCGTCGATACCGCCACCCCAGTCCAGCCGGTGCGTCTGCGCTACCTGGACAGCGACGGAATGCCGTGCACCGTACCGGGTTTCGTCGGCACCGACACCTTCGCCGATTCCGCGAAGCGGGTGCTGCGCAGTAAGGGCATGATCGCCGAGATCGTGCTCGAGCCGCTCGAACAGCCCGGCCCGGATCGCCGGGACCTTGCCCGGCGCTGCGAGTCGGCGGTGCGCGGCACCGACCGTTCCCGCCACGGCGTGGCCGACACCCAGTGGATCGAAGCGGGCAACACCCGCGTGCAGGACCCCTCGATGGGGGAGCAGGAGCAGGTTCGCCGCCCGGCAAGGGCTACTGCCTGGTAACCGCCCTCGGGCGCAATCGTCGAGAACCGGAGGCCGCGTTCGCGGTCTCCGGTTCTTTCGTATGCGCCGGGCGAAACGTCACGGATGCGAAGTTCGGTGTCGCGGAGGCGTGTCGGGTGAATGTGAAAATCTCGCGTCCGCTCGAATGTTGTTCGCCCTGCGTATGACCTGCGTATGAGCTGTGTAACAAACTGGCCAGTCGGCTATACCCAGTGGTGTGTGCGGTGAAACTGTGAAATTGCCACTGCGCCGAAATTGATGAGATATTTGCGGTACCGTCACGCAGGATTTTTCCGATACCCCGTGTAGCCGAGAGTCCAGGCGACGTTTTAGATGTGCGATCGCATGGGTGATCCATGGTGAAGGGAAGCCATTCCGGTGACAGAGCAAGCTTCTGGCGTCCGCCGACGCGCCGCACGCCGACATCGTCGTGCGCCCGTGTCGTCCACGCTGCCGCGGCTCCTGCTGGCCGCCGTCGAGCGTGCTCCAGAGGCGCCCGCGCTGCGATTCGACGGGCAGACCCTCACCTACACCGAACTCGACCAGTGGTCCTCGCGCCTGGCCAGGGTGCTGATCGCGCGCGGCCTCGGTCCCGGTGACCGTTTCGTCCTCGCGCTCACCCGTTCGATCGAGTCCGTGGTCGCGGTCTGGGCATCGGCCAAGGCGGGCGTCACCTTCGTGCCCGTCGATCCGCGCTACCCGGCCGAACGTGTCGCCCATATGCTCGCCGATTCCGGTGCCGCGTTCGGGCTGGCCAAGGTGGCGGACGCCGCCCGGCTCGACGCTGGGATCCAGTGGCTCCGCATCGATTCCGACGAGTTCGGTGCCGAGTCGGCCGCGATGTCGGACGAACCCGTGACCGCGGGCGAACGTGTTCGCAGGCTCTCCCCGGACGATCTCGCCTACATCATCTACACCTCCGGCTCGACCGGCGTCCCCAAGGGCGTCGCGGTCACCCACACCGGCCTGGCCGGTCTGTGTGCCGAGCAGGTCCGCCGCTTCGGCATCACCGCCGATTCGCGCACGCTGCACTTCGCCTCGCCCAGCTTCGACGCCAGCATGCTGGAAATGCTGCTCGCGATCGGGGCGAGCGCGACCATGGTCATCGCGCCGCCCGATGTCTACGGCGGCGACGAACTGACCGGACTGCTGCGCGCCGAACGCGTGACCCATGCCTTCATCACGCCCGCGGCGCTGGCCGGACTCGACGCGGCGGCGCTGCCCGAACTGGCCGCACTCGCAGTCGGTGGCGAGGCCTATCCGCCCGAGCTGATCGCCCAGTGGGCGCCGGGCCGCGCGTTCTTCAACGTGTACGGCCCGACCGAGACCACCATCGTCTGCGCGATGAGCGATCGACTGACCGCCGACGACGTGATCACCATGGGCGACACGATCCCCGGGATGACGGCGCTGGTCCTCGATGCCCGGCTGCGTCCGGTTCCGGACCGCGTGCCCGGCGAGCTCTACCTCGCCGGCGAGGGTCTGGCCCGCGGCTATCACGACCGGGCCGGGCTCACCGCGAGCCGGTTCGTCGCCGACCCGCTCGGCCGCGGCAGGCTCTACCGCACCGGTGACCTGGTGCAATGGGTGCCGGTGCCCGGCGGGTTCGGCCTGAAATTCCTCGGCCGCACCGACGCGCAGGTGAAACTGCGTGGCTTCCGCATCGAACTCGGCGAGATCGACGCACTGTTCGCCGCCGACGACACGGTCCGTTTCTCCGCCACGCTCATCCGGACGCTGCCCAGCGGCGAGAGCGCGCTCGTCTCCTATGTCGTCGCGGCCGCGGGTGCCACGATCGACACCGCGGCGCTGACCCGGCTGGCCGAGCGGCATCTGCCCCAGCACGCGGTGCCCGCCGCGATCGTCGGGCTCGACGAGGTGCCGTTGACGCCGGTCGGCAAGCTCGATCACCGGGCGCTGCCCGCGCCGGAACTCGTCGCGCGCGAGTTCGAGGAACCTCGCGGTGACACCGAACGCACGGTGGCGGCGGTCTTCGCCGAGCTGCTCGGCGCGGACCTGATCGGGCGCGGCGACGACTTCTTCGCCCTCGGTGGCAACTCGCTGCTGGCCACTCAGCTGGCCGGTCGCCTCGGTGCCGCGGCCGGTGTGCGGGTACCCGCACGCACCGTGTTCGAGCACGGCACGGTGGCAGAGCTGGCGATCGCCCTCGACGCGCTGGTCGGTGCCGCGTCGGTGCGCGTGCCGCTGACCCGGCGCGAACGTGGTGCGCACGTTCCGCTTTCGCTCGCCCAGCAGCGCATGTGGTTCATGGCGCGACTCGATCCCGAATCCAGTGCCTACAACATCCCGGTCGCGCTGCGTCTGTCCGGCCCGCTCGACACCGCCGCGCTCACCGCCGCCCTCGATGACGTGCTCGAACGGCACGAGGTGCTGCGCACGGTGTACCCCGAGCACGGCGGCGCGGGCTTCCAGCAGGTCCTGCCCGTGGCCCAGGCGGGTCTCGACGTGATGGTCGACCCGATCACCGAATCCGACCTGCCGCGCGAACTGGCCCGGCTGACGCTCGGCGGGTTCGATGTGTGCCGGCGGGTTCCCGTGCGCGCGGCCGTGTTCCAGCTCTCCGCGACCGACCACGTGCTCGCGGTGGTCGTGCACCACATCGCCACCGACGGCTTCTCGCTCGGCCCGCTGACTCGCGATCTGATGACCGCCTACGCCGCTCGTGCCGCCGGTGCGGCGCCGGGCTGGGCACCGTTGCCCGTGCAGTACGCGGACTACACGCTCTGGCAGCAGGAAATGCTCGGCGCGGCAGACGATCCCGGCTCGCTGCTGGCCGAGCAGCTCGCGTTCTGGCGCACCGCGCTCGCCGGTGCCCCCGCCCTGCTCGAGCTTCCCACCGACCGGCCGCGCCCACCGGTCGCGGGCACCCGGGGTGCCGCACAGGACTTCGCTGTCTCCGCGCAGGTGCACACCGCACTGGAAGCCCTCGCACGCGAACACAACGCCTCACTGTTCATGGTGGTGCGGGCCGCGCTGTCGGTGCTGCTGGCGCGGGTCGCAGGCACCGACGATGTCACCGTCGGCGCTCCCGTCGCCGGCCGCGGTGAACCCGAGCTCGACGATCTCGTCGGCATGTTCGTCAACACCGTCGTCCTGCGCACCCGCGTCGACGCCGCCGAATCCTTCGCGGCCCTGCTGGATCGGGTCCGCGATATCGATCTGGCCGCCTTCGCCCATGCCGATGTGCCGTTCGAACGTCTTGTCGCCGAACTGGATCCGCCGCGCACCCAGGCCCACCACCCGCTGTACCAGGTGGCGTTGTCGTTCCAGAACTTCGGCGCCACGCGCCTCGAACTGCCCGAGTTGACGCTGTCGGCGGTCGATCTGGGCGAGGAAGCCGCGCCCGTCGACCTGCAGCTCACCGTCGTTCCGCTCGAGGACGGCGACGGGCCCGCCGGTCTGCGCTGCTCCTGGCGCTACGCCACCGACCTGTTCGACGCCTCGACCATGGCGACGC
Source organism: Nocardia sp. NPDC058518 (assembly GCF_042719655.1). Taxonomy (NCBI): domain Bacteria; kingdom Bacillati; phylum Actinomycetota; class Actinomycetes; order Mycobacteriales; family Nocardiaceae; genus Nocardia; species Nocardia sp. NPDC058518. Next base: position 266,246 of record NZ_JBHXNJ010000005.1, read on the forward strand.
TCGGCGCGCGCCTGGCCGGGCTGCTGACCGCGGCCGTCGCCGCACCGCACCGGCCCGTCGGTGACCTGCCGTTGCTCACCGCGGACGAGCTGACCGAGCCGTCGGGCGAGCTCCGCCTGGTCGCGGACTCGACGTTGCTCGACGAATTCCAAGCCCGCGCGCAGCATCGACCGGACGCGCCCGCGGTCACCTTCGGCGAGGTCACGCTGAGCTACGGCGAGCTGGCCCGCCGCGTCAACCGACTGGCCCGGCTGCTCGTCGCCGACGGTGTCGGCCCCGGAAGCACGGTGGGCGTGGCGATTCGGCCCTCGATCGATCTCGTCGTCGCCATGTACGCGGTCTTCGCGGCCGGTGGTGCCTACGTGCCACTCGATCCCGATTCGCCCGCCGAACGTCGTGCCGACATCCTTGCCGCCGCACAGCCGGTGTGCCTGCTGACCACCACCGGCGATGCGATCGAAGCCGATGGGCTGCCGGTCGTCTCGGTGGACCGGGTCGCGCTGTCGGCCTTCTCGGACGCCTGGCTCACCGACGCCGACCGGCTGCGCCCGCTGCACACCCTCGACCTGGCGTATGTGATCTTCACGTCCGGCTCGACGGGCAAGCCGAAGGGTGTCGGCGTGCCGCATTCGGCGATCGTCAACCAGGCCGCGTTCATGGTCGGCGAGTACAGCGTGGGGGAGTCCGACACTGTCCTGCAGTCGATTCCGTTCACCTTCGACGCCTCGATGATCGGTTTCGCCACCCCATTGCGGGCAGGCGCGCACATGATCGTCGCCGCCTCGCAGCGACTCACCGATCCGGCCTACCTCGCCGAACTCATTGCCCGCCACCGCGTTACCGGCACCACCATCGTGCCCTCGGTACTGCAGATGCTCCTGGATTCCGCCCCGACGGGCGCCCTGCGTTCGCTGCGGGCGGTGTGGGTCGGCGGTGAAGCACTGCCGAACGCCACCATCGACCGCTTCACCACTGTCACCGCGGGCCGACTGCACAACCTGTACGGCCCTACCGAGGCCACCGTGTCGATCACCGGCGCCGACGTGACCGACGTGGGTGCCGGTACCGTCCCGATCGGCGTGCCGCACTGGAACTCTCGCGCCTACGTCCTCGATGCGCGGCTGCGGCCGGTGCCCGTCGGCACGCCCGGCGAGCTGTACCTGGCCGGTGCGCAGCTGGCCCGCGGCTACCTCGGCAGCCCGGACAAGACGATGGAACGATTCGTCGCCGACCCGTACGGTCCCGTCGGCGAACGCATGTACCGCACAGGCGATCTGGTGCGCAGACTCCCGTCCGGTGACCTGACCTACCTGGGCCGCACCGACGTTCAGCTCAAACTGCACGGTCTGCGCATCGAACCCGGTGAGATCGAGGCGGCGCTGCGCACGCATCCGGCGGTCGCTGGTGCGGCGGTCGCGGTGCACCACGAACAGCTCGTCGGCTACGTGACACCCCTTGATACTTCCGTGGACACCGCCGAGGTGCTCGCGACCATCCGAACCCTGTTGCCCCCGTACATGATTCCGCACCGCCTGCTGGTGCTCGACGAATTCCCGCTCGGCGCGACCGGCAAGCTCGACCGCAAGGCGCTGCCCGCGCCCGCCGTGGAGATCCGCGAGTACCAGGCACCGGCCACCGCCGATGAGCAGATCGTCGCCACGGCCATCGCCGAGGTACTCGACCTCGCACGGGTCGGCCGCGACGACGACTTCTTCGTCCTCGGCGGCACCTCGCTCGCGGCGATCCGGGTGCGCGCCACCATCGCCGAGCAGCTGGGCATCGAGGTGCCGCTGCGCCTGCTGTTCAGCTATCCGCTGGTCAGCGACCTGGCACTGGCCCTGCGCGACGAGTCGTCGGCCTCGGCCGCAGGCCCCGATCCGGCGATCGACGCCGTCCTCGATCCGTCGATCGACCTCACCGGCTGCGCACCCCAGCGCACCGGCGAACCGGCCACACTGCTGCTCACCGGCGCCACCGGGTTCCTCGGCAGCTTCCTGCTGCGCGAACTGCTCGAGCAGACCACCGCGACCATCCATTGCCTTGTCCGCGCTACCGATGATCCGGGCGCCGTGGATCGCGTGGTCTCGACGGCCGCGAAGTATCGCATCGACCTGCGGCCCTACCTCGACCGAATCGTCGGCGTCCCAGGCGATCTCGCGCAACCGAACCTCGGCATGGACCCGCTGCGCTTCGCCGAACTCGCCGCAAGAGCCGACGCGATCTATCACAACGGCGCGCTGGTGAACCACCTCGAGCCGTATGCCCGGATGCGGGCGGCCAATGTGGGTGGCACCACCGAGGTGCTGCGGCTGGCGACCACCACCCGGGTCAAGCCGATCCACTATGTGTCGACACTGTCGGTGCTGGCCGGGATCCCGCAGGACAACGGTGTGCCCGCCGGTCTGCCCGGTTACGCGATGACCAAGTGGGTCGCCGAGCAGCTCGTGCACACCGCGATCGAGCGTGGCATTCCCATCGCCGTCTACCGTCCCGGCTTGATCACCGGCGATTCCCGCACGGGCGTCGCTCCCGCCGAAGACGCCTGGTGGACGATGTTGCGTGCCATGCTGGTGCTCGGTGTGGCCGTGGATGTGCGAGCGATCGGCATCGAGATGGCCCCGGTCGACCATGTCGCGGCGGGGATCGTCAGCCGGTCACGCGAGACCGCGGCCATCGGCAACATCTTCCGGGCCGCCGGTGCGCAGGTGCCGCTGCAGGTCGTCTACGAGGAGATCCGCGGTCGCGGTTACCGGTTCGACTTCATCGACCCGATGGAATTCGGCCTCCAGCTGTCCACCGCCGCCGAACGCCCGGACGCCGACCCCATCCTGGCTCGGGCATCCGCGCTGAGCGGCAACTACGCGGCCGCCATCGCCCAGGCGAACCCGGCCGCGGTGCTGACCGTCGTGGAATCGGCTCCCGCCGAACCGTTCCGCGGCCTGCCGATCGAGTTCCCCGCGGTCGACGCCACGGTCATCACCCGCTACTTCGACCACTACATCGACATCGGCTTCTTCCCGGAGCCCGAAGCGGAGAACCTGACGTCCGCGTGAGGTCGGGCGTGCCGTCCCGCAGGAGCACGAGCTCCTGCGGGACAGAGCATCACTTCGCGTAGTCGTAGAACCCACGCCCGGTCTTGCGGCCCAGCCGGCCCGCGTCGACCATCCGGCGCAGCAGCGCGGGCGGGGCGAGGTGCGGCTCGGCGAACTCCGCGTACAGCGACTCCGACGCCGCGAGGGCGATGTCGAGGCCGACGGTGTCGAGCAGCGTCAGCGGGCCCATCGGGTAGCCGCAGCCGCCCTTCATCGCCGCGTCGATGTCCTCGGCGGTGGCGTAGCCCGACTCGAGCATCCGGATCGCGGAACAGAGGTAGGGGATGAGCAGCGCGTTGACGATGAACCCGGAGCGGTCACCGGCCTGCACGGCCATCTTGCCGAGGGTGTTCTTCACATAGTCGGTGACGGCCACAGCCGCCTCCGGCGCGGTCACCAGGGTCGAGATGATCTCGACCAGCGGCATCACCGGGACGGGGTTGAAGAAGTGCACACCGACGACCCGCTCGGGCCGCTCGGTCGCCCCGGCCACCTTGATCACGGGGATCGAGGAGGTGTTGGTGGCGAGGATGCCCTCGGGCTTGACGATCTTGTCCAGCTTGCCGAAGATCTCGTACTTCAGCGCCTCGATCTCCGGTGCGGCCTCGATCACCAGGTCGCGATCGGCGAACTCGTTCATGTCCAGGGTGACGCGCACCCGCGCGAGCACCGCGTCGGCGTCGTCCTGGGTGATCTTGCCCTTGGCGACGCCACGGGCGATCGAGGTGGCGATCCGGTTCTGGGCCGCCTCCGCGAACTCCGGCTTGGTCTCCAGCACGAGCACCGAGCTGCCCGCCTTGGCACACACCTCCGCGATCCCCGCGCCCATCGTGCCGCCACCGATTACACCGATCAACTCCACTGCCGTACTCCCAACATCGCATTGCCCTGGTTGTCCAGGGGATTATTTCACCTGACCTGGCACTGAGTGCCACAGGCTGTGAAAAGTGACTGCTCGCGGGGGCGGACGCACGCTGGGCCGTCACCTGCTCGCTGGTCGAGCAGGTGACGGCCCAGCGTGTTTCGGGCTAGCGGACCGGTGTCAACTCCGGTTGCTCGGGCTGTGGTCGTTCCCGGCCGAGGATCGAGTGTCTGCGGCCGTACGCGAAGTAGACGATGACACCGAGGGCCATCCAGATCACGAAGCGCAGCCAGGTCTCGATCGAGAGGTTGACCATCAGCCACAGGCAGGCCAGTGCGCCGAGGACGGGAACCACCGGCACGAACGGGACGCGGAAGCCACGCGGCAGCTCCGGACGGGTCCGGCGCAGCACCAGCACCCCGATCGACACCATCACGAAGGCGACCAGCGTGCCGATATTGACCATTTCCTCCAGCGTGCCGAAATCGACGAAGCCGGCCAGCAGGGCGCACACCACACCGACGAGCACGGTCAGCCGAACCGGGGTGCCCTTCTTGCCGGTCTTGGCCAGACCGCGGGGCAGCAGCCCGTCGCGGGCCATGGCGAACAGCACCCGGGTCTGGCCGAGGAACATCACCATCACCACGGTCGAGAGCCCGGCCAGCGCGCCGATGGCGATGATGTTCTTCACCCAGGTCGCGCCGTGGATGGCGAAGGCGGTGGCGAGCGTGGCGTTGCCGTCGGCGAGTTCGGTGTAGGACACCATGCCGGTGAGGACCACCGAGACCGCGATGTAGAGCACCGTCACGATCGCCAGTGAGGCCAGGATGCCGCGCGGGACGTCGCGCTGCGGGTTGCGCGTCTCCTCGGCGGTGGTGGCGACCACGTCGAAGCCGATGAAGGCGAAGAACACCAGGCTGGCCGCGGCGAGCAGGCCGTACCAGCCGTAGCTGGTGCCACCGGATCCGGTGAGGAAGGCGAACAGCGACTGGTGCATCCCCTCGGCCTTCTCCGACGGTTGCGCGGGCGGAATGTAGGGCGTGAGGTTCGACGGCTTGAAGTAGGTCGCGCCCACCACCAGTACCAGGGCGATCACGCCCAGTTTGATCGCGACGGCGATGGCCGAGACCCGCGACGACAACTTGGTCCCGGTAGCGAGCAGCACGCCGACCACCGCGATGATCAGCACCGCGCCCCAGTCGAAGGTCACCGACCCGAGGTGGACCACCGGCGCCGACGATCCGAGCACTTCGCCGAGGTATTGCGACCAGCCCTTGGCGACCACCGACACCGCGAGCGCGAACTCCAGGATCAGATCCCAGCCGATGATCCAGGCGATCACCTCGCCGAAGGTGGCGTAGGCGAAGGTGTAGGCGCTGCCCGCCACCGGCACGGTCGAGGCGAACTCCGCGTAGCACAGGGCCGTGAGCCCGCACGCGATCGCGGCGAAGACGAAGGCCAGCGAGACCGCCGGTCCCGCCACCGTGCCCGCGGTGCGCGCGGTGAGGGTGAAGATGCCGGCGCCGATCACCACCGCGACACCGAAGATCGTCAGGTCTTTGGCCGTCAGATCCTTGCGGAGCTTGGCATCGGGATCATCGGTGTCGCGGATCGACTGTTCGACGGACTTGGTGCGGAACAGGCCGCTCTTGTTCATCATCAGAGCGACCTCGGAATGGCATCGAGACGGCGCTCGGCGAACCGGTTGGCGGCGGCACCGGTGCCGATCCCCTCGGTGATGGCGTCGGCGATGATCTCCCGGCAGCGCGGGTAGATGTCGGCGACCTCTGCTTCGACCTCGGCAGGCGCGGCGGCGCGCAGTTCACCGGCCACCTGGATGAGGCCACCGGCATTGGCGACGAAATCGGGCACCCAGGTGATGCCACGGTCGGTGAGCGCCTGCTCGACCTCGGGTGTCGCGAGTTGGTTGTTGGCCGCGCCGCAGATCAGCTTCGCCTCGATGGTGGCGACGCCGGCCGCGGTGAGCGTGGCTCCCATGGCGCACGGGGCGTAGACGTCGACCGGCGCGGTGGACACTGCCGACAGCAGCCGTACGGCGGGCAGTTCGTCGGCGATCCGCCGCAGCGCCGCCTCGTCGACATCGGTCACACAGACCTCGGCGCCGTCGGCGAGCAGCAGGGCGGTGAGTTCGCGGCCGACCTTGCCGACGCCCTCCACGCCGACCGTTCGACCGGCAAGTGTCGGTGCACCCCAGGCGAATTCTGCACCGGCCCGCATCGCGTGGAACACGCCGAGCGCGGTCAGCCGAGCACTGTCACCGCTGCCGCCCGCGCCGACACTGCGGCCGGTGACATGGCGGGTGTGCCTGCCGATCACATCCAGATCATCGGTGTTGGTACCCACGTCACCGGCGGTGATGTAGCGCCCGCCCAGGGTTTCGACGAAACGCGCGTAGGCGGCGAGCAATTCCTCGCTCTTGTGGACGGCCGGATCACCGATGATCACGGCTTTGCCGCCACCGAGGTCCACCCCCGCCGCCGCGGCCTTGTAGGTCATGCCCCATGACAGGCGCAGCACGTCCTGGAGTGCCGCGGATTCGTCGGCGTACGGGAAGAAGCGGGTACCGCCGAGGGCGGGGCCGAGCGCGGTCGAGTGGATGGCGATGATCGCCTTCAGCCCGGACCTGTCGTCCTCGCAGAACACCACTTGCTCGTGGGCGCGGGCGCTCAACTCGTGCGATCGGCCGAAGACTCCTGCCTCGGTGTGCACAACGGTCACTGTCGATTTCCTTTCCGGTTGCCGCGACCAGGGTTGTGCCCTGGGGCGCGGGGTAGTGGTGCCGCGGGTCAGCGGCGGTTCAGTTGTGCCGCTGGTGCGGCGACGTGGTGGTGCCACGGGGCGCGGCGATGTGCTCAGCCGCGGGAGTCGCGGCGGAGTGTCCGGTGTCGTGCGGCGGTGTGCCGGTCAGGACTCGATGCCGAGCTCGCGTAGCCCGGCGCGGTACAGCTCGACGTTGCCGAGTTTGATGTCCTCGTAGCCGCGCACCACATCGGTCAGTGCGGCTGCCGCCGTGGCTGTTTCGTAGTTGTCTGTGGTCAGATCGTCGGCCAGTCGGCGCACGAGTTCGGTGTAGTGGACCAGCAGTTCCCGCTCGACCTTGCGGACGTGGGCGTAGCCGAAGGGGTCGAGCTTGGTGCCGCGCAGGAACTTGCCTTTGGCCAGCACCTTCAGCGCCACATGCGATTTCGGACGGAGCCCGATCTTCTTGTCGCGGCCCAGTGCGCGCAGCATCGGCGGGTGCAACTTGTAGGTGAGCTTCTCACCGCCGGGCACCTGGGCTTGCACGTCGGCGAGGAAGTCCGGGTCCACGAGTAGCCGGGCCACTTCGTACTCGTCCTTGTAGGCCGTGAACTTGAACAGCCCGCGCGCGACCGCCTCGCTGAAATCGGTCCGCTCGGTGACAGAACGCTCTGCCGCCCACACGGATTCGACCGTCTCGATGTAGCGATGTGCCACCTTCGCGTTCTGGTAGCCGATCAGCTGAGCCGCTCGCAGTTCCACGAGCCGCCGCACCTCGCCCTCGAAGCTGGTGTGCGCCAGCAACTCCGCGGGTGCCACCGGCTGCGTGCGCTGTGGCCGCCCCGTATCGACCGCCGCGGCGAACGCGGCCGGATCGGCGACGGCGACTCGCCCCCACCGGAACGCCGCGATGGTGGCGTTCACCGCGACACCGTTGATCCCGATGGCCTCCTCGATCGCTGCGACGGGCAGTCGCAGTCCGCCGGTCTGCACGGCCGCGCCCACGATCAGGAAGTTGGCCGCCGCCGTGTTCCCGAACAGGGTCAGCGACGCCGCGAGTGCGTCGAAACAGCTGATCGAATTCGTCACCGTGGCAAGCCGATCCAGCAGCGTGTCCGTCTCCGGGTAGGCCACCGACTTGTCGAAGACCATGTCGCCGGTCGGGGTCTGGCTCGTCGAGGCCACGGCCACGGTGCTCGCCGCATCGCCGTACTGGAGGTAGCGCGGATCGGTCGCGGTGAGCAGGTCGACGGCGAGCAAGCAGTCCGCGCTGCCCGGGGTGAGTCGGTTGGCGGGCTCCAATTCCGTTGCGGAGAACCGCAAGTGGGACAGCACCGGACCGGCCTTCTGGCTCAGGCCGATCTGGTCCAGGCTCTCCACCTCGTACCCGGCGCGCAGGGCCGCGGTGGCCAGCACCTGGTTCACTGTCACAATGCCGGTACCGCCGATCCCGGCGATCAGCACGTTCTGGGTGCGCTGCGGTGCGTCCACGCCCGGGTCGGCCACGGCGGGCGGCTCAACGGTCTTGCGCGGCTCGGTCTTTCCCTTGTCCGGGACCACCTCCACCGTCACGAACGAGGGGCAGTCGCCGTCCAAGCAGCTGTAGTCGGTATTGCACGAGGTCTGATCGATGCGGGTCTTGCGCCCGAACTCGGTCTCGACCGGCTGCACCGACAGGCAATTCGACTTGGCGCCGCAATCACCGCAGCCCTCACAGACGGCCTCGTTGATCACCACCCGGGTGTTGCGGGTCGGCAGCGTGCCGCGCTTGCGCTGCCTGCGCGCGTCGGCGGCGCAGTGCTGGTCGTAGATCAGCACGGTGACGCCCTCGACCTCGCGCAGCAGTTTCTGCGCCTCGTCGAGCCGGTCACGATGCCACAGCAGAGTACCCTTGGCCAGTGCGCGCTTGGTGTGGCGTTTCGGTTCGTCGGCGCAGATGATGATCTGCTTCACGCCTTCGGTGGTGAGCTTGTGGGTCAGCTGCGCGACGGTGAGTCCGCCCTCCACGTCCTGGGCGCCGGTCATCGCGACGACCTCGTTCCAGAGCAGCTTGTAGGTGATGTTCACTCCGGCTGCGACACAGGCCTGGATCGCCAGCTGCCCGGAATGGAAGAAGGTGCCGTCGCCGATGTTCTGGAACAGGTGCGGCACGTCGGTGAACGGTGCCTGCCCGATCCACTGGCTGCCCTCACCGCCCATCTGGGTGAGCCCGGTGACCGCGCTGTCGGTGCGCCCGGACATGGTGACCAGGGTGTGGCAGCCGATGCCGCCGCCGCCGATCGAGCCCTCGGGCAGTGCGGTGGAGCGGTTGTGCGGGCAGCCGCTGCAGAAGTAGGGCGTGCGCTTGGCGGAGAGAACTTCCAGCGGAAGTGCGGGCGGCGCAGCTCGTTTCAGCTCCACCCGCCCGCGCAGCACCCGGCGCAGCGGCGCCAGCAGCCGCCCGGCGGTGAGTTCGCCGTCGACCGGCATCAGTCGCGCGCCGCGTTCGTCCTGCTTGCCGAGCACGCGCGGCGCGTCCGGGGTGCCGTAGAGGATCTCGCGGACCTGCGTCTCGATGAACGCGGTCTTGTCCTCGACGACGATCAACTGCTCGAGCCCCCGCGCGAACTCGGTGAGCGCGGCCGTGCCCAGGGGATACGGCATGCCGATGCGCAGCAAGCGGATTCCGGCCTGATGCATGGTCGCCTCGTCGACACCGAGGTCGAGCAGAGCCTGCCGGACCGCGTCGAAGGTGGTGCCCGTGGCCGCGATCCCCACCTTCGCCTCGGCCGGGTCCACCTCGATCACGTCGAGGGCATTGGCGGCGCCGTAGGCCTGCACCGTCGCCCAGCGGGGCCCGTACAGGTCCGCCTCGGCGAGCACGCTGTCGGTCGGCGCCGCCATCGGCCGCTGCCGGTAGACGAAAGGCTTTCCCTCCCACTGCACTTCGGGAACGGTCACGGCGAGATCCGCGACCGCGGCGTCGACCGTCCACGCCCCGTCGGCGACATCGGCGACGATCTTCAACGCCACCACGCAACCCGAGGCCCGCGACATCGCGATGCCCTGCATGCCGAGGGTGATGATCTCCTCGGCATTGCGCGGGAACAGCACCGGCACACCCATGGCGGCCAGGGAACGTTCGCTCACCGCGGGCACCGTCGACGACTTCGAGGCCGGATCATCGCCCACCAGCAGCAGCACACCGCCGCGCGGGTTCACGCCGTACATATTGGCGTGCCGGACGGCGTCGGTCGCGCGGTCGACGCCGGGGCCCTTGCCGTACCAGACACCGACCACACCGTCGTGGGTCGACTGCCCTGCGGGCAGGTCGGCCTGGCTGCCCCAGACCGAGGTGGCGGCCAGCTCCTCGTTGAATCCGGGGACGAAGGTGATGTCGTGCTCGGTGAGCACCTCCGGCATGCCGAGCAGCATCTTGTCCACCCCGCCCAGCGGGCTGCCCTGGTAGCCGGAGACGAACGTCGCGACGCGGCGACCGGCACGGATATCGCGCACGTGCTGTTCCACCAGCAGCCGGGCGATGGCCTGGACCCCGGTCAGCAGCACCGGGCCCGCGCCGGAGCGGTAGCGATCGGCGAGGTCGTAGGGAGCGGCCGGGTCGGCCAGCGGTCGGGCGGTGGAACAGACGACGCTGGTCATGGTCACCTCACTGCGCGAAGGAATGTGCTCTCGGTGCAGCGAAATGTGCCGGGCATGGTGATCTGTGTCAACAGTCGGCCGAAAAGTTGATCAGACTGCTCAAAAGTGACCTACGCCACTGAGTAGATTGCGTCAATCTGCTCGAGATGTGGAGATCTAGGTCACATCGGGCGCATTCGTCAGATGCTCGACCAGCGGCAGGCTCCGGTACCCGATCGGGGTGGCCAGCGCGAGCATCGTCTCGGTGTGTTTCACGCCGTCGATGGCGTGCACCCGCTGGATGATCTCCAGCAGGTCCTGCTGGGATCGCGCGGCGATGCGGACCAGCAGATCGGCGCGGCCGGTGGTGGCGTGCACCTCGAGCACGTGCGGGAACCCACGCAGCGTCTCGATGATCGGATCCATCTTGTTCTGATCGAGTTCGATGCCGAGGAACGCGTGCACCGCGAACCCGATCGCCTGCACATCGATATCGGGCGGATAACCCCGCACGGCGCCCGAGGACTCGAGCCGCCGCATCCGCGCCTGCACGGTATTGCGGGCAACCCCGAGCCGCTGCGCCAGTTCGAGAATCGGCCGCCGCGGGTCACTGGCCAGTTCGGCCAGCAACGCGGCATCGAGCGCATCGAACTTGATGGTCATGGCCGCATTCTCACATGGCTCCCGCTCAGTGGCTGCGGGCATTGCCGACGGTGCTGTCGCGCTGGGAATCTCGGCGGGTTCCGCGATGCGACCGTGAAGGAGCGACTCCTTGAGTATGCCAGCACCCGAGAGTACGAATCCCGTTGTCCCGCAGGGCATCGACGCAAGCCTACGGCGGCGCGCGGCGTTGTCGAGTCTGCTGGGGACGACGATCGAGTACTACGATTTCATTCTCTACGGGACGATGGCCGCGGTGGTGTTCGGGCCGCTGTTCTTCCCCGGATCCGATCCGGCGCTGAGCACCATCGCGTCGTTCGGCACCCTGGCCGCCGGCTACGTCGCCCGCCCGCTCGGCGGGGTGATCTTCGGTCACTTCGGCGATCGGCTCGGCCGCAAATCGATGCTGATGATCACGATGGTCATGATGGGCACCTCGAGCGCGCTGATCGGCCTGCTGCCCACCTATCACACGATCGGAGCGGCCGCGCCGGTGCTGCTGGTGCTGCTGCGGGTGGTGCAGGGCATCGCTGTCGGTGGCGAATGGGGCGGTGCCGCGCTCATGGTGGTCGAGCACGCGGAGGCGGGCAGTCGCGGTCGCTGGGCGGGAATCATGCAGTTGGGCACGCCTTTCGGGTTCCTGCTGTCGACGGCCGCCGTCGCCGTGGTGACCCAGCTGCCCGAGTCCGTGTTCACGACGTGGGGCTGGCGGGTGCCGTTCCTGTTGAGTGCGGCCCTGCTGGTGCTCGGCCTGTATGTGCGGCGGCGGGTGGCGGAGAGTCCGGTGTTCGAGGCCGCGCAGGAGCGTCGTCCGTCGACCCCCGCGCTGGAGGTGCTGCGGCAGCCACGACCCGTCGCTCTCGCCGTGATCGCCGGGATCGCGCCGTTCGCGCTGACCGCCCTGACGAGTTCGCACATCATCGCCTACGCCACCGGAATCGGTTACGCGGTAGGCGATGTCATGCGGTGTCTGCTGTTCGTGGTCGGGGTCTCGATCGTCGCCATTCCCTTGTGCGCGGCACTGTCGGACCGGCTGGGCAGGCGTCGGGTGATGATGGCGGGCGCGGTCGGGGCGATCCTGTTCGCGTTCCCGCTCTATGCCCTGATCAACACCCACTCGCTGTGGATCATGACGGCCGCCCTGATGTTCGCCCAGCTGCTGCAGAATGCGATGTACGCGCCGTTGACACCGCTGCTGTCGGAAATGTTCCCCACCCGGATCAGATACAGCGGAGTGTCCATCGCGTACCAGAGCGCGGCCCTGATCGGCGCGGGCTTCACCCCGATGATCGCCGCGAGCCTGCTGGCGACCTTCGACGGCTCGAGTGTGCCGCTGAGCGTCATCGTCGCCGGGACCGCCGCCCTGGCCCTCGGCGCGCTCGCCCTCACCGCGGAGACGAAGGGCCGCGATCTGCATCCGCCCGCTACGGCCCCAGGAGTGTGACTGCTTGCAACGCGAGGTGCAGCTCCGCCGAATGCACCGGGTCGGCGGTGTCGCGTCCGGTGAGGTCGCGAATCTTGCGCAGGCGATAGCGCACCGTATTGCGGTGACAATGCAGCTGCTCGGCGGCCGCGGCGGTCGACCCGCGGCATCGGTACCACGCGTCGAGCGCGGCGATCAGATCGTCTCGCTCGGGCGCGCGCAGCCGGAGCACGGGCCCGAGGATCTGGGCGGTGGCGCGCCGACTGGCCTCGGGCACGGTGACGAGCAGGTGCGCGACGGGCTCGCTGCCGAACCGGACGACGGTGTGCGCGCCAGGGCGCGCGCTGCGAGCGGCGAGGCGGGCTTCGGTCAGCGCGCCGGGGATGGCGGTCGGGCTGGTGAAGATGGCGCTGAGGCCGATCCGTCCCTCGACGAGCTCGGCCAGCGCCGCGGCCGCACGTTCGACCGCCGCCGCTGTCGTCGAGGACAGCAACCCGGTGTGTGAGTCGATCTGTGAATCCCACACCGACCCGGCGCCGAGATCTCGCAACGCGCCGATCAGGCGGCCGGGGAGGGTGGCGCCGGGGTCGGTGGTCTCGATCGCCACGACAGCGAACGTGCCGTTCTCGGACAGGCCCAACGTGCGCAGCGCGCTCAGCGTGTGGGCCGGATTGTCGGAGTGATCGTCGAAAAGCGTACGGATCAAACGGCTCTGGGCCTGCGCATCGACGTGCGCGAGCATGATCTCGGTCTCGCGATAGGCCTCGACCGCCGCGTCGGAGAAGGTGTCGATGAGTTCCCACAGGTCGGTGGCGAGATCGTGCAGCCGCGGGTCGCCCGGACCGGCGGATCGGGCGGTGAGTTCCTCCCACGTCAGTCGGCCACCGAGCCGGTAGGCGTGCAGCAGCGCGGCGATCGGGACCCCGCGCTCGGCCTTGAGCCGACCGACCGCGCGCGCCGAGTGCAGCCGCGTCGGCCCGATTCCGGCCAGGGCGCTGATGATCGCGGTGAGGTTCGCCAGGCACGCCTGCTGGAGTTCCTCGGCCGTCAGCAGTCCCGGATCGGCATAGGAACGGTCCGCGCCCGCGATGCGATGAACGAGTTCCTCGGCCATCGTCTCGACCGAGTCGAGCAGTAGCCCGGCCAGCCCGAGGGGCGGCGCGTCGGTGGTGGGCGGTGGTGCGGTCACCCCTACAGGCTAGGGGATCCGACGTGATCGACGCCACCTCGATGTTGTGCACGAGCACACCGTGCCTTCTGGTGACTGTGGTCGATATCCGGTATCGATGACCGGATCATTCGAGAACCGGCATGAGCCACGTCACGCCGCTGTTGTGCTCGAGCACAATCGGGAGGGGGGTCGATCCGCAACGGGCGCACATGGTGCCCGCCTGGTCGGCCGCGACAGAATCGAGTCATCTCGTCCGCCGCGCGCCGCGGACCGTCCCAAGAGTCGTGGAGGATCGCAAGTGGTCACCAAGAAGGCAGAGCCCGCCCGTGCCGCTGTTGATGTGGCGTTGTCCGAGCTCGCCGAAGGCGAGAAGAAGTGGGCGGCCACCTCGTTGTCCGGCAGGCGTGCGCTGCTGGACCGGGTGCGCGAGCTCACCGGGCGGCACGCTCAGGAGTGGGTCGACGCGGCCGTCGGCATCAAGGGTCTCGCGGCGTCCTCGCCGTTGGTCGGTGAGGAGTGGATCTCGGGACCGTATGTGATGGCCGCAGGGCTCGGTGCGCTGTCGAAGACGCTCGATGTCCTGGCACGCGGCGAGAGCCCGCTCGACAAGGCCGCTTTCGGCATCGCGGGCGACCGGGTCACCGTGGATGTGCTGCCCGCGAGCCCGTTCGACGCGTTGCTGCTCAACGGGTTCAGCGCGCAGGTGTGGTTGCAGCGGGGCGTCAGCAGTGCCGCCGCGAAAGCGAATGCCGGTCTGGCCCAGTTGGATCCGAGCCGGACACAAGGGATCGGCGCGGTACTCGGCGCGGGCAACATCACCTCGATCGCGCCGCTGGACGTGCTCTACGAGCTGATCGCGCACAATCGGGTCGTCGCGCTCAAGCTCAACCCGATCACCGACCCGATGCTGCCGGTGTTCGCCAAGATCCTGGCTCCGCTGATCGAGCTCGGCGCGGTGCGGCTGCTGACCGGTGGCGCCGAGGTGGGCGGCTACCTGATCGAACACGACCTCGTCGACCACGTGCACATGACCGGCAGCGCGCGCACCCACGACGCGATCGTCTGGGGCACCGGACCCGAAGCGGACGAGCGGAAATCGGCGGGCACGCCGAAGCTGACCAAGCCGGTCACCAGCGAGCTCGGCGGCGTGTCACCGACGATCGTGCTGCCGGGTGACTGGAGCGCGGCCGACATCGCTTTCCAAGCCGAGCATGTGGCGACCCAGCGTCTGCACAACGGCGGCTACAACTGTGTCGCCGCCCAGGCGCTGATCATCTCGGCCGACTGGGCGCAGAAGGATCAATTCCTCGCCGCGGTGCGCGACGCGCTCGCGAAGGCACCGGCTCGCCGCGCGTACTACCCGGGCAGCGACGATCGTGTCGCGCGGGCCGGTGAGTCCTATCCCCGAGCAGAGCGGCTCGGACCGGGCGGTGGCCGGCTGCTGGTGACCGGGGTCGCGCCGTCCCCGGCCGAGCCGCTGCTGGCCGAGGAGTACTTCGCGCCGGTGCTCGGCGTGGTCGAATTGCCGGGAACCCGAGCGGAATTCACCCATTTGGCGGCTCGAACCGCGAACGAGGCGTTCGTCGGAACACTCGGCGTCAACATCATCGCCGCGCCTGCCACGATCTCCGAGCTCGGTGCGGCATTCGACGAGCTGATCGAGGACCTGCGCTACGGCACGGTGGCGATCAACGCGTGGACCGGCGTCGGTTACCTGACGCCGACCGCGTCCTGGGGCGCTTTCCCCGGTCACACCATCGACGACGTGCAGAGCGGCATCGGCGTGGTGCACAACGCCTGGCTGATCGACCGCGTGGAGCGCACCGTCGTGCGTGGCCCGTTCCGCCCGGCGCCGCGGTCGCTGTTGCGCGGCGAGTTCGCGATCTCGCCGAAGCCGCCGTGGTTCGTCGGCAACAAGACCGCCGCGAGCACCGGCAGGCTCCTCGCCGAATTCGGCGCCGACCCGGGCTGGCTTCGCCTGCCCCAGATCTTCGCTTCCGCCCTGCGCGGCTGAGCCCTACTCCCCGGGAGAATCAGATGAACAACACCATCGCCGATTACGTCGTCGTCGGCACCGGATCCTCGGGCGCGGTGCTCGCCGCACGGCTCACTGAGCGCTCTGCCACGAGCGTTATCGCCCTGGAAGCCGGACCCGAGGACAAGAATCAGGCCGTCCACATTCCGGCGGCCTTCTCGAAGCTGTTCCAGACCGAGCTCGACTGGAACTACCTGACCACCCCACAGGCTGAACTCGGTGACCGCCAGATCTTCTGGCCGCGCGGCAAGATGCTCGGTGGGTCGTCGTCGATGAACGCGATGATGTGGGTCCGCGGCTTCGCGGCCGACTACGACGAATGGGCCCGCCTCGCCGGGCCGGATTGGTCGTTCGCGAACGTGGTCGAGTACTTCCGGCGCATCGAGTCCGTCGAGGACGCCGCCGAACCCGACGAGGGCCGTTCCGGACCGCTCCGGATCTCGCACCAGCGCAGCGCTCGCCGCTGGACCGACGACTTCCTCGCCGCGGCCGAACACGCCGGTTTCAAGCGGGAGCGCGCGAATCTGCCGCAGCCCGAAGGCTTCACGCACACCATGGTGTGCCAGAAGCGCGGCGCCAGGTGGAGCACCGCGGACGCCTATCTGAAGCCCGCGCGCAAGCGTTCGAATCTGACCGTGCTCACCGGTGCGCAGGCGACTCGGATCCTGTTCGAAGGCACCAGGGCAGTCGGTGTCGAATACCGCAAGGACGGCACCACCCAGATCGTGCGCGCCCGCAAGGAGGTGGTGCTGTGCGGTGGGGCGATCAACAGCCCGCAGTTGCTGCAGCTGTCCGGCATCGGTGACCGGGAAGAGCTTCGCCGCCACGGCATTCCGGTCGTGCACCACCTGCCAGAGGTCGGCCGCAACCTCACCGATCACCTGATCTCGCTGCTCGGTTTCGAGGTCGACTCCGACACGCTGTTCGCCGCGGAGAAGCCGTTGGAGCTGCTCAACTACCTCGCGCGGCGCCAGGGCATGCTCACGTCCAATGTGGGTGAGGCGTACGGCTTCGTGCGCAGCAGGCCCGAACTCGAACTGCCGGATCTCGAGATCATCTTCGGGCCTGCCCCGTTCTACGACGAGGGGATCGGCATCGCGCCCGGTCACGGCATCGCCATCGGCCCGATCCTGCTCCAGCCGCGCAGTCGCGGCACGGTGACCCTCGCCTCTGCCGACCCGATGGCCAAGGCGCTGGTCGATCCCCGGTACCTGTCCGACGCCGACGGCGCCGACCGTGCCGCGCTGCTCGCCGGACTGCGCATCGCCCACCGCATCGTCACCGCCGAGCCGCTCGGCTCCCGAATCGGCCGATTCCTGCAGCCGAAACGGGAACAGCCGACGGTCGAGGAAACCCTCGAGGACGCCCTCACCTGGCACTCCCACACCCTCTACCACCCGACCGGCACCTGCCGGATGGGCACCGACGCCGCCGGCGTCGTCACCCCCGATCTGAAGGTCCGCGGCCTCGACGGCCTGCGCGTGGCCGACGCCTCGGTGATGCCGGCCATCATCCGCGGCCACACCCACGCCCCGGCGGTGGTCATCGGCGAGAAGGCAGCCGACCTCCTCCGCTGAACACTCGTCGCCCGCGCTGTATCCGGCTGCGCTTTCTCGCTGTCGCCCCTTACCTTGCTCACGAAAAAGGCGCACAATTATTTGCGTATACCGGCTTCAAGGTTTGCGACCGGCGGGCAGCTGAATGCATGCCGGGCAACATTCGGGCGGGCATCCTCCGTGATGGCAGCGTCCTGATATCGGGTTGTGACGACTGGATTCACCGTCGGCAGCGCGGCCGCGTCACACCATGCCGAACGCCGGGCGCGGCGAATCCTGACTGTAGCGACTACGAGCCTCTTCGCCGGTTCGGCGTAACTACTGGATAGGAAACGCCATGTCAGAGCAGAACAAGGCTTCAGCGAAGCGCGTCTTCGACGCGTGGAACGCGCGAGACCTCGATGCATTCGACGAGCTGATCGCCGACGACTCCATCAACCACGATCCGCAGAACCCGTTCGCGGAGATCCACGGCCCCGACGGACTCAAGCGGCTCGTGCAGATGTATCTCACGGCTTTCCCGGATCAACGGTTCCTGATCAACGAACAGATCGCTGAAGGCGACTTCGTCACGACCCGATGGACGGGAACAGGAACCAATGAAGGCGAGATGATGGGAATGCCCGCCACCGGCAAATCGGCAGTTGTTCAGGGAATTACCATCAATCGCTTCCGGGACGGCAAGATCATCGAGAGCTGGGCATCCTGGGACACCCTCGGGATGATGCAGCAACTCGGCGTAGTCCCGTCGGCGCACTCGGCGGCGAACTGACTCGTCACGTGGCCGCCGAGTTCGATCTTCACCGCGGCTCGCGGGCGATCTCGGCGACCACGCGGACAGCCTCGGCGACAGTTCGGAAGTCCTTGCGCAGGATGCTGCCGTGGTTGCTGGCGACCTTGGCGTGGATCTCGATGTTCGGGTTGCGTTCGACCACCTTGTGCAGGCTGGCGCGGATGCGTTCCTGCTCGTCGCCTTTGCTGCCGAACGAGGCCCCCGAAGCGTTCACATAGCGGGTCGGGACGCTGATGTCGTCCATGACCGGGCCGAGCGCACGCTCGCGGGCGATCTCGCCTGCCTCGATGTTGCTATCGGCCATCTGTTCGGCGGTCATGCGCGGAGCCATCCCGATCGGGCGCAGCAGGGGCATCACCCAGCTCATCCGCCGCCACAGTTTGCGCATGCCCTCGATGTCGATCTCGTCGATCCAGTCGTGCGGCTGCGCGCCCTCGACCAGCACCGCGCCCACGGTCCGTTCGGGGTTGCGACTGGCCCAGTGCGCCGCGACGAAGGCACCGTAGGACCAGCCGATCACCAACGCCTGCCGCACATCTCGGGCCGCGAGGACCGCGTCGACGTCGGCGACATTGGTCTCGAACGAATAGTCCGCCGAGGTCTTCGACCTGCCGCGGCCCCGCATGTCGTAGGTGATGTGGCGCCAGCCCGGCCCGAGCTCGGCGATCACCGGCCGCCAGTTCCGCTGGCTGGCGACGTGGCCGTTGACATAGAGCACCGGGATGCCGGGTCCGCCGGTGTCGGTCACGGCCAGCGCCGTGTCATCGACCGGCACCATTCCGGTCCAGGTCGAATCGGTCGAGGCACTGCTGTTGT
The DNA here is from genome assembly GCF_042719655.1 of Nocardia sp. NPDC058518. Taxonomy (NCBI): domain Bacteria; kingdom Bacillati; phylum Actinomycetota; class Actinomycetes; order Mycobacteriales; family Nocardiaceae; genus Nocardia; species Nocardia sp. NPDC058518. Next base: position 285,032 of record NZ_JBHXNJ010000005.1, read on the forward strand.
TCCGCATCTGTTTCTCCTGGTCTTGCTGGGTGAATCTCTCTTTCCTGACACTGGAAACGCTACGTAGCTTTCCAATATTGAGCAATCAATAGGACGGCGATCGATCCGAATAATTGCAGCTAGATGCCTAGATATTGTTGCGATAGATTTGAAGATAACGCAACGACAGGCGGCCGTTGCGTTGCGATGAGTAACCCCGAGTCACTACAGTGACGGCATCGCGAACGAAGGAGATCATCATGTCGGGAGGCAGGCTCACCCAGGCCGAACGCAGGCAGATCGCCCTGGGACTGGCCGACAACCTCCCCTACGCGGCGATCGCCCGGCGCCTGAATCGTCCGACCTCGACCATCACGCGAGAGGTAATGCGCAACGGCGGCCCAACCGCCTATCGTTCCGACCTCGCCCAACGCGCCACCGAACGTCGCGCCCTGCGGCGCGCGCAGCCAGGACCTCGAGAGCGGCCGTCCCCAGCACCCGGCCACGGACGCGACGTCGAATCCGTGCGCGACTACGAGGAAACGTTCACCACCATGCTCATGCAACAGGGCATGCCCAGAACGACAGCCCGGGTGCTCACCTGTCTTTTCACCGCCGACACCGGCAGTCTCACCGCATCGGAAGTCGTCGGCCGGCTCCAGATCAGCCCGCCGTCGGTCTCCAAGGCGATCAAACTCCTCGAACTACAGGGCCTCGTCCGCCGCGAAACCGATGAACGCCGCCGCGTGCGCTACATCGTCGACGACAACGTCTGGTATCAGGCGACCATCGACAGTGCCCGCGGCATGGCCGAGGTCGCCGAGATCACCCGGCAGGGTGTCGAGATCTTCGGCCGCGGCACCCCGACCGCCACCCGTCTCGCGAACATGGCCCGCTTCAGCGACTTCATCAGCGAAAGCATCCTGCGAGCCGCGGCGCAGAGCCGCGAGGTCCTCTATCCGAATGCCGCGACGAGCTCGAAGGCTGCGGAGACGCGATAGTCGGACGAACCTGCTTCATGCATCAATTATGCATCGTTTGCTCGATACCGTCCGTTTCGCTTCTAGCATCACTGGAAGTGACAAACCGGATGTCGGCGACCACTCAGCGACTCTGATCAGCTCACGGATTGCACTCGCACAAGCCCGCATGAGTCCGGGCGGGCCTTCCCCTCGGCCGCTGGCGTGACACGGACAAAGTTCGATGACCGTCGGAAATCGTGGTGGCGACCGCCGCCTCGTCGGAAGAGAAGAGAGTGAACGCGATGAGTATCAACGTACGAGTGAGTGTCGCAGGAGCCGGGGTGGCGGCGTTGGCGTTGTTCGGCCTGACGGCCTGTACGTCAGATGATTCGTCGTCGGACTCGGCGGCGATGACGACAACGCGATCGATGTCGACGGAACCGATGTCGCCGACAACGGGTGCCGGTGTGGGGGCGAACTTGGTGGGCCCGGGCTGCGCTGAGTATGCAGCGCAAGTCCCGACCGGTCCGGGGTCGGTGGAAGGCATGGCCCAAGAACCGGTGGCAGTGGCGGCTTCGAACAATCCGCTCCTCACCACCCTCACCGCCGCGGTGTCGGGCAAGCTGAATCCGCAGGTCAACTTGGTCGACACCCTCAACGGTGGCGAGTTCACGATCTTCGCGCCGGTGGACGAAGCCTTCGCCGAGATCGACCCGGCCACCATCGAGAGCTTGAAGACCGACACCCCCACACTGGAGAAGATTCTCACCTATCACGTAGTGCCCGGCCGGATCGCGCCGAACGCCATCGCGGGCACACAAACGACGGTGCAGGGTGGCACGGTGACTGTCACCGGCTCCGGTGACGACCTGAAAGTCAACGACGCCGCAGTGATCTGCGGTGGCGTCGATACCGCCAACGCCACTGTCTACCTGATCGATTCGGTTCTGATACCGCAGTGAGCATCTCTCGAGGAGAGTGAAATCAACACTCACAGCTAGTGTTCGAACGCTGGCTGCCGCCGGTGGGGGATTGACCGGTTCGGATGTGGTGGACCCGGTGCCGAGTTGCAGGTCGGAGCCGGGTGTTGGAGGTGTGGGTGACCTGCGCGGGGAATTCGGGCAGCAGGCACGGCAGCCGGTCCTTCACGCCGAGTCCGTCGAGGCGCCGTCACCGCTTGGCTACGGCATCGTTTCGGGTGGAGGCTGTTCTGCGTCGAAAGTGCCGGGGGCGGCGAGAATTCGTTGTATTCCGGTCAGGGCCGCGCCGAGTACGGGACCGCCACGTCCGAGTGCGGACGCGGTGATGGCTTCGGTGTCGAAGGGACGCACAGTGAGCCGGGACCGTAGCTGGTTGCGGATGTGGGGCAGCAGCCATGGCGCCAATTCGGCGTAGGCGCCGCCGAGGACGACTGCTGCTGGGTCGACGAGGCTGATCGCGGTGACCAGTGCGATGCCGAGGGCGTCACCGGCGCGTTGGATCGCGCGCAGGGTCGCGGTGTCGCCCGCGGCGGCGCGTTCGGTGAGAAGGGTGATCGGATCGGCATCGCGCGCTCGTTCGGTCAACTCGGCCGCGCGCAGGACGGCGTCCTGGCTGGCGTACTGCTCGAGGCAGCCGTGGGCACCGCAGGTGCACGGTGGTCCTTCGGGGTGGATGGGAACGTGGCCGAGTTCGCCCGCATAGCCGCGAGATCCGGTGTGCAGGTGGCCGTCGACGACCAGTGCCGCACCGATACCCATCTCGGCTGAGATGTGCAGGAAGTCGGCGGTGGCGTGTCCGGTCCAGAGTTCGGCCATGGCGCCGAGATTGGCTTCGTTGTCCACCCGGGCCAGCGCGGTTCCGGGCCACAATCGTGTCGTGGGCACGTTGTGCCAGCCGAGATTGGGGGCGTGGGCCACCGTTCCCGATCGGTCGGCGAGTAGTCCGGGTACCGCCAGGACGGGGGGAAGGGGCCGCAGATCGAGGGTGGCGGCCTCGGTACACGCCTCGTCGGTCAGCTCGGCGAGCGCGGTGAGGGCGGAGGCGGGCTCGCGTCGCGCGTTGGCGACCTCGACCCTGCGCCGGACGCGAATATCTCCGCGCAGGTCGACCACGCAGACGGCGAGGTGGCCGACACCGACTTCGATGCCCAGTCCGGCCGGTCCACGGTCGTTCATGGCGAGTATTCGGCCGGGGCGTCCGGCGCGGCCGCTGGTGGTGGCCGAGCCTTCTCGCACGAGGCCGGTCGTGATCAGTTCGTCGACGAGGCTCGAGACCGCGGCCCTGGTCAGTCCGCTACGTGCGGCGACGGTGGCACGTGAAATCGGTGTGTGTGCGGCGATCAGGCGCAGGACGAGTGCCAGGTTCTGTCGTCGCATCCCGAGCTGCGAGGCCGGTATGGGTGTCGTGTCGCTCATTCGGGCATTCTCGCGGTGGCGGTGTGCACCTGGTATCGGTCGGGGGCCAGCAGGGCCCCGGACGCGCGCAGGGTCGCGGACAGCCGCTCGACGGTCGCCGTGTCACGGGGCAGCGGGTCGAGGGTCGTGCCGTGTCGGGTCCGCCACCGGCGGGCGACGGCGTCTGCGCGTTCGCCGGTCAGCAGGCTCGCGGCCTGGGCGGCCGCGCCCATGGCGACCACCTCCGCGGTGGCGGGCAGTATCAGCGGCCGACCGGACAGGCGTCGCACCGTGTTCTGCCACGCAATGCCTTGCGCGCCGCCGCCGATCACCAGCAGCGGCAGGCTCGGATCCATGGTGTCGCCGTCGCAGATCAGTACCCGGTCGAGTGCGGTCAGCAGGGAGAAGACCGCACCGTCGTAGGCGGCCTGGAGCAGTTGGCCCGCGGTGGTGTCGTGGCGCATCCCGTGGATCGAGCCCGTGGCGGCCGGAAGGTCGGGGGTGCGTTCCCCGTCGAAGTACGGCAGCACGGTGACCGAACCGCCGGATTCGACATCCTCTCGGCTGCGGTTGAGGAGCCCGGCGACGTGGTCGACGGCGCGGGTGCAGTTGAGTGTGCAGGCCAGCGGCAACCATCTGCCGGTGGCATCGGCGAATCCGGCGACGACGCCGGTCGGGTCGTTCGGGCGGGTTCGAGCCACGGTGTAGGCGGTGCCCGAAGTGCCCAGGCTCAGTACGGGTACGCCGGGTTCCAGACCGAGCCCGAGCGCCGCGGCCATATTGTCTCCGGTACCGGCCGCGACCGCGATACCCGCGGGTGTCGGACCGTCGGATCTGGTGACACCGGCATGGGCACCGGGCCGTAGAACGGTGGGCAGTGCGGCCGGGTCCAGTGCGATGTGGTCGAGTATCTCGCGGTCGTAGCCGTCGGCGTTCCACCAGCCGGTCCCCGACGCGTCGCCGCGGTCGGTGACCGCCGCGCCGGTGAGTCGCTCGGTCAGATAGTCGTGGGGCAGACGCACGGCCACCGTGCGATCGGCGTTGCGGGGTTCGTTGGCTCGCAGCCAGGCCCACTTGGTCGCCGTGAACGATGCGGTCGGTACCGAACCGATTCGAGCGGCCAGCCACTCGGCACCGAACCTTTCGATCATCGCCCGGGCTTGTGGTGCGGAACGGACATCGTTCCAGAGCAGGGCCGGACGCACCGGTTTGCCTGAAGAGTCCAGGGTGACCAGCCCGTGCTGTTGAGCCGCGACGGCCACCGCGTGGGCTCGGGCGGCGTGGCCGGTTGCCGCGACCGCCTCGCAGTAGGCGTCCCACCAGCGGTCCGGGCCGGATTCGCGGGCGGTGCCGGTGCTGACGGTGTGTGCGGCTCGGCCCGTGCCGAGAATCCTTCCGGTGTCGATATCGACCGCCAATGCCTTGGTGGCTTGCGTCGAACTGTCGACGCCGATCACGATGCGGGGATGAGACATGTCGTCGTTCGCTCCTGACCGATCCGGTGGTTCATTCGCGGGTACCGCGGGTATTCGCTCACCTCGTGAGCGACAAGGTTGCCGTCGAGCCATGTGGATCCCCGCAGTAGGCCGCGGCCTCGATGGCGAACTCCGCTGTCGGCGTCACCATGTCGTTTCCGACCCATCGCTGTAATGGCCTTGTCGTGCAATCGATCTCGATGGTGAGGCGCCGGCCCGGGTCCAGTTGAACAGCTCGGAATCCGACCAGTTCCCGGACCGTGAGGAGGTCGGTACCGCTGACCGCGTAGATCTGGACGACATGACGGCCCGGTCGGTCACCGGTATTGGCCACGGTGACTCGGGCGCCGAAGCGATCGCCGTTCACCGGTCCGATCTGGAGGTCGTCGAACGCGAATGTCGTGTAGCCGAGACCGAAACCGAGCGGGTAAGCGGGCTCGATCCCGTCGCGATCGAGTGTGCGCTGACCCCACCACCGACCGTATTCGATGGTGCGTGCCGCCCAATCCGGGGCGGGAAGATCTGCCTGCCGACGTGGAATGACGACTGGCAACCTGCCGCCCGGTTCGCTGTCACCGAGCAGTATGTCGGTGATGGCGTGACCGCCTTCCATACCCGGATACCACGCGAGGAGTACCGCCGCGACGTCGCGATCCCAGGGGTCGAGGACGACGGTGCCACCGCCGACGATCACGACGATCGTGCGGTCGTTGACCGCGCGCACGTCCTCGATGAGCCGGATATCGTCCGGATGCAGTCGCAGATCACGTCGGTCACCGCCCATTTTCGCTCGCCCGAGCAGCGTGGTCGTCAGCTTGCTGAGTACACCGGCCACCGGTCGCCAGCGGGTGATACCGCCGAACAACCGGACGGCATCGGCGTCCATGGCCACCAGCGCCTCGCCCTCGTCCTCGGCGCCGAGACCGACGACCACAACGGCGGCGCTCGCGGACTGTGCCGCCGCGACTGCGGCGGTGTGCTCATCGGCATGCACGACCCGGTCGCCCAGTCTGGCTCGCATCCCCTCGAGGACGCTGGTCGTCACCGGGGGATGGACCTTGGATGAACCGTTGTCACCGAGATTGGTTGTCGCGGCGCGTCTGCCGAGTACCGCGACCCGGTCCACAGCATCACCGGTCAACGGCAGCGCGGGCTCACCCGCGACGTGTTCGTTGCGGAGCAGGACCGATCCGCGGCGTGCGGCCTCTCGCGCGAGGGCGCGATGCTCGGCACAGGCGACCACATCGAGGTCGGGTGTCGGTTCGGCCCGCAGTGCGAGCGCGACCTGCGCCGCGATCAATCGGATACCGGCCTGCTCGACATCGTCCGTCCGTAGTCGGCCCTCGCGCAACGCTCGCGGCAGCGCGGCGGCCCGCTGTTGACGGAACGGCATCTCGAGGTCCTGCCCGGCGGCCACCGATCCGATCGGATCTCGGAGGCCCCAGACGAAGTCGGTCATCACGAAACCGGTGAAACCCCAGTCCTCGCGCAGGATTTCGGTGAGCAGATGCCGGTTCTGACCGGCCCACTCGCCGTTGACCGAGTTGTAGGCACTCATCACCGCGTCCGCGCCCGCCTCGATCACGGTGCGGAAGTGGGGGAGGTAGACCTCTCTCAGGACATCCTCGGCGACCCGGACGTCGACCTGGAAGCGGGCCTCCTCCATGGAGTTGAGCGCGAAATGCTTGACGCAGGTCATCACCCACGGCCGCGCCCCGTGAACCAGCGCCGCGCCCATGGCACCCAGCAGGACCGGGTCCTCGCCGTAGGATTCCTGGGATCGTCCCCATCCCGGCGCGGGCGCGAGGTTGACGCAGACACCGGCGAAGAGGTTGGCGCCCTGGGCGCGTGCCTCGGCGCCGATCGCCGCGCCGATCCTGCGTTCCAGATCCACATCCCAGGACGCGGCTCGGGAGATGGCGGCCGGGAACGCGGTCGAGGACCCCATGACGACTCCGCGGGGGCCGTCACTGAACCGGATACCGGGAATGCCGAGCCGATCGATCCGCCCGGCCTCGTACGGAATCCTGTTGTACCCCTTGGCCGCCGAAAGAAGTCCCCGCGACATCGACAGATCCCCGTCGAGCAGGAACAACTTCTCGGCTTCGGACAGGCGTGCGAGCAGGGCAGCGGCGGCCTCGCGCGCGCCGAATTCTCCGGCGGCCACTGTGTCGACGGCGTCGGCGAAGGCGGTGCCGGGTTCGTACACGGCGTCTGTCGTCGGTTTCTCCTCGGCCATCAGCGGGTGCCCAGCAGATGCTCGAGGGCCAATTGGTCGAGCCGTTCGAAGGCCATGCCCCGCGCACCCGCGGCCTCGACATCGAAGTCCTCGAAACTCGAACGATCCGTGAGCAACGCGGCCAAGCCGTCCTCCGCGGTCGGTTTCGCGAGCTCGTCGAGTCGGGAGTCGCGCAGCGCTTGTCGCACCTGCTCGTCGGCGCGGAACGCGCGAGCCCGCTCGGCGAGGATCAGGTAGTTACGCATGCAGGCCGCTGCCGCTTCCCACACGCCCGCCGCGTTCTCGGTGCGCGCGGGCTTGAAGTCGAAGTGGCGTGGTCCCTGATAGCCGCCGTGTTCGAGTACATCCACGAGCCAGAACGCCTGGCGCAGGTCCCCGCCGCCGAAGCGCAGGTCTTGGTCGAATCGCGGCCCGTGCTGACCATTGAGATCGATGTGGAACAGTTTGTCGTGCCACAGCGCCTGGGCGATACCGTGCGCGAAGTTGAGCCCGGCCATCTGTTCGTGACCGACCTCGGGATTCACCCCGACCAGGTCGGGATACTCGAGCTTGCCGATGAAGGCGAGTGCGTGCCCGATCGTCGGCAGCAGGATGTCCCCGCGCGGCTCGTTCGGTTTCGGTTCGATCGCGAAGCGGATCGGATACCGCTGCTCGGTCACGTACTGTCCGAGCAGGTCGAAAGCCTCCGCGAGGCGATCCAGCGCCACGCGAACATCCTTGGCGGCACCGGACTCCGCGCCTTCGCGGCCACCCCAGGCCACATACACCGACGCGCCGAGTTCCACCGCCAGATCGATGTTCCGGATGGTCTTGCGCAGCGCGTAGCGGCGCACATCCCGGTCGTTGGCGGTGAAAGCGCCGTCCTTGAACACCGGATGAGTGAACAGATTCGTCGTTGCCATCGGCACCGCGAGGGAATGGGCATCCAACGCAGCGCGGAAGCGGCTGATCATCGCTGCTCGCTCTGCCTCCGAAGCCCCGAACGGGATCAGGTCATCGTCGTGGAAGGTCACCCCGTAGGCGCCGAGTTCGGCCAGTCGCCCCACGACCTCGACCGGATCGAGCGGCGGACGCGTGGCATCTCCGAACGGGTCGCGCCCCTGCCATCCGACCGTCCAGAGACCGAAGCTGAACTTGTCGGCGGGGGTTGGCGTAAATCGACTCACAGGTTCGCTCCGGACGGTCGAGATGATTTGTTAAGGCGAAAAACAAATATAGGATCGAGTGGTACGAAAGGCAAGAGGATGACTGAAGATGCACTGCGCGTGGCGAAGTCGCGGCGGTGGGAACGCAGCGACCACTTGCCCGCGGCCGCAGTCTGGCTTCAATCGGAGGAGGTCAGTTGGCACTCTGGTGTCGAACGAGCACTCACACCGGGGCCGTCACCACCGTCACCACTGACAGTGCTGCGAGCCCGGCCAGCACGGCAGCAGCAATCCATCGGCGGCTTCGGTGCAGTTCGCGGGGCTGGGGTGGCCCTGGTAGTCGCTGGGGACGACTCCGGGGGTTGCCTTGGCGCGGGGCACAGCCCGAGTGAGGTGTCGCTCGGTCTCACCGGGCAGTCGTGCCAAGGTCATTCGGGCGGTCGGAGGGGCGCGTGCTGTGCGCAAGGTCAGGGCTGTAGGAACAATCTCTCGTTTGGAAGGCGGGGCAATCCGGTGCAGTGACCGGGATAGACAGCGACGGTGCCGGGACGGCGGGCAGCCACATCACAGACGAACACCAGCGCGGCCGTCAGGCACGCGGCGAAATGCACGCGCACACCGGCCAATTCGACCGAAAGGCGAATATCTGGTTCGTCAGGGCGAGGCGATCGGCAGCCGCTGTTCACTGCCGGGTCTGTCTCAAGATCGATAGCGCGCATTCGATCACCACAGCCCCGAGGGACGAAAAGCACTGGTGGCCGGGGACACCCACGTGCGAACCATCAGCGGGTCCGCCACCGGGGACGGCAACGCGATGTCGCCGTCTCGGATCACCACCACCCGCGCCTTCCACAAGCGCGCTACCTCGGCGGGGTCCCCGATCGGCCGAATATCTGCCCGGACAAGGAATGTCCACATTTCCGCGCGTGGGTGACCGACGATCGACAACGGCGCGACACCGCGAAGATCGAGACTGGTTTTGACCTGCTGAGCGAGTTCGGTCGGCATCATCACCGTCCCGACAAAACCGGCCCGCATCGTGATCCGCCCCGTTTCCGGGTCGATCACGGTGGGCAGCGAGCACACGCTCCGGTAGAACTGGCAGCGTGAGCGGGGCGATTCGGTCCATGCCCTGGGTGCGCCGGTCTGGATCATTGGAACTCTCCAGACAACGCCGTCGCAGCGTCGGTGGCCTTGGCTATGGGTACATCGGGCGCTGTCTTGATCCACCCGTCTTGCGCCATCGCCTCGAGCGTTCTGACAAGTTCGGCCCGAGATTGGTTGTGGGTGGCCTCGGCTGCAGTGACGGTGTCGGCGGAAGAGATCGTGCTAGCGCCCGAGGACTGGTCACGCCTCACCGCGGGCTGTGAGTTCAGCTCGTCCGAATGTTTCATGCGCGGGCCCTTCTGTGACGCTTCCAAACAACGAGGTCCATCCGTTCGGCAGTTTCGCCACCGATTGTCCGAGCGGGTTCTGGTTTCAATCGTTGCCCGCCAACAGCATTGGCAGGAACCGCACAGTGGTGGCGTAGCGTGGGCGTACCGTAGGCATTTCCCAGTTCAGGAGCTGGAAGTAGGGGGTCGCATGATACGAGGGCGGGAGTGGACCGGCTTCGAAGCTGCCGCGCTGCAAGAGGCGATGAGACAGCCGATCCGGCAGTTCGCCGCGATGCTCGGCGTCGAGACCACCACGATCAACAACTGGCGGTCGGGCCTGAGCGCGGTCAAACCCCGCTCCGAAAAGCAGGAGATCCTGGACACCACCTACGCGAAACGTACGACGCCAGAAGACCGCGAACGATTCGAGCAGATCGTCGCCGAAGGCGAAGTCGCCTGGAGGGCTAGACACTCGAAAGATGCACGTCGACGCGGTGCTGCCTCGCACACCGATGGTGTGGCGACCAATAGCGAACTGAGCCTGGAACGAAACGCGATGCCCGTCGCGGGCTCGCCTGATCAAGAATCCGCCGGAGCCGGCGTACCGCTGGCCGAGGCCGACGACTTCACCGCTCTGGTGAGCGACATCGAAACCGCGTTCTGGACCGCAGGCAACATCACCGATAACGGGCCGTTGCGCTCGATCTCCGCGCTCCTCGCCGCCACCCGGTCGGTCACGCGACTCAACATGGCCGGCGAGTACACCACTTTCGCGTTGCTGGTGGGGCCGTTGATCACCGACCTCTACCGGCACGCACACGAAAGCCGTGGTGGTGACCAGCGCATCGCCTGGGACGCATTGACACAGGTCGCTTTCGACACATCCGTGGTGATGCGCGCCCGAGGACAGCTCGCGGTCGCATGGTCAGCCGCGCGGGCCGCCGAAGACGCTGCTCGCACCATCGAGAGTAGACCGGGGATCGCGGCGGCAGCGTTTGTCAGCAGCCAGGTCCTACTGGCTCGACCGACCTCGTCGAAGGCCGCCCTGGATCGTGCGGAAAGCACTGCGGCCGTGGTCGGATCACGAGCGCAGACCGCCAACGATGTGCAGACAGTCGGGATGCTGCACTTGCAGGCATCGTTGGCGACAGCGACCACCGGCGGCGATCCCCGCGATCACCTGGAACACGCGGCCGAGTACGCCGCACGGCTTGACCGCTCTGTCCCGGCCGATCATTCCACCATCATCGCCAACACCACTTTCGGCTCATCGAACGTGGCGCTGTGGAAGATGTCGGTCGCCATGGAAGCACGTGAGCCAGATACCGTGCTCGATCTGGCGAGGAAGCTGAAACCGCAGACATTGCCGACCCCGGGCAGGGCCGCTCAGTACTGGGTCGAGGTCGGGCGTGCAGCGGCATCGCGTCGTGCCCACGCGATCGCCCTCGATGCGTTACTTCGAGCTGAAAGCACTGCGCCAGAACATGTCCGGAACATGGATACCGTGCAGGAGGTAGTCGCTCAGATGATGCGAGAAGCCAGGCGCAGTCTCACCGCGGGCGACCTGGGCAACCTCGCCCACCGTGTAGGCGTAGCGGTGGTCTAGCCCGGACAGCGCCTGGTCAGGCTGCCATGATGGGCTCATGACTGAGCGAACTCGGGTGCTGTATGCGATCGTGACCGGCGCGTCACCAGCTGACACGGTCGGCGAACTGGTCGAACTCGCGCAAGCTGACGGCTGGGACGTGTGCGTCGTCGCCTCGCCAAACGGTGTCCGCTTTCTCGACGTCGAAGCGCTGGCAGCGCAGACCGGTCACCCGGTGCGCTCGGTGTTCAAGGAACCGGGAACCGACGACCTGCTGCCTCCCGCCGACGCGATCATCGTCGCACCATTGACCACGAACTCGCTGGCCAAATGGGCGACCGGCATAGGCGACACGCTGCCGCTCGCCCTACTGGTCGAGGCGGTCGGCGCTGGGCTGCCCGTTGTGGCGATCCCGCACGCGAAGCAGGAGCAGATGAACTTCCCGGCCGTACGCCAAGCACGCGAACGTCTTGCGGAGTGGGGCGTGCGATTCGTTCGCATTACCGAGGACACCGACACTGGACCGCTTCCATGGAAATCGGCGCTGAGCGCGCTACGAGAACCACTGATGGCTGCGGGACCCGCTACCGTTTGCAATCCAGTTGGCTCCAACGGTGAACCGTGACGTCCTTCATTGGTGAATCCTGACGGCATCTGAACCAATCGCCGAACTGTGGCTGACCACCATCTCTGTACGCAGCCTTGGAACGGCTTGACGGCGGCCGTATCCTCGACAGCTTTCCGTCTGCCCTCGACCTCGACACGGTGGCGTCCCCGCGCCCGGATCGCCATGACGTGGACCTGCTCGACAGCCTGGTCGACGAGCTCCCATCCCTGACACGTCGGCGATCGACCTAGACAGAAACCTGATCATGTGTTCGAACCGTGAGAACGGGGCTGCGCCGACAGCCGCAAGACACCAGCTGTAGTGCAGCTTCAGCGGGTCACTGTCACACACCGCGGCGCCGGTGGCGTCTTCCAGCTTCCGCGCCTGCGCCCACCTCTGCGAGTTCACGCTCACCCAGTACGCCGCCTGCTCGGCCAAGTCGGATCCGTCCGGTTCCATACCCGTGGGAGCGTATTCGGCGACGAACTGCCGCCCGTTAGCCCGGCACCACGTCGTTTTCCCGGCAGCGCTCGGCCCCTCTACAGCAACGATCACTGCCAAGACACTACTCATCTCACCCACGAACGCCGCGGCGTCTGTTCACAGCCCCGACCACCGGGTGTGGATAGGGTTGTAGCCATGCTGCTTTGGATCAACGGGCCCTTTGGCGGGGGAAAGACACAGACCGCATTCGAGCTGCATCGCCGGCTTCCCGGCAGTGTCGTGTGCGATCCGGAAATGGTGGGATACGGGCTGCACCGGATGATGCCGCGCAGGCTCCGGGCCGACTTTCAGGACTATCCGAGCTGGCGGCAAGGCGTGTTCGAAGTTCTGGACCATGTGCTTCGCGAGCACGAGGGTGTGGTGGTCGCCCCGATGACTGTCGCCGACCCCCGATACTTCGACGAGACGGTCGGAAGGTTGCGCGAATCGGGCCACGATGTGCGCCATTTCGCGTTGTTGGCCCGTCGGGAAACAGTTCTGGATCGTCTGCGCGACCGTGGGCTCGGCTTCGCTCCCATACTGCGAGCAGTTGGCCAGGGCGATCTGTTGCTGCGTGCAGAGCAGTTCGCTGTGGACAGGCTGGACTTCTGTCTCGAGCAGCTGAGCAAGCCTGAGTTCGCCGACCATATCTGGACCGACACGACCCCAGTGTCAGCGGTAGCCGACCGAATCGCGGACACGGTCGGCTTGAAACTGGTGCCCGACACCGACAGCCGGATACGAGGCAGGCTCCGACGCGTGGCCGTCACAGTCCGCAGTGCCCGTTTCTGAGTCGCTACGTCGTCGAGGACAGTGCCACCTGATCACTCTGGTGGAAGAGCTCGGTGACACTTTCTTGTAGCTCCTTATGCTCAGACGATGCATCTGGAGCTGGTGGCGATCGTGGTGGACGAGTACGACCCAGCGATCGAGTTCTTCGTCGCGGTGTTGGGCTTCGAACTGGTCGAGGACGGGCCGTCTCTAACCAACGATGGCAGGCCGAAGCGATGGGTGGTTGTACGTCCACCAGGTGCACAAACCGGCATCCTGCTGGCGAGGGCAGATGGCGATCGGCAGACAGACATCGTCGGAGGTCAGATTGCGGGTCGCGTGGGGTTCTTCCTGCGGGTCGACGACTTCCAGCCGGAATATGCGCGACTGGTCTCAGCAGGCGTCGAGTTCGTGACACAACCGCGGTCCGAGCCGTACGGCCGTGTCGCGGTTTTCTTGGACATCGCAGGCAACCGATGGGATCTGCTAGGCCCCAGGTAGCGCCCCAGCACAGACGCCATCGCCGCATCCTTACCGGAATCGCGTGCGCCCGAGCGGAACCGTCGCACCGTGCTGGTGGTGTAAGCCTTCGCGAACTCGAAAAATATCCTCAGTCTTCCTCGAGCCGCGGCGCGAAGGTGTCCTTGTCGAGCACGATCGGGTCGACAAGCTCGGCCAGCAGCTGGGTGGCGGTGGTCTTACCCGCAGCGGGGAAACCGCACACGATGGTAACCCGGTGCCCGCGTGGACTGCCAGGTCATGCAGCGCCTGCTGCGCTGTTGGTGAAAACGGCAGGGGCGGTTCGAGGTTCGCGGCGGTGGTCATCTGTTCATGTTGCCTGGAGCGCCGGGGCGGGGCGGGCTGTTCGGCGTAGCGTGGACGGGGCGGTGATGTCACGGGGAGGGAGCCAGATGATCGGCATGGAGGACGAGTTCCTGGACCTGCTGGACGAGTTGAGGAGGGTCGGGCCCGGCCCGGACCGTCAGCGACTGGTGCTCTCGCCGAGTGGAAACTACAAGACGAGAACCCCATCGCCAGAGTCCAGCGCGAGAATCAACGCGGCTACGACCGGGGACGCTGAGTTCCGACCCGCCACGTCGTCTTCGAAGTCGGGCAACAGCGAATCAAGCGCGCCGATCCCGACCCTCGCACTTGACCCCGAGCGGGTCAGTCCCAGATCTCGGTCTCGGCATCTATGTACTGGCCGCAGCCGGAGCGAGCCCGTGCTCAGGTGGGTGGGTTGTCGAGTGCTCCTGCTGACGGTGTTGCGGCGAGTTCGAGGTCGGCAACGATGAGGGCGTACTCAGGGGTCGTCCGGGTCGGGGACGTCGTTGTTCCTGAAGGCCGCGACGACCGCGGGGTGCTTGGCGAACTCGGCGAGGGAGCTGAGCGCCCCGTCGTGGCCCCAATCGTTGTGGAAGAGCCCGTCAATGACAGTGGTGAGGGTTGAGGTGATGAATTCTGGAGGTGCATCACATTTGAGCAGAATCTCGGCTATCGGCCCGAACACGGTGTCTCCTGCAGAATTCCAGGCCATGAGGTCCTTCCGATGGTGTGGTCGGCCGCCTGCTTCGACCCGAATCAGTGCGGCCGCAGTCGATGCCATCGTCTCAGGCTGGCCCAGCCTCCGTGGTCGAAGTCCGCTTGATGTTCGAGGTCGACCACAACCCTCAGCGGGGGCGCAAAGTTCTGTTCTGAGGATCGAGCCCTAGAGACGATCGTTGCTGACAACCGTCCAGGCCGTGACAGACTGCGTCACTGTGGATAGCGAGGACAGCCTCCAAACGCACGTGTGGCGGATCGACGCCTGCGAGTACGCGCGCCACGAAGCACGCCGCGGCCGCCGGTTCGCCTTTCCGGAACTCGACCCCCGCCTAACCGCCCTGGTAGTGATCGACATGGTGCCATTCCATGTATCCGATAGCGCCCACTGTCGCGCGATCGTGCCCAACATCAACCTCATCGCCGAAGCCTTGCGCGCAGCCGGCGGGGTTGTGGCCTGGGTGACACCCGCATCCACCACACCGACCCCTCGCGAGATCGAGTTCTTCGGGCGCTCGATCGCTGAGATCTATAGCAGTTCAGGTGGTTCCGGCCCGATTCATACGCGACTATGGCCTGGGATGATCGCCCACAGCGTCGATCTGTTCGTGGAGAAGTCCGCCTTCAGCGCATTCTTCCCCGACCGATGCGTGCTGCCGAAACTGCTCGCGCAGCGAAACATCGATACGGTCCTGATCACCGGCACCGTCACCAACGTGTGTTGCGAGTCATCGGCGCGCGACGCTGCCACTGTCGGCTTCCGGGTGATCATGGTCGCCGATGCCCGCTGCGACCAGGACCATAACGCTGCCCTGCACACCATCTATCGCTCATTCGGTGACGTGCGCCCCATTGAGGACGTGCTCGAAATGCTCGCCCCAACCACCTGATCGGTACGCCCGCCCCGTCGGTGACCAGCGATTGAAGACGACCTCGAACATCACTGAAACGAGTTCGGACAATGACGGCCCCGGTTGGCGCGGGGTGAGTGTCGTAAAACGATCGATTCTCTTCGACAGCTGCCAGTTCGCCCGCTATCCGCCGAGGTAGGACAAACGCCGGTACTGCAATCGGCCGGGCGGTTAGGGTGGAAAGCACAGTCTGGCTATGGAGCGCGCCGATGGTAAATGTGACACCTCACCGGTACGGCCGAATCCGCCGTCTCGAGCCCGGGAAATACGCGATCAACACGAGCGCCGACGGCATGTGTCTCGATGTGTACTTCGTCGGCTATGTCCCCTCTGATTCCGGAGGGATGTCGATTCGTGGTGAGGATGGGGTCATCCGCTGGATTCAGGCCCAGACGACGGCGGTTCGTGGTGACCAGGATGAGGTGGCCCGCTGGATTGAGGCCCACTCGAGGGCGAAGACAGAGGTCTGCAAAGCCCAGAAGCAGTTTCTACAAGGCTGCGGGCTGATGCGGAACAAGGGATTGGTGCGCCCGTCACCAGGTTTGAGAGCATCCGCCCGACGGCTGTGGGGCCGAGTTTTCGAAGAGGCGCCAGCGCGGGTGCTCGCGCGGTACCAGGAGCGGTACCAACGAGTCGAGGAGGCATACCGGCCAGTGCGGGAGGAGATCCAGGCACGAGTGCGTGAGGCCGAGCAACTCGCACGTGAGGCCGAGCAGCGCGCAAGCCGGCAGCGGGCCAAGATAATTTGCGCCGCCATGGACGTCCGGTGGTCTTACCGGGTCGACCAAGCCGAAGGGATAATCCATATCTTCCCCGACACCGACACCGACACCGACACCGACACCGACACCGACGAGGTCTCGACCACCCTGGATCTGCCACAGCAGCTGGTCAAGGCCTTCCACGACACCGGAGCGTCCAAGCTGCACTGGGATGAGCAGGCTTGCGCGGCGCTCGCGCATACATGCGGCGTCGACTTCGAGACCGTGTGGCAGACCGTAGCGTCCGCCCCATGGCGTTCCCCGTACCAGATCCCGTCGGACCCGCCCCGACCTCCAAGCCCCGCGAGCGGGCGTTCGGTACACGTCAGTGCTCATACCAGCTTTGGGATCGGCGGCTTTTGACCGCCGAGTCTTGACCTCTCAGCCCATGGAGTGCGCAGGCGTCGCCATGAAAGTGCATTCGACATCCGTGTCTCATCGAGAATCGATCGATTCGCGACACAGAGTGGTCCTCGTGCAGCAGTCCCGATCGACTTGCATAGCCGGAATCGGCAGAATCATCGTCAGACTCGCAGGGGTGTTCCCCGTTTGCGGGCATCAGCACACGACTGCACGGGGGCTCGTTGACTAACCAAGTGGTTCCGATCGCACTGGGGTTCGTACTGACGACGATCATCGGTGGTGTGTTTGCGAGCTTCCTGCAGCAACGCGCGTGGCGACATCAGAATGCTGAGCGGCTGCGTCAAGAGGATCTGGGTAGAGCCAGCGACGTCTGCCGGACCACCTCCGCGCTAGTGGACAAACGCGCGTATCGGATGCAGCGACTGCTGTGGTCGGTCGCCGGGTATGCCGAGGGGCGAGTCGCCCTGGAGCTGCTCGAGAGCCGCCTCCTCGAGTACGACAGCACGCTTCTCGAATGGAACGACGAACTGAACAGCCGCCTCGCCGTGGTAGGTGCCTACTTCGGCCGCGATATCCGGGACTTCGTTGACACGACTGTGTATCCGGCATTTGCACAAGCAGGCGGTCGACTCGAGTTACTGGTGCGGACGGCGCGAACTGGGGCAGAACACCTCGATAGTGATGAGATCGCAGCCGCGAGAGCCGAACTTGTAGCCCTCAACACCGCCGCTTACCATCTCAGCTTCGCCATGATGGTCCGCATACGCCAAGGTCGAGTCGGAAGGCACGCTGTTGGTCTACTCGATGAAATTGACCTCAACGCTGGGTGACTGGACCCGGGTGCGTCGCAGGGTCGCATCGCGAACCTTGCTGTCGAGAATCGTTTCGGTCCTCAACACCTTCACTGTCGCGGTCGAGCGGGCGAACCAGGGTGTCGGACAAACGTGTTGTCGATGTTCGAAGTCGTGCGCAGATGTCCGAAGTCGTCTGCACGTGCCCAGTGGGACCAGCCCGGTCCGGACAGTCTGATGATCATGAAGTCCATTCCCGCCCAATGGATCCCGCACCGACGTGAGGACGGTGAAGTCATCGGCTGGATCGATCTGGAGTCTCAGGCTCCTGACCCCGTCGGGACAGAACTCGCAGAGGTCCAGACCAGTTGAGCTCGCCGTCCATCTGGGGTACCCCCTAACAACACACTGCGGCCGCTGCGAAGATCGTGTAGAGAGGGTCGATCCGGCCTTACTTGACACTTGTCGGTGTGGGTTCTTCGACTCCCTCTTGCCACGGGACCCCATCAGCAAGCTCGCGTGAGGAAGTCGGCCGGGAGCTTCAGGCCCAAACGCGGAAACCCCGGGGAGGCAAACCTGGCCTCACCGGGGTCCGGAACGCTTTGCGCGATAGCGCAGTCTGATCAGGCCACCTTGACGGCGGTCCGGTAATGACCGCCGTCTCCAACGAAGTGCAGCACCGCCGAGGGGTTGCCCGCCGGCAGGATCAGGCGCCTTGGCGCTCCGATCTCGTCGTCATTACCCTTCGGGAGCTCCATATGGAGGCTGTTGAGCCCTCGAATTGCGCTGGTGATCGAGCTGACGAGCACGGCGACCCGGTCGCTGGCCGAATGCCCGATCGTGCGAGCCAACGCGGCGGTCCACGCCAACTCGAGACCGGATTTATACAGCTCGCGCACATTGCCGGCGACATCGCGGCCATTGTCCTTCTCGACCATCTGCACAATGTAGAGGGACCTCGGGTCGTACGCTGCGAGCACAACACCGCGGCGACCTCTCTCGCCGCTGTTGAAATTGACCCAGTAGTCGATCCCGCCGTGGACGGTGAACTCGGTGTCTGTGGCGACGCTGCCGTTTGACGGAATTCGGCCGCGGAACGTCATCACGTAGATGTCATCCGAGCCTGCTTCGTTGGTTTCGGCCAGGCACCGCATTTCGTCGACGATTACATTTGCCATGACTGATTCTCCTTCGAGAGTGCCGCGCAATGGTGGCGGAATTTGCGTGCTACCAGTGGGCAACACCTCTTAAAAAGTAGTGTTGACCAGCAGCTTTATCGTCCGGGTGGGCACGGAAGAACCTAAGTGGCAGCACGGATGCAATGCCCTGCGAATCGTGGGTGGCGCTAGTGGCGGAGGCTGCCGACGATCTTCACGCGATCTTCGCTGGGAGAGCCGGGTTCGGTGGTGAATCCGAACAGGTCCAGCCGAGGTGTCGGGTAGTCCACTACTTGGAACAGGGCCGACTTCTGACCGAGCCAGTCGGTGATCGCCTGCGAGGTCCGCTCGGTCACCGCGCCTGTCGACCCCTCGGCCGCTGGCGGGTCCTGCGTCACGACATCATGCTGCGGTGCAACGTTCTTCGGTCGGCCACCCAATCGCGCCTGTCCGATGGTCGCCGGTGACGTCAATCGGCCCTGTGCCGAACCTCGAGTCCAGCTCAGTTCCGGTGTCGCTGGGCCCAGTCATGCGCTCGATCCGCACACCTTTCAGGCCCCCGACTCGACCGTCTCACCAGTCTTCTCGCCACCGAACAGGAATACAGATAGGTGATACACGTGTTGTAGATCCTAAGTAAATCGTAGAAAAATCGTAGAAACACCGGCGATGGAAGCTGGTATCCCGTGACCGGGGTGGGGGATTGCTGTACACAGCGTCTCAACCTGAGGCATGGGTGAGTGCTAGAAATCCTGGGATCCATCGCCGTCGCGAGGGGCGGTCGCAGGTCCGTGCCCCGGGCGAGGCACATCCAAAGATGGAAACGCGCTGGCCTGACGGAATTACCTGCCCTAAAAGTTGGCCACGGTGCCGACAATCTCTGTGGCTGCCAGGCGTCCCTCAGTCGTAGGCAGGAGGGGGTAGACGTGGAGGGCATCAGCACAAACCACCAGCGAGAACGCGTCGTGTCCGGAGGCCTTCTCGGCCAGGTGTACAGCGTCGGGGTGGAACAAGTCCTTGGTGCCGATGTACAGGTCGGTCGGTGGGAGGTCGGCCACGGGGCCGTTGAGTGGGCTGAGGCGGGGATCGGTCGGATCATCGCCTCCAGCCCAGGCCTTTCCGGCCTCGATGAGTCCTTCGCGGCTGAGCCATGGGTCGTCGACCGCGGCGATATCGGGGTCGGCGAGGGTGAGATCGAGCCAAGGTGCCATCAGGATGAGATGGTGCGGCTCGGGTAGGTTCCGGCTCGCGAGTGACTGGGTGAAACCCAACGCGAGTCCTCCGCCCGCCGAGTCGCCGGCGATGATCACTGCCGCGCCGGGAAACTCGGTGACGATTCGGCGGTAGACGCCCGCCAGGAACTCGTAGGCCTGGCGGTAGGTGTGGTGTGGGGCCAAGCCGTACATCGGAACTTCCACCTGGGCGCCGGTATCGGCGAGGCGGGAGATGAGTGCCCAGTGGTGACGAGTAATGGGCCTGATGTAGGCACCTCCGTGCAGGTACATCACCACGCGATCGACCGACGAGTTCTGCGGCTGGACGCTGTAGTACGCAAACCCCTCGGCCTCACGAACCACGACGCGCTGGCGTCGACGCAGTGACCTGGGTGGCTTCGCCTGTCGCGCAGGCAACTTCATGACCATTCGTACGCGTCCTGCGGTCGAGATGAACGGGCGAGAGGTCAGCCACAGAAACGCTCCGACCAGCTTCATGGACGAGCTCATCTGAATTCCTTCTTTCCTGCTGTTCGTGTTCTGCGGTGACGGCTCATCCGATGTTGGCCGACAGATCGGGCAGCATCCGGGTGATCTCGTCCTGCCACAGTCGCCAGTTGTGCAGTCCCGTCGTAGGGAAGTCGTAGGCGACGTTCTTCGCTCCGAGGGTGGTCATCCTGATCTGGAAAGTGCGAGTGCTCGCCCAGGCCAGGATCTCGAGCGCCGATCCGGCGACAGTGTCCTTGCTGAACTGTTCGTCGGTGACGACGCCGGTCGCGGCCGAAACCCACACCCGGGTGTTGTTCGCGATCAGCCGGGGTGCGAAGACGAAGGGGTCCATGCGCTGCCATTTCCTCGACAGGGGCGAGGCGATCATGCACGCGAGGTTGTAGCCGCCCGCGTCGACCATCGCGGTGCTGATCGCAGAGCGCATGCCCGGCGACGACGGGGTCAGGTAACCCGACATCGACGCGGTGAAGCTGAACTGGTCGGGGTGATAGGCGGCGAGGGTGATCGCGGCGCTGCCACCCATGGACAGGCCGAAGATCCCGTTGCGCACCGGACTGAACCCGAGCCGATCACGCAGGGCGTTGCGCAGATCCCGGGTCAGGAAGGTCTCCCAGGCGTAGGTGTAGGACTTGCCGGGGCCGTTGGAGAACGCCGGAAGTTCGCCCAGTCCTGCGGAGTCGGCATAGGCGTCGATCGCGGTGCCGTAGAAGGTGGAGGGGCGCTCCCAGTCGGCGTAGAAACTCGACTGTCCGCCGGTCGGCATGACGACGTTGATGTTGTGTTCGGTGAGCTTGCGGGCGGCGTCGGTTTCGATCTCCCAGCCGCTGAGGTCTTCGCGTGCGCGCATGCCGTCGAGTGCGTAGACGATGCGGTCGGTGTTGCCGTCGGCGGCGCGGAAGACGCGGGATTTGATCGGGCCCATGCTCGAGTCGACGTAGAAGTCGAACCCGGCGGGGTCGTAGGCGCCGTGCGCGCGGGCGCCTGTGCCGGTGGTCAGCAGCGAGGCCGACATCGTCGCGACGACGATCAGTATCAGCGCCGATCGTTGCAGCAGGCGGACAGTGGCGACGGCAGCGAGCGTGCTCGGGGACAACATCATGAACCTCTCGAGGTGGAGCGGGATCGGACCGGCGCGGCGGCCGCAGGCGAAAAGAGCGATGTTCCAAGCGAAATGGATGTGCTCGGTTCAGACCGTATGCGCGGCTGATAAGACGGCGGTCGAGGAATTCTGAGGATGCGTTCATGATCGTGTGAGGCTCGATACTTCCCGGCGCGGCAGGTATCGCAGCTGGTGTCTATCGCACGACATAGCCGATGCCGCGCACGGTGTGAATGAACCCTGGCTTGCCCGGTGGAGACAGCTTTCGTCGCAGATGGCAGATGAACGTGTCGACGATATTGGGTTGTGGTGCATTGCGTCCCCAGACCACCTGGAGCAGACGTTCCCGCGACACCACGGTGCCGCGGTCGGCTGTCAGTGCGCTGAGTAGATCGAATTCGCGGCGCGTCAATTCGACTTCGGTGCCGGTGACGAATACCCGGCGCTGGAATCTGTCGAGTCGCACGCCATCGGAGACGATGGTGGCGTTCGGGGCAGGCTTCTTCGATGCGCTGCGCCGCAGTAGGGCCCGCAGTCGGGCGGTGAGTTCTGCAAGCGCGAAGGGTTTGCACAGGTAGTCGTCGGCACCGGCTTCGAGCCCGGCGACTCTGTCGGCGACATCGGTCTGGGCGCTGATGACACAGATCGGCACCGTACTGCCGAATGCGCGCATGGCAGTGATGAATCCGAGTCCGTCGAGTGCCGACATCTGCCAGTCCACGACGATGATGTCGGGCTCGTGTGATTGATAGGCCGCGATAGCTTCGGCGCCGTCGGTCGCGGTGCGCACGTCGAACTCGTTCGGTGGCAGACCTCCCGCGATCGAACGCCGGGTGTCCTCGTCGTCATCGACAACGAGGACAGTGAATCGGGGAGGTACTTGCTGGCTATCTGCGGTCATGCAGCGTGCGCTTTCATCTCATTTGTCGGTCAGCCATGGGATTCGGTGTCCAGCGTGTGCGGCGCTGTCGAAGGTCCCGGACCGCGCCTGTCAGTTCCACCCGGTGGGTGATGCCTGGGCGATGGCGTCGGGGATTGTGCTGCCGGGGAACCCGATCCGGTCGACGAGCGGTCGGATGAGGCCGGGGATTCGCGCGAGGAGGCCGAGTCGTTTCGGCACGATGATCAGCTCGGCGCGGCGTTCGATGCCTTCGACGATGCCCTCGACAACTTCGTCGAGGGTGATCATCTTCCACAGGCCGCTGGCATTTCCCTTCCAGAGGGTGTTTCCCGCGGGGTCGGAGTGGACCTCGTCCATCATCGGGGTCTTGAAGAAGGTGGGGTGCGCACTGCCGACACCGACGCCGAGATGGCGGAGCTCGAGGCGGGTCGAGTCGGCCAGCGCCCACACACCAGCTTTGCTCGCGGTGTAGGGGCCTTGCAGTGGAGAGTGCACGAACGCGGCCATCGAGGAGACGGCGAGTAGGTAGCCCTTCTGCGCTTTGACGTACGGGAGCGCGGCCCGGAAAGTGCGCCAGACACCGGTGAGGTTGATGTCGATGACGCGCTCGAAGGCGGCGGGGTCGAGGGTGGACAGCGGAGCCATTGTCCCGATGCCCGCGTTGGCGATGACCACGTCGATGCGGCCGAAGTGTGCGGCGGCGGCATCGGTTGCCTGTTGGAGGCTGCCGACGTCGGCGGTCCAGCCTCGCGCAGCCGGCACCCCAGCTCGTGCCCAAAATGCTGGCCTGACCGACGGCGGCGCTCGGGCCGGCGAGCCAGCGATTCTCGTAGCGACAGACGGCCGATCGCTTGGCGCTTGGTGTCAATCGCTCATCGCGCTGTCGACGTTCTCGATCAGCAGTTGCGGCGGAAGATGTTCAGATCGATTGTCTGCGCCATCTCCTGGTATCCGGCAGTGTTCGGATGCAGGTTGTCGGGGCCGGCGTACCGCGGGTTGAGGTTCGAAGGATTGCCGGGGTCGCGTAGTGCGGCATCGAAGTCGATGACGCTGTCTGAAAGGTGTTGTCCCCGAATCCATTCGTTGACGCGCTGTCGCACCGGCTCTGCTGGTGGGAAGGTGAGAACGCCGTCGAGTAACGCGTTGCTCGTCGGCGTGATCGTGCCGAGGTGGACTCGAAGCCCGGCACTGTGCAAACGATCGATGAGGGCGGTGTAGCCGTCGACCAATTCGTCGTAGCTGACACCGACTGGTATCCCGAGGTCGTTGATACCTTCGAGGACGATGACGTCGCTGACGCCAGGCTTGTCGACAACGTCGCGCTGGACACGGTCGAGTGCGCTCGGACCGTATTGCGGGATGGCGCCATGGCGTGTGATCCGGTTCCCGGATATCCCCGCGTTGAGCACGGAGAAGGGTAGGCCTGCGGCGTCTAGTCGGCGCTGCAGGAAGTCCGGGTACCGGGCATTGCGATCTACGACCGATCGATCCTGAGGCAAGCCGAGCAGGTTCGCCCCGGCGTACCCATCGGTGATCGAATCACCCAGGGCCACGATCGTCGACGTGTCTCCAGGTGCCATCGTGTCCAGTCCCGACACGAGCGGCATCGATGTGGTCGTCATCGTCAAGGCTGAGCCGGAGAGATCGGCGGTCCGGTCACCAGAGAACGGCGGGCTGTAGAAGCTGGTGGTATTGCCGTTGAAATGCTGCGTCGGTAGCGGCGCGGGCCCCGGGAGGTATACGCCGACTGCGAGTGGTTGAAAGCCGTTGAACGACAGGTCGACTGGGTCGCTCACGACGTCACCCCCAGCTGGAATCGTTACCGCGCGGGAGCCACCGAACGTGACATCCCGAAGCGAACCGGGCGCAACGTCCGCGCCGTCGGCCTGCAGGCCGATCGTCACGTGGCCGACCTCCATCGGCAGCGGGCGTGCGCGATTGGTCAGATGGACACGTGCCGTCGAACCGCCATGGTGGGGTGTGATCACAAGACGGTACGTCTGTTGGGCGACGAACAGGTTCGGTACCGCGGACGCGTCGGTCACGCTGATCCAATCCGAGGGCGCGGCCATCCAGCTACCGATCCAATGGCTTTCGCAGGTCGGCGTGTGGCGTGGTTGGGCGGTAGCGGGTCCAGCCGCCGCAGTCGTCGGCAGGAGGGCGATAGCCGCCGTGGCAGCCAACTTGGTGGCAAAAGTGCTCATACATTGTCCTCGTTCTTGGTCGGGACATGGCTGATCGCTTCCTCGGCCATCGCGGCGATCGTCAGGCTGGGATTGACTCCGACGTTGGCCGGGACAGTGGATCCGTCGGTGATCAGGAAGTTGTGATAGCCGAATGCCCGCCGATACCGGTCGACGACGCCGCGTTCCGGACTGTCCGCGATGACGGCGCCGCCGAGGATGTGCGCGGTGGTCGGCGTGCTGATCAGCGATTCGAGCACTGCGGTCTGCGGGTAGCCGTCGATGTGTTTCGCGGCGAGTTCGGCGACCCGGTTCGCGATGGGCAGAAAGTTCGACGGTGCTGTGCCCTCGGATATTGCGGTGTTCACCCGGCCGCCGGGACGGCGTGGTCGCAGCGACAGTGACGAGTCCAGGCTCTGCATGACCGTGAACACCACCGATCTTTGCGACCAGCCGCGGGGGCGGAAGGGGTTGAGCCAGCGCAGCGGATTCGACAGTATCGCGAGAGCGAACTGCAGCCTGCGGCCTGCGCCCGAGGTGAGTGGGCCGAAATTCAACGACATGGCGTCGCCCCGGACGCCGTAGGTGTTGTTGGTGAAGTGCGTGTGCTCGTCGGGGTGGACACTCGACGTGATCGCCAACTCGGCCCGCATGTCCTTGTGACGGTCCCGGGCCGTAACAGCCACGATCGCCTCGCTGTTCGTTCGCACCAGCTCGCCGATTCGCTCCGACAGCTGGGGCAGACCACCTTTGTCCTTGCACTTACGCAGCAACAGGTTCGTGCCTAGTGCACCGGCGGCGATCACGACACCGTGGGCGCGATGAACCTGGCGATCACGACGCAGCCACGCTCCGGAACGCTCGGTCGTCACCAGATAACCGTCCGAGCCGTCGTCCGAGCCTGCTGGACGGATATCGGTGACGGTGCGTTCCGATTCGATCCGGACGCCGTGTTTCTCGGCAAAGTACAAGTAGTTCTTCTCGAGGGTGTTCTTCGCACCGACACGGCAGCCGAGCATGCACTGACCGCATCGAGTACAACCGGTACGGGACGGGCCGGCGCCATCGAAGTACGGATCAGGTCCGCGCACCCCCGGTGTTCCGAGGTAGATCCCCACCTGGGTGGGGTGATAGGAGTCGGCGACATCCAGGTCAGCGGCGATTGCTCGCATCATCTGCTCGCTGGGTCCGTCACCTTCGAACGTGGTGACGCCGAGCATCCGCTGCGCAGTGGCGTAGTGCGGAGCCAGCACGGTCCGCCAGTCGGCGAGCTCGTCCCACTGTTCGTGCTGGTAGAAGTCATCGGAATGCGGCACGTACAGCGTGTTTCCGTAGACCAAGGAGCCACCGCCCACACCGACGCCACTCAGCACGGAAACATGCCGGAACGGAGTGAACGCCATGATGCCCTTCAGGCGCGCCCTGGGGGCCCACAGAACCCTGTCCAGCCGCCACGCGCTCTTGGCGAAATCTTCGTCACGATACCGTTTTCCCTGCTCGACAACGGTGACCGAATAGCCCTTCTCAGCCAGTCGCAGGGCGGCGACGCTGCCGCCGAAGCCGGATCCGACTATCACCCAGTCTTGGACATCGTCGTCGCGCCGGGGCTGCACCATGAGTTCTCCTCGTCGTCATTCTGTGCGTGCACATCACGCTAGCGAGGTGAACCCGCAGCTCACAGGTGTTGATCGGCCCATAAGTTACTAGATTCGGCCCAGGTAGTCGGCCGGCTGTGCCGATCGGAATTCGCGTGGACCCACCCCCTTCCAACGCCGGAAGGCTTGCGAGAAGCTCGAAACCTCGACATAGCCGAGCCGGTGAGCGATCTGTTCGACAGGCAGTCTCGCGGTGATGAGAAGCTCTTCGGCCAGGTGCTCGCGGACTTCATCGAGCAGGGTGCGGTACGAGGTGCCCTCTGCCGCAAGTCGCTTGCGCAGCGTTCTCCCGCTCATGTTCATCGCTTCCGCCACGCGATCGGCATCCGGCGGGGCGGCGATCTCGGTCAGCAGCAGATCACGCACCCGCCCCGCACAACCGGTCCGACCGCGGCGGCGGGTGAGCAGCTCTCGGCACTGGGCGACCGCCATCGTCATGGTGTGCGGGTTCGATTGCGGCAGCGGGAGGTCCATGACCTCGGCATCCACGACGATCACTGTCTCCGGCGCATCGAAAACCGGGACGACGCCGAGGATCTCCCGATAGCGACTCACCCCATCCGCCGGAGACGGGAAGGCGAACTCGATTCGCCGCGCAGTCAGCGGGCGCGGCAGAACTTCCCGTTGGATTGTCAGGATCGCCGCCACGTCTCGTTCGACGAAAAAGCGGCGCAGCGGCCGCGGGACGTCGGGCGCGTCCAACAGGAGCTGCAAGTCGCCGTCGGGCGCTTCACGTGCGCGCACAGTACCGAGGGAGAATGTCAGGTCGAAGAATCTCAACCCGACATCGATTGCCTCACGTATCGTCGGGCTGCTGACCAGCGCGAACCCCCAGATGCCGTGCGTGGTCAGGTGGTAGCGAAGACCAACTTCGAGGCCGGGGTGCATCGGCCGATCACTCAGTAACGCGAGCAGGTTGCGCGATACCGCCAAGTCCTGGCGCGCGGTCACCTCGACGGTCGGATCCCACAGCTGCTGTGGCTGCAGCCCGGTTCCGCCAAGACACTGTTCCACCGACACACCGAACTCGCCGGCGAACTCCGTCAAGACCAACAGACTGGTCGGGGGGCGAGGCACATCCCAGTTCACGGGGCCAAATCTAGTAACTCATCGGCCGCTGCACACCTGTGGTCGGCATTTCTGCCGTGCGAGTCTCGAATCAGCCCCACGACAGCATGGATGGAGACACCGATGTCGAGCACCCTCACGAGCGAGGCGACCACTTTGCGACCGGAATGGCTCGAACGCCTCGCCGGTCATGTCAGCTCTACTCTGGACTCGCCGACGGTGACAGCGAACGCTCCCTACACCGGTGCGCCGATCGGCGCGATTCGTGTGTCGTCGCCGGAGGATGTGGAACAGGCGTTCGCGCGTGCTCGCCGGGCTCAGCGTGTGTGGAGCCAGACATCGCTCAGGGAACGACGGCGGGTGATGCTGCGCTTCCACGACCTGGTTCTGGATCGTCAGGCGGAGGCGCTTGACCTCATTCAGACCGAGAACGGCAAGTCGCGGAAGGACGCTTTCCTCGAGGTCGTCGATATCGCGGTCACAGCGCGCTACTACGCGCGAACTGCGGCGAAGCTACTCGCTCCTAAACGCAGGAAAGGGGCCGTCCCGCTGCTCACGCACACCACGGAACTGCGTCACCCGAAGGGGGTAGTCGCGGTGGTCTCGCCGTGGAACTATCCGCTGAGCATGGCCGCGGGCGACACCATTCCCGCGCTGATGGCGGGAAACGCCGTGGTACAGAAGCCGGACACGCAGACCGCCTTCACCGCACTGTGGACTCTGGATCTGATGGCGGAGGCAGGCTTGCCGGTCGACGTCTGGCAGATCGTGGTCGGTCGTGGATCCAGCATCGGTGCCTCGCTGATCGACAACGCCGACTACGTGATGTTCACCGGGTCGACCGCAAGCGGTCGCGTGATCGCGCGCGATGCCGGCGAACGTTTGATCGGTGCCTCGCTCGAGCTCGGCGGAAAGAACGCGATGCTCGTCCTCGACGATGCTGATCTCGATCGGGCCGCCGAAGGCGCAGTCACGGCGTGTTTCTCGTCGACCGGTCAGCTGTGCGTCTCGGTGGAACGCCTCTATGTCGATGCACGCGTCCACGATGAGTTCATTCGCAAATTCGTCGAGCGGACCAACGAGCTCACGATATCGCCGGCTTTCGACTTCGGCAGCGACATCGGGTCATTGACCAACCCCGCGCAGCTCAGCACTGTGAGTGACCACGTGATCGATGCGGTCGGCAAGGGCGCAAAGGTGCTGGCCGGTGGAGTGCCGCGACCCGACCTGGGTCCGTTGTTCTTCGAACCGACGATCCTCACCGACGTGCGGCCCGAGATGACGCTGTTCGACCAGGAGACGTTCGGTCCCGTCGTGTCGATCTACCCGTTCACCGACCTCGACGTCGCGATCGAGATGGCCAACTCCACGCCTTACGGCCTCAACGCCAGTGTGTGGAGCCGCGACGGCGGACGCGGTCGAGCGGTCGCGGCCCGGATTCACGCGGGAACAGTGAACGTCAACGAAGCCTTCGCCGCGGCCTGGGGCAGCATCGACGCCCCGATGGGTGGCATGGGCGACTCAGGGCTCGGACGTCGGCATGGAGCCGAAGGACTTCTGAAGTACACGGAGGTACAGACCGTCGCCCACCAGCGGCTTCGCCCGATCAGTCCGCCATCGGACGTGGCTTCGACGGTCTGGCGGGCTGCGATCACAGCCACGCTGAAGGTCGTCAAACGTCTCGGCGTGAAGTAGTACCCGATCGGCAACCCGAGGGCGCATTGGATCCGCCATGCTAGGCCGATCTGCGTCCTTCTAGCTAGCCGACTCGACCGTCGCACCGGCCTTCTCGCCGCCGATCCGGGAATACAGATAGGTGATACACGTGTTGAGGATCCTGGGTAAATCGTAGAAAAATCGTAGAAAGCAAGGGTGGACCCCGAAGATGACCAGGTCAGCGGTGGTATAGGCTTTGTCGGTCATGAAGTCGGCTTATTCGGGTCCGGTCAACGGTGCGCCCAAGACGGTCTACCTCGATCACGCGGCGACCACTCCGATGTTGCCTGCCGCGGTCGAGGCGATGACGGCTGCCCTCGGGGCGGTCGGTAACGCGTCCTCGCTGCACGGTTCGGGGCGGGCGGCGCGGCGGTCGCTGGAGGAGGCGCGTGAGTCGATCGCGGCTGATCTGGGTGCTCGACCGTCCGAGGTGATCTTCACTTCCGGGGGTACCGAGAGCGACAATCTGGCCGTCAAGGGGATCTTCTGGGGGCGTCGGGCGGCTGATTCGCGGCGCACCAGGATCGTCACCAGCGCGGTCGAGCATCATGCGGTGCTCGATGCTGTGGAGTGGCTGGAGAAGCACGAGGGCGCGCAGGTCAGCTGGCTGCCGGTCGACGCCGATGGTGTCGTGTCGGCGCAGGCGTTGCGTGAGGTGCTCGCCGCGCATGCCGACGAGGTGGCGCTGGTCAGTGTGATGTGGGCCAACAACGAGGTCGGGACCATCGAGCCGATCGTCGAATTGGCCGCTGTCGCACAGGAATTCGACATCCCGATGCACAGCGACGCCATTCAGGCGGTGACCCAGATACCGGTCGACTTCGCCGCGAGCGGACTGGCCGCGCTCAGCGTGGCCGGGCACAAGGTGGGCGGTCCGCACGGGATCGGGGTGCTGCTGCTCGGCCGTAACGTGCCGTGTGTGCCGCTGGTGCACGGCGGCGGGCACGAACGCGACCTGCGCTCGGGCACCTCCGATGTGGCCGCGGCGATCGGGATGGCCGCCGCGCTGCGCGATGCCGTCGCCGACCTGCCCGCGCGCGCTCAGCAGTTGCGGGCGCTGCGCGAGGAGTTGATCGACGGTGTGCGGGCGGCGGTGCCGGAGGCGGTGCTCAACGGCCCGGCGGACCGGCTGCCCGGCAACGCTCACTTCACGTTCCCCGGTTGCGAGGGTGACTCGCTGCTCATGCTGCTCGACGCCGCCGGCGTCGAATGCTCCACCGGTTCGGCCTGCAACGCGGGGGTCGCCTCGCCCAGCCATGTGCTGATCGCGATGGGTGTGCAACCGTGGCAGGCGCGCAGTTCGCTGCGCTTCTCGCTCGGTCACACCTCGACCAGAGCCGATGTCGAAACACTGTTGACCGTGCTGCCGCAGGTCATCGATCGGGCCAGAGCCGCAGGCCTGGCCGGCGCTAGAGGAGGTGCCTGATGAGAGTTCTCGCTGCGATGAGCGGTGGTGTCGATTCCGCGGTGGCCGCGGCGCGGGCCGTGGACGCGGGGCACGAGGTGGTCGGGGTGCATCTGGCGCTGTCGGCGAACCCGGGCACTCTGCGGACCGGGTCGCGTGGTTGCTGCTCCAAGGAGGACGCCGGTGACGCGCGCCGCGCCGCCGATGTGCTCGGAATCCCGTTCTACGTCTGGGATTTCGCCGATCGCTTCAAGGAAGACGTGATCGACGACTTCGTCGCCGCCTACGCCGCGGGGGAGACCCCGAACCCGTGCCTGCGCTGCAACGAGAAGATCAAGTTCTCCGCGCTGGCCGACCGCGCGCAGGCGCTCGGCTTCGATGCCGTGGTCACCGGGCACTACGCCCGGCTCGACGAGGGTGTGCTTCGTCGCGCTGTCGACGCCGACAAGGACCAGTCCTATGTGCTGGCGGTGCTCACCGCCGAGCAGCTCGCGCGGGCGATGTTCCCGGTCGGTGACACCCCGAAGCCGCGGATTCGTGAGGAAGCGGCCGAGCGTGGGCTGGCGGTGGCGAACAAGCCCGACAGCCACGATATCTGCTTCATCCCCTCCGGCGATACCCGCGCTTTCCTCGGTGCCAAGATCGGCATCAGGCCCGGTGCGCTGGTCGATTCAGACGGCACGGTGCTCGGTAATCACGAGGGTGTGCACGGATTCACCGTCGGCCAGCGCAAGGGCCTCGGCCTGAGTCACACCGCCGCCGACGGCAAGCCGCGCTATGTGACCGGGATCGACCCCGATTCGGGGACGGTCAAGGTCGGTTCGGTCGAGGACCTGCAGGTCGATGTCATCACCGCCGACCGCGCGATCTGGACGTCCGGCGTTCGCCCGACCTCCTCGGTCGAGTGTGTCGTGCAGGTTCGCGCGCACGGTGGGACCGCGCCTGCGGTGGTCGAGCCCGAGGGTGCGGGGTTCGTCGCCAGGCTGGGCGAGCCGCTCACCGGCGTCGCGAAGGGACAGGCCATCGTGCTGTACCTGCCCGATGCCGACGGTGGCGACACCGTGATCGGCAGCGGCACCATCAACGGCACCGACCGCACCGAGGTTTCCGCGGGCGTCGCGTGACACTCCGGCGAAGCGAGAATTCCCTGGAGGAGCCTGTCGACCTGCTCGTCGGCGGCACCGCCACCGGCGTCGGTTCGTGGCCCGGCACCGATCCGCGCGAGGCCGCCGCGACGATCATCGGCGAACTGCCCGTCCTCCCGCACCTGGTCGAACTGCCCGAGCGTGGCATCGGCGCCGACATGATCGGCCGTGTCTCGGCTCTGCTGGTCGATCTGCGTTTCGATTCCACGACCCGCGGCTACCGCCTGGCCGCCCGCCCGACCGGGGTTTCGCGGCGTGCGCGGGACTTGATGCACGCCGACCTCGATGCCATCGAAGAGGCTTGGGAGACAGCGGGTTTGGCAGGCACCGGGCGGGTGGTGAAGATCCAGGCCGCCGGTCCGCTCACCCTCGCCGCCGAGGTGGAACTGCCCGGCGGGCATCGCATTCTCACCGATTCCGGTGCGGTACGCGATCTTTCGGAATCCCTCGCCGAAGGGCTGGTCCGCCACGCCGCCGAGATCCGCAAACGACTGGGCGCCGAGGTGATCATCCAACTCGACGAACCCCGGCTCGACACGGTTCTCGAGGGCTCCCTGCAAGGTCCCAGCATCCTGAACACCATCCGTGCGCTTCCGGAGCCGGACACCCTGCACATCCTCGATACCGTCATCAACGCGCAATCCTCGCCAGTCCTGTTGCACACCTGTGCTTCTCGCCCTCCGCTCACCACCCTGGGCCGCACGGCAGCGGCAGCGATCTCCTTCGACGCCGCGGCCATCACCACCGCCGACCTCGACGCCCTCGGTGAAATCATCGACTCCGGCAAGAAGATCGCCCTCGGCCTGACCCCCACCACCCCGCCCACGGCTCCGGCCACCTGGCGCGATATCGCCGAACCCGCGGTCCGCCTCATCGACCGCCTCGGCTTCCCCCGCACCACCCTGGCCACCCAAATCCTGGTAACCCCTTCCTGCGGGCTGGCGGGCGCACCCCTGCCGTGGGCCCGCAAGGCGCTTGCCCTCACCACCGATGTAGCCCGCGCCTTCGCCGAAGAACCGGAGTCGATCACCTTCGAATAGAGGTGGTTGCCCGGCTCGAGTGGCGCCGGTCAGTTCCCCTCACTCGCCGTGATGGCATCGAAATCAGCCCTGCGACGTGCGGTGATGGTCGCCGGATGTGTCGGTGGGCTCGACTAATCTTCGGTGGGTGAGTGACAGCGTGGATTCCGTGAGTGCCGAGGCGGCTACCCCCGAGCAGCGGGTGCGGTGGCAAGAGCTGGCCGACGAGGTGCGTGGGCATCAGTTCCGCTACTACGTGCGGGACGCGCCGATCATCACCGACGGCGAGTTCGACACGTTGTTGTGCGAACTGCAGGCCCTCGAGGAGACGCATCCGGATCTGCGGACGCCCGATTCGCCCACCCAGCTGGTCGGCGGTGGGTTCGCGACCGAGTTCACGGCGGTCGATCATCTCGAGCGGATGCTGTCGCTGGACAATGTGTTCAATTCTGAGGGGCTGCGTACCTGGGCGAGCCGGGTCGAGGCAGAGGCCGGGGCCGATCTGCACTATCTGTGTGAGGTCAAGATCGACGGTGTCGCCCTGAACCTCGTGTACGAGAACGGCAAGTTGGTGCGCGGCGCGACGCGTGGGGACGCACGCACGGGCGAGGACGTCACCCTCAACGCGCGCACCATCGAAGACATCCCCGCCGAGCTCACCCCGACAGCGGAATTCCCGATCCCGGAAATTCTCGAAGTGCGCGGCGAGGTGTATTTCCGGGTCGAGGATTTCGAGACTCTCAACGCCCAGATCGTCGCCGAGGGCAAACCGCCGTACGCGAATCCGCGCAATACGGCCGCCGGTTCGCTGCGCCAGAAGAATCCCGCGATCACCGCCCAGCGCCGGCTGCGGATGATCTGCCACGGTTTCGGCCGCATGGAGGGCTATCGCCCGGACTCCCAGCACGAGGCCTACCGGGCACTCGCCGCCTGGGGTCTGCCGGTTTCCGAACACACCCGCCTGGTCAAGGGGATCGACGCGGTCATCGAGCGGGTCGCCTACTGGGGCGAACACCGCCACGACATCGAGCACGAGATCGACGGCCAGGTGATCAAGGTCGACGAGATGGCCCTGCAGCGCCGCCTCGGCTCCACCTCCCGGGCCCCGCGCTGGGCCATCGCCTACAAGTACCCGGCCGAGGAGGCCACCACCACGCTGCTGAACATCGAGGTGAACGTGGGCCGCACCGGTCGGGTCACGCCGTTCGCGGTGATGGCGCCGGTCCCGATCGCCGGCTCGACCGTCGCGATGGCCACCCTGCACAACGCCGCCGAAGTGAAACGCAAAGGCGTGCTGATCGGCGACACCGTCACCATCCGCAAGGCCGGTGACGTGATCCCCGAGGTCCTCGGCCCCGTCGTGGATGCCCGCACCGGCGACGAACGCGAATTCGTGATGCCGACGCACTGCCCCGCATGCGGCACCGAACTCGCCCCCGCCAAGGAGGGCGACGCCGACATCCGCTGCCCCAACCAGCGGTACTGCCCCGCCCAGCTGCGCGAACGCGTCTTCCACCTGGCAGGCCGCGGCGCCTTCGATATCGAAGCCCTCGGCTACGAAGCGGCCAACGCCCTGCTCACCTCGGGTGCGATCACCGACGAAGGCGACCTGTTCGCCCTCGACGCGCAGGACCTGCTCGGCGTGCCGCTGTTCACCAAACAGGACGGCGCCCTCTCGGCCAACGGTGCCCGCCTGCTCGAAAACCTGAACGGCGCCAAGGACACTCCGCTGTGGCGCGTGCTCGTCGCCCTGTCGATCCGCCATGTCGGCCCGACCGCCGCCCGCGCGCTGGCCGCCGAATTCGCCAGTCTCGAGCGCATCGAATCCGCGACGGGAGAGGAACTCTCGGCCACCGACGGCGTCGGCCCGGCTATCGCCGCCGCGGTCGTGGAATGGTTCACCGTCGACTGGCATCGCGCGATCGTCGACAAGTGGCGAGCGGCCGGCGTGCGGCTGGCGGACGAGCGTGACGAATCCATCGAACGCAACCTGGAGGGACTGTCGATCGTCGTCACCGGTTCGCTGCAAACCTTCACCCGCGACGGCGCGAAGGAAGCGATCCTCGTTCGCGGCGGCAAGGCGGCAGGCTCGGTATCGAAGAAGACCGCGTTCGTCGTGATCGGCGATGCGCCCGGTTCGAAAGCGGCCAAGGCGGAAGAACTCGGCGTCCAGATCCTGGACGAAGACGGCTTTCGGCTACTGCTCGAGGCAGGCCCCGATGCGGTCAGAGCCGAACCGGTCGTGGAGGAGTAGCCGGTCGCGACGTCGGGCCCGCGTCAGTTCGGGGTGACGGTGACCGTGTTGCCGATCTGGGTCTTCATATCGAACGACGCGCACTGCCCGTTGCTGAGCTCCTGAGTGCGCAGCGGCCGCTTCTTGATATTGGTCTGGATCTCGACAGTCACGTCGGTGCTGGTCATCGAGCACACCTTCGAGACCGGCGCCTCGGTGTAGGACACCGACCCCGCACCTTGACACGAGTTGGTCGAGTTCCCGAGGAACACGCGCGCGGTCCCCGTCGGGCACGGATCAGCCATCGCGCTGGGTGCGGTGAGCAGCGCCGCGGGAACGAGCGCTCCTGCAGTTACCGCAGCAACGACAACTCCGCGAACAATCACCCGAACCGCCATGACGCGCACCCATCCTCGCTGCCGAACACTGAACCTGCGACCGACCAGCCACAGTGCACAGCACCTTAGTGCGTCCGAACGGAACACGCCCGGGATGGGAGCTGCCGTTCGGCCGGACTCGGGCGGATAGCTCGACTGGCCTGCCGCGTCGGCAGGGCCCCACGTCCCCTAGTCTTGCGAAGAATCTCGGAGAGGCGGACCTTTGCTGCGCAGTTTTCAGGTGACGAACCACGGATCGCTGGCGGAGGCTCAGCAATTGCGGCTGACCAAGGGGGCCGGTGGGCCGTTGGCGGTGCCGGTGACGGCGGTGCACGGGGTGGCGGCCGCTGGGAAGACGAGCTTGATCGATGCGCTCGGGCAGATGCGGGACGCGGTACTGAATTCGGTGAGCGGGTGGGACCCCTACGCGGGGCCCGTGCGCCGCCCGCATCTCGGGTTCGCTGATCGCCCAACGGAATTCGTCGCCGGGTTCGTGGCCGAGGGTGTGCCTTATACCTATGGGTTCCGGCTCGACAACGCCGATGTGGTCGCGGAGTGGTTGTACACCCATCCCCGGTCGCGCAAGCGGATCGTGTTCGAACGCAACGGTGACGAGGTCAAGATCGGGCCGATGTTCGAGGCGGCTCGATACGGGGTGGCGGCGTTGGTGCCGTTGCTGCGGCCGAACGCGTTGCTGTTGAGCTTGGCGGGGCAGATGTATGCCGAGGCGCTCGTGCCCGCGTATCGGTGGTTCGCGGCGAATCTGGCTGTGCAGCAGGGTGATGTCGAGGCCGACGCGCTCGCGCACGACCTCGGCAGCCACATCTCCCGTTCACCCGACAACGCGGCACGGCTGCTGATGCTGCTGCGCACAGCCGATCTCGGGATCGAGGATCTGCTCGTCGCCGAACACGATCCGATGTACGCGGACTACCTGCGTGATCTGGACGCCGAAATCGGCGCGCTGGCAGGTCATCTCGACCACCCAGAGCAGATTCTGGTGGAACGCGAGCTGAGCACTCTTCGCGCCGCGCGTGACGCGCTGTACCGGCGCATGGTCGACCGTCGCGGCGCCGGGCTGAGCCTGGTGCACGAGGGCATCGACGTGCCGTTCGAACTGGCCGACGAATCCACCGCCACCCGCTCGCTGCTGCGCGTGCTGCCGGCCATGCTGGAAGCCCTCGACACCGGTCAGGTGCTCGCGGTCGACGATCTCGGCGTCGGCCTGCCGGTCGAGGAAACCGACCGCCTCGTCCAGCTGTTCCAGAACCCGGAGACCAATTCCCGTGGCGCACAACTGATCTACACCACCGCCGACCGCGCGCTGATCGACCGCGGCAACGGACGCTCCCAGCGCACCCGGACCGCCGTCTGGCAGGTGCGCCGGGAGCAGGGGGTCAGCGAGCTCACGCCGCTGTAGCCGGGCCTAGCATGGGCTCATGCTCGAAGTGGTGATGGCGGCAGCGCTGGTGACGATGCTGGCGGTGACGATCGGTGCCGTTGTCGCCGGACGGACCGGCCGGGGTAGGGCGAACCTGGAGCACGGGTCGCTCTATGTGACCGGTGTCAGCCCGCTGCCCGCGATGATCGGTGAGCACTACGTGACGATCACCGGCACCGTCACCGGCCCCTCGATCACCGGCAAGGTGGTCTATCGCCGCTTCGCCTGGGATGCCGCGCACTGGCCCGCCCCCGGCGACCACCTCGCCATCGCCTACCCACCCCACAACCCCGACGACTGGCACGCCGAGCACCCGGGCCTGCGCCCCTACCTGGGCTCCTGAGCGACCTCACCGGCCTCCCCCGGCATGGGTGAGTCGGAGCTCACAAGCGTCCGAATGGGATCATTTCGGGATGCACGGCACTGACGACCAGACCACCGGACTTCTGATCCGCCCCGCTCACCCCGACGAATACGACGCGATCGCCGCGCTGACCGTCGATGTGTACGTGGGCGACGGCTACGTCCCCGACGGCGACGATTACGTTCGGGAACTCGCCGACGTCGCCCACCGGGCGGCCGATGCCGAGGTCCTCGTCGCCGTGCACGACGGGCTGGTTGTCGGCTCGCTCACTGTCGCGAAGCCCGGCACGCGCTATGCGGAGATCGCCCAGCCCGGTGAACTCGAGTTCCGCATGCTCGCGGTATCGAAGCAGGCGCGCGGACTCGGTGTGGGCACCGAACTGGTTCGCGCCGTCATCGACGAGGCGAAATCAGGCGACTTCGAAGCGGTCGCGCTCACCACCATGTTCTCGATGGTCGACGCGCACCGGATCTATGAGCGGCTCGGCTTCGTCGGTGTCCCCGAACGTGATTGGGCCACCCACGACGGGCTGCAGCTGTTCGTCATGCGGCTCGCGCTGCGCTGACCCGATCAGTTCAGCACGGTGGCGACGATGCCGGCGAGGTAGCCGAGCCGTGCCACTTCCGACGGGCGGAAGTCGGGCCCACCGGGGCGGCCGAGAAGCAGCGCCCTGCCGGTGTTGCCCAGCGGTGCGGCGGCGAGCTTGGTGTCCATGTCGCGCCAGATCTCCGGCACCCAGTCGGCGTCGCCGTCGAGCCACATCGGCTTCTCGATGGGCATCCACGGCGCCGAACCCGCTTGTGTCTCAGGGGCACTCGGGCTGCCGACGATGCGGTAGGCGCCCGCGGGGCCGATGCCGATGATCGTGGACCAGCCGACGCGAAGCACGCGGGGGCAGCCGTCTACGAGAACCTGGAGACGGTCGTCGCGGGCGCTGGCGACCTGGTCGATCAGTTCGAGCTCGCGGTGGGTGTCGAGCACGCCGGAGTAGGGGCGAATGGAGTCGACGTGTACATCGCGCACCGATTCCGCGGCGGTGATGAGGGTGTCCGGCAGTGCGCCGGTGGGGACTTCGACGACGAGATCGTCGATCGCGAAGCCGGCGCCGCGTTCCACGACATCGAGCGAGAGAATGTCCGCGCCGACCCCGCCGAGTGCGAGTGCGAGGGAGCCGAGGCTTCCCGGTCGATCCGGAAGTTGCACGCGGAGCAGGTATGACACGTGCGTTCCTTTCCTTGCCGGCCGGGGTTGTTCGAGACGAATACCCGGTGAAGCAATACTTACACCCCTGAACGCGGGTTCTCGACCCGAAGTATGACCCCACCGGCGCGACATGCGCGAACTTTCGTGCGAGGCGGGTGCGTCCGGCGTGCGGGGGCGGGCGCGTCGAAACCAGTAGAGGTCGCCAATTAGGCTGTACCGATACTGCCCACCGAAGCCGAAAGGGGTCCCGCGGTGCCCGCAATCTCCCGCGACGAGGTCGCTCACCTCGCCCGGCTGTCCCGGCTGGCGTTGACCGACGCCGAACTCGACCAGTTCGCCGGTCAGCTGGATTCGATCCTCAGCCACGTGCAGACCATCACCGAGGTCGCCGCCGACGTCCCCGCCACCGCGTCGCCGAACCCGACGACCAATGTGACCAGGCCCGATGCGGTCACACCC
This sequence comes from Nocardia sp. NPDC058518, assembly GCF_042719655.1. NCBI lineage: Bacteria > Bacillati > Actinomycetota > Actinomycetes > Mycobacteriales > Nocardiaceae > Nocardia > Nocardia sp. NPDC058518. The sequence goes on from NZ_JBHXNJ010000005.1 coordinate 323,546, forward strand.
GGCCTCACCCCCGAGCAGGCGCTGGACCAGGCGCCCGCCGTGGAAGAACAGCGTTTCCTGGTTCCGCAGATCTTGGGAGAGGGCGAATGACGGAGTTGACCCAGCTGTCGGCGAGCGAGCTGGCGGCCAAGATCCACGGCGGCGAGGTGTCCTCCACCGAGGTCACCCAGGCGCATCTGGATCGCATCGGCAAGGTCGACGGTGAGCTCAACGCCTTCCTGCACATCGCGGGTGACCAAGCCCTCGCCGCCGCCGCCGTGGTCGACGCCGCGCTCGCCGCGGGCGAAACCCCCGCCTCGTCGCTGGCGGGAGTTCCGTTGGCGCTCAAGGACGTTTTCACCACCACCGACATGCCGACCACCTGCGCCTCGAAGATTCTCGAGGGCTGGATGTCGCCGTACGACGCGACGGTCACCTCCCGGCTGCGCGCCGCGGGCATCCCGATTCTCGGCAAGACCAACATGGACGAGTTCGCGATGGGCTCCTCCACCGAGAACTCCGCTTACGGTCCGACTCGCAACCCGTGGGATACCACCCGCATCCCCGGTGGTTCCGGTGGCGGTTCGGCGGCGGCGCTCGCCTCGTTCCAGGCGCCCCTTGCCATCGGCACCGATACCGGTGGCTCTATTCGTCAGCCCGCCGCGGTCACCGCGACGGTCGGCGTGAAGCCCACCTACGGCACCGTTTCCCGCTACGGCCTGATCGCGTGCGCGTCGTCGCTGGATCAGGGTGGTCCGTGTGGTCGCACCGTGCTCGACACCGCGCTGCTGCACGAGGTGATCGCCGGGCACGACCCGCGCGACTCCACCTCGCGCAATGTGCCGGTGGCGCCCGTCGTCGAGGCAGCCAAGCAGGGTGCCAACGGTGACCTGACCGGCGTGCGCGTCGGCGTGGTGCGCGAATTGCATTCCGACAGTTACCAATCCGGCGTGCTGGCCTCCTTCGACGCCGCGGTCGCGGTGCTGAAGGAACTGGGCGCCGAGGTGATCGAGGTGTCGTGCCCGAGCTTCGAGTACGCGCTGTCCTCGTACTACCTGGTGATGCCGTCGGAGGTGTCGTCGAACCTGGCGCGCTTCGACGCCATGCGCTACGGCCTGCGCGTCGGCGACGACGGCAGCCACAGCGCCGACCAGGTGATGTCGCTGACCCGTGAGGCCGGTTTCGGTCCGGAGGTCAAGCGCCGCATCATGATCGGCACCTACGCGCTGTCGGCGGGCTACTACGACGCCTACTACGGCCAGGCGCTGAAGGTCCGCACGATGATCGCGCGCGACTTCGACGCCGCCTACGAAAAGGTCGACGTGCTGGTCTCGCCGACCAGCCCGTTCACCCCGTGGAAGCTGGGCGAGAAGGTCGACGACCCGCTGGCCATGTACCTGTCGGACCTGTGCACCCTGCCGACCAACCTGGCGGGCCACCCCGGCATGTCGGTGCCCTCGGGTCTGTCGGCCGACGACAACCTGCCGGTGGGTCTGCAGATCATGGCGCCGGCGTTGGCCGACGACCGCCTGTACCGGGTTGGCGCTGCCTACGAAGCGGCGCGTGGTGCGCTGCCGAGCCCGAGCGGCGTCTGAGAGATCTCAACCGAGCGGGGGGGGGGGGGGGGGGAGTAAACAGGCGCGCCCCCCCGTGGGGATGGCGCGGGCGGCGGGCGCCCCGGCCCGCCGCCACGAGGG
>NZ_JBHXNJ010000005.1:325231-356848 GCF_042719655.1 Nocardia sp. NPDC058518
GCTGGCGGGGGGGGGGGTGGGCGGGCGCTCGGGCTGCGGGGCGATGACTTCGAGCGTGGGGGGGGGGTCCTGGGGCAACACCGCCCCCCCCCCCCCCCCGCTTTTCGGTTACGCGGTCGCGCGGCGGCCGACGCCCGCTGTCATCGCGGCGAAGCCAGAGCGCAGATGCTTGCCCAGTGCCAAGGCCACCACCGGGCTGAACCAGCCGGCGAGGGTGAACCGGGACTCGTAGCGGCACCGGTCGGGGCCGAGGGGTACGACGGTGTGTGAGCGCAGGCTGTGCAGGGTGCCGAGGGGTACCGGCGACATCGAGTAGCTGAACTCGACACCCGGGGTGTGGGTGCGGATCCATTCGCGCTGTGGGCGGCGGTTGTTGCCCAGTTTTACCTTCATGTCGATGGCCGAGCCCGGTTCCAGGGTGCTCGACGCTTCGTAGCAGAAGGTGTTCCACTCGCCGTAGCGTTCGAAATCTGTGAGCACCTCCCACACCTTCGCGGCAGGGGCGTCGATTTCGATCGTTTCGTCGATGACTAGAGCCATGTGTGAAAACTAGGACATGTTCTAGTTTTCGGCAACCGGATCAGGCCAACCGGCGACGTACCTTGCGCAGCGCGTCGATGATCACGGCCGAGGCCGCCGTCACCGCGAACAGGCCGAGAACCGTGCGTGCGAGCGGCCAGAGGTTGGGGCGGTCGGCCGGGTCGGTCTGGGCGAAGACGTTCTCGACCACCGGTGCGCCGTACTCCTGGCGGCGCGAGTTCACGTCCACGGCGGTGAACGCGATATCGGCCATCACGGCGCAGCGGGCGCGGGAGAACTCGTCGTCGCGCAGCTCGCAGGCCGCGTGGATGCGCCGGTTCAGTGCCGCGTCCACCGAGCGGCGGGCCCATCCGCCCAGCGGTTCGTCGACCCGCTCGGCGTAGCGCAGCACGTCGTAGCCCAGGTCGTGGGCCCTGCAGGCGGGCTCGAACTCGGCGGGCAGCGTCACCGGCGAGGAACAGCCGCCGTTCGGGTTCACCAGCAGGCCTTCCTGCGGCGCGGGGTCGTAACCGAACTTGTAGCCGAAGTCGCGCGGGATCAGCGAAGTCGCGTCGGGGCTGTCGTCGGTGAGCGCCCGCACCGCGGCGGCGGCCACCACGTTCTCGGTGGCTTCCGGCGTGGTGCCACCCATGGCGCCCGGTGCCGACATGACCACCGCCGCTGCCATGGCCAGTCCGGCCGTGCACAGGGCGACGCCGCTACGACGGCGGTGCTGCCCGGCGGGGGCAGGAGCGGGGGCCGGCTCGGAGGCGGCGGTATCTGCGGTACGGGCCACAACAGCGGCGGGTACCGGGCGAAGCGGGGTGTTCATGGCCTCCGACGGTAAGGAGCGGGTCTCGCGGCGGACATCCCGCTGCGGACTTGTTTATCGGGGCGCACGGGTGGCAGACCCGGCGCCGGGGTCACACCAGGGTAGGGGGTCGTATTCGGTTCGTGGGTATGAGGTCCGCTGACCGGACGGTTCGTAGGCTCACTGTCATGACCGCACCACTGCCCCCTGCCGCGCGACGAGTACCCGCGCGCACCTGGTTCGACTTCGCAACGGTGCTGGTCGCGCTGATTTTGTACAGCATCGCGTGGCCCACGCTGTTCGTGACCCACGAGGTGTCGCCGGTCACCGCGCCGCTGCTGTCGGCACTGGCGGCCTTCCCGATTCTGTTCGTGCGGGTCAACCCGGCGATGGGCTGGGCGATCTCCGCCGGCGCCGCGCTGCTGTTCTCGATCGGCCTGCAGCCGGGTGCGGACAACGACCTGCCCTTCCAGGTCGTGCACATCATCGTGCTGTTCGTGCTGCTGTTCGCGGTGGCGGTACGGGCCTCGGTGCCGATCGTGGTCGTCGCCTGGGCGGCTACCTCGATGCTGTTCGCCACGACGATGCCCGGCTCGGATACCGGTCCGCTGTGGGGCTGGGCGATGGGGTTCGGCGCGCTGGCCCTGTTCGGCTATCTCGTGCGGATCCTGCTGGCCTCGCGGCGCAAGCTCGAGCGGCAGGAAGAGGTGACCGAACTCGAGCGGGCGCGGCGGGCGATCCTCGAGGAGAAGGCGCGGATCGCTCGTGACCTGCACGATGTGGTCGCTCACCACATGTCGATGGTGGTGGTGCAGGCCCAGACCGCGCCGTACCGGATCACCGACCTCGACCCGGCCTCGCGGGCCGAATTCGAATCCATCGGCGCCACCGCCCGTACCGCGCTCAACGAGATCCGGGGCCTGCTCGGGGTGTTGCGCAGTGACGGCCAGCTGCCCGAACACGCGCCGCAGCCGCGCGCCGCGGACGTGCCCGCGCTGTGCGCGTCGGCCCTGCGCGCGGGTCTGCCGGTCGACTGGACGGTGACCGGGGATCTGGATTCGGTGCCGGAGACGACCGGGCTGGTCGTCTATCGGGTGGTGCAGGAATCGATGGCCAACTGCGCGCGGCACGCACCGGGCGCGGCGGTGCAGGTGGCGGTGGCGGTCGCCCCCGGCGAGGTGAGTGTGACCGTGCACAACGCCGCGACCGCCACGGTGTCGCAACCCGGTGCGGGCGGTGGTCACGGCATCGACGGCATGCGCACTCGCGTTGTCGCGGTGGGCGGTGAACTCCACGCGGGGCCCACACTCACCGGCGGATTCGAGGTCTCGGTGAAACTGCCCACCCTCTAAGGTGGTTGGGTGGCTATTACCGTTTTGATCGCCGACGACCAGGCGATGGTGCGCCAGGGTTTCGGCGCCCTGCTGGGTGCGCAGACCGATATCAGCGTCGTCGGCGACGCACCCGACGGCAAGGTGGCGGTGGCCGAGGCCAAGCGGCTGCGTCCCGATGTGGTGCTGATGGATGTGCGGATGCCGGAGATGAACGGGCTCGACGCCGCCCGCGCGATCCTGACCGCGAATTTCGATCCGCCGGTGCGGGTTCTCATGCTCACCACCTTCGACATCGACGACTACGTCTACGAGGCGCTGAGTATCGGTGCGAGCGGGTTCCTGCTCAAGGACGCGCCCGCCGAGGAATTGGTGCGCGCGGTACGGGTGGTCGCCGACGGTCAGGCGCTGCTCGCGCCGACCATCACCCGCAGACTCATCGCCGACGTCACCCGCAGACGCAATACGGTGCGCGCCGCCCCGGCGCCCGCGCTCGGCACACTCACCCCGCGCGAACGCGAGGTGCTCGAACTGGTGGCCAAGGGGTTGTCGAACACCGAGATCGCCGCGGCGCTGTTCGTGGCCGAGCAGACCGTGAAAACCCATGTCTCCAAGGTGTTCTCGAAGCTCGGGCTGCGCGACCGCGCCCAGGCGGTGGTCCTGGCGTATGAATCCGGCCTGGTCGTTCCCGGCTGAGCCGGTGCGCTCAGCGCGGGCAGACCCCGCCGCGCAGTTCCGGCAGGTGCCGGGCCAGCAGCAGCGCCAACCGGTCGAGCAGTGCGGTGGTGTCGTCGAACGACCCCGAATCAGCTTGCGCCGCAAGGGCTACCGCGAGCTGACCGCTGCCGACGGGCACCAGTCCGAACTGGCGCACGGTGTAGACCCCGGTGACGTCGTCGGGGCCCCAGCCGCCTTTGAACTCGGTGTCGTCGAGCAGGCCAAGACCCCAGCCCTGTTCCTCGGTGATCTCGCCCATCAGCGAGGTGACGACCTCGGCCTGCGGCAGGCAGGGCAGCCGCGACGCGAACCGCACCTGGTTGGCCAGCGACCACACGGTGCCACCGAAGGCGGTGCCGTCGAGTTCGGTGCGGGTGCCCGCCTTTCCGGTGGCCGTGTCGCCCGCCTCGTCGAGGATCTGCTGCACGGCGTCGGCGGCTTCCGGTGCGTCACCGAGGGATTCCCACAGGCCCTCGGCGGCGTCGTTGTCCGACACCGTGATCGCGGCCTGCGCCATCTCGAAGATCGACTGGTCCTGATCGTGGCGCAACGCGGCGACGGCGAGCGGGATCTTGATCGTGGACCAGGCGATGCCGGTGTCCCAGTCGCCGTAGATCGTCATCCGGCCGCCGCCGACCGGCATCAAGGCCATACCGACCTGGCCGGGCAGCTTCGATTGCAGCTGGGTGAACTCCGCGGCCAGGGAATCGGGCAGCACGATGGACAGTCCCGGATGCCAGGCGTCTTCGCTGTTCACGGTGACCGTGGGCGCGCTCACCGCCGTCGGGGTGCCTGGCGTGGTACACGAGGTGGACAGCGCTGCGGTTGCCAGCACTCCACCGAGCAGCAGCCTGCGACAGGCAGCCGCCTTTCCGGTCGACTTCACCACCGAATCCTCCCCACCACCCAGTGCGCGTGTGCTTCGGCGGTGCAAACTTCTCGTCGAGCGCGTCCGGACGCTACCGGACGACTGTTAGCAAGTTTCACCGATTTTCGGCGAGAATTCGAATGAGCGTGGTCACACGGTCGGAAGGGGGTCACATGCACGACATCGGTGAGGTGTTCGCCGGGTTCACCATCGAGGCGATGTTGGGCCAGGGCGGCATGGGCACGGTGTATCTGGCCCGGCATCCGCGCCTGGATCGGCTGACCGCGCTCAAGCTGCTCAATCGGGACCTGTTCGCCGACGAGCGAGTTCGCGCGCGGTTCGAACGGGAGGCCGATCTGGCCGCCGGGCTCGACCATCCCGGCATCGTCACCGTCTACGACCGGGGGACCGAGGGCGAACAACTCTGGATCAGCATGCAGTACGTCGACGGGATCGACGCCGCGACCGTCGACCCGATGGCATTGCCGCCCGAGCGGGCCGTGCAGATCATCGAAGGGGTGGCCGACGCACTGGATTACGCGCACGGCAGGGGAGTGCTGCACCGCGATGTGAAGCCCGCCAATATCTTGCTGGCCCGCTCCACCGGTGGCCAGGGCGAGCGAGTCTTCCTCACCGACTTCGGCATCGCCCGCCTGCGCGCCGACTCCACCCACCTCACCCAGCAGGGAATGTTCACCGCGACACTGGCTTACGCGTCGCCGGAACAGATGACCGGCGCCGAACTCGACCATCGCTCCGACCAGTACTCGCTGGCTTGTTCGCTGTACTGGTTGTTCACCGGGTTGGCACCCTTCGACTCCGCCGACCCGAACGAGATCATCCGCGGAACCCTCTATGCCCCGCCGCCGCCTTTGGCGCTGCGTCGCGCGGGTCTGCCGCCGATCATGGATGCCGTTCTCGCCGCGGCGATGGCGAAACACCCTGCGGCGCGGTTCGATTCGTGCGTCGCGTTCGCCAAGGCCGCACGTCAGGCACTCACCTCGAAGACGCCGCCCGTCCTGCCGCGTCCACCCGCTAACCCGCCGGGCTTCTACCCGCCTGCCCCGCAGCCCGGACCGGCCGCGCCCTTCCCGCAACCCGGTATGGCGCCCCCTGGCTACCAGGTCCCGTCCATGCAGCCTGCGCCACAACCCAATTGGCAGCCGCCGCCCCGTCCGCCAGCTGCCGCCCCTCCTGCTGCGGGCCAGCGACCGGTCGCGCCGCACCAGGCCGCCGGTCCCGTTGCCGCACAGCCGAACGCGGTACCGGCGCCACCTCCTGGTGATGTCGGAATACCGTCCAGCCCGATATCTCTCGACAAGCCTGCGTCGTCCGCAGTGGAGCGATCCCACGGCGGTGAGGCGATCGGCGGCGACCTCGGCCCTGGATCCGCGGGCTCCGGTAGCGGAAGTCCGGCTGCTTACGGCGATGCTCCGGCGGAGGTATCCGCCACTGCGGCAACAGATGTCGTGTCGATGCCTGATGCGGGCGAACTGGATGCGGCGAACTCGGCGGCCCTGACCAAGGTGACATCGATCGCTGGACCATCGAACGCGGCACCAGCGGGGCCGGTGTCGCCGGAGGGGGCCGCGGGGCAGTCCAGCCGGGCGGGACAGCCCGGCAACGCAGCGCAGAGCAATGCGGGGCAGCTGGGCAGTGCCGCCCAGCCGGGCAATGTGGGTCAGCCGGGCAGTGCCGCTCAGTCGTGCAGCGTGGGTCAGGCAGGCAGTGTGGGGCAGCCGGGTGGCGCAGGACCGCACGCCGACGCGAGCCGGCCGGTTGCGGCGGGGCAGCCCGGTGGCACGGTCATGTCCGGCGGCCCGGTCATGCCGGGTGGCGCGGGGCAGCAGCCCGGTGCGGTGCGGCCGGGGCAGCGGGGGCCCTGGATGGTGCCGAATCGGGGGTATTGGCCGGTGCCGCGGCGGGTTTCGGGGATGCAGCGGTTCGGATGGGTGCTGTTGGTCGCGCTTGTTCTGGTGTTGGTGGCGTTGGTTGCCGCCTTGGTTGTCGTGGTCTTGCCGGGGGATGACGAAGGCGATCTCGACGCGGAAGGTGGCGCGAAGGTGCCGTCGAGTTCGGTTGCGGAGGCGGAGGATTCGTTCGCGAGTAGTCGGCGGGTTTTTCCGACACTGGTTCCGCAGGGGGAGATGAGTGATGGGATGGGGTATCGGGGGGCGCGGTGTGTGGGGGTGCGCAATGTCAGCGAGTTGGCCTGGAAAGAGCCTGCGTTGCAGTGGACTCCGATCACTACGGGGTGGCAGTGCGAGCGGGCCGAGAATCAGGCGGGAGCGGTGAGCTACCTGGTGCTGGAGTACGCGAACGAGGGCCAGGCGCGGTCGGTGTTGGAGGCGCTACCCGCGACGGTTCGCTATGCGGGGGACAAGGACGGCGTGCCGTTCTCGTTGCAGCGGTGGGTGGTTCAGGATCCGGCGAGCACTCGCACGCAGACCGCGCATCAGGTATTGAGCTTCCCCGATGACTCGGATCGCGCGAATTACCTTGTCGTGGTGAGCCGCCGGGGCAGCAGCGGCACCAGCGGGGCCCCGCGCCCCTCCGCCCAGGACGAGGTCATCGCGTGGTGGGAAGAAGTCCCCCTCTGACCGACTCGTGACCTCGCGGCATCAGCCTCCCACCGCACAGGGCGTCACCACGCCGGCCAGCCTGCGACTGAATCAGGCGTCTGTCGGCTCTTCGGCGCCAGGCAGTGGTGCCTGACGCCGCAGAGACCAACGTCAGTCCACGGCCAGCGCCGCCACGATCGGCATCCTGGCCGCACGCAAGGCAGGCGGGATGGATCCCAGCAGCGCCAGACCAAGTGCCACCGCACCGTAGACCGCGATCAGTGGGCTCGGGCGGTAGACGATGTCGATGGTCATCGCGTGGCCGATCGCCACAGTGGCCAGGTACTGCACCGCGATGCCGACGACGAGACCGATTGCCGCGCCGATGAATCCGATGCCCGCTGCTTCGGCCAGCACCGAGCGCAGGAGGAACTTGCGGTTGGTGCCCATGGCGCGCAGCACCCCCAGCTCCCTGCGTCGCTCCAGGACCGACAGCATCAGGGTGTTCAGCAATGCCACCGTCGCCACCAGCACGACGATCCACAGGATCATGTTGCTCATCGCCGCACCCTGCTCGACGCTCGAGGAGATCGCGTCGACCATGTCGGCACCGGTGTCGACATGGATCTCCTGGGGGACCATCGCGCGAACCGCGGCCCGCACCGCGTCGGGGTCGGCGCCGGGCACGTACTGGATCGACAGGATCGTCTCACCGGGCCGCTGATACCACTCCCGCATCTGGTCGAGGTTCATCATCACCACACCGGAGACCGCGGTGAAGTACGGAATCACCTGCAGTACTGTGGTTTTCCGCTCACCGGAGGGGGTGGGCATGGTGATCTCGTCGCCGACGGCGAGCGAGAGCGAACGGGCCACATCGCGGGTGATGACAACGCCTTCGCGCCGCTCCATCTGATCGATCACCGCCGGGGCCACCGCGCCGAGGCGGGTGTCGGAGGTGCTCGGCGGATAACCCTGCAACATCACCCGGCCGCTGCCGATGGTCGCGAAGGCCATCTGGGCGGGGTTCACCTGTTCGACACCGGGCACGGCCGCGACCCGGTCGGCCAAACCGGGGGGCAGCACGGGGCCGGTCGGGAACTGTTCGACGGGGCTCGGGCTCACGTAGAGGTCGGTGTCGCCGAGACTCTGGAACGAATCGGTCGCCGACTTCACCATGTTGCCCGCCGCGCCACCGAGGGCGACCACCGCCGCGACCCCGATCATCACCGTCATCGCGGTAGCCCACACGCGGCGCGGCGCGCGTTCCAGCGTCGTCGCCCCGAGCGCGCCCGGCGCACCGAACCAGCGCGAGATCGCCGCGGACCCACGCACGATCGGTCCGGTGGCGGCGAAACACAGGAACACTGTCGCGGTGAACGACATCGTGATCGCGGCCAGCGACAGCCTGCCGAGGTCGAGGAAGGCGATGACGACCGCCGCCGCACCGAGGAACAGGCCACCGGCCAGCGCGACCCACCGCAGAACCGAACCGGTCGACGCGGCATCACTGGCCTCCACGGGCGCCAGCGCCTCGACCGGGGCGACCTTGTACACCTGGCGCGCGGCGATCGACGCCGCCAGCACCGTCGCCACCACACACGCGGAGATCGCCACGGGCACCGCGTAGTTCGGTACCTGGAACTCGGTCCGCGCCTCGACCGACTGCACGATCGCGGCGGGTAGCCTGCCGATCGCGAACCGCCCCATCAGCGCACCGATTCCCGCACCGATCGCCCCACCGATCAGCCCGAGCATCGCCGCCTCGACGAGCAGATCGCGCACCATCGGCGCACGCTTGCCGCCGATCGCCCGCAACAGCGACAGCGTCGGCCTGCGTTGCGCCACCGCCATACTCATCGCGTTGTAGATCAGGAAGGCCGACACGATCAGCGCCGCCGCCGACGACATCAGCGTGGAATACCGCATGATCTGGATGGCGCCACCGGCCTGCGCGGTGCGCAGACTTGGTTCGGCGACCACGGCACGCCCGTCCACCGCTTCGGTGAGCGCGGTGCGCAGCGCGGCCACATCGGTGCCGGGTTCCACCACGATCTGCACCGAATCGAGCTTGCCGACCCGGTCGGTGAGCAATTGGATCAGCGGCAGCGGACCGGCCACCACGTGGCCGCTGTTGAGCCGGTCGGTCGCCTCGGAGTCGAGGACGGCGGCCACCTTGGCCGTGCCTGCCCCGATCGGCACCGGGTCACCCTCGCGCAGGCCCATGGCCGCGCCGACCAGCACGCCGCGCTCGGTACCGAGCAACTTGGTGGTGTACTGCGACATCGGCCCGGCCAGATCGCTGCCGAGTGCGCCGATCGTCTGATCGGCCCCGATCAGCAGTGCCCGATCAGGACCTGCCCCCAGCGTCGCGCGCAGCATCGGCACCGCCGTCGCCACCCCGGGCGTCGCGGAGATCCGGGGTAGCAGAGACTGTTCGAATCCCGCGTCGGTGATCCCGGTGATCTCGAGTTCGGCGGTGCCTGCCAGGCCCTTGGTGAGTTTGTCGACCGACCCGGTGACCGAGCCGGAAATACTCAGCACCGCCACGATCAACGCCGCCGAAACCCCCATCACCGCACCCGACAACAGGGTGCGGCCCGGATGGCGGAGCAGTTCGCCGATATTAAACAGCCGCAACCGGTCCCATGCCGCGGCGATCACGCGTCGACCCGCGCGGTGGCCAGCTCATCGGCGCCGATCCGGCCGTCGCGCAATGTGATCACCCGGTCGCAGTAGTCGATCGAGCTCATGTCGTGAGTCACCATCACGACCGAATTGCCCTGCGCGGTAATGTCACCGAGCAGGGCGAGGATCGCGGCACCGGTCTTGGAGTCGAGGTTGCCGGTCGGCTCGTCGGCCAGGATCAGCGGCGGATCCATGATCAGGGCCCGCGCCACCGCCACGCGCTGCATCTGCCCACCGGACAGTTCCGCGGGCCGATGCTGTGCCCGATCGCCGAGGCCGACGAGGTCGAGCAATTCCAGCGCGCGCGGCTTCGCCTTGCGTAATCCGGTGCCGTCCAGCAATTTCGGGACGGCCACGTTCTCCCACGCCGACAGGGTCGGCAGCAGGTTGAAGAACTGGAAGACGAAGCCGACCTGTTCGAGCCGGAACGCGGCCTGCTCGTCCTCATCGAGATCGCCGATCTCGGCGCCGCGGAAGCGGATCGAGCCCTCGTCGGGACGGTCGAGCGCGCCGAGCAGGTGCAGCAGGGTGCTCTTGCCCGAACCGGACGGGCCGATGATCGAGGTGAACTGGCCCGCCTCGATGCGCATGCTCACCTCGTCGAGCGCGCGTACTTCCTGATCGCCGACGCGATACTGCTTGACCACCCGGGTCAACTCCAGCATCGGCTGCTGTGGCGATTCGATGTCGGGCATATCTTGTCCCCCAGGGAGTTTCGGGTATCAGCGTGCGAGTGCGCGGTCGCGGGTAGTCTGCCCGATCGCCCGGCGTGCGTCGAGAAGCGCACGCAGGCCAGGTTGTTCGGCGGCCAGCTCGAGATAGGCCTCCATCGGGGTGAGGCCGTCGATCTCGGCGAGCTCGAGTTTGACGTGTAGATGGTTGTCCCAGCGGTTGGCCAGCGCCTGCAGCAGGCCCTCGACGCCGCCGAAGAGCCTGTCGAGGTCGGCGATACCGGCGAACAGCGCTGGGTCGTTCGGGTCGATCGCGGCCCTGGCGAGCACGGTGTGCACGATCTCGGTGCGGTGGTGTAGGTCGGTCCAGGTCATGGGCTTCACCTTCCGTGAGCGGGTGAACCAAACGCTACGGGCGGTCAAAGGCCGAATCGTCGTGCCGGGGACCCGACTTCTCCTCCTACCGCGGTAGGAGATCGGTACCGTTCGCGGGACGATGCTCGGCCGGTAGGTGGCGACTAGCCTTACATCATGGATGTGAGCCACGCCATCCCCGCGAACGCGCCGGGCCGGCCGAGCCTGCGGCAGCGGTTCGCGGCCAGGGCCGGGGTGCCACGTCTGCTCACCACGGTCCGCGAACGCATCGAATCGTTGCCCTACGACTATCCACCCGCGGTGATCCTCGCCGCTGACATCGCACTGCTGGTGGTCACCGGCGCGGCGGTGATCCAGCGGCATTCCTACTTTCCGAGCCCGCTGCCGTTGCTGGCCATGGCCACCGCGTTCCTGCCGATACCCCTGTTCGCGATTTTTCACGTGAACCCGCACCCCATCCTGTTGAAGGGGTCCGCTCTACTGTCCTGCGGCTTGTTCCTCCTACAGCCGGTCACCGCCGACTTCGCGCCGTTCGTGTTGGTGATCGTCGCCGGTGAGGTGGCCGCGGTCGCTTCCCGCGGGTGGACGATCGGATTCACCCTGCTCGCCATCCTCGAACTGGTCGCGTTCGACCTCGCCGGGCACCTGAAGTGGGGTGAGCAGCCGCTGGAAGGGCTGCCCATGTACGTCATCGGTGTCCTGCTCGGCATGTTCGTCGGGGTGTTGCTGCAGTACCAGCGGCGATTCCTGTATCAAGAACGCGAGAATCAGGCGATCCGCTCCGGTCAGGCCGCCGACGAGGAACGGCGCCGGATCGCGCGCGAAGTCCACGATGTGATCGCCCATTCACTCTCGATCACCCTGCTGCACCTGACCGCCGCCCGGCGCGCACTGCAGACCGACGACGACCCCACCGAGGCGGTGGAAGCGCTCGTCGAGGCCGAACGCCTCGGCCGCCAGGCGATGGCCGACATCCGGCGCACCGTCGGCATGCTCGACGCGGGCCCGGCCCAGCTGACCCCCGAGCCGTCCGTCGCCGACATCGACGAGCTCGTCGGCGACTTCCGCCGCGCCGGGCTCACCGTCGACTACACGCGCACCGGCGAGCTGTCCACCGTTACCGGCGCCATCGGCCACGCGCTCTACCGGATCGGCCAGGAATCGCTGGCCAATGTCATCAAGCACGCGCCGGGCACCGCCGCCACGGTCCGCCTCGATGTCACCGCCGAGGCCGCGATGCTGGTCGTGTCGAATCCGCTTCCGCTCGGTATCGCGCCCCGCCGCGACACCGGGATGGGACTGCGCGGCATGCGTAAACGCACCGAACTGCTCGGTGGGAAGATCACCGCGGGCAACGGCGACGACGGCTGGACGGTGCGGGTCGGCTTCCCGCTGCGAACAGGCTCGTGCGTCGCCATCGCGACGATGCTGCCGGGCAAGCTCTGGAACAAACCCCAGGAGGACACGTGACGACCGCTTCGCCGATCGAGCAGCTGGTGACAGTGCTCGTGGTCGACGATCAGGAACTCGTGCGCGGTGGACTGCGCCGAATCCTGCGCCGCCGCGACGGCTTCACCATCAACGAGTGTGCCGACGGCGACGAGGTCGCCGCCGCGATCGCCACCCAACGGCCCGATGTGGTGCTGATGGATCTGCGCATGAAGCGGGTCGGCGGCATAGATGCGACCAGGTTGCTGCGTGCCCGTCCCGACGCTCCGCCGGTTCTCGTGCTCACCACCTTCGACGACGATCAGCTGCTCTCCGGGGCGTTGCGCGCGGGCGCCGCGGGGTTTCTGCTCAAGGACTCGCCCGCGGAGGATCTGATCCGCGCGGTCCGCACCGTGGCAGGCGGTGGCGCGTGGCTCGACCCCTCGGTGACGGGACGGGTACTCACGGCCTACCGAACAGTGAAACCGGTCGGTACCCGAACCGACCGCCGACTCGGCGAACTCACCGCCCGCGAGTACGAAGTGCTCGAATTGATCGGCTCCGGCCGGGTCAACAGCGAGATCGCCGCCGAACTCGGTATCTCGGAAGTAACGGTGAAAAGCCACGTCGGACACATATTCGGCAAGCTGGACCTGCGCGACCGAGCTGCCGCGATCGTGTTCGCGTTTGACCACGGCGTAGTGACACCGGGAGAATCTTCCTACTGAGAAGCAGGTCCGGCGGACCTGCCAGAAGTGGGAGGCGGACGCCGGTGCACGCACCTGGGTCACGGGCGGGGACCAGATTCGGTCCGTACGAGTTGCGGTCGATGCTGGGCAAAGGCGGGATGGGCGAGGTCTACGAGGCCTACGACACCGGCAAAGATCGAGTGGTCGCCCTGAAGTTGCTGGCGCAGGAGCTGGCGCAGGACCCGGCCTACCAGGTCCGGTTCCGCCGGGAATCCCAAGCCGCGGCCAAGCTGGCCGAACCGCACGTCATCCCGATCCACGACTGGGGTGTGATCGACGGGGTCCTGTTCATCGACATGCGCTTGGTGCCCGGCGCCGATCTGCGGACGGTGCTGCGCGGGGGCGGGCCGATGAGCCCGGAACGCGCGGTCGCTGTCGTCGAGCAGATCGCCGCGGCGCTGGATGCCGCCCACGCGGGTGGCCTGGTGCATCGCGATGTGAAGCCCGCCAACATCTTGGTCACGCCCGCCGATTTCGCCTACCTCGCCGACTTCGGCATCGCGCACACCGAGGGTGACAGCGCGGTGACCCAGGCCGGGATGGCGGTGGGCTCCTACATCTACATGGCGCCGGAACGCTTCGATGTCGGCCCGATCTCGCACCGCGCCGACGTCTACTCGCTGGCCTGCGTGCTGCACGAGTGCCTCACCGGCGCTTCGCCTTTCCCGGCCGCGAGCATGAGCGTGCTGGTCCGCGCGCACCTGTCCGAGGCACCGCCACGTCCGAGTGAGTTACTGCACGGGATACCCGGCGCACTCGACGATGTCATCGGGACCGGCATGGCCAAGGACCCGTCCGATCGATACGCGTCGGCCGGTGCCCTGGCTGTCGCCGCTCGCCGAGCACTGGCCTCGGCCGTGCGGGACGGCGGCGCGCCCCTGCCCGCACCATCGGATGCTTTCGCGTCGTACACCGGGGCCCGCCGCGACCCCGGTGGCCATGATGTGACTCCAGGTTCTTCCCCCGGTGCCACGCTCCGTGGGCCCGCTGGTTCGCCGGCCGGTGGTCCGGGCTCCGCGCCTGCGCCAGGGCGCGGGTTCGCCGCGGCAGCCGGGTTCGCCGCCGGTGTGGGACGTGGCGCCGCCGGGGCGCCGACCGGTGTTCCCGCTGATGCCGAGCGCGCAGTGCCCGCCGAACCCGAACACGTCGAGCAGGTGCCGACGCCGACGGGGGAGTTCCGCGTGATCGGCGCGGTGACCGCGACCGGTGGCGTCGAGACTTCGCGCAGCCAGTCGACCGCGACCGGTGCCCAGCCGACATTGATCATCCGCCCACCCGAGGCGCGCTCCGGGGCAACGGACACCACCGGTTTCCGCCGCATCCCCGCGGAGGGCACCGGCGAGATCTCGATCCCCGCGGTGATCCAGCCGACCGGCCCCGCCGAGATCCGGGCCGCCGACACCCACTTCACGCCTCTCCCGTCGACCGACGAGCCGGAAGCCCCAGAGCCGCCACCGGCCTACACCCCTGACCAGGGTCTCCCGCGGATGCGTCCCTTCCCCGACGCGCACCTCTACGACGGTGCGCAGCCGGGCGAAACATCGGCTCCGCTCCCGCAGCCACCGCGCCCCGGCTCGGCTACCCCCTACCCGGCGCCGACAGGCCCGCACCTACTGCCCCCTCAGCAATACGGCCAGGACCCCCACCGGGCAGCCGCTACCCAGCGCTACACCGGCGAACACCCCATCCCGGCCGCGTACTCCCCGCCGACGGAGCAATACAACGCCCCGCCATCGAACCCCAACCCCCGCTTCCCCACTCCCGCACCGGAATTCGGCGCACCCCGCCCGAACCAGCCCGCCCCCTTCGCGGCGCCGACGCAGAAGTTCGGTGGCGACCTCGACGATCCGCGAGACCGATTCGGTGGTCCCGCCGATCGTTTCGACGATGATTCGGACGACCGGTTCGGTGGGCAGACCGGGCAGTTCGGTGACGACCGCGCGAACCCGGCCGATCGGCCCGGAGCCCCGACGCAATGGTTCGGTGACGAGGACAACGACCCGGAAGGGCGGGTCGACCCCCAACGTTTCGCCGCCACACAGCATTACGGCGGTGCGCCCGATGATCAGTTCAGTCCGCCGACCGAGCAGTACGACCCTGCCGAGGTGCAACGGTCGGCGCCGACCCAGCATTACGGTGGGAGCCACGCCGACGAACCGGATCCGCAGCGCTCGCAGCCGACACACCAATATCGTGGTGGCGCCGCACCGTTCGGTGCGCATCAAGCCCCGCCGGAGTTCGACGATCCGGCGCGTTCAGCCGCGACCAGACAGCACGTGGGCCAGGAGAACGCGTACTCCAATTACGACGAACCGCCCAGCGCCTACGGTGACCACGCCTACCGGGATCCTGACTACGATCCCGGCTACGGTCCGGATCCCGCCTATGGCCCCGACCCGGCGTACGGTCCCGATCCGGCCTGGGCGCACCAGGATTCGGGTCGCAGGCGATCGGTCCTGCTGCCGGTCCTCGTCGGTGTCCTCGCCGTGGTGGTACTCGCGGTCGGTGGCGCGATCGGCTGGCGCATGATGTCGGCCGCCGAGCCCGAACAAACCGCCACGGCCGCACCGATTTCGCAAGCACCGGGTGGTTCCGGCCAACCAGCGGGCACCACCCCGCGCGCGACCACCGCCGCTCCCACCACCACCTCGGCCGGACCGGTCACCCTGCCGGTCGGCGCACAGCCCTGCGAATCCGGTTCCGCCACCGGCGCTTACAGCAAAGTCGCCGTCGGCAGCGCCGTCACCAGCTGTGGCTTCGCCGAGGCGGTCCGGGAGGCCTACGCGGGCGGCGGCACCGGTGCGCGCCCAGTGGTGGCGACCAGCCCGGTGACCGGGCGCACCTACACGATGACGTGCGCCCCGGAGGGCAAACTCGTCACCTGCACCGGCGGCGAGAACGCCGTGGTCTACGTCTACTGACACCGAACGGCCGCGGCTCGGGGCCGCGGCCGCGAACAACCTCAGTGCGCCGAAGCGACCGCGATCATCGTGTCCCCGAGCCGATTCATCGTGTCCGGATCACTCCACGATCCGGTGATCGACACACCGTCGGCCACCACATCGGCGCCCGCCTTGCGTAATCGATCCGCCAGGTCCTGATTGATCACCTCGCCGGGACCCACCGTGATCACCGCGACCGGTTTGCCCCCGACGGTCGGAGCCGATTCCGGCGTGGCCAGCCAGGCGATCACGCTCGCCGCGAGCGTCGGCACGCTCGCGCCCTCGGCCGCGAACAGCAGCACACCGTCGGCTTCCAGCGTGGAGCGACGCAGCTGGTTGGCGATCAGCGGACGTCCGTCCTCGGTGTCGATCGCGGCACTGTAGGTGGGCAGGGTGTCGAGCTCGGCCAGACTCACCACGTCGATACTGTTGCGGATCGCCACCCGCTGGGCCTCGATCGCCAGCTGTTGCGAGGCGGAGTTCTCACCGGGTTCGGCGACCAGTGCGAGCAGATATGACATCGGGCATCCTTTCTCCTCGGGTCAACTCGACGGTGTGACAGTCACTTTCACGCTCTTCATCATCGGCTGATCGCTCTCGGTGCTGTAGTCGCCGATCGCGCACAGCACATTCATCTCCGGCATGTACCCGGCCGCGCAGCCCGCCGGAATGTCGTAGGAGACGACCTTGTATCGGTAGAGCGACCGCGTCGACCCGTCCCTGGCCGTGCTGGTGATATCGACCTCGTCGAACTCCCGCAAGCCGCGTTCGCGCATATCGCCGGTGTTCATGAAGATCAGCGTGCGCAGGTTCTTCACGCCGCGATAGCGATCGTTGTTCGTGTAGATGGTGGTGTTCCACTGGTCATGCGAACGCTGCGTCGCCAGGGTGAGCACCCCGGGCGGGTTGGTGGTGTCGGGCAGCGTCGCCGCGGAGAACTCCGCCTTGGCCGACGGGGTGAGGAAGATGAGCTCACGCGCGGGCTGGCGGATCCGGAAGCCGAGCCCGAGCCGCACCCGCCGGTTGTAGTCCTCGAAACCGTCGAGGACCTTCGACATGGTGTCGCGGATGCGGTCGTAGTCCTCGACGTAGTAGTCCCACGGCGTCTTCGTCTCGGGCAGTGCGGCTTTGGCGATACCGGCCAGGATCGCGGGCTCCGACAGCAGATGCGGCGACGCGGGCTTCTTCATGCCCTTGGACAGGTGCACCACGGCCATGCCGTTCTCCATCGAGATCACCTGCGGGCCGCTGCGCTGATGATCGTGTTCGGTGCGCGCGAGGCAGGGCAGGATCAGCGCGCGTCTGCCGTGCACGACGTGGCTGCGGTTGAGCTTGGTGGAGACCATGACGGTGAACTCGGCCTTCCGGAACGCCTCGAAGGTGTAGGCGCTGTCGGGCGCGGCCTGGACGAGGTTGCCGCCCATGCTCATGAAGAACTTCAGCTTGCCCTGCTGCATCGCCTCGATGGCGGCGACCACGTCGTAGCCGTTGGCGCGCGGCACCTCGATCTCGCACACTTTGGCCAGCCGGTCGAGGAATTCGGCGGGCGGATTGTTGGCGATGCCGCACGTCCGGTTGCCCTGCACATTGCTGTGTCCGCGCACCGGCGACGGGCCAGCGCCTTCACGACCGAGGTTGCCCCGCAGGAGAAGCAGGTTCACGATCTCGCGGATCGTCTCCACGCCGTGCTCGTGCTGGGTGATGCCGAGACACCAGCTGATGATGCTGCGGTCGGCGTCGCAGTAGATCCGGGCGGCTTTGCGGACCTGCGCCTCACTCAGTCCCGACTGGGTCTGGATCTCGGCCCAGGTGGTCGCCGCCACCTCGCGCACATAGTCGTCGAAGCCGAAGGTGTAGCGCTCGATGAACTCATGGTCCAGGGCCTTCTCGTCGGTCTCGGACTCTTCGAGGACGGCCTTGGCCATGCCGCGGATCAGCGCGAAGTCGCCGCCGATGCGCACCTGCAGATCGAGCGTGCCGGTCTTGGTGGGGTGGAAGGTGGCCATCGCAAGGAAGTCGTGCGGGATGATTGTGTTGCGCGAGCCCGCTTCGATCATCGGATTGACGTGCACCACCTGGGCGCCGCGCTGATAGGCCTCGGCGAGCGCGGTCAGCATGCGCGGTGCGTTCGAGGCGACATTGAGGCCCATGACGAACAGGGCGTCGGCCTTGTCCCAGTCTTCCAGGTCGCAGGTGCCCTTGCCAGTGCCGAGCGAGGCCTGCAGAGCGCGGCCGCTGGCTTCGTGACACATGTTGGAACAGTCGGGCAGATTGTTGGTGCCGTATTCGCGCACCATCAGCTGGTAGAGGAAGGTGGCCTCGTTGGCGAGCCGGCCGGAGGTGTAGAACGCGGCCTCGTTCGGGTCGGACAGGTCGCGTAGCGCCTTGCCCGCCATCTCGAACGCGGCAGCCCAGCTGATCGGCACGTAGTGGTCGGTCTCGGGGTCGTAGACCATCGGCTCGGTGAGCCTGCCCTGGTCTTCGAGATCGAAGGAACTCCAGGTGGCCAGCTCGGTCACGGTGTGCTGGGCGAAGAATTCGGGAGTGCATCGCTTGTGCGTCATCTCCCAGGTGACGTGCTTGATGCCGTTCTCGCACACGTCGAGTGCCAGGCCGTCGGTCGCGTCGGGCCAGGCACAGCCAGGGCAGTCGAAGCCGCGCTCCTGATGGTTCATCTTCAGGATGGCCTTGGTGCCGATGAACGGCTCGTGCTCCTTGCCGACCATGAATTTCCCGACCGCGATCGCCGCGCCCCAGCCCGCTGCCGGGTGATGGTAGGGCTTGGCTTTCGGCACGGCCGCCCGGTCGGCTGCTCCGCTCGGACCTCGATCGGGATCCCAGGTGTTGTACGGACCGTCAGCCATGCCAAATCTTCCCTTCGCGTGAATGCGGATCGAGAAAGATACGAGCCCTGTCCAGTGTCTCGCTCGATTCTCTACCGTCGAGATCGCTCCGGGCGTAACTCACTGTCGTCGTGTCGCTCGGCCGGGTCCAAGATCGGTTTCCGACCGGTCGATCGGTCGCGATTATCACCGCCGCTGAAGCGCCCTTTCCGCCGGTGCGACCGGGATCACCGCAGGTTGACGGCGTGCGCGCGGCTCGTGCACCCTGAATCATCGGCCCTACGGGCACGTCCCGCGACCGACTTCGGAGGAACCATTGCGCACCACGAGAACCTGGGCGCGCCAGATTTGTCGACGGTTCGTCACCGAGATCGATCACCTGCCCGCCGCCCGCGTTTTCGTCGGGTTGGCGATCCCCGGCCTCGTATTGATCGGGGTGGGACGCACCGATCTGCTCATCTACGCCGTCTTCGGTTCCTTCACCGGGATGTACGGGTTCGCGGAATCGGCGCGGCAACGCTCGATCCACCAGAGCGAAGCGGCGGTGATGCTGGTCGGCGCTGTCGGCGCGGGCATTCTGCTCGCCCGCGCGCACGCCCATCCCGCGGTGCTGGTGTTCGCGGTCGCGGTGTTCGCGGCGGTGGCCTCACCGATCACCGACCGGCTCGGCTTGCGGCCGGAAGGCCCGTTCTTCGGGATCTTCGCGTTCGGCGCGATCGCGATGGTGGCCGGTGCCCAGCACGATCCGGTCCTGGCGCTGCTGCTGTGCTCCGGCACCGCCGCGCTGTGCGTGCTGGTCGGCTATCTCGAGTCGACGCGGCGGGATCGGCGGGCCGGACTGTGTGCGCTGCGGGTGCCGATCGCACCGCACCGAACCGGGCGGGTGTCGTCCGTGCAGGCGGCACGCTATGCGCTGGCGATCTCGATCTCCGGCGGGATCGGGCTCCTGTTGGGCGTGGGCCATGCCAATTGGGCGATGGCGGCCGCCGCGGTTCCCCTGGCCGCTGCGAGTTCCCGTGACCGGATCACCCGTGGCATGCACCGGGTCGTCGGCACCTTCATCGGACTCGCGGTCACCGCGCCGCTACTGATCCCGGGCCCGAGCCCGGCGATGCTGGGGCTGGCGATCATCGCGCTGCTCTACCCGACCGAGTTGTTCATGGCGCGGCACTACGCGGTGGCGCTCGGCTTCTTCACCCCGCTGATCATGTCGATGACCGAACTGGCCGATCCGGCCGATCCGCTCACCATGCTCACCGAACGCGGGATCGACACGGTGCTCGGTGTCGCGGTGGGAATCGCTGTCGCCCTGCTCATCCGCGAACCCGCTACTCCCGAGGTGCCCGCCTTCGAGACGCCGGTATGCGAAACGTTGCATACTGGCGGGCATGGCTGACGACAACGAGTGGTACTACTGCCTCGAGCACCACAAGGCCGAACAGGGCAAGACCTGCTGGTACGGCGACCGGATGGGCCCCTACCCGGACCAGGCCACCGCCGAGAGGGCACTCGAGATCGCGAAGGCGCGCAACAAAGCGGCCGACGACGAGGACGACTGACCAGACGCCTGAATGCTGTTCCGTCAGCTCGAATACTTCGTCGCGCTCGCCCGGGAACGTCATTTCGCCCGGGCGGCGCAGGCCTGTTACGTGTCGCAGCCCGCGCTGTCGGAGGCGATCCGCAAACTCGAACACGAACTCGGCGTCCCGCTGGTCCGCCGCGCGCGCACGTTCGAGGGACTCACCCCCGAGGGCGAGCGGCTGGTGCTGTGGGCCAGGCGGATCATCGCCGACCGCGAGGCGCTCGAACACGAGGTCCGCGCGCTGCGGACCGGCCTCACGGGCGAGCTGCGGATCGGGGTGGTGCCCGCGGCGTCGAGCACCGTCGCCCTGCTCACCGACCCTTTCTGCACCGAACACCCGTTGCTGCGGGTTCGGGTCGAGACGAGTCTGCGGTCCCTCGACATCGTCGAACGGATCCGCCGATTCGAACTCGACGCGGGCATCGTCTACGTGCAGGGTGTCGACACGTCGGGGCTCACCCTCACCCCGCTCTACACCGAACGCCATGTCCTCGTGGTGGGCGCCGCGCTGGTCGCGAGCCGTACGGCGATCTCCTGGGCTGACGCGCTGGAACTTCCGATGTGCCTGCTGCCGAAGGGAATGCGCGGTCGGCAGCTGATCGACGACGCGCTGGCGACGCGGGGCCTCACCGCGACCCCGCAACTGGAGAGCGACTCGGTGGCTACGCTGCTCGAGCATGCCCGCACCGGGCGATGGGCATGCATCGTGCCGCAACCGTGGGTCGCGGCATTGGGACCCGCCGCGGACCTTCGCGTTCTCGAACTCACCGACCCGGCCGTCACCGCGCAGATCACGCTGGTCACCGCGGCGATCGAACCGGGGTCGGTCCTCACCACCGCGCTCGTCGGTACCGCGCGCGCCACCGACTTCACGGTCGCGCCGATCAGCTGATCGGTAAGCCGTGTTGATCAGAACCTTCACAGTGAGCAGAGTCATGGGATGAGCAGAGTCACCGCACGGCGCAAGACGACCCGCCTTTCCCCGGCCGGGCGGATCCAGCGACCCGACACGCTCGCCGTCGAGGAGCCGCTCGAAATCCGGGTCGACGGCCGATCGCTCACCGTCACGATGCGCACGCCCGGCAACGACATCGACCTCGTCCACGGCTTCCTGTTCGGCGAGGACATCATCGGTTCGGCCGACGACATCGTCACCGCCCGCTACTGCGCGGGCACCGACAGCGAAGGCCACAACACCTACAACGTCCTCGACCTGCGCCTACGCAATCCGGTGCCGATCCACACCCGCAATTTCCTCACCACGGGCGGCTGCGGCCTCTGCGGCAAGACCGCCCTCGACGACGTCCGCACCCACAGTCGTTTCCCGATCCCGCACGAATCCGTGTCGGTCAGGACCGACACCCTTTCCGACCTGCCGAAACAGCTGCGCGCCGGGCAGAAGCTGTTCGAGGCCACCGGCGGCCTGCACGCGGCGGGCCTGTTCACCACCGACGGCACCTTGGTCGCCCTGCGTGAGGACATCGGCAGGCACAACGCCGTCGACAAGGTGATCGGCTGGGCGGTGCGCGAGAACCGGGTACCCGCGCACGATCTGGTGCTTGTCGTGAGCAGTCGCGCGTCGTTCGAACTGGTGCAGAAGGCGGTGATGGCCGGTATCCCGATCCTGGCCGCGGTGTCGGCGCCCAGCGCCCTCGCCGTCGACCTGGCCGCGGAGTCCGATCTCACACTGGTCGGGTTCCTGCGCAGCGAGACGATGAACATCTACACCGGCGAACACCGGCTGACCTGAGGGTTGACCACTCGAAGTGGGCGATCGGCATATGTCGCAGTACGGTAACGGTACGGGTCGCCAGCACCGAACGCCCCGGGGGAGTTTACAAAAGAAAATGCTTCACATAATGAACAATGAACGACGCCACCGCGTCCGGGTGGTGCTGTCCGCGTTCGTGGGCGTGGTCGTGCTCGCCACCGCGGGTTGCGGTAGCGAACCGAAGGCCGCTGCACCGCGCGTGACGACAACGGTTCCCGTCGCCGATCCCGGCGCCGACAACGGGACCTTCTCCATCGCGTTGCCGGGCAGCCTGGCTGCCGATTTCACCGAACTCCAGCAAGGATTCCGCGGCAGCGTGGGGCTGGCGGTCATGCCGGTGGGCGGCAAGAAGATGGTCACCTTCGGCAATTGGTCCTCCGGTCCGGCCTGGTCGACGATCAAGGTGCCGCTGGCCATCGCGGCCCTGCGCAACAGTGCCGCCTACTCGTCGTACGCGTCTGCCGCCATCACCGCCTCGGACAACGGTGCCGCCGACACCCTGTGGGCCTCGCTCGGCAGCGGCGCCGACGCGGCCAAGGCGGTGGAGGGCGTGCTGCGCGAAGGCGGCGATACGCGCACCACAGTGCCGACCACCCGCACCCGTGCCGACGCGTCGGTCTACGGCCAGGCCGAATGGCCGCTGGCCGACCAGGTGCGCTTCGCCTCGCAGCTGCCGTGCATACCGCAGAGCGAGCGCGTGGTGGGGCTCATGCAGCAGATCATCGCCAGCCACCACTGGGGTCTCGGCGCGTTCGGCAGCGCCGAGTTCAAGGGCGGCTGGGGTCCCGACCTTGGGGGTAAGTACCTCGTCCGTCAGTTCGGACTGATCGATTCGCCCACGGGCCGGATCGCGATCGCCTTCGCCGCACAACCGGATTCGGGCAGTTTCAACGACGGTATGGCCATGCTCGACAAGATGGCGACGCTCATCTCGGGACACCTCAGTGAGCTCGCCGGAGGTCACTGCCCCTGATCTGCGCCGGTGCGGCAAGATGAACGGCATGCGCATCGGAGTCTTGACCGGAGGCGGAGATTGTCCAGGTCTGAACGCGGTGATCCGGGCTGTGGTCCGCACCGCGAACGGACGCTACGGCGATGCCGTCGTCGGTTTCGAGGACGGCTGGCGCGGCCTACTCGAGGATCGAAAGATCCGCATCCACAACGACGATCGCACCGACCGCCTGCTCACCAAGGGCGGCACCATGCTCGGCACCGCGCGCACCAATCCCGAGGTGCTCCGCGCGGGCCTCGGCCGGATCCAGCAGACCCTGGACGACAACGGCATCGAGGCACTGATCCCGATCGGTGGCGAAGGCACCCTCACCGCCGCGAGCTGGCTCGCCGACGAGGGCGTGCCGGTGGTCGGCGTGCCCAAGACCATCGACAACGACATCGACTGCACCGACGTCACATTCGGCCACGACACCGCGCTGTCGATCGCCACCGAGGCCATCGACCGTCTGCACACCACCGCCGAATCCCACCAGCGGGTGATGCTGGTGGAGGTGATGGGCCGCCACGCCGGCTGGATCGCGCTGAATTCCGGTATCGCCGCGGGCGCCCACCTGACCCTGGTACCCGAGGAACCGTTCGACGTGGCGCAGGTGTGCGCGATGATCAAGGCCCGCTTCCAGCGGGGTGACAAGAGCTTCATCTGCGTGGTCGCCGAGGGTGCCCATCCCGCGCCCGATTCCGGATTCGCGCTGCGCGAGGGCGGGATCGACGAGTTCGGGCACGAGCGGTTCACCGGGGTCGCCCAGCAGTTGGGCTCGGAGATCGAACGCCGCATCGGTAAGGAGGTCCGCACCACGGTGCTCGGCCATATCCAGCGCGGTGGCAGTCCCACGCCCTACGACCGGATTCTGGCGACGCGGTTCGGGGTGCACGCGGCCGAGGCGGTGCACGCGGGACATTTCGGTCAGATGGTGGCGCTGCACGGCACCAAGATCGGGCTGGTTCCGCTGTCGGAGGCGACCAAGCAGCTCAAACGCGTTCCGCCGGAACGGCTCGTTGAGGCGTCGGCCTTCTTCGGCTGATATCGGCCCGGTTGCCTCGGTTCACGAACTTTGTCGGTGCGCGTCGGTACCGTGGGGTCATGCGCACCGGTCGAGTGATCGTTTCGGTTCTGTTCGTCGTCGCCGCGTTGGTGGCGGGGTGCTCGGAGTCCGCAGACGTGGCGGCCCCCTCGGTGCAGGGCAGCTGGCACGGTGACATCGAGGTGCCCGGGCAGCCGATCGCGATCGGGGTGAGTTTCGCCGAGGACGGGTCGGCCACCATCGACATCCCGGTGCAGGGTGTGCGCGAGGCGCCGCTGAAAGACGTTCGTACCGAACCGGACCGGGTGGAGTTCAACATCCCCGACGTGCCGGGCGATCCGGGGTTCCGCGGCAAGCTAGACGGTGACCGGCTCGTCGGCGACTGGGTCCAGTTCGGGGAGAAGGCACCGGTCGCGCTGCAGCGCGGCAAGATCGAGAGCCCGCCCCGCCCGCAGGACCCGAAACCGCCGTACCCGTACCGCAGCGAGGACGTCACCTATCGCAACGGCGACATCACCATCGCGGGCACGCTCACCGAACCCGAAGGCAGCGGCCCGTTTCCGGCGATGCTGCTGATCACGGGCAGTGGGCCGCAGGACCGCAACGAGGAGCTGTTGGACCACCGCCCGTTCCACCTGCTGGCCGACACCTTCACCCGCGCGGGCTATGCCGTGCTGCGCACCGACGACCGTGGTGTCGGCGGCACCAGCGGAAAACTCGACGACGCCACCTACCCCGACCTGGCCGCCGACGCGGCCGCAGGCGTCGCGTTCCTGCGCGCCCGCCCCGAGATCGATCCCGCGAGGGTCGGTCTGTTCGGGCACAGCGAAGGCGGCTACCTCGCGCCGGTCGTCGCCGCGCTGCCCGACAGCAACGTCGCCTTCGCGATCCTGATGGCGGGCCCGTCGGTACCCGGCGCCGACGTGCTGATCGAGCAGAACAAAGTGATCATGGCCTCGACGGGCACACCGCAGGACCAGATCGACCAACAGGTCGCCTACGTCACGGCGTGGTCGGCGCTGCTGCGCGCGGGCGATATCGAGGGCGCAAAGGCCTTCACCCAGCGGCACAACGATTCCTTGCCCGTGGCCGAACGCGCGCCCCAGCAGGTGGTCGACGGGTTCAACACCCCGTACATGACCTCGTTCATCACCTACGACCCGAAACCGGCGCTGCAGGCGCTCCGCGTGCCGGTGCTGGCGTTCTTCGGCGACAAGGACCAGCAGGTCATCCTCACCCAGAACGAGGGCCCGATGCGTGAGAACCTCGCCGCCGGTCCCGACGCGACGGTGCACACCTTCCCCGGCCTCAACCACATGATGCAGCCCACCGCGACCGGCAAACCCAGCGAATACGCCACCATCGAGACGACGATCGACCCGGCCGTACTCACCTATGTCACCGACTGGCTCACCCAGCGCGTCCCGCCCCGCTAGGACCACCGGCCGAGTGTGTCAGCGGGCTTACCTAGACTGCTCGTTATGAGCGCACCCACGGTCGAGTTGATGGATTACGCCGATGTCATCTCCCGGTACGAGCCGGTGCTCGGCATGGAGGTCCACGTCGAGTTGTCCACGGCGACCAAGATGTTCTGCGGTTGCCCCACCGAGTTCGGCGCCGAGCCCAATACCCAGGTGTGCCCGGTGTGCCTCGGCCTGCCCGGCTCGCTGCCCGTGGTGAACGAGAAGGCCATCGAATCGGCCATCCGCATCGGTCTCGCGCTGAACTGTTCGATCACCCCGTGGGGCCGGTTCGCGCGCAAGAACTACTTCTACCCCGATCAGCCGAAGAACTACCAGATCAGCCAGTACGACGAGCCGATCGCCACCGAGGGCTACCTCGACGTCACCCTCGACGACGGGTCCATCTTCCGCGTCGAGATCGAGCGTGCGCACATGGAGGAAGACACCGGCAAGTCCCTGCACGTCGGCGGCGCGACCGGGCGCATCCACGGCGCCAGCCACTCGCTGCTCGACTTCAACCGCGCGGGCGTGCCGCTGATCGAGATCGTCACCAAGACGATCACCGGTGCCGGTGAGCGTGCCCCCGAGGTCGCTCGCGCCTACGTCACCGCGCTGCGCGAGGTGCTGCGTTCACTCAACGTCTCCGACGTGAAGATGGAGCAGGGTTCGCTGCGCTGCGACGCCAACGTGTCGCTGATGCCGATCGGGGCCGAGGAATTCGGCACCCGCACCGAAACCAAGAACGTGAACTCGCTCAAGAGCGTCGAGGTCGCGGTGCGCTACGAGATGCGCCGCCAGGCCGCCGTGCTCACCGCCGGTGGCGAGATCGTCCAGGAGACCCGCCACTTCCAGGAAGCCGACGGGTCCACCTCCGCCGGTCGCCGCAAGGAGACCGCCGAGGACTACCGCTACTTCCCCGAGCCCGACCTCGAGCCCGTCGCTCCCGCGGCCGAATGGGTCGAGGAACTGCGCGCCACCATCCCCGAGTACCCGTGGCTGGTGCGCGCCCGCATCCAGGCCGACTGGGGCCTGTCCGACGAGGTCATGCGCGACCTCGTCAACGCGGGTGCCCTCGACCTGATCATCGCCACCGTCGAGGCAGGCGCGCCGGCCAACGAGGCGCGCTCCTGGTGGGTCGCCTACCTGACCGAGAAGGCCAAGGAACGCGACATCGCCCTGGCCGACCTGGCCATCACCCCCGCCCAGGTCGCCGCGGTGATCGCGCTGGTGGAGGCCAAGACCGTCAACAACAAGGTCGCCAAGCAGGTCGTCGACTTCGTCCTCGCCGGTGAGGGCGAGCCCGCCGCCATCGTCGAAGCCAAGGGCTTGGGCATGGTCAGCGACGATTCGGCCCTGCAGGCCGAGGTCGAGAAGGCACTCGCCGCGAACCCCGACATCGCCGAGAAGATCCGCTCCGGCAAGGTCGCTGCCGCGGGCAAGATCGTCGGCGACGTCATGAAGGCCACCCGCGGCCAGGCCGACGCCGCCCGCGTAAGGGACCTGGTTATCGCGGCCTGTAGTTGAGTTCGGTTACGTTCCAACTGATCTCGGTCGCACATGGGTAACTCGTCGAGGACGAGCTAACTCAGCCACCTCGTTACCGCCGGTCGCCGACGGTAACGAGGTACTTCCCAAGTCTGGCCAAGAGTCGCGGAGAGGCGGACAGCCGGCCGCCTTGTCTCTTCTAGTCCGGGCCGCCTGCTCCACCTTGCGGCGGTGGGATGCGGACGACGCGGTCGTCGAATTCGCCCGGCTCGCCGCCGGTTTTGTTGGTGGTGGTGACCCAGATGCTGCCGTCGGCGCTCGCGGTGGCGCCGAGGAGCTTGCCGTACTTGTCCTGGGCGATCAGGGTGGGGGCGGTGGTGACGGCGAAGGTGGTGGGGTCGGCGGCGACGGCGGCCAGTGCCTTGCCCTCGCTCAGTGCGATGCCGACGCCGTCGCCGGTGGCTGTGCAGCCGCCGACGCCGGGACGATCGGGCCAGGTCCAGGCGACGCTGAGCGTGCCGTCGGGGCTCAGGTGCTGGAGGCGGTCCTCGGCGGCGGTGCGGTCGGTGACCCACATGCCGTCCTTGCCGTCGCGGCAGATGTCACCGGCCGAGCCGATCCCCGATGCCACCACCTGCGGATTGTTCGCGCCCGCCGACGGCGAGTCCAAGCGAAGCAGCTTGCCGCCGAGCGAGCCGGGATCGGCTGCGGCGCCGGGGTTTCCGGCGTCACCGGTGAGGACCATCAGCTGCGTCGGCGTCGACCACTCCAGCGCGCCGCGATTTCCGCCGGCGCCCTTGGGAATTCCGGTGAGGATCGGCTTGGCCGCGCCGCCCTTGGACAGCCGGACGACGCGATTGTCGCTGCCGGTGGTGATGTAGGCGTACATCAGCCCGTCCTCACCGAAGGTGGGGGAGAGCACGATATCGGAGATGCCGCCGTCGGCCGACCCGTCGACGGGCACGCTGGCGATCTCCACCGGCGTCTCCTGCGGTGTGCTCGGGTCGACCGCCTTCACCTGCAGGATCCGCCCGGTCTTCCGCTCCGCGACGAAGGCGCCCTCGCCCACCGCGATCAGCCCGGCGCCCGATTCCATGCAGGTGGCGATGACGTTGGGATCGGGGTCGATACACGGCCCGGTCGGACGCGGCGCCTGCGACGGCTCGTCCTGCGGCTTCTTCGGCTCCGCACCGGACCCGCCCAGCTGCGGTTCGGTGGTGAACGGACTCGAGGCCGACTCGTCGAAACGGGCGCACCCGGCTAGCAAAACGGTGCCGATTGCCACCCCGACTGCCACGCGGCCCGCGATTCCCGAACTCATACCTCAGACGTTACCGGCACGACTGTGGGCCCGACGCGCCCGTTGCGTCCGAATACATCTGTCAGACGTCACCGGCATCAGTGCGGGCCTGACACGCCGATACCTCTGTCGGACGCGCCCGGCAGTCGAGCGGGCCTGACACGCCCGTTGCGGAGAAGAGCGGCGCGCCGCGACAGCGCGTCATAAGGTGAGTCGGTGACCGACAAGTCGAATGACACTCCGAAGGCCGATGGTTCGGCGCAGGCCGGGCAGGGCGCGTCGGCGGCGGGTCGCCCGGTGACCAGTCCGTTCGATTCGCCGACGACGCAGATGCGTAAGCCGGATCCGAAGGACATTCCACGCACCGACGAGGATCTCGGTCTCGACCCCGGTGACGAGGTTCCCGGTGCGAGCACCACTCAAACGGGTCGTAGTGGCGGCGACGATGACTACGGGTACGCGACGATTCCGCCCGCGTCCGCGGCCTCGGCGGGCACCGTCCGCCTGCAGCGCCGCAACCGCGAGGCCCGCCGCGGCACCCTGGACCTCGGCCTGTTCGTGCTGCGCTTGGTGGTCGGCTACACCTTCATCTACCACGGCCTGCAGAAGCTGACCGGCTGGTTCCACGGCCCCGGCCTCGACGGCACCAAGACCATGATGGAAAGCGGCGGCTGGGACTACCCGTCGCTGTCGACCGCCCTGGTGATCGCCGGCGAACTCGGCGGCGGCATCCTGCTGGTGATCGGCCTGGCCACCCCGCTCGCCGCGGGCGCCGTCCTGGCCACGATCCTGAACGCGTGGATGTGGAAGCAGGGCATGGTTCCCGGCTTCCAGTACAACGCGAGCACCCCCACCGGCGTCGAACTCGACTCCGTCCTGGTCGGCGCGGCCTTGGCGATCATCCTCACCGGCCCCGGCCGCTGGTCCCTCGACCGCACCCGAGGCTGGGCCACCCGCCCTTCCTACGGCTCCTTCGTGGTGGTCCTGCTGGCCATCGCCGCCGCCATCCTCACCTTCTGGTTCCTCCACGGCGGCAACCCGTTCAAGGGCGTCGGCCCTTTCAGCTGACCTGCGGCTGCGGCGGTGCGGGTTCGGCCAGGTGAGCGGTCATGGTGATTTGTAGATCGGTCACGAAGGTCTCGAACCGCCGCAGTTCCTCGGGCGAGTATTTCCCCATGACCGCGTCGACCTTCGTGCCGAGCGGGCCGAAGAATTCGTCGGCGAGGGTGTGGATGCGCGGTGTGCTGCGCAGCGTGATGACGCGACGGTCGTCGTGCTCCCTGCTGCGCACGATGTGACCCGCTTGCTCGAGCCGGTTCAGGAGCGCGGTGGTCGCGCTGTTGGACAACGCGATCCGTTCACTGAGTCGCGCCGGTGACAGCGTGCTCCCGCGTTCCTCGGCGGTGAGAATCTCGATCAGCGCCTCGGCGTCGGTGGAGTGCAGCCCGAGCCAGGTCGCGAACCGGCGGGTGAACTCCCGATAGTTCGCGCCGTAGGCCCGCAGGCCTTCGTCCAGCCGTTCGTGCTGGGCTCGTGCGTCCGACTGGCTCATAGGTTCCTTTCGCATCGTTTGACATCCTATTGCCCACAATCTACTTTGACCATGGAAATATTCCATCATGGAAATAGGAGTGTGCGATGAGTCAAGAGTCGTCCGTCCGCCGATGGCTCGGCTTGATCGCCATCGCCCTCGGCGTGGCGCTGATCGTGGTCGACACCACGATCGTGAACGTGATCATCCCGTCGATCATCGAAGACCTGGACACGGGTTCGACCGAGGCGCAATGGATTCAGGAGTCCTACGCGATCGTGTTCGCGGCGCTGCTGCTCGTGGTCGGGCGGATCGCCGACATCGTCGGGGCGCGCCGGGTGTTCGTCGCCGGTGTCGTGGTGTTCGGCGCCACCAGCATCCTGGCCGGGCTCGCGCCGAACGGCGGCCTGCTCGTCATCGCCCGGTTCCTGCAGGGCGCGGGCGCGGCGATGATCCTGCCGACCTCGCTGGCCCTGCTCAATGCCACCTTCACCGGCAAAGCCCGTGGTCAGGCCTTCGCGGTGTGGGGTTCCACGATCGGTGCGGCCGCCGCGCTCGGCCCGCTGCTCGGTGGCTGGCTGGCCGAACACGTGTCGTGGCGCTGGGCGTTCGGCATCAATGTGCCGCTGGCCGTGCTGATCGTGGTCGGTGTGCTGGCGTGCATCGCGCCGTCGCCGAAGGTCGCCGGTCGACTCGATGTGCTCGGCTCGATCCTGTCGGTGCTCGGCCTCGGACTGCTCGCCTTCGGGCTCGTCGAGGGTCGCACCTACGGCTGGATCACCACCATCCATCCGCTGGGAATCGGCGGATTCAGCTGGGGGAGTGGGCCTTCGCCGGTCCTGGTCGCGCTCGTGCTGAGCGTGCTGGCGCTGGGCGGTTTCGTCGTCAGGCAGGTGCTGTTGCGACGCGGCGGTAATGCCGACAAGGCGCTGATGGACCTGAGCCTGTTCTCGCTGGCCTCGTTCCGCAACGGCAATATCGCCACCCTGATCATCGGCCTCGGCGAGTTCGGCATCGTCGCGGTGCTGCCGCTGTGGATGCAGTTCACCCTCGGCTACAGCGCCCTGCAGGCAGGTCTGGCGCTGGTGCCGATCGCCATCGGCAGCTTCATCGCCAGTGGCGCCAGCTTCGGGATGGCGGGCAAGGCGTCGCCGCTGAACATGGTCCGCCTCGGCCTCGGACTCGAGGTCGTCGGTCTGGCCGCGCTGGGCTTCTTCGCCGCCACGGACAGCTCGTGGTGGTCGATCGCGTTGGTCCTGTGCGTGTACGGCATCGGCGTCGGCTTCGCCACGGCCCAGGTGACCAACGTCGTGCTGGCCGACATCCCCGAAGCCGACAACGGCCAAGCCTCCGGCATCCAGAGCGCGTTCCGCCAACTGGGCTCCGCCCTCGGCATCGCGCTGCTCACCACGATCTTCTTCACCACCCTGAGCTCGAACGTCGACAAAGACCTGACCGCAACAGGAATGCCGCCCGCCCAGTCCCAGCAATACGCCCACGCGATAACCGGCAGCGCGGGCGCGGCGATCGAAGGGTTTGCCGCCCAACCGGATACGCGGGAGGTGGCCACCGCCGGCCGATCCGCCATGACCACCGGCGTCAACCTCGGCGCCTACCTGGCCGCGGGCTTCGTCCTCCTCGGCCTCGTAGCCACCGCCCTGATCCCCTCCCGAACCGGCCACGACGAGTCATCAACGCCGACAACACAACCCGCCCTCGTCTGACACCGACAAATCTGGCCCTGTCGTACATTGCGACGGGGCCAGAATTTCTTCGATATACAACAGAACCCCTGATTTCGCAAGAACATGGGTAACTCGCCGGGAACGGGCTGACCCCACCGACAAGCGCGGGGGGGCGCGGGGGGCGGGCCGCGCCCGCCGGCGCGCCGGAGGGGTGACAAACACTGAGATGGGGGGTGTGGCGGCGCGCGCGGCGCCCCGCGC
>NZ_JBHXNJ010000005.1:356858-405084 GCF_042719655.1 Nocardia sp. NPDC058518
CCTCGTATAGACAACTACTGGGTCCCCGGGGGGCCCCCCGGCCCCCCCCCCCGCCCCCCGCGCCGGCCTCCCACACCCCGCCGCGCCGCCGCACCTGAGTCTGGCCAAAATACGCGGAGAGGCGGTTACAGCACGCGCCGGACCGCGCCCTTGTCGGCTGAGGTGGCGAGCGCCGCGTAGGCGCGCAGGGCGGTGGTGACCGTGCGTTCGCGGTTCAGCGGCTGCCAGGGGCGTTCCGAGGCTTCCATCTTCGCGCGGCGCTCGGCGAGGACCTCGTCGGAGACAAGGACTTCCAGCGCGCGGGTGTGCACATCGATGCGGATGCGGTCACCGTTCTCGACCAAGCCGATGACACCGCCGGACGCGGCTTCGGGGGAGACGTGGCCGATCGACAGACCCGAGGTGCCACCGGAGAAGCGGCCGTCGGTGATCAGCGCGCACACCTTGCCGAGGCCGAGGCCCTTGAGGAACGAGGTCGGGTGCAGCATCTCCTGCATGCCCGGACCGCCCGCGGGGCCTTCGTAGCGGACGACGACCACATCGCCGGGCTGGATCTTCTTGCCAAGGATCATCGACACCGCTTCCTCCTGCGACTCGACCACCACGGCCGGGCCTTCGAAGGTGAACAGGTCCTCGTCGATGCCGGCGGTCTTGAGGATCGCGCCGTCGGGAGCGATATTGCCGCGCAGCACGCACAGCCCGCCTTCGACGGTGTAGGCGTGCTCCATATCGCGGATGCAGCCACCGGCGGCGTCGGTGTCCAGCGAGGACCAGCGGTTGCTGGTGGAGAACGGTTCGACCGTGCGCACCCCACCGGGGGCTGCGTGGAACAGCTCCAGCGCTTCGTCGGAAGCCTTGCCCGAGCGCACATCCCAGGTATCGAGGTATTCCTCGAACGAGGCGGTATGCACAGTGGTCACATCAGTTTCGAGCAGGCCACCACGACGCAGCTCGCCGAGGATGGCGGGGATGCCACCGGCGCGGTGCACGTCTTCCATGTGGTAATCCGAGTTCGGCGACACCTTCGACAGGCACGGCACCCGGCGGCTGATCTCGTCGATGCTCTGCAGATCGAAGTCGATCTCGCCTTCCAGCGCGGCGGCGAGGGTGTGCAGCACGGTGTTGGTCGAGCCGCCCATGGCGACGTCGAGTGCCATCGCGTTGCGGAAAGCCTTGGCGTTGGCCACGTTTCGCGGCAGCACCGAGGCGTCGTCGTCGGAGTACCAGCGCTTGGCGATATCGACGATCACCGTGCCCGCCCGCTCGAACAGCGCACGACGCGCGGAGTGGGTGGCGAGGGTGGAACCGTTGCCCGGCAGCGCGAGGCCGAGCGCCTCGGTCAGGCAGTTCATCGAGTTCGCGGTGAACATGCCCGAACACGAACCACAGGTCGGGCAGGCGGACCGCTCGACCTCGTCGAGGCCTTCGTCGGACACCTCCTGGCTCGCGCTCGCGGAGATCGCGCTGACCAGATCGAGCGGCGCGTGCGCGACACCGTCGGCGATCACGGCCTTGCCCGCTTCCATCGGCCCGCCGGAGACGAACACGGCCGGGATATTGAGGCGCATCGCGGCATTGAGCATGCCGGGAGTGATCTTGTCGCAGTTGGAGATACACACCAGCGCGTCGGCGGTGTGGGCGTTGGCCATGTACTCCACGGAGTCGGCGATGATCTCGCGCGAGGGCAGCGAGTAGAGCATGCCGCCGTGGCCCATGGCGATACCGTCGTCGACGGCGATGGTGTGGAACTCGCGCGGCACCCCACCGGCGGCGCGGACGGCTTCGGCGACGATGTCGCCCATGTTCTTGAGGTGCACGTGACCCGGAACGAACTGCGTATACGAGTTCGCGATCGCGATGATCGGCTTGCCGAAGTCGGAATCGGTCATGCCGGTCGCGCGCCAGAGCGAGCGCGCGCCCGCGGCATTGCGGCCGATGGTGGTGGTGCGTGAACGAAGCGGTGGCATTGAAATCCTCGTGTGTCGCTGGGTGCGTGGCAAGCGTGCGAGCAGGGGGCTGACCTGCGTGGCACGTGCGAGTACGCGATGCGTCCGGCAGCCCGTCACGTTACTCCGGCGGGCGATGGTCGCGTCGCGCCGGTGGTGACGTGCGGGAGTGATGGAACCGGGGCTCGAGGCGGGAGTGTCGCTCCGTGAGGTGTCGCCGCGGTGGTGCCGTCGGCGCGGGGTTGCCCGGTCGCCGTCAGCTTACCGCTACAACGGCCGACGCCGTGTGCTGATTCCCACAGTGCCGACGGTCACTGCTCGGACTTGGGCTCGGCTTCCGGCTCGGCCTTCGCCTCGGACGGCGCACCGGCTTCGGACTCCGCTTCCGTCTTCGCCGCTGCCCGCTCGGCCGCGATCCGCTCCGCCTCGGCGGCTTCCGCCGAAGCGAACACATCGGGCAGACGACCCCCGGATGCCTCGATCAGCTCGCGCAACCGGTCATAACCGACCGCGGGCAACCGCACCTCGGAATCATCGTCGAGCCGAGCCCGCACGTATCCCCGCTTGGGAATACTGATGCCCTTGACCTGCGCCCAATCGAGATGCTTCTTCCCGAACATCGAACTCAGCTCGAGCCCGCCCTCGGACACGGTCGTGTGCGTGCGGATCACCCACCACACAGCGACCACCGGGGCCAGCAGCAGCGGCCACAGCAGGAGGGGCCACCCGACGAACGGGAAGAACACGCAGAACGCCAGCACCAGCACGCCGATATAGGCCAGCCGGGGAACGCCGATCACGTGCACACCCGGGGTCGGTGTGTTCGCCTTGCGCGGCACCAGCAGCCAGACGATCACCGCGACGGGCACGATCAACCCGACCCGCACCCCCAGCGACCAGTCCTGCACGGTGCCGACGACGACAACGATCAGGTACGCCAGTACCACCGCTGCGATCGCCGCGAGCCGCCCCGGACCGGCCGACCGCAGGCCGCCGGGTCGCGACGGGCGACCCGTATCGGTTCCCTCGTCGGTGGTGTGGGACGATTTAGCCGGTGGCACGGACTGATGCGGTGATGACACCCTCCTATCCTCGCATCTTGGTACACGGACCCACGCAACCACTCGAGTCCCACAGAATGGGACCGGAGCGGAAAGCCTGTTTGACTCGACGCAGTACGCGCGCCTAACGTCGTACGTGTGATTCGAAACGAGCTCGTAATCGGCCGGCGCGTCCAGCGCTGAGCCTGACACCTAGTCAATACGTCAGCTCGCGTTTGCGACGCGCCACCCTCGAACAGCCATGCGCTGGGCGGGGGCTTTTTTGTGTTCGGGCGAATGCCAGCGGCCCTGTCGGGTCAGTCCGAGTCAGAACGAGACAGTGAGGAACGAAGACGGTGAGTGCACCAACCGCACGACCCGGGCCATCGGCCCGCAGGTCAGCGCCTTCAGCTACCCCCGGTAGCCCGGCGACCAACCCCACCCGCCGCCAGGTCGCGCCCGAGCGCGTGACCGGCGCCCAGTCGGTGGTTCGGTCCCTCGAAGAGCTCGACGTCGACACGGTATTCGGCATTCCCGGCGGCGCGGTCCTTCCTGTCTACGACCCGCTGTTCGATTCCAAGAAGGTCCGCCACGTCCTGGTGCGCCACGAGCAGGGCGCCGGTCACGCGGCGACCGGTTACGCGCAGGCCTCGGGCAAGGTCGGTGTGTGTATGGCCACATCCGGTCCCGGCGCCACCAACCTGGTGACCCCGCTGGCGGATGCGCAGATGGACTCGGTCCCGATCGTGGCGATCACCGGTCAGGTGCCGTCGAGCCTGGTCGGTACCGACGCGTTCCAGGAAGCCGACATCTCCGGCATCACCATGCCGATCACCAAGCACAACTTCCTGGTCAAGGACGCCGCCGAGATCCCGCGCACTCTGGCCGAGGCGTTCTACCTCGCCGCCTCGGGTCGCCCCGGCGCGGTCCTGGTCGACATCACCAAGGACGCCCTGCAGGCCCAGACCACGTTCTCGTGGCCGCCGGAGATGCGTCTGCCCGGCTACCGTCCGGTCACCAAGCCGCACGGCAAGCAGGTGCGCGAGGCCGCCAGGATGATCATGGAGTCCAAGCAGCCGGTGCTCTACGTCGGTGGCGGCGTGATCAAGTCCGACGCCTCGGCCGAACTGCTCGAGCTGGCCGAACTCACCGGCATCCCGGTCGTCACCACCCTGATGGCGCGTGGCGCGTTCCCCGACAGCCACACGCTGAACATGGGCATGCCCGGCATGCACGGCACCGTCGGCGCTGTCGCCGCGCTGCAGCGCTCGGACCTGCTGATCACCCTCGGCGCCCGGTTCGACGACCGCGTCACCGGTCAGCTGGACTCCTTCGCGCCCGACGCGAAGGTCATCCACGCCGACATCGACCCGGCCGAGATCGGCAAGAACCGCCACGCCGACGTCCCGATCGTCGGCGACGCGCGTGAGGTGATCGTCGAGCTGATCGAGACCCTCAAGGCCGACCCGCAGTTCGGTGCGGCGCCGTTGCTGAACCTCACCGAATGGTGGGCCTACCTCAGCGGCATCCGCGAGAACTACCCGCTGGGCTGGAAGACCCCCAGCGACGGCTCGGTCTCGCCGGAGTACGTCATCGAGACCCTCGGCCGCCTCGCAGGCCCAGAGGCCGTCTACTGCGCGGGCGTCGGCCAGCACCAGATGTGGGCCGCGCAGTTCATCAAGTACGAGAACCCGCGCACCTGGCTCAACTCGGGCGGCCTCGGCACCATGGGTTACGCGGTTCCCGCGGCCATGGGCGCCAAGATGGGCGCGCCGGAGAAGGAAGTCTGGGCGGTCGACGGTGACGGCTGCTTCCAGATGACCAATCAGGAACTGGCCACCTGCGCGATCGAGGGCGTGCCGATCAAGGTTGCCCTGATCAACAACGGCAACCTGGGCATGGTCCGCCAGTGGCAGACCCTGTTCTACGAACAGCGCTACTCCAACACCGATCTCGGCACGCACACCCTGCGCATCCCCGACTTCGTGAAGCTGGCCGAGGCGCTGGGTTGCGTCGGCATCCGGGTGGAGAAGGAGTCCGAGGTCGAGGACGCGATCCGGCAGGCCCAGGCGATCACCGATCGCCCGGTCGTGATCGACTTCATCGTCGGCAAGGACGCCCAGGTGTGGCCGATGGTCGCCTCCGGCACCAGCAACGACGAGATCATGTTCGCCCGCGGCATCCGTCCGCTCTTCGACGAGGACGAGTCGGTTTCCGAACCGGCGATCATCCACGAGGCGATGGAACGCGAGCAGGCCGCATTCATCGAGCAGGACGCACCCCAGAAGGGTACTGAAGCATGAGCACGACCCATACGCTGAGCGTTCTCGTCGAGGACAAGCCCGGCGTGCTGGCCCGAGTCGCGAGCCTGTTCTCGCGCCGTGGCTTCAATATCGAATCCCTCGCCGTCGGTGGCACCGAGATCCCCGAGATCTCGCGCATGACGATCGTCGTGACCGTCGACGATCTGCCCCTCGAGCAGGTCACCAAGCAGCTCAACAAGCTGATCAACGTCATCAAGATCGTGGAGCAGGACGCCGACGCGTCGGTGGCCCGCGAGCTGATCCTGGTGAAGGTGCGGGCCGACGCGTCGGTGCGCACGCAGGTGATCGAGGCCGTGCAGTTGTTCCGCGCCAAGGTGATCGACGTCTCGCCCGACGCGCTGACCATCGAAGCGACCGGTACCCGTTCCAAGCTCGACGCACTGCTGCGCATGGTCGAGCCCTATGGCATCCGCGAGATCGTGCAGTCCGGTGTCGTGGCCGTCGGCCGCGGCCCCAAGTCGATCACCGCGACCCGCTGAACCTCCCTCAGCAACCTCCGCGATAACTTTTCCTAACCGCATTCGAGAAGGGACCAACCAAAGTGGCAGTCGAGATGTTCTACGACGACGACGCTGACCTGTCGATCATCCAGGGCCGCAAGGTCGCCGTGATCGGTTACGGCAGCCAGGGCCACGCGCACTCGCTGAGCCTGCGCGACTCCGGCGTCGACGTCCGCGTCGGCCTGGCCGAGGGTTCGAAGTC
The DNA here is from genome assembly GCF_042719655.1 of Nocardia sp. NPDC058518. Classification (NCBI taxonomy): domain Bacteria; kingdom Bacillati; phylum Actinomycetota; class Actinomycetes; order Mycobacteriales; family Nocardiaceae; genus Nocardia; species Nocardia sp. NPDC058518. Next base: position 362,871 of record NZ_JBHXNJ010000005.1, read on the forward strand.
TCGCCCGAAGGCCGAAGAGGCCGGTCTGACCGTCGGCACCCCCGCCGAGGTCTCCGCGTGGGCCGACGTGATCATGGTGCTCGCCCCCGACACCGCGCAGGCGTCGATCTTCACCAACGACATCGAGCCCAACCTGAAGGACGGCGACGCGCTGTTCTTCGGCCACGGCCTCAACATCCACTTCGGTCTGGTGAAGGCTCCGGCCGGCGTCACCGTCGCCATGGTCGCCCCGAAGGGCCCCGGCCACCTGGTGCGTCGTCAGTTCGTCGACGGCAAGGGCGTTCCCGCCCTGATCGCTGTCGATCAGGACCCGACCGGCGAGGGCCAGGCGCTGGCGCTGTCCTACGCCAAGGGCATCGGCGGCACCCGCGCGGGCGTCATCAAGACCACCTTCAAGGAAGAGACCGAGACCGACCTCTTCGGTGAGCAGGCCGTGCTCTGCGGTGGCACCGAGGAACTGGTCAAGATCGGTTTCGAGGTCATGGTCGAGGCGGGCTACGCCCCCGAGATGGCCTACTTCGAGGTCCTGCACGAGCTCAAGCTGATCGTCGACCTGATGTACGAAGGCGGCATCGCCCGCATGAACTACTCGGTCTCCGACACCGCCGAGTTCGGTGGCTACCTGTCGGGCCCCCGCGTCATCGACGCGGGCACCAAGGAGCGCATGAAGGCGATCCTGACCGACATCCAGGACGGCACCTTCGTCAAGCGCCTCGTCGCCAACGTCGAAGGCGGCAACAAGGAGCTCGAGGGCCTGCGCAAGGAGAACGCCGAGCACCCCATCGAGGTCACCGGCGCCAAGCTGCGCGGCCTGATGAGCTGGGTCGACCGCCCGATCACCGAAACCGCGTAATCTCCGCAGTTTCCCCCGCAGGGCCCGTTCGCATCACGCGACCGGGCCCTGTGTCATTCTCCGGGTAGCCTGAAACGGTGACGGAAGCGACACCAGCCCAACGATTTTGGCTCGAGCCGACCGGGGGGTGTGTGTCATCCGCGTCACGGATCTGAACCCTGTGCCCTCTGCTGACCTCGGTGGCGGCGATCTCGCGATTCCGTTCGAGCTGCCCAACGGCGACGTCGGCTTCATCTGGGGCGACTCGTTCTCCGGGGACGGCCCGTATGGCCCACCGATGGGCAATATCGGAAACTGGCGTTCCCCCATCATCACTCGCACGTCGCAGCGCGACCCCGCCGAGCCGATCGTCATGGCCACCTCGCCGAGCACCGACGGTCGCCAGCTGTGGGACTACCAGCACGACAACGCCGAATACTCCACCGTCCTGCCGTGCGACGCGATGACCATCGACGGCCGGATCTACCTGTGGGTGATGTACACCCAGGGCCTCGGCAACGAGAAGTGGTGCGAGGTATGGACATCCGACGACAGCGGCATCACCTGGGAGCGCAGCGGTTCGAAGTTCTGGTGCGGCGCCTTCGGGGGCAAGCGGGTCATGATCTCCTGGGCGAAGGACCCGCACAGCGACTGGGTGCACATCATCTCCACCGGCGGCCTGGCCAGGAACAAGGACATGCTGCTGTGGCGCGCGACGGTCGAAGGCCTGGCCGATCCACACGCCTGGCAGGGCTGGGGCTGGGACGGCGACAACTGGGGCTGGAACCGTGAGCCCACGCCGATCCTGCCCGGTTGGCGATTCGGCGAGATCTGCCTGCGCTATGTCGAGAACAGGGCCGTGATCTCCGGATTCGACGAGGGGGACTACTCGATCTTCGTCAAGGTCGGCGACCGCATCGACAACACCAACTGGATCACGACCCACACACACCGGCCGATGACCGGGATGCCGCGCGGTGTCGACACGGTCCCGCGCCTGTACGGCGGCTACATCCACCCCTACAGCAGGCTCGAGGACGGCAAGTTCACCCTCATCGTGTCCGAGTGGGCGGAGAACGGGAACCCCTATCGGGCGACCCAATTCACCTGTACCGGGATTCGCCGGAAGGTGCTGGTCCCGGTACCCGACCCCGAACCGACTCCCGAGCCACAGCCGACTCCGCCACCGGACCCGCATCGGACCTGGTGGCAGGAGCTCGTCCGCCGAATCGACGAGTGGCTCAGGCGGCCCGGTAGGTAGCCTCACCCCTGCTGTCGGCGGTCGATAGCGGGAGACTTCTGAATGAGCCATTCGTGTTTGCTGATCGGTGACGCGCCCTGTCACCACATGGTTCTCCGCTGGTCCTTGCCGTGGTGGTCCGGTAGCGCCAGACTTGCTCGATGACGACGGTTGAGGATTTCGATCGGCAGGCGGCTGAGGTCGGTAAAGCGGCGCGGCAGCGGGTTTCACGATCCGCGCTGGGGGAGTGGAAGGCGGAGCCGGGTCGGGAGGACCCGGTGGCGATTCTGCTGAAACAGAACGCGAAGCGGGTGCAGAGTCTGGTGCCGATCAGGATGGCGCGCATGGCGGAGTCGCCGTTCGCCTTCCTGCGTGGTGCCGCGGCGGTGATGGCCTATGACCTGGGCAGTAGCCCCGGCACCGGGCTCATCGCGCAACTGTGCGGCGACGCGCACCTGGCGAATTTCGGGCTTTTCGCTACGCCGGAACGCAATCTCGTCTTCGACGTCAACGATTTCGACGAGACACTGCCCGGCCCGTTCGAGTGGGACGTCAAGCGCCTGGTCGCCAGTGTCGCGGTCGCCGCGCTCGGCAATGGCTGTTCCGATGAGGACGCGGCATCGGCGGCAGAGGCGACCGCCCGCGGCTATCGCGAGGGCATCGAGGAGATGACGCAGCAGAACAGCCTCGACATCTGGTACGACCGAGTGGACGCCGAGCAGGTCATCGCGCAGATCCCGAAGAAGAAGTTCCGCAAGAAGGCAGAGAAGACGGTCGCCTCGGCCAGGAAGCGCACCAGCCTGCAGGCACTGGAAAAGCTCACCGAACCCGATGCCGACGGCATTCCGCGGATCAAGAATCAGCCACCGCTGCTGGTGCCCATCACCCTGCCCGACGAGACGACCGTCAAATCCGTGCTCGCCGAGTACCGGCGCAGCCTGCCCGATCAGATGCGCGTACTGCTCAATCGCTACACCCTGGTCGACACCGCCGTGAAGGTCGTCGGGGTCGGCAGCGTGGGCACCCGGTGCTTCATCGCGCTGATGATGGACAAGGAGTCCGGCGCTCCGCTGTTCCTGCAGATGAAGGAGGCCGATACCTCGGTGCTGGCGCCGTATCAGAAGCCGAGCAGATACCAGCAGCAGGGACATCGCGTCGTCGCAGGTCAGCGGCTGATGCAGGCGGCCAGTGACATCTTCCTCGGCTGGGCCACCGGTCCGAAGGGCGTGGACTACTACTGGCGTCAGTTCCGCGACATGAAGGGCTCGGCCGACATCGAGAACATGACCCACCACCAGCTCTCCAACTACGGCGGGCTGTGCGGTGGTGTGCTGGCCCGCGCCCACTGCCGCTCGGGCGACCCGATCGCCATCAACACCTATATCGGCGGCAGCGACAAGTTCGACAAGGGAATGCGCGATTTCGCGATGTCGTATTCGGATCAGACCATGGCCGACTACCGATTGCTGCTGGCCGCGATCGAGGACGGTCAGGTGGAAGTGGCCGACAACGCGTACTGATCGGCCGGGGCCGACCGATACAGCGCGATCCCGATCGCGAACAACCACAGCATGGTGAGCCCGCCGACGGTCGCGGTGGTGCCCCACCCGTTGGCGGCGTAGAACTCGGCCGGAGTGTTGCCGAAGAACAACGACGGCACGAACGCGAAGTTCACCGCCGCCAGAGCCCAGCTGGACACGATGCACCAGCGGGGCAGCAGCCGTGCGGCCGCGATCGCGAAAGCCACCAGGAACAGCCCTTCCAGCAGTCGCGAGACGGTCCCGTACAGGATGTAGGTGCCGGTGACGGTGATCGTGGGATCGATCGGCTCGGGTGCGGCGATCACGGCACCGACCTCGAGCCCGGTCGAGACCGTGACGACCGTGAGCCATGCTGTTCCGGCCCTGGCGGCCAGCGACCCGAACCATTCGCGTTCCGGGTCACGCTGTCTCACCACATAGGCGAGCCCGCTCATGAACACGATGAACAGGGTGATCCCGACCAGCCCGAGCAGGCATCGGGTGAGCACATTGGCGTCCGGCGGCGCCCCCGCGTAGACGAAGTACAGCGGTAGTTCGATCAGCGTGCATCCTGCACCCGCGAAGGCGGCCGCTCCGGTGATTCGCTGAATCTTGTTGATGTCCATGGTCATTCGCCCTTCTCCTTCGTGCCTTCCCGCCCGATCGCAATTAGTATAAGGATTAAACTATAACCCCTATGTTAAGTTGAGGGAACCCCGAACGAACGAGGAGACGGTGACCAGCAAGCAGCCCGATCCGGCTCGGCCGCGCGTCGGCCGTCCAGCCGAACTCGACGCGGAACGCATCGTGGCGACAGCCATCACGCTGGCCGACCGCGACGGTCTACGCGCCGCGTCGCTGACGAAAGTGGCTGCCGCACTGGATGTCACACCGATGTCGCTCTACCGCCACATCGGCTCGAAAGACGGCCTCACCGACCTGATGGCCGACACCGCCTTCGGCCCGCCCCCGATCATCGGTCCCGCCTGGCGCCCCGCCCTGCGCGAGTGGGCGACCGGTCAGCGAGCCGTGTTCGCGCGCCATCCCTGGCTGACCCAGATCCCCATCACCGGCCCGCCGCGCGGCCTGAACGCCCTCGCCTGGATGAACGCCGGCCTCGCCGCCCTGCGCGACACCGGCCTGGACTGGGGCGCCAAGATCGGCGCGATCACCGTGGTCGGCGGCTATGTCCGGCAGTCCTTCGTCACCGATCGGCACATGGCCGAGCGGCGCGGCACCGAACAGCGCAGCGAGGCGCAATCTCTCGACGCGTACCAGCGCGAGGTGTCGACCCTCGACCTGTCGCAATACCCGGAGATCGCCGCCCTCTTCGCCTACCGGGCTTTCGCCGACGTCCCCCCGGACGAGGAATCGGCGGACGGCGATTTCACCTTCGGCCTCGACCTCGTTCTCGACGGAGTCGCCGCCGCGATCGCCGGGCGCGGGTGAGACTCGATATACTGGTTACCGATGAGTAACTTCTTTTCCTCGGTGGACCAGGTGACCGACCGGCTGACAGCCGCCGGCTACCTACCGTCCCTCGATATCGCGACCGCGGTCTTCCTCGCCGACCGCCTCGGCAAACCGCTGCTGATCGAGGGTCCCGCCGGTGTCGGCAAGACCGAGCTCGCCAAGGCGGTCGCCGCCGCGGTGAGTGCCGAGCTCATCCGCCTGCAGTGCTACGAGGGCGTCGACGAAGCCCGTGCCCTGTACGAGTGGAACCACGCCAAGCAGCTGCTCCGCATCACCGCCACCTCCGGCGAGGACTGGGACAGCACCCGCGACCACGTCTTCACCGACGAATTCCTGCTCGCCCGCCCGCTGCTGGCGGCGATCCGCAACCCCGACCCCACGGTCCTGCTCATCGACGAGCTCGACAAGGCCGACGTGGAACTCGAGGGCCTGCTGCTGGAAGTCCTCGGCGACTTCCAGGTGAGCATCCCCGAGCTCGGTACCGTCACCGCGGTCCGCAAGCCCTTCGTCATCCTCACCTCCAACGCCCACCGCGACCTGTCCGAAGCGCTGAAGCGTCGCTGTCTGTATCTGCATATCGACTATCCGACAGCGGAATTGGAGAAGGCGATCGTCGCGCTCAAAGTCCCTGAGCTCGATGCGGCGCTGGCCGAGCCGGTGGTGGCGACGGTGAGCGCGTTGCGTCAGTTGTCGTTGCGCAAGGCACCGTCGATCGCCGAAACCGTCGACTGGGCAAGAACTTTGGTCGCGCTGGGAACCCGGACGCTGACCGGCGGTGTGGTCCGCTCGACGCTCGGGGTCCTGCTGAAATACCAGTCCGACCATCGTGTGGCCATCGACCGGCTCGGTCTCGACGACCAGCCGGACGGCAGTGTGAAGCCATGAGCCCGCCCCCTGACCGCTTCGCCCCGACGAGCGATCGGCTCGTCGATTTCGTCACCCTGTTGCGCGAGCACAATATTCACGCGGGCCCCAGCGAAACCATCGACGCGGCAGCCGCGATCGTGGCACTCGGCACCACCGACCCCCGCGTTCTCCGCTCCGGCCTGGCCGCCTGCCTGCTCCGCCGCAACGGCCAACGCAGAGTCTTCGACCAGCTCTTCGACCTGTACTTCCTCGGCGTCTCGCTGCCTCCCGCACGCCCGAGCGAGAACCCCGAGGATCTGCGTGAGCGCCTGATCGCCATCCTCGTCCAAGGGGAAGACACCGCCGAACTGGCACGCGAAGCGCTCAACACCTTCGGTGCCTACGGTGGTGCGGGCGAGAGCGCTGGCCGGGTCACCCAGGCTTCCGGCGCGGGCTGGTCGTCGTACCTGACCATGAAATCGCTACGCCCGGACGAGATCTCCGAGCAGCTCGCCCAAACCATGGGTGGCACAGGACAGTTCGACACCGCGGTGCGCACCATCGAGGCCCGCCGCCGCGTCGACCAGTTCCGCGCCGACGTGCAAACCGAGGCGCGCCTGCGCTCAGCCGAACTGCGCGGCACCGACTACATCGCCCGCCGCGGCGTCGAGAACTCCGCGGACCGAACGGATTTCCTCGGCGCCCGCGAACAGGACCTCGCCGAGATGCGCCGCCTCGTGCATCCGCTGGCCCGCAAGCTCGCCACCCGGCTGGCGGTGCGCCGCAAGAAGGCGGTGCGCGGCCAGATCGACTTGCGCCGCACCTTGCGTCGTTCCATGGCCACCGGTGGTGTCCCCGTCGATCCGGTACTGCGTGCCCGCAAGCGCGGCCGCCCCGACCTTGTTGTGCTGGCGGATGTTTCGGGCTCGGTCAGTGGTTTCGCCGAATTCACCCTGCAATTGGTGCAGGCCCTGCAGGACCAGTTCAGCAAGGTCCGCAGCTTCGGTTTCGTCGACACCTGCGCCGAGATCACCCAGTACTTCACCCCCGGCGAGCCCCCACCGCCGGGCTTCGCGCAGAACATCGTCCGCGAAGGCGGCGTCGCCCGGTTCGGATCCAGCAATTACGGCGAGGTGCTCCAGGGTTTCGTCGACCACTACCTCGACGCCGTCGGCCCCCGCACCTGCGTCCTGATCCTCGGCGACGCCCGCACCAACCGCACCGACCCGAATCTCGCTGCCCTGCAGGCGATCACCGAGCGCGCGAAGGCGGTCTACTGGCTCAACCCGGAGCCGTCGCGCTCATGGTCGACCGGTGACTCGGCCGCCGAGGACTACACCGACATCGTCACCATGCACGAATGCCGCAATGTCGCCCAGCTGGCCGAGGTGATCGGCAGACTCCTGCCTGCCTGAGTCGGCGAGCCACCCGGGCGGCTCGCCGTCGGCACTCATCGCGGGCTGAGCCGCACCACCGCGTACTCGTGATCGCTCTTGGCCTGGTACTTGCCGTACCGAGGCTGCGCGGCGGTGATCGCGTCCCATGCCCTTGCGCGTTCCTCGCCGGCGAGGACTCGCGGGGCCACGGCGCGGGGTTCCTCGCCGGGCAGTTCGACTGTGGCCTGCTCGGGGTGTCCCATCAGGTTGAGGTGCCAGTCCGGGTGCCCGTTCTTGCCACCCGATGCCACCAGCAGCCAGCCGTTGTCGTCACCGTCGGCGAACCAGGAGATCGGTGTCTGCCGTGGCGTGCCGCTGCGGCGGCCGACCGTGTGGAGGATCAGCACATCCATCCCCATGAAAGTGCCTTTACCGCTACGGACTTTGCGGTTCATCCGAGCATTCATCTTGTGCTGCATCCACCGCGAGAAGCCGCCGTGGCCCTTGTTTGCCTGCTGATCTGTGGACATCGGAGTGTTCCTTTCAGTGAGTGGAGCCTCAGCCCCAGGCGCCGGCGATCTGACGGGTGGTGGCGTTGAGCCGGTTGAACATGTTGGTGACGCCGATCATCAGCACGATCGAGGCGAGCTGCTTCTCGTCGAAGTAGCTGGCGGCGCTGTCCCAGATCTCGTCGGTGACCGCGTCGGGACGGTCGGCCATCCGGGTGGCGGCCTCGGCGAGCTCGAGGGCGGCGCGCTCCTCCTCGGAGAAGAACGGGGTCTCGCGCCAGGCGACCACGGTGGCGAGGCGGTCTTCGCTGACGCCCGCTTTGCGTGCGGTGGTGGTGCCACCGTGCACGCAGGCGGCGCAACCGTTGATCTGGCTCACCCGCAGGTGCACCAGCTCCAGGATCTCGCTGTCCACGCCGCCGGTCTCCACTGCCTTGAGTACCTGCTGGATCGGGCCCATCGCGTCGGTGAGGACCATGGCGGGGTTCTTCATCCGAGACTGCATGTCGTTCTCCTTGTTCGTTCGTTCTCCGCTGCTTGCGGTGTGTCTCAATAACAGCCCGTGCGGCGCTGGAACTCCAATGGCTGTGGGACACTGTGGGACAGCTGAAAACGGCCCTGACCACCGGCTTGTCGGTCGTGAGATTTCTGGTCCAGGCCGGGACAACGGGAGTGGAAAACGGTGGTTGTGCAACAGCAGACGGCACGGGCGTACCCGCAGGACGAGCTCGCTTCGCGCCTGCGGCTGATCCAGGAGCTTTCCGGCCGCGGCGTGCGAGCCCTGGCCCGCGACACCGGCCTGAGCTCGTCGTCGCTCTCGCGCTACCTCAGCGGCCAGACGGTCCCGCCGTGGCCGGCCGTCCTCGAGCTGTGCCGCCTGGTCAAACGCGACCCGCGCCCGCTGCGTCCCCTCTGGGAGCGCGCCAACAACCCGCTGCCCGCCCCGCCGAAGACCAGCCGTCAGCCCGCCCCGCCGAGCCCACCGGCCGACGCCCCACCGCCGCCACGCAACGACCTGCCCCGCGACGTGCCCGACTTCACCGGCCGCGAACAGGCACTGGCCGATGTGATCGCCGCCGTCCGTTCCGATCGGGTGGTCGCCATCGACGGCATGGCAGGCGTCGGGAAAACCTCCCTGGCCGTGCACGCCGCGCATCAGCTCACCGCCGAATATCCCGACGCCCAGCTGTATCTCGACCTCCACGGCTTCACCGACGGACGCCAGCCGCTCGACCCCGATGCGGCCATTCGCGCGCTGCTGGCCGCGTTGCAGGTTCCCTCGGAGAGGGTGCCGCAGGACGGGGGAGTCGAACTGCGAGCGGCCTGTTGGCGCTCGGAGCTGGCCCGGTTGCGCGCTGTTGTCGTGCTGGACAATGTCGTCGATGCCGCGCAGGTCAGTCAGCTGTTGCCGGGTGCGGGCGAGTCGGTCGCCATCATCACCAGCCGCAACCGGTTGCTCGAACTCGATGAGGTCCCGCCGGTGACCCTCGACGTCCTCACCCCCGAGGAGAGCGCGGAACTGCTGGTGCGGGCCAGCGGCGACGCGCGCGTCGGCCGGCTCGCCAAAGAACCCGAACAGACCGCCGAAGTGCTCCGGCTGTGCGGCAATCTGCCCTTGGCGTTGCGCCTCGCGGCGGCTCGGCTGCGCCATCGACCGGGCTGGTCGGTCGGCATCCTGGTGGAGCGAATGGCCGAGGGCACCAGCGAATTCGACACCGCCTTCGGCATGTCGGTCCGTCAGCTCAATCGAGATCAGCGCCGCCTGTTCCGTCTGCTCGGCCTGATCCCCGGCTCCACCTTCACCGACTACGTCGCCGCCGCGGTGGCCGACGTCTCGCTGCGCAGCGCCCGCACCATGCTCGAAGACCTCCTCGACGCGCACCTCGTCCAGCAACCCGCCGACGGCCGCTACCGCCTCCACGACCTGGTGCGCCAGCACGCCCGCCACGCCACCTTCGAACAAGACACCCCCGCCGACCGCGAACGCGCCCTGCATCGCATCCTCGACTACTACGTCCACACCGCGGCCGCCGCCGACACCGCCATGCCGTTCCTGTCGCCGACCCGCCCCGTCTCCGCCGGCGCACCGCCCGCGGAACTGCCGCACTTCCCCGGCCGCGACCCCGCGTTCTTCTGGTTCGTCTCCGAGTACACCAACCTGATGGCCGTGTTCTACGCCGCCGTCGAAGCAGGCGCCGACACCCACGTCTGCGAACTACCGCGCTTCATGCGCGCCTTCTTCGCCCGCCGGTGTGGCACAACACATCTCAACGCACTCTTCGAGCAATCCCTCACCGCCGCACAGAATCTCGGTGACCCACGCCAGCTCGCCGAAGCCCACAGCGACCTCGGCTTCGCCCGCTACAACGCGGGCCGCATGACCGAAGCGGCCGCCGCCTACGCCGCCGCCGCACCTCTGGTCGCCGCAGCGGGCGACCCGCTACCCCGAGCCGAACTGACGATGCGCTGCGCCCAATTACGGTGGGACGAAGGCAGTATCGAAGAACCACTGGAACTGTTCCGCCAAGCCCGCGACCTCTACACCGCCGGCGGTTGCCCGACCAGCGCCGCCGACGCCATCGCCGGCGAAGCCTGGGCCATGCTCCAGCTCGGCCACCGCGAACAGGCCGCCCAGCTGGCCCGCGAAGCCCTCGCCATCCCCACCGGCAACCCGTCGCTACAGGCCCAGATCACCCTCGGTGTGGCGATCGCGGCCGACGAACCCGAAGAAGCCCTCGACCACCTGGACCGCGCCCTCACCCTCGCCCGCGAGGACGGCCACAAGCACAACGAAGCCTGGTGCCTGAACTGCCGGGGTGTCGCCTTGCGCGACATGGGCCGCTACGAAGAAGCCCTCGCCAGCCACCGAGAAGCCTTCGCCCTCCTGGACGCCGTCTTCGAAGACCACTGGAAGATCCACTTCCTCAACAGCTACGCCGAAACCTGCCGCCTCGCAGGGCTGTCCGACGATGCCATAGACCTCTACCGCCAAACCCTCACCCTCGCGCCGAGACTGGGCCACCGGTTCGAAGAGGCGACAGCCCACCAGGGCATCGCCGACGTCCTCGACGCCACGGACCCCGCTGCCGCCACCGAACACCGCGCGGCAGCCGAGTCCCTCTTCGCCGAGATCACCCCATCGACTTCGCTCCATCCAGCGATTCCCGAATGATGTCGGCGTGCCCGGAGTGCTGGGCGGTCTCGGTCATGATGTGCATCAGCGCGCGGCGCGCGGTCCAGCGTCCGCCGGGCTCGAACCACGGCGCCTCCGGCAGGGGCTGACTCACGTTCAGATCGGGGAGGGTGCGCACGAGTTCGTCGGTCCGCGCGGCCACCTGCTCGTATTCGGCCAGGACGCCCGCGAGCGTTTCGCCGGGCAGCATCCGGAAGGCGTCGCCCCACTGTGCGAGCTGTTCCTCGGTCATCGAGTCGAAGTCGGGGGCTTCCGCGGGCCCGTCGACGATGAAGCTCGCCCAACTCGCCTCCACCGCGGCCACATGTTTGATCAGCCCGCCCAAGCACAGCTCGCTGGCGGTCGTGCGCAGACCCGCCTGCTCGTCGGTGAGATCGCGGACGGTGAAGCGCAGGAAGTGCCGGTGCTTGGCGAGCATCTCGAGGATGTCGGTGCGCTCGGTATCGATCTCGGTGTCGGCGGTCATGTGCTGATCCCTTCGCTTGTCGGTGTGTAAAACCCAAGGTAGGGCACATTGCGGTCAGATTCTGTCCGCAATTGCGAGATAATCGAACCATGGCCGATACGAGCGCACGCACCCTCCGCCTGCTGTCGCTGTTGCAGACCCACCGCTACTGGCCCGGCACGGAACTCGCTGAGCGACTGAGTGTTTCGGCGCGCACCCTGCGTCGCGACATCGACCGGCTGCGCGAACTCGGCTACCCCGTCGACGCCAGGCCCGGCGTCGACGGCGGCTACCAGCTGGCCGCGGGCGCCGCCCTGCCGCCCCTGGTCCTCGACGACGACGAAGCCGTAGCCATCACCGTCTGCCTGCAAGCAGGATCCCAGGGCGCGGGCGACGGCTTGGCCGAACCGTCCATCCGCGCACTCGGCAAATTGGTCACGGTCCTGCCCACCCGCCTACGCCGCCGCGTCGACGCCCTCCGCGCCATGACCGAATCCACCGCCTGGACCGCCGTCCCCGTCTCCGACGTAGACCCGGCCGTCCTCACCGACCTGGCCCTCACCTGCCGCCGCGAAGAACGCCTCACCTTCACCTACACCGCCGCGGACGACCGAACCAGCATCCGGGAAGTAGAACCCCACCGCCTCGTCTCCCAGGGCCGCCGCTGGTACCTCGTCGCCTACGACCTCACCCGCCACGACTGGCGCACCTTCCGCGTAGACCGCCTCACCGCCTCCGCGACCACCGGCACCCGCTTCCGCCCCCGCACCCTCCCAGCCCCCGACGCCGCCACTTTCGTCCGAGACGCCATCGGCGCCCGCCGCTCCGGCTACACCGTGACCGCCGAAATAGCAGCCCCCGCCCCCGACGTCCACGCCCGAATAGGCCGCTGGTGCACCACTACCGCCCTCCCCGCCAACCGCACCCACATAGAAATGACCGTCGACAGCCTCGACTGGCCGATCCTGGTGCTGGGCAGATCAATGGCGGACTTCACTATCCTCGGCCCACCAGAACTCATCGCTCTGGTCCAGGAATGGGGGACCCGCTTCACTCGTGCAACGTAGGGAGCTGGATCACCGTGGACAGCGGTGTCGCGTCAACCGTTGCGGTAGCGCCCCTTCTGCCTCCGCTGATAGAACAGCAGATCCACCTCCACCGGCTCGACCAGCGCCGTGATCTCGGCCAACCTGGTGTCATACCGAAGCTCGGTGATGCTCCGGTGCAGATAGGCCCGCCGCTCCGGCCCCAACTGCGCCCAGATCGCCCCGAACCGAGACTGCCCCCGCTCCCCGGAAACCGCGACCAGATCGAGTAGCGCAGGCCAGCAACCAGTTTCGGTCGCCAGCGCGGGCAACTCCGCCACAGTCGACTCCGAGAGCAACGCGAGCGCGTACCCCACCGCGCTCCTGACGTTGTCGTCCATCCGCGACATCAACGTGAACAGCCCACGCCAACTCTGCGCATCCTCGCGCCCATCCATCGGCGCGACCAGATCGACCGCCACATCCGGATCACCGAACATCGGATTGCCGACCAACGTCCACAGCCCCAATGGCGTGAGATACCCAGCCAGCGTGAGGAATTCGGGCACCGCGCCGAGGGTGAGCGCGGTGCGCACCAGCCGCGCGACATCACGGGGCTGCGCACTCCCGAACAGAATGTCGCCCACCCGCCGGATCACATCGGGCGCGCACCGCGAAAACACCGACAGCGCAGCGTGTTGCAGGTCAGCGGAACCCGTCAGCACCGTCTGTGTCATCCGCGGAACCCGCCGGTGCGGCCCATCGAGCAGCTGACGAACCACCGCGCTGAGTACCTCGACGTCATAGGAGAACGCCGCCGAGAAGATCAGCCCGGCGTCATCGCGCACCCCCGCCTCGACCGCGGCGATCACTTCCGTTGTGGCACATGCCAAGAACGGACCAGCCGTCACATAATCGCGCCGCCGCAGCAACTCGTTGACGATCTCGACGATCGGCCCCGGCGCCATCTGATCGGCCAGCTGCTCGATGGCCCGCGGATCCAGATAGGGCGCACAATCGGCCGCATACCCCGCATCGAGCATCGTCAACGTCTCCGCCGCCTTGCCCGGATGATCCAGCCCCACCGACCCCGCCGCCCGACCGGTCATCATCGGCGGAACCAGCTTCTGCACCAACGGAATCGAGATCGTCAGCGGAATGAACGGCACCAGCGCACTGATCCGCCGAAACGTCTCCGTGTGCTGATCGAACAACACCCCCGAAATCTGCTGATTCAGCGCATGCAGCCGATCGGCCCCCAGATACCGCAGGTGATCCAACCGCTGCGGATGAACATGCAACGTGCGAGCCAGCAGAATCAACTGCGCCCGAGTAGTCAGGTCCGTCATCTGCCGCCGAACATGATCTTCTTCGTCACCCGGCGCAACGGCCGAGGCAACGCAGAGACCATCGAATCGATGGACTTGTCCAACGCGGCCGCCTCGAACGTACTCGCGGCCCTCATCAACTCGAACAGATCCCGAGCCTCATCAGCCGGCAACTGCTCCAACGCAGGCAAAGTCTCCGGCAAGCCACCTTCACGGTCACTTCTGACAGTCATGCGGCTCCTGGGTAACGCGATCCTCTACTCCGAGGGTCCCCCCTTCCGCTGCCACGCGCCAGAACTTCGCCGAATCACTGTGCATGACAACGAAAACCGCAGCACAGGTACATGTGAACCGACGTACCACTTTGAGTGACGCGTGACGGCACACCTGCTGGGAGTGGAGAGTGTTGGGATACTCCCGTACGGCGCGGTGCGCGGCTGCCGCAGATGCAAAGGCTATTGCACAAGCAAATGTATGATGGATTGAAGTCGGTTGTTTGATTTTTCTTCCTAAATGTACTAGGAGGCAGGCGTGGAGCCGGATATACGGCGTGACCTGCTGCGATTGCTGCAGCGCGCAGGAGTCAGGGTTGCGAGTGGCGAACCGGACCTTCTCCTTACTGCGCCGGACGGCACCAGTAGACCCACCGCGCTGAAGTTTCAGACCCGCGCACGCCTGACTCCCGCCGTGCTTCGACGCCTGCGTGAGCAACACCGCAAGTTTCCCGCTTCAGTGGCGGCGTTGTTCGCAGCCAATGAGGCAGCTGCGCCAGTCATTGTCGCCGCTGAGGCCGGCGAGTTCGACCTCGTGCTGGCAGATCCACCGATGGTCATCATCAACGGGGCAGTGCTGTTGGATGAGTCGCCACCGCGACGGTCCGACCAGCACCACCGTGTTGCCTGGCAGCGACTTGCCGTCGAGCGCGTTCTGGCGATCTGGGAACAACCGATGACCCAGCACGAAATCGCCGCCGTGGTCGGGGCGAGTCAGCAGGCCGTCTCGACGGCGATGCGGGCGAATGAACACATCACCCACACGCCGACCGATGGTTGGATCGGCACCCCGGAGTTGCTGGACGTGTGGCTTCGTGAGTACCCCGGCCCGCGCGGAACACAGACGCACTGGTTCGGTCTCGATGCGCCCGCAGAGCAATACCGTGCGGCCCGGGAATTGTTGAGCGAGTTGACGGTTGGCTCGGTGCTTTCCGGAGACTTGGCGGCCGATCGCTATGCGCCCTGGATGTTGCCGTCTTCGGTCAGGCTGTACGTTGACGAGATCATCGACTTCACTGCGGCTGGATTTTCACCCGCAGATCCTGGCGATGCGACCATGACAGTCGTCATCCCGGACGATCGGTCGATCCGAACCGTGGCATCTCACGTCCACGGGGAGGTCCCCGTCGATGGCCACGTTGTCGCCGACCCGGCGATCATCACGTGGGATCTACTGCACAGCAGCACCGACCCGACTTCGACGGAGGCAGCTCACGTGGTGCGAACAGCGATCGAAAAGCATCGGGCGAGGTAGCCGGTGGCGCCGATAACCGCCCGAATCTCCATCGCGTCGACCAGCAACGCCTCAGATCTCGGATACTGGGCCTTGGCCGACGTCGCAGCGGCAGCCGTCGATCTGGGAGAGTCGGATTGGCGTGTCATCGGCGGACACTTGTTCCCTCCTTCGGGCCGCAGCGCACGGTCACGATCGGCGGCCGTGGATTCGATCCCGGACCTGGCTTGGGCTTGGCGTTACTTGCCGCCCCTCTGCAAGTCGACGTCGTCGTACGCATGCTCGACACAGGCCAGTCTCTCGAGTTCACGATCCTGGTTCCAGACGTCGAGGCTGCTGTGGTCCTCAAGGCGTTGGCGTGGCAGTCACGGCGTGCCGACAAAGACCTCGTCGATATCGCGTCGCTGTTCGAAATTGTCAATGCGCATCGGGCCTCGTTGTCTCTATGGGCTCTCGACCGATCACCACTCATCGGCGTCCGCCTGGACACGACCCGAGCTCTCGCGCGGCTACTCGTGATGCTCGACAGGGGAAGGGTCAACCGTTCGTTGCTGCTGAACCAACCGCCATCCAGACTCGCTTCTCTGATCCGCAAGCACGTGAACATTGCCTCTGCATGAGCGCCGTCGGTCACCGAAGAACACTGCCCCCGGCCGACTCCGGCGCTACAAGATCGGCTTGTTCGGTGAGTGCTCGAAACTCCCGCTGGGAGTGGGAGAGCGGGGGAGGCAGGGGCACCCCGGTACCGCAAGGTACGGATGCACCCTTGACGCGAGGTCCGCCGGTCGGTCGTCGCTACGGTCGTTTGGTGATGCACGCCCGCCGGGCATTACTCGGCAAGGGCCGGGACTGGGATTCTGCACAGAGCCAGGAACACCCAGGGAAGCCCTGGTATCCATGCCACCAACCACGGTGGAGCCGTCCGAGTCCGCCTTTACCAGCCGACTCTGTGTCATCGGAATGGTTGCAGCGGCCCCTCTGACGGGCGACGACTGCGCGAGCAAGGCGCATCACCCGCACAACTCGCCCGGGCGCACAGCGGCAAGGGGGAGGTTGGCGGAGACGCCAGAATCATCGGTAGGCTTCCCGCCTACGGCGGTGAGTCTGCTGATACCAGATTCTCGCCCAGGGCCTCGGCGGTGTTCGTAGCACCACCGGGGCCTGACTTGTGCGCCGACCGTACCATAGCCGTCGGCTATCCAAGAAAAGTCGTCAAATCCTCAGACCACCGATTCTGGTCCGACACAGCCCTTTTCCACCCCTTCGGCGGCGGCCACGGCACACCCCAGCTTGCCAGCGCGGCTTGAGTGAACCCACCCTTCGGTGTCTGGTTGGCGATCAGCTCATCTGGCGAGACATACCGTGTCGGCACCCATTCGGTCACGGCGTCAAGTATGCCGAGGCCGAGGCATCGAAGACCGGCAGGCTCGGCGGCGCGTGCGTCGCTGATCTCTGGGCGCAGCATCTGATCAGCGACATCGCTGACTGATCCGTGCCGTCCAAGTAGGCTTATCCCTCACGCGTCCAGCATGATTCGCGTAGGGGTGCAAATAGGTCGTCGGCGCAGATTCGTCGGCGGGATCTCGGAAGGAAACCGTGAACATCGCAGGGACTGCCCATTTCGGCGACGAGGAGACCGTTGTCGAGGATCCTGAGCAGAACGAGGAAATTGTCCTCGAGCCCCCGTCTGCCGATGAGGCTCTGCGATACTTCGGCGTCGACTTCGATGTCGAAGGTCTGGTGCGTCGATTCGACCGGCATGAACTGATCGTGCCGCGGTTCGATCCTCGCGTCGATGAATCCGAAGACCATGGTTACGAGGGGTTCCAGCGCAATTTCGTTTGGACGAAGCGGCAGATGGACCGCTTCATCGAATCCGTTCTGCTCGGTTACCCGGTCCCGGGCATTTTCCTGGTAGAGCTGGAGTCCCGTAGATACGTCGTGCTGGATGGCCAGCAGCGGCTCACGACCCTCGCATCCTTCTATAAGGGCCTGACGCCGGACGGCAAGGCGTTCGAGTTGGACCACGTCAGCGAACAGTTCAAGGGTCACCTGTACGACACTCTCGACGGTGCCGCCCAGCGCAAGCTCAACAACGCGATGATTCAGGCCACCATCACCGTCCCTCAGGGTGAGGACGGACCCATGGCCATCTACGCCCTGTTCGAGCGCATCAACAGCGGCGGCACGAAACTGACTCCGCAGCAGATCCGGGTCGCGCTGTTCGCTGGTGGTGACGCCACGCAGCTTGCCCGCAAAATGAATTCCGATCCGAACTGGCGCACGCTGTTCGGAACCCCGGCGCACCGGGACGGCCGAGATCAGGAACTCATCCTTCGATACTTGGCGCTGAAATCTGTCGCCGAGTCCATGCTCGATTCCGGCTCGCCCGATTCGGTCGAGTTCAAGCCGCCGATGTCGGCCTTCATGACGAAGTATCTCGACCAGAACAAGGTGATTCCGGCGTCTTCGAAAAAGGCCGAGGCTGAGGAGTTTTCACATGCATGTCGACTGCTGATCGCTGCGGAAGGCGACGCGGCGTTGCGGCGGGTGCGCACTATCAACGCCGCCCGCGCAGACTCGATCCTTGCCGCGCTCACCCTGGCGATCCGCTGGAACAGCGAGCTGAGCGTCGATCAGGTGCGGCGCGCTATGAAATTGACTAATGAGAACGCGGAGTATGTGCAGTTCACCACCGCCAGCACGTCCCACCGAAAGAGCGTCGAAGGTCGTCTGCGGATCGCGCTAGCGAACTTTATCCAGTAGATGAACGGAGCAGCCCGGCGTATGCGTGCAACCGGCAGGTTTCTACCAGCCGCTGAGGAGTCGTCCAGCCACTCCGTCGGGTCGCTCGATCTCGACCGGAACGCCCGGAACGAGAACGTCTTCGGGCACCGTCATCCGGCAGGACTCCCACCTGCCGTTGGTGCTCGTATCTACAGGAACATTGCTGCTGATCCAGTCCTGCGGCACCCGCCCGACCTCGATCGGTTCCAAGTCGCCGTCGAGTCGGACAACCACGAGATGCCAATTGGGGTCGTTCATCATCGTTCGGTACTCGTGGCGGCTGAGGTAGAGGACCGTTCGGGTTCGGCGCGTTGTTGTCTTGACCTCGAAGTTGCGGGCTTCGCCGCAACGCCGGTATGCGATGTCGTATCCGAAGCCGTCCGCACGCAGCGCGACATGGTCGATATCGTGTGATGCCGCGGCTTCCGAGAGTAGGCCGATGAGGGCGAATTCCCCTGCATCACCGATGCGCTTCCGCTCTACGAGGTCAACCTTTCCCCACACCTGGTGCACGCGCTGAAATGCCGAAATGTCCTCGATTCCCAGGGCTTCGGCGACGGCGTGAACGTCCGCCGGAAGCTCCTCCGGTGCTTGAATGAGGCTGTCGGCGTCTGCGAGCCAAAGCGCATCGCTGTGCAAGATTGCAGCATCGAAGACTTGGTCGGCAATCGGCGTCGATACGTCCGCATCATCCAGTAGACCAACACTTTTCAGCCAAATGTACGCGACGTCGTACTGGGTGGGTGTCAGGTCCGCGTATCGTTCCGCAGTCACAAATAGTGTTCGCGCCACGTTGTGGTCGGAGTTCCGGAGAACATCCAGCCACCGAACTGCCGCTTGAAGGATCGGTTTAGGCGGCGCGGGCATGAAGATATCCCATCAGCGCCGCCAGGTCTCTGGCGTCGAGCCCGCCGCCGACCGACGGGGCTTCATCCAGGTCCGCGAGTTCCTGAACTGCGGGATCATCGAGAATCGCACCCATGAAGCTCACCTTGTCACCGAGTCGCTGGTTCACGACCTCGTCGATGGTGCCTTCGGCAGACAGCACCGTGATTCGTGTCTCGGTGTCGGGGGCAAGGCCGAGTCGGTGAATCCGGTCCAGGCTCTGCATGAACTTGCCGGCCGCGAAGTCCCGGTCCACGTACACAGCGTCATGGCATTCGTGATGGAGGCTGATGCCTTCGCCTAACGTTGCCGGATTCGACAGCAGCACATAGCAATCCGGATCGTTTCGGAACCGGTCGATCTCGGCTGCGCGATCCTCAGTCCCGCCGTGCACCACGGCGGGGTGAAATTCGCCGAGAAGGCGCTCGAGTGTGAGCAGGCTACGAACAAATGTCGACCAGACGAGGGTCTTGCGCCCTTGCTTGGCGTTGGCCGCAACAATAGCCAACGTTTCCTGGTACTTCGGCGACATCTCGTACACTGGCAGATCCCGCATCAGATCGAGCAGCGACGAGCCTTCATGGACCGGCAGAGGCGGAACCTGGTACGGCAGCGGGTCGTACTTCGTCGTTCCTACGGAGAGCAATGCCGGACTTGTTGCCGCCATCAGCAGGTACACCACTGTGCTACCCAGCCTTTGGAAGTCAGCCTCGGCCGCGGATGCCCGGGCAGTGTATTGCCCGATCAGCGCGTCGTAGATCTCTTGGTGCAAGGGTGGCACCGGGACCCGGACGATCTGTGGGGTGACAGGAGGTAGCTTCAACTCCCGCTTGGTCGTCCGGACGAACAGCGGTTTCAGCGCCTTGCTCGCTTGAGCCAGATTGCCGCCCGCCACGGCTTGGACAACCTGTCGGCGACCGTATCCCGGCCAGACGAAACCGAAGAGGTTCTCCAGATCCTTCGCGCTGTTGGGCGCGGGGGTTCCGGTCAGAACGAGACGACGCCGCGCGCGCGGACCCAATGCGAGACAGGCGGATCCATAGATTCCGCTGGCTCCAGCCTTCATTCGATGCGCCTCGTCAAGGAGAAGCATGGTCGGGCGCTCGGTTATCCACCGGCCCAGTTGCTCCAAACTGTTGTCGAGGCGTTCGTAGTTGACAATCAAGGCATCGTTGCCACGAACCGACGGCTGGCCAACTATGCCCATGCGCAGCGGGACTTCCAGACACACGGCGTTTTCGTACTGCCAAGAGTCGTACGCCGATTTCGGCGCAACGATCAGCAGTCGCTCAACTTCGCCCGCTTGGTGGAACCCTTGGAACGTGGCAAGACCCACGCGGGTTTTCCCGGCGCCGGGCACCGAGAAGTTCGCGCCGTGCTTGAGCGACAGCAGTTTAGCGATGTCCCTGCGTTGGAAATCGGTGAGTTCACCGATCCACTGTTCGCCGAGCATGGTTGCCACCGATTCAGGATCGATTTCCATCGGTTCGGCACCATCGCTCTGCAGCGTTCTTGCCACCGACCGAGCAGCTTTCGCTGAATCCTCTGCGAGAGTCTTCAGAGGCGGATCCCAGACGACCGTGGCCCGTTCGTGCCACGTGCTGAGAACGTTCAGATTTGCCAGCAACTCGTCGACCTCGACCTCGACGATGGAACGGGAGCGCTGAACTGCAGTGCGGAATTTGAGCGCGAAGTTCCGCAAATTCTCTTCATGACCCTCGCCTGCGACCAGCCGTGTCCAGGTGACCCGGTCGGCGAAGCCGAGGAAGAGACTCGCGGTTCCTTCAGCCGTCATACGCGATCCCGAACGATATCGAGGAGCCACGCAATACCTTCGCCCGGCGGATTGCCTCCGCGTGCGGCAAGTTTTGCAAGCCGTTGCATCTGGGCTCGCAGCTCGAGCAGCGCGTCGTCGAGCGCATCTTCGTCCAGCGCCCGTTGGGCCTTGGCTTGGGCGTACTCCGCAACACACTGCTGGATGTCTTCTGCGGCATCTGAGATACGTTGCGGCACCGCAATTTGGCGCTTCTTGAGCTGGTCGTTCTTGCCTGCCAGGTGGGTCGCCACTTCGAAAACGTCAACCGCCTTGCGGATGGTGTCTTCGGCTGCTTTGGCCTGGGCAGCCGAGGCGCCAGCTCCGGGAGCGGTCACGGCTTTTGCCCGCAAGAGCTTGTCGGTCAGCGCTTTTGCGGCTTTGACGGTGCCGGATACGTCGTCGACTGTGACGTCGAGCCCGGGAACTGCTATCTCGTCCGAGTCCGAATCCTGCTTTGTCTGCAGGTCAACGGGCAGCCGCGATTCCACATAGCGCACGTGAAAGTCCTGCTCGATAAGGCGCACGGTTGTTTTCGCGTGACCCAGCAGAATCGCCTGCAGGCGAGACTCCTTCAAGCGTTCAGCCGCGTCGGGATCGGTCTTGTGGGCCTTGTCGAAGTCTCTCCAGAGCTCACGCAGCTTCTCCTGATGCTCTTCGAAGTCGATCAGGCGAAGTCGCACGTCACCGTCAGCGCTGCGCTCGATTGCTTCGCGAACTACCGCATACACCCACTGGTCGCCCTCGAGCGTCTTCAGCTTGATGTTGAAATCGTTGGCTACCTGCTCGGCCAGCCGTCCATTCCGCAGCTGTTCATCGATGGCGATCAGCCGGTTGATGTAGGTGTAGTCACGCCGCTTGTCCTTGCGCAGCTGCAGCCGGAGCTCGACAGAGTTGATGTCTTGCCATGTCGTGTCGCCAGGCAGGACACCGACCAAGATCTCCTGAAGACCGAGCTCGCGTAGGGCGATGCACCGAGTGTTGCCGTCTACGAGGATGCCATCCGGGCTGATAATCCCGGGCTCGCGCTGGCCCGACTCCTTGAGCTCTTCGGTGAGCGTGATGAAATCGGGGTCGGTCTGATCTGGGTTCGAAGGCTTGCTGCTGAGCAGGAACCGGAGGTACTCCTGACTCTCCGGGGACCATGGATTCGCTGTCAGCTGCTGGTCCCGCACAGGGTCGACGGATCGTTGCGCTCGGATCCGATGGGTTTCGGGATTCAGCCGGAGCAGATTCACCGGCATCGAAATCACATCCAGGTGTTTCTGGTTATTCCGCCAGGTGACTGTCACCTTCGCTCCGGACTCGGCCTGAGCCTCCGCGAGCCGCGCCTTCACCATGGTGCGGACCTCTTCGCCGTTCGGCGGAATCGTGTCCTGCGCTGTCATCCCCTGTGCCTCCGCAAATCAAGTTGCCGATCTTGAGCCAATCTTCGCACGGCTCACCGACAGCCGACTTGGAGTCCGCGCCGATCGGCAGAACCTGTCGGATGGGCTACGTAGGCTCGGCCCCACACCGACGAGATTGGAACACAATGACGGAACCAGACTGGCAGACGTACTCCGGCGGCACCATGGTTCGTAGCGCGCTGTGGTTGGAACAGGTGGTAGGCGAGGGCAACGAGTTCACGAAGAACCAGTTGCGTGACGCCTTCCCCGCCGTGTCACAGATCGATCGCCGCGTCCGGGATCTCCGCAAGTACGGCTGGGAGATCCTCACCAGTTCTGAGGACGCCAGCCTGACACTGGAAGAACAACGTTTCAACAAGCGCGGAGTCCCGGTATGGGACAACGCCGCCCGTCGCGCGGCCGACCAACAGATGACCTTGCCTGCGACAGATCGGCAGAATGTTCTGTCCCGCGACGGCTACATGTGCACGGTGTGCGGAATCGCCGGCGGTGAGCCCTACGTCGACGATTCCAATCTCACCGCGGTACTGACCGTCGCACGCAGACAGGTCCGCCTCTCTGGCGGGAGCGAAATCGTCCGTCTGACGACCGAGTGCAAGCGGTGCCACACCGGGTCCCGGGGCCGTCGGACGTCTGTCGATGAAGTCGTGAGTCAGATCGACAAGCTCGATGTCCGCGACCTCCAGCAGCTGGCGAGTTGGCTTGCTGCGGGGCAGCGCAACATCAGCGATCTTGACCGTGCCTGGAACGCCGTGCTGCGACTCCCCTCGGAAGCAAAATCTGAGATCGCAAGTCGATTGGCTGAGTAGGAGCCAGAAGGATCGTTCGGCCGCGCTGCCAGCTGGAAGGGGCGCCATCGTTTAGCATCGCTCATATGTTCGGATCAGCATGGAGCGGCTCTGGTAGTTGCCCCGGTCGAGTCGTTGTCCTGGATGTCCGGGAGGATACTCACCGCCCCGAACCGTCCCGTTCACCAACTCCCGGAAGGCCCTACGTGAGTAGCCTCAGTGTCATCGAGATCTGCGCCGGCGCTGGCGGCCAAGCTTTGGGACTCCACTTGGCGGGCTTCCAGCATGAGGTCGCGGTGGAACTCGACAAAACTGCTGCAGATACTCTTCGTCTCAACATGCCAGACTGTGACGTCCGGACTGGTGATGTGGCGGACCTCTCCGTATTCGATCCAGCGGACTTTGCCCCCGAACGGCGAGCTGCCGAACATCTCCCGCCGATCGATCTGGTAGCAGGCGGTGTTCCGTGCCCGCCCTTCTCGATTGCAGGGAAACAGCTCGGTGCGAACGACGAGCGTGATCTCTTCGCCTGGGCGGTCGAACAGGTCGAGATCATCCAACCTCGGGCGCTCCTCTTGGAGAACGTTCGAGGACTCAGCATGCCCAGGTTCGCCGGCTACCGCCAGCACGTACTCGACCGACTCGACCAGCTTGGTTACCACGCTGAGTGGAGGTTGATTAATGCTTCCGACTATGGCGTGCCGCAGCTCCGCCCTCGGTTCGTGCTCGTAGCGATGCACCCCGACGAGTTCAAGTTCTTCCAGTGGCCGGAAAGAGCGTCAGCACCGCCTCTTACCGTAGGCGAGACCCTCCGTACCATCATGGGCCGCGACAAATGGAAGGGTGCCGATGCATGGGCCGCCGCTGCGACCGGCATCGCCCCGACTATCGTGGGCGGCTCGAAGAAGCACGGGGGCGCTGATCTCGGCCCGACACGGGCGAAGCGCGCGTGGGCGGAAATGGGCGTCGATGCAAAAGGCGTGCACGACGTTCCACCACCGTACGACAAGCCACCGTATGACAAGCGGCCGATGACCCCGCTCGGCCCGAAACTTACCGTGGAGATGGTGGCGCGGCTCCAAGGCTGGGTATTCATCGACCATATGAAGAAGGGCCACCAGCAGCAAGTCGAGAAGGAAGCCGCGGACGATCCGAGCGCGAATCTCGAGTACCGCTGGAAGTTCGAGGGGCGAAAGACCTCGCGTTACCGACAGATCGGCAATGCTTTTCCTCCCCCTGTCGCACGTGCAATAGGCACGTCCATCGCTCGCGCGCTCCGAATGGAAGGTGACGTCATCGGTCGAGAGGTCGATGGCGAGACCGATCCGGTCTATCGGGCGTTGATCAAGTCCGGGACGTACCTATCAGTACCGGAGATCGCTAGCGAATCCGGCCTTGCCTTGACTGACCTGGAGATCAGGCACCGGATCAACTTGTTATCAAGGGATTTCGAGATCCGCGAGCGGGCACGAGGCAGCGAACCCGTGTACAAGCTGGGCGAATTCCGCGCGTTCACCGGGCAGGACGATCACTTGCGGCATGAGCACTACCGGACGGCGCGGTCGCGCATTAGCTGAGTGCGCGCAGCAGCCCGCCGTCGGTCGCCAGGGCTTGGTCACGAGCCAGATGTGACGAGAGTCGGGTCGGGTTAGGTCGTCGAATCCTGTTGACTGCAACCATGTTTCAGTGCAAGATCAACCGTCAGCGTTGATCGAAGTTGGGGTGGTTCGGGGCAGATGGATGCGCACGACGAAGTCGTGATGTTTCGTAGGTATGCGGCCTGGTTGTCGACAGTTGGTACGTCGCAGGAGGAGCGACGTGAGTTCTACGAGAACGCCGTCGTTGTTCTCGACACCAACGTTCTGCTCAGCTTGTACGAGTTCAAGCAAGCGACGCGGGACGATGTGTTCCGAGCGTTGGAGAAGCTCGGGGACCGTCTATGGCTACCACATCAAGTCGGCCTTGAATTTGTTCGCAGACGCCACGCCGTAATCCTTGAACGTAACAGGGCAATTAAAGATTCGAATCGTGATCTGAACCGGCATATTGCGGCGATTAAAACTTCCACAAATAAGGCTAGTAAATACGTCGAGGATTTGCTCAGGAAGTACGCCGACGACAGGTCGGCGGCAGATGAGCTAAAGTCTTTGGTAGATGAAAAATTCGACGAGCTTGCGAACTGGCTGAGGCCGAAGATGGTCGAATATATAGACTCGTTGCGCGATAATGAAGTATCGAAAATGACCGATCTTTCCAGTGACACGGTTCTTGAGCGGGTCGCGATACTGTACGGAAATCGTATAGCGGAATCGCCGGGATTCGAAACAATCCGTCAGCGTGTGGAAACAGCTGAGAAATTCCGTTTCCCAAATTTGATTCCTCCCGGCTTCGCTGACAGTAAAGGAAATCCGCTCACGAATGCTGGCGATTTCCTTATCTGGGAAGAAGTAATCGATATGGCATCGTCGCGATCTGGTGGCAAGCCTGTGCAAATCCTTTTTGTATCGAATGACGAAAAGGAGGATTGGTACGAAACGACCAGGCATGGTCCCCTTAAGAGCAGGCCGTGGCCGTGGCTACACGATGAGTTGCGTCAACGCGCTCAAGCTGATCTTTGTATCGAGACGACTGTTCAGTTCTTTGAGGGTGTAAAGGAATTCTTAGGAGCAGACTTTGATGCGGCCACGCTCAAGGAAATCGATCGGGCGTCTCAAAAGCAGTCGACAGTCACTGTTGACAACGCGTATGCGATGCATATTCCGGGAGACCTAGTTGTGGAGGTGCTTGCTTGCATAGATCTTCCTTCTGTGTCGCGGCTTGATCAGAAGGGGATATCCTCCCGAGACCTTGCGATCTTGTCGTGGTGGCTGGTTGGCATGACAGCTCAACTAGGTAAGCGCACTGCGGACGAAGCAGAGCGGGAGGTAGATATCGACGCACTGCAGCGATCCGTCGACTCTCCAGGATCAGGTTGGGTGCACGCCCGCGACTCCCCGGTTGGGCACTGGCCGGAGCGTTCGTCGCTATGGGTGTCTAATTGGCTAACGGACATACTTGAGTCGATGCCGGTAGATGAGGCTCAGCGGCTTCGAAACTATGCTGTGCGTCAACTGAATGCATAGCGGCAAGTACCTGCAATGAACGCAATAGCTTAATTGTAAAGGAATACGGTAATGCAGCCCGATGGTGACGAAACCGAATTCGACCGTAAATGGAACAAGGTGCGATCGGACGCCCACGATTTCTCGAAGCAGTTAACCGTTGCGCTCGAAAAAGAACGATTGGCTCCTGGTCAGCTGATCGACGAATATGTATTCGCGAAGCAAAACCTTGCGCGGGCTATGAAGTCTGCGATTTGCTCATTGACTACTGCAGAGCATCGAGAGACCTTCGATGCTCTGCATCAACGTATTGCAGCTGAGGTGCGGCGGCGCTACGCACACGCCATCCCGGAGAAGTACTTGCGTGTTAAATATCGGTCGGACGTACACGTCGATCTATTCGCCACTTTGATCCGCCATCAAGGGGTTGAGGTTGAGGCGGATATTCTCCGCCTGGTCACCGCAGATTCTGTTCATGCCGAACGTCGACTTCGCGAACTCAGGGAATTGGGGTTCGATATAACATGGAAGACCACAAAATCCATTTCGAAATACAAACTCAACTCTCTTGATCTTGATTTTCAGATGTGCGCCTCGCTGGTTGCAAATAAGATCAAGGGCGACAAGGGGCTTGTAGTGTCAAAGCGCCGTGAGTATCTCGCAATTCTAGGTGTGAACGATTGATAGTCGCAGCTCGCCAAGTGCTCCAGCAGCGCATCTAATGAAGGTGCGTCAGCCATGACATGGACAGCCGGCGCAGGACGAGGAGTTGCTCAATACTGCGCGGGAAACAGTCGTCGGGTACCTACTCGCCGAAGTCCTTGAACAGCAGGGTCGGCTCCGCGAGGATGTCGCGGCCTGTCTCGACTCGGTAGATGGTGTCGACGCTGCCGAACTTCGCCTGGCTGTAGTCGAGTCCGAGGTCTGCTGCGGCTTGGCGGACCGAAGACTCGTCGGGCCCCTCGATCTCGAGGAGGGTGGGCAGGTCCGGCCAGGTGTCCAGATCGAAGACTATGTCGCAGAGACGCCATTCTTCGCGGTAGTTCTCCTGGTAGCGGACCTCCCTCAGCCCGATGGTGACGAGAAATTCGGCCATCGAGTCGAGATCGCCGACGACGGTCTCGATCTCGGTGGTGCCATCGATGGTGGTGGAATCGGTGACGTGTTTGAGCGTCAACGTTGTTTGCGTGCCCTCGTCTCGTAGGCGGACCCACGCGCCGATGGGGAGTGCGTCGCCGTCGAAGATCTTGCGGGTCAGCAGGGTTCGAGGGAAGGCCTGGATGGCGCCGAGTGCAGCCAGTTTTGCCCTGACCGCTTGGACGTCGATCGCCAAGAAGGTCGCTTCATATTCATGCTTCATCGAGCTCGCGCCCTTCGTCGAGGTGTTCGCGCTTTGCAGCGAAAAATACACCCATGCGGTGCGTGTGGTCGTGGAGCTGGCCGACGTGCGGTCGTTCGATGAAGGGGTCGGTGCGCAGGGTGAGCAGTACTTCCCAAGTGTCACAGGGGAAGCGGCGGAACAGCTTGTCCGGCGTCGTGTAGTGCTCGATGATGTAGTGGTGGTCCTCGACCGGCATCATGAATTCGGCGCCGAGAAGCCCGCCCGGCTCGAGGAGATCTTGCATTCGTCCGATGAATTCGCGGAGCGGACGGCGGTGGTTGGCGCTGTAGTGCCATGAGCAACTCGTCCAGACTGCGTCGGCTTGCATTTCTGCCAGAGCGGCGTCGAAGAAGTCGTGCGGTTCGATCCGCACCTGACTGGTCAGCCCGGCTTCCGCCACGCGTTCGGCCAGGCTGGGCGCGTAGGCGAGACCGGCGACAGGCAGGAGCACATCGCCACCGTGCAGCGCTTGCGGATCGTTCTCGACTGCGATGACACGGTAGCCCGCAGCCGCGAGCGGTAAGACGAATTTGCCGTCGCTGGCTCCGATTACGGTCACTGTTGCGCCGGGGTCGCAGCGATCATTCAGTTCGCGTACGAACTGTGGAAAGAACGTCAGGGTCTGCTCCCAAAGGCTGGTGGTAGGCATATTCGGCCTCACTTGTGTTGAGGGACAAGATGGTTCGTACAACATCTGCGGGATTGGTCGCCGTGGTGTCGATGTGGTGAGTGGTCCACGTATCGGTTGCTTCGGTGAGGCTCTGGGCACTCTGTTCGGCCAGAATGTCCCATTTGGTCATCGCGCTGTCACGCTGCGCCAGCCGACGAAGTCGTTCGTTAGGCGCACATGTCAGCTGATAGGTCACCGGCTCGGGGAGGTCGGAGGGGAGGGCGATGCCGAGTCGGGCGCCGAACGCCCGGTGGGTGGTGAGGCAGCGGGCGAAGTAGCTTTCGACAACGACGGGGATACCTGCATCGAGGTAGCGGACTATCTGGTCGGTCGCGGTGAAGAGCGCGGATAGGAACAGACACATGCGCGCGTCTGGACTGCTTGTGTGGTCCAGTTCCCGGCGTAGGGACTGGAAGTTCGGAGGGACTGTTGGGACCAAGACGGCCTGGCGGGCCTCCGCAAGCAGGGGTGCGACTGTTGTCTTACCGGTCCCGGCGATTCCCTCGATGCTCTCGAAGAGTCGGCGATCAGACACGGCCGTACACCACGTCGGGAATTCCGAGAGCGATCTCGTCGTGCGCAGAGGGCCGGTATTCGATGCGGTCAGCAGCCTTGTCGTACCAGAAGGCGTGTGAGTCCTTGCCCACTGCCTTGCATGACATCGTGAGTGCGCCGCGGGGGTCTGACTCGATACGGTCGATGGTGTCGTTGATGGCCGAGTACGCGCAGGCGGGCTCTTCGTTGAGGTCGTCGTCGAGGATCACTTCGATTCCGAGTCCGGACTCGGCGAGTTGACGGCGGAGCCGGGTGTAGGCAGCGGAATCGGTGATCAGCATGTCGGTGTGCTTCTTCGCGTTCCCGACCGCTCGGAGTTGGTGCAGTTTGAGTTGCATCACTCCGCGCGATTGGAGAGTCTCCGCGAGGTGTACTACTTCATCGATGTTGTATCGGTTCACGGTGAGGGTCGCGCCGGTCGGTACGCCGAGAGCGTTCGCGAGAGAGATGGATTCCATCGCAGCGTCGTAGCTTCCTGCATTACGGATGCGATCGTTGGTCGCACCGATCCCTTCGAGCGAAATCCGCAGCAGGTCGATACAGGGTGCGATCTCGCGCAGCTGTCGGCCGATCCGGTATCCGTTTGTGCAGATTTCGACCTTCAATCCCAGCGTGTGCTTGGCGTAGCGCGCCACCCGTGGCAGATCCTTGTAGACGAACGGCTCACCGCCCAGCAGGACCACCTCTTCTGTGGCGTACTCGCGTTGCATACGTCCGATGAGGTTGCAGGCCTGCGCGACGGTGAAGGCATCGGAATGTCGAAGCCGCTCGCCGTGGAAACAGTGCAGGCACTCGAAGTTGCAGCGATAGAGCAACTGCAGGTACAGCCGTCGGATGCTGTGGATGCCGGTTCGCTCGGTGATCATGTTGGCTCCCTTGGGGTTTGGTGAG
The DNA here is from genome assembly GCF_042719655.1 of Nocardia sp. NPDC058518. NCBI lineage: Bacteria > Bacillati > Actinomycetota > Actinomycetes > Mycobacteriales > Nocardiaceae > Nocardia > Nocardia sp. NPDC058518. The sequence continues at coordinate 392,444 of NZ_JBHXNJ010000005.1, forward strand.
GTCAACATCGTGGCTGTCGGCAATCGGACTGCGTAACCGCGTTTGGGACGTAGGCGGGGACGTCCCAGGACGTTTTCGCGGTCACGTCCGTGTGTGCTTGCTCGACCCCGTCACATCGGCTTCTATTGGAGGCGTGAATGTCCGGCTTCAGACCGTGCTCCACCAGCGGGGGATCGCACCCGAGTCGCTGGCCGTTGTCTGTGAGGTCGATCCGAAGACGGTCGGGCGCTGGCTCGGTGGTCGGGTACCTCACCCGCGTCACCGACGACGGGTCGCACATCACCTGCGGGTCGAGGAAAGATTCCTCTGGCCGCCGGTCGTGGATGAGCGAGCCGCACCGACGAATGTCGAACTCGTCGCCACCTATCACAACCGTGCTGAGGTACCTCGCGAAACATGGCTATCGTTGTTGGGCAACGCAACTGAGCAGATCGATGTGCTCGTGTTCTCGGGCACCTTCTTTGCTCAATCCAACCCGCGGGTCGCCCACACGCTTATCGAACGAGCACGGCAAGGTGCGCGGATCCGGATGTGTTTCGGCAATCCGGGCAGCAGGGCGGTAATCGACCGTGGTAGCGAAGAGGGCCTCGGCCCGGACACGTTAGCCGCGAAGATCCGAGCTTCGCTCACCTACTACCGCCCGCTCCTATCGGCCGATCGGTGCGAGGTGCGCCTGCACGGGACAACCCTGTACAACTCGTTGTTTCGCTACGACGACACTCTGCTGGTCAATCCCCACATCTGGGGTCAGCCAGCCAGCGCTAATCCCGTCTTTCAACTCCGGCGGGTCAATGATGTCGGCTGGTTCGACAACTATGCCGAGAGTTTCGACGCGATCTGGGCTGACGCGCAGCCCTGGATTCCAGATTGAGGGGTCGACCATGGGCAGAATCGAGTACTACCACGATCCGAAGGCACCGAAGCCGAATTCGCTTGTGGTGGCGTGCAATCTGCTGGTAGCTGATGGGGCAGGGGCAATCCTGTTGCAGCGTCGGCGTGATACCGGGCAGTGGGCGCTGCCCGGCGGAGCCATGGACTTCGGCGAAACTGCGGCCGAGTGTGCGATCCGGGAATGCCGCGAGGAAACGGGCATCACGGCTGAAATCACTGGATTCCTAGGGATTTACAGCAATCCGCACCACATCGTTGCCTACACCGACGGTGAGGTGCGGCAGCAGTATGAGAACACCTACATCGGGCGGCCGGTGTCGGGCGAACCGACGATCAATGACGAAGCCGATGGAGTCGTGTTCGCAGCTCCCGATGAGCTGGGCGACTACGACATTCACCCGAGCATGCGGCAACAGATCGGTGACTTCCTGTCCGGAAGCTATCCGTATCTCGGCTGATTCGTCTTCGCTTGTTCGATTCTTGTCGCAGCGGCCATGATTTCCGGTTCTGCGCGTTGAATGAATCTGCCCACCAATGTGTCCGGTCCGTAGCGGCCGATGATCTCGGCGATCCTGGCGGACGGGGTGGTCGGATTTCCGGCGGGGGTTGTGGTCATGTCTGCGTAGATCAGTGCGTCTATCAGGAGGTCATTGTCGTGGGGTGGGAACTCGGCCTCCAACTCGCGGCGGAGTCCGCGCTCCTCTGCCTCGAGTAGGGCGCAACTGTGGTTGGCGACCAACCGTGTCAGCTGTTCATCGGCGCCGTGCTGGTCGCGCAGAAATCGAGCGCCATCGAGCGGGTGAAAGCCGGTTAGTGCCAGGTCAGGGGAGTAGCCGACATCGTGAAGAACGGCGGCGGCCCACAATAGTTCCGCGTCGTCGCCCACGATCCCGGCCAGAGCTCCGGCTGCTCGTGCGACCCCTTGGGAGTGCGACCAGCGACGCGGCAACGCATGCTGCAACTCTGACCGTGCGACGGCGTGGGCCCACTCGATGTCGATGCGACAAGCCACAGGACAGGAAGCTACCGGAGTGCTGTTCGGAAATGTGGTCGACCAGTTGATTCCGAGCCGACCCACCGGCAGGGAGAGCGGACTTTTGTAGAAGAAGCAGCCGTTGCGCATTATGCGCGATCGGGCTGGGCGGACACTCGAAGTCGTTCGCTTGCTCCGGGATCGCGGTGCCGATGCCGCGATTGCGAATCATCGAGGACAGACGCCACTGTGGCTGAGCTCGATGCTCACGGCGGTGAAAGACGAGCCAGATATCGAAGCAAGGGTTGCTGATCGCTAGATGGACGCCGTTGCCCAGCGCGACCGAATAGGGCATCTATCAGCATGGTTTGCGCATTCCGGGGTGTGTCCGAAGGTGCGGCGGAAGACGTCGATGAACGCGCTGGCCGAGGACCAGCCGCACAGGTGCGCCATTGCGACTATCTGCCCACGCGAGCGGGCACCGCCAGTGGCATCACTCCTGGACTGACCGTCAGCATCGGCGGCCTGGCCACGCCCCTCATCGGCGGCATCGCCGACGGAACCTCCCTACGAACCGCGCTGACCCGTTGGTCCTTGTGCCCGCCCTGAGTGGCTGCTGTTCCGCACGCTGCCCGAACCCGTCCCGCCCAAGCCCACGTCGGCGGTGGAGCAAGCGGAGACTCTGCGCCCAGAGGTACGGGCCTGACCAGGAAACTCTGCCGCCGCCAGACCTTCTGTTTCGCCGGTGAGGCCGAGGTAGGTCTGTAGGAGGTGGCGATCCAGAGCAGATCGATCAGGTGCAGTTCGAGCTCGCCAAGGGTTCGCTGGGGTTGGAGGACTTCGGGAGCTCTAGCGATCAGAAGGTCAGTGAGGACCACGGGATGTCGAGGGCGAACGGAGAGGGGAACGAAACATTCCCGCCTTCGGCTGAGGTCCATTCACCTGCGAGAACATAGTTTGCTGGGCGTAACGGGCGGACTCCCTCGGGGAGTTCGGCGTGGCCGATGTCGAGTCCGTAGACCCGGACCGTGCCGATCGCGCCGGTGTCTCGCTGCAGGCTGACTTCCCAATACCACGGGATGCCGCCGCTCGCGTATCGCGCGCGTTTGGCTTCTATGTCGATCGGCGTGTTCGACGGCGAAAGGACTTCGCCGACCAGCACAGTATCGGTAGCACGGACGTCGGCGAAGGGCGGCAGACAGCGATGCACCAGGAAGTCGGGGGTTACGAAGTCGGACTTTCCCGCACTACCGAAGAACACATTCGTTTCGAGGTTGGCTCGCCAGCATCGTTCGGAAACAGCCGACATGTCATCTCGAGCGCACCGTTCTATCTGCTCGGTCAGCCGACGCATCGCCATCTGGTGCTCGCCCGGGCCGCGCCGCACCCATACCACCCGTCCCTCCCACAGCTCGATCTGCGAGGCGATCTCCACAGGCAGGTCTTCCAGCTCTTCCCAGGTCATATGTTCTGGAAGATCTGGGCGCTCGATGCTGGGCACAGGCATTCGTTCATGCTACCTATGCCCAGCTCACGGCGCGGGCGAGAGAGGTCTCGCAGGCGTTGCGAGCGCCGCCGACACTCGAGCGCGTCCAGGGTCAGCTGGTCTGGCGAACCTTGATAGCGTCGCTGCATGATCAGCTCATCGCATGAGGCGATGCACGGGATCTTCACTCATGATGCCGCCGCAGTCGGTCATGCTTTCCGCGTTCTTGATCTTCCTTTTCCTGAACCGATTGCAGTGGAACAGATCTCGGTCGACCTCACCGCGACGACGCCGGTTGAACGGCGTGCGGACACGATCCTGCGGGTCACGACCGTCAACGACGAGTTCCTGCTGATCGTCGAGGCGCAGTCGAACAGAGATGTCACGAGGTTCGCCGCGTGGTCGTTCTACGTAACCTTTCTGCACAACAAGTACGAGTTGCCGGTCGTGTTGGTGGTGGTCTGCCACGACAAGGCGACCGCGACCTGGGCGGGCAAACCGATGACCCTCACGGACAGGAGCTGGACCAGCTTCACTCTGCAGCCGCTGGTCCTCGGCCCGCATAACGTGCCTGCGATCACTGATCCAGCGGAGGTTCTCGCCGACACCGACGCCGCCCAGCTCTGGAGGGACAAAATGGACACGGAGCGGTCATTCTTCCGTTCGGAATCCGCTCAGCGGCTCCGTGCTCAGGGGCGTGAGCAAGGGTTCGAACAGGGCTTGGAACAGGGCCTGGAGCAGGGACTTGGTCGGGGAGTCGCACGTTCGGTGCTGACCGTGCTGACCGGTCGTGGAATCGAACTCTCCGCAGCCCAGCGAAAGCTGCTCGCCGACACCACCGACGTTGATCAACTCAACGCGTGGTTGTTGCAAGCGGCGACCGCGACCCGCGCGGGAGAGCTCTTCGGCTGAGTTCCAGCCTGCCGTCTGGGTGTCCGAACGGCAGGGTTGGTTGCCGGACCAACCGTCTACGAGATCACCAAGCGGAGTGGGCCGGGAATCGTAGCCAGTACCCTGCGGCGGCGTTCACCCTCCACATCCCGCAGCAGCCACGAGTAATAGGCCCGAAGTCCGCGGAGTCCGATGCGACGGCGCATCTCTCGGTCGAGTAGCGACCATTCTCGATCGTTGATCAATGGCAGCGTTTCTTGCTCTTCGTGCCGCAGGTGGTTGTGCAATAGCTCGGACAGTGCCACGAGTATTGGTCGCGCGGCGACCGGTCCCGCGGTATCGAAGGCCCGGTTCACCTGGGCAAGGAGCGGATCGATCCGGTCGTGTTCAGCGGCCATCGCCTCGACCAGCCGCGCGTCCACGCCGCGGCGGCGCAGACTCGGCCAGAGCGCGACGTCCTCCGCAGTGTGGTGGACGGAAAGTTGGGTACGAAACTGGGTCCAGCGTTCACGATCCGGAGCGGCGGCGAGCGCCAGGAGATCGCGCCGGAATGCGTCATGTGCTGCGTACATCATGGCTAGATCGCGTTCAGACATCTGACTGACCTTTCGTCATGCGGGTGATCCGCCTCATGGACCAATTACATCCGCGCAGGATGAGGCAGAACATCGTTCATTCGCCCAATTCCATACGTGAGCGTCTCCGGATCGCTCGAGTGTGCTTCCGGATCGCTGGTGCGCTGACAGAATCGCCTTCACAATGAGTGGATGAAACCCGTTGTGCAGCAATTGATTACCGTGGTCGGAGTTCTTCTCGGGGCGGGCGCGACGTTTGCAGGGGCGGCGTTGACCGAGCGGTCGAAGTGGCGGCGAACTCAGCGCAGTCGGTGGGATGACCGGCGGCTCGTTGCGTACAGCGATTTCGCGAACGCGCTCAAGCGCTTCGCGGAGGTGTCGATGCGGATGGCGGCGGGAAGGGGGTTTCCGAACGCGGGACAGCCGATTTCGGCTGAGGACGGTGCGGAACTTCTGGCCGAGGCTGCTTCCGAAAAGTCTTGACCGTCGGCCGCGTTCGCGACGCCTTCGGCGGGTATATCGGCGGGGTTTCGGGGTGCTCTAGCCCTCGGTCTGGCGGACTTTGATGGCGTCGCGGGAGATGTAGACGTCGTATTCGCCGGGGGTGGCTATGGTGGCGTTGCCGTAGGCGGAGCGGATGAAGGGGTTGGTGTACCAGCGGTTTTCGTTCATGTCTTCGAAGAAGTCGCGGTCGCCGCCGTTGAAGAAGATGTGGTCTTGGGCGGGGGATTTGCCGTCGAGGCGTTGGCCGAACAGGCGGCTGATCTTGTAGCCGGAGTGGAAGCCGAGGGCGTTGACCCATGGTTCGAGTTCGACGATGTTGGACTGTAGGGCCCACAGGTCGCCTTCGATGCGATGGGTTGTCGGCTGGCCCGCGGTGCCGTCTTCGTTGAACTGGGTGAGTACGACGTCGAGTTGGTGTTCTTGGCCCGCAACGGGTTTGGCGACTACGTGGGCGGCTTTGATTTCGCCGGTGAGGCCGAGGTAGGTCTGCAGGAGGGTGGCGATCCAGAGCAGGAGGACCGCGACCAGGAGCAGGGCCGCGCCGGGGACCGCGCGGCCGAGCACGGCCTTGGGGCCGCGGCGGCGGGTGGCGGCCAGTCCGGCCGTGACCAGGAGCAGGACAGCGAGGGCGATCAGGGCCAGGAGACCGACCTGGGCGAACCCGAAGGACACCGGGAAACTCATGATGTGGGTATACCCCGAAAACATCTGCGGCAGGCACTGTCTCGAAGTTCTAGGGTGGGAACTTCGATCAGGAGGGGTGACGGTGGAGAAGTATCGGGTGCTCGTGGGGGTTCATCTGGTGTTGGTCGATGTGCAGGGGCGGGTGTTGTTGGGGCGCAGGCTGAACACGGGGTTCGGGGACGGGTTGTTTCATGTGCCCGCGGGACATCTGGAGGCGGGGGAGTCGGCGGTGGCTGGGTTGATCAGGGAGGCGCGCGAGGAGGTGGGGGTCGAGATCGATGCTCGGGATGTGGAATTCGCGCATGTGTTGCACAGCGATGAGCGGGTGCAGATGTTCTTCACTGTGCGCCGCTGGACTGGCCTGGTCACCAACCGCGAGCCCGAAAAGTGCTCGGAACTGGGCTGGTTCGAGCCCGCGGGGTTGCCCGACGAGATCGTCGACTACTGCAGGGTGGGCATCGGCAAGGTGATGGCGGGACAGGCGTTTTCGGAATACGGGTGGGAATCGGTTAGGGGCTGACGATCTTCGGTGGCGCGGCCCGGAGGCGCATCAGGGCCAGGACGGCGATCGCGCAGCCGAGGGCGACGGCGATCGCGACCACGCCGGGGCCCATGCCGCGATCCACGTCCGCGGTGCGGTACCAGGATGACGAATAGGCGAGGTGACCGAAATCGCTGTCGCTCAGGGCGACTCCGATCGAGGGCACGAACAGGATCGCCAGGCCGACGGTCCCGGACGTGGGGCTCTGCGGAACCGAAGTGCCGAGGCAGTACCCGGCGACCGCGCCTAGGGAAAGGCAGCCGAAGGCGGCGGTGAGAGTGGCGTTCGGGGCGAAGACATCGGTGGCGAGGACGAAGCAGGCCAGGGCGAGCACGCTCGCCGCGGCCACCACCGGACGTGGTGTGCGGATGCCGATCAGCAGGCCGGCGGCGGTGGCGGCGAGGGTGGCGAGGTCGATCCAGCCCGAGCGCGGCAGCGTGGTGACGAGGCTGCCCGCGACGGAGAAACTGCTCATCAACAGGACCAGGATGCCCTCGCGTCCCGGCAGGATCAGCGCGGCGCCGACCGCGGCAGCGATGGCGACGATCGAGGCGATGATCAGATAGGAGGCGCTGGTCTTGTCGGACGCCACGGCGAGCGCGGTGACGATGGTCGTCGTGAAGGCGACGACGGCGGCGAACACGGGCGCCAGTGGGATGGCGGTTTCGATGGTCGAGCGGGCCGGGGCCGCCGTGGTGAACGCGAAGTAGGCGAGGGCGAGCACGGTGGCCCCGATGAACCACAGGGGCAGTGCGCCGCCGACCGCGCCGCTGAAACCGTCGGCATCCGGGTCGGTGGGCGACTGGGTCAGGTCGCCGAGAATGGTGCCGCCGAGCGCGCCGAACAGATAGACGGTTCGCAGCAGCGGTTCGTTCCAGACCGCCACCGCGAGGGCGCCGATGACGACACCCGCGAGCAGCGCGTCGATGAAGTTCAAGGTGGGCAGTGACAGGCTGTCGAGGTGACCGTCCGAGCTGTCCGGGATGAAGGCCAGATGGTTCACCAGGACGCCGAGCAGGGCGAGCAGCGCGGTCCAGCGGGCCGTTCGCACGCTGCCGATGGCCACGGTGACGGCGGCGGTGATCACCGCCATGAACGCGGCACCGGTCATCGCCCGCGGAACGTTGAACACCAGCAGGTCGACATGCAGCGACGCGGCCAGCGAGGCGAAACTGATCGGCAGCATGATCGCGAGCGCCGCGACCGAGGTGGCGACGAAGATCGTGACGGTTTCGGCCGCGCAGCGAACGGTCGAAGGCTGCACCGAATCCCCGTTCTCGCGGCTGACCCGGTCCGGGCGGACCGTGTCCGGAGCATAGCCATTTCGTCACAGCCCGATCGGCTCCTCGAGCCGAAAGCCCTTCGTGTCGCGGGCGCCGGCGTGCGACGATTGACGAATCAGGCTGGTGGGCACAGGAGTCGGAAGGTCGGTTGATGCCAAGCGGGGTCGTGACCTGGTTCGACAGCGGCAAGGGTTTCGGATTCATCACCCCCGACGCCGGTGGGCCCGATGTGTTCGTCGAGTACACCGCGCTGATCGGCGAGGGGTTCCGCACGCTGCGCGACGGTCAGCGCGTGGAATACACCGTCACCGAGACTCGGCGCGGACCCGAAGCGCACGATGTGCAGGCCGGGTGATCAGAAGACAGCCACCGCGTAGACGGCGAAACCCGTAGCCGCCAGCGAGACGACCGCGCTCAGGATCAGCAGCGCAGTGTTGAGGCGGTGCAGCCGGTCGTGCCGGGCGCGGTGTGCGAAAAAGGAGTTCGTGGGGTTGCCGTCGCCCACGAAGCAGGACCGAGAGTCGTGCAACGCGCGGTTCGCACGGGTTTCGGCGACGGTGGCGGCGAAGAGACTGAGTGCGCCGGTGACCGCGCAGATTACGGTGACGGCAATGACAAACGGCATCTGGAACTCCCCCGTGAATTCGGCATAGCCGCAGCTCATGCCGGTGTTGCTACCTCCTTATTGTCTCACCGGGGTCCGACAGGTTTCAGTTCTGCCCGCTCGGCCAGAAGCGGCTCGCGTTCTGATTGTGGACCGGGCGGGTGAGGTTGGGGTCCTCGGCTTCGGTGATGCCGACCTGCATCAACAGGATCATGGTCACCATGCTGATGCCGATGATCAGCGGAGTGAGCAGCTGGGCGGCGGTGGCGCCGCTGGCATGGGCGACGTGGGCGCTGGTGTGCGCGCTCATCGAGAACATGCCGGTGTAGTGCATGCCGGTGACGGCCACACCCATCAGCAGGGCGGCGCCCATGGTGGCGACGATGCCGTGGATGTGCAGGGCGAACCACAGCGCCGCGATCGAGGCAACTACCGCGATGGCGAGCGACGCGGCGACCACGACGGGGTCGTAGATGATCTCGGCGTCGGTTTTCATCGCGTACATGCCCGCGTAGTGCATGGCCCCGACGCCGAGTCCGGTGATCGTGCCGCCGACCGGTAACGCGGCGCTGTCCCAGCTGCGACGCACCACGATGGACAATCCGAGCCACACCACACCCATGGCGACAGCGGCGCTGAACAAGGTGATGGGAACGTTGTAGCGGATGGTCACCCCGCGTACCGAAAAACCGAGCATCGCGATGAAATGCATGACCCAGATACCGGTGCCACCGAGTGCGATCGCGGCCGCGGTGAGCCAGCCGCCGTGCATGCCGGAAGCGCGCGAGCGAACCATGCAACGCAGCGCCAGCATCGACCCGATGACCGACATGGCATAGGCCAGCAGGGGGGTCACCCAGCCGTAAGTGAAATGGTTGATATCCAGCACCTTCTGCTCCTAGCGTGATTTCCCGGCGAGGCGTGCGATCCCTCACAATCTCGGAAAATACGCTGGTAGAGAATTTGCCGTACTGGGTTTCTCGAAAATGTCTAGGGTTGCTGACGGTGGCACGTCCCTAATGCATAGAGTTCTCGATGGTGAAGGGTGCCAGTCGGTTTGATGCGTGTGTCCGGCTAATCCGGCATCCGTTGAGCAACTACGTCGGCATACGCTGAGCATCCACCGGAAGGCGGGCTGCGTCACGTCCGTGACGGCAGCACCCGGCAGCACCCGGGGGTTGCCTTCCTCACAGTTCGCACACTTTGCACGGTGGGATGTGGCCGAATTCGTCGGATCATGGCATGGTGGACACCGAGACCAGGACCGGACTATTAGGACCTAGCTCATCTACAGAAGGTTTTTGAAATGGCACAGGGTGTTGTTAAGTGGTTCAACGGCGAAAAGGGCTTCGGCTTCATCGCCCAAGACGGAGGCGGCCCGGACGTCTTCGTTCACTACTCCGCGATCGGCGGCTCCGGCTTCAAGTCCCTCGAAGAGGGCCAGCGCGTGGAGTTCGAGGTCGGTCAGGGTCAGAAGGGCCCCCAGGCTCAGGACGTTCGCGCCATCTGATTCTGCGCTGACCAGCGTACGAATGTGAAGCTCCGCACCGGATGGTGCGGAGTTTCTGCTATCTACAGGTCCTCTGCTATCTCAGCGCTTCGGCGCGGAAGAACTCACCCGTGATCGCCATCGGCGCGGTGAGATCGCGCGGCCCGCGGGAGTCGAATTCCGTCGTGGCCTGCTCGAATTCGGCGTCGATGAACGTCGTGATCAGCGTGGGCGGGGCGGCCGAACCCATCTCCCTGGTCTTCGACTTGAGATCTGTCAGCTCGGTGATCGCCGCCACGAGGTCGGCGGGCAGCTCGCAGTCGGCGAGCAGCGTGGGCAGGTGCATCGGCGCCACCGCGGCGCCGGGGTGCTCACGCAACCAGCGCAGCGCCATCGCGGGTCGCAGCGCGTAGAACACCTTCTTCAAGCCGCCGTTGCGCTCGAACAGCGCCCACTGGCGCGCGCCCAGGTGCAGGTAGTGCCGGGCGATCCGGTCGCGATCGGCCACCTCCGTCGCCACCTCGCGCAGCCGGGTGCGAAACGCCTCGTCGCCGCGGTAGACGATCGGCGACATCAACCATTCGACGAGCACCGCGTTGCCCGCCACCAGCAGGCGCAGCGCCTTCGCCAGATCCCAGCCGTTCACATCGAGCAGACCGATCAACGGTGTTTCGATCACATCGCGGGTGCGCCACGGGGACAGGTAGGTGTCCAGGCCTGCCACGTAGACGAAGCGGCAGTCGTAGTCGGAGTCCGGCGAGGGGAAACCCCAAGCACGGCTGCCGCTTTCGATAGCGAGACGGATGGATACGTTGTGCTCGGCCGCCACCTTGTCGAGCTCTGCGTCGACGGCGGCCACCACAGCCGGGTCCATCGATTCGGGGACGGTGCGCAATGACATGTGGTGATGTTAGAGGCGACGGTGCGCAGGGTTCACCCGGTTTTCGGGCAGGGGGGTAAGGGCAGCCGAAGTTCGGGCGACTATTCTGGTTCGCGGTAACTGCCGACCCCCATTCTTCCCCAGGAGTACCCCACAGTGAGCCAAGCAGGCCGTCCTGTAGTTCTGATCGCCGACAAGCTCGCCCAGTCGACCGTCGACGCACTCGGTGACGGTGTCGAGGTTCGCTGGGTCGACGGACCCGACCGCCCGGCGCTGCTCGCCGCGGTCCCCGACGCCGACGCGATTCTCGTGCGCTCCGCCACCACCGTCGACGCCGAGGTGCTCGACGCGGGCAAGAAGCTGCAGATCGTCGCCCGTGCCGGTGTCGGCCTCGACAATGTCGACGTGCCCGCCGCCACCGAGCGTGGCGTGATGGTCGTCAACGCGCCGACCTCCAACATCCACACCGCCGCCGAGCACGCTGTCACGCTGCTGCTCTCGGCCGCGCGACAGATCCCGGCCGCCGATGCCACCCTGCGTGAGAAGACCTGGAAGCGCAGCAAGTTCAACGGTGTCGAGATCCTCGGCAAGACCGTCGGCGTCATCGGCCTCGGCCGGATCGGCCAGCTGTTCGCGCAGCGCCTCGCCGCGTTCGAGACCAAGATCGTCGCCTACGACCCCTACACCTCGCCGGCCCGCGCCGCCCAGCTCGGCATCGAACTGCTGACCCTGGAGGAGGTGCTCGAGCGCGCCGACTTCATCTCGATCCACCTGCCGAAGACGCCCGAGACCAAGGGCATGCTCAACGCCGAGACGCTGGCCAAGACCAAGCCGGGCGTCATCATCGTCAACGCCGCGCGCGGTGGCCTGATCGACGAGCAGGCGCTCGCCGACGCCATCAAGTCCGGCCACGTGCGTGCCGCCGGTCTGGACGTGTTCGAGACCGAGCCGTGCACCGACAGCCCGCTGTTCGACCTGCCCGAGGTCGTCGTGACCCCGCACCTGGGCGCCTCCACCTCGGAGGCCCAGGACCGCGCGGGCACCGATGTCGCCAAGTCGGTGCTGCTGGCGCTGGCCGGTGAGTTCGTGCCCGGTGCGGTGAACGTCACCGGTGGCGCCGTCAACGACGTCGTCGCGCCGTGGCTCGACGTGGTGCGCAAGCAGGGCGCCCTGCTCGGCGCCATCGCCAACGAGCTGCCCGTCAGCGTCGAGGTGCAGGTGCGCGGCGAGCTGGCCTCGCAAGACGTGGCCGTGCTGGAGCTGTCCGCGCTGCGCGGTGTGTTCTCGGCGCTGGTCGAGGACCAGGTCACCTTCGTCAACGCCCCGGCGCTGGCCAAGGAGCGCGGCATCACCGCCACCGTCACCACCGCCACCGAGAGCCCGAACCACCGCAGCGTCGTCGACCTGCGCGCCGTGTTCGGCGACGGCTCGACCCTGAACGTGGCGGGCACGCTGACCGAGCCGAACCTGGTCGAGAAGATCGTCAACATCAACGGCCGCAACTACGACATGCGCGCCGAGGGCCTGAACCTGGCCGTGCTGAACTACAGCGACAAGCCGGGCGCGCTCGGCAAGATCGGCACCAAGCTGGGCGAGGCGGAGATCGACATCCTGGCCGCGCAGCTGAGCCAGGACGTCGACGCCGAAGGCGCCACCGTGGTGCTGCGCGTCAACGCCGAGGTTGCGGCCGAGGTGCAGACCGCGATCGCCGAGGCTGTTGGTGCGTCGAAGGTTGTGCTGGTCGATCTGGCTTAAAGACTCGAAGCGCCCAGCGTCCCAGGCAGGTTTGACGCTGTGTTTATTGGAGCGCTGGCGCGCTCGAGTCGCGGCCCCGAGGGGC
>NZ_JBHXNJ010000006.1:0-3864 GCF_042719655.1 Nocardia sp. NPDC058518
GGCGCGGGCGCGGGGGCGCGCCGGTTGCCCGGCGCGCGCGGGGCCGCGCCCCCCCCCCCCCCCCCCCGCCCCGCCCCCCCCCCCCCCCCCCCCCCGCCGCTGCGCGGCGGGCCCCTCCTCTGGGTCGGGGCGTGCGGGCTGGGTTCCTACTTCGCGTCGAATTCCCTTGCGCGCAGGGAACGTTCGATCCCGGCCCGGCCTTCGGAGACCAGCCGGTACAGGGCGGGCGGGTGGTCGCCGGCCAGGAACTCGTCGGCCGCGGCGACCGCTTCCTCGCTGATCGCCCAGTGCGGGTACAGGCCGATCACCACGGTCTGCGCGACCTCGCTCGAGCGGCGGTCCCACACAGCCGGGATCTCGGCGAAGTACTTGTCCACGTACGGCGCGAGCACCGCACCCTGACCAACCGGGGCGAACCCGCCGACGATGGCGCGGGCGGTGATGTTGGGCACCGAGTCGTCGCCCATCACCGTGTTCCAGGCCTGCGCCTTGACCTCGGCGATCGGGCGCGCGGTGGCCGCGGTGGCCGCCTGACGCTTGCCTGCCGCGGTCGGGTCGCCCTGCAGTTCGGCGTCGATGGTCGGGGTGTCGATACCGTCGGCGTCGATCCGGCCCGCCGCCGCCAGCGCGGTGACGATCCGCCAGCGCAGGTCGGTGTCGATGGTGAGACCGGCGAGACCGGCTGCCGCGGGATCGGCCGCGAGCAACTGTTCCAGCACCTCGATGTGACGCGATTCCAGCAACGCGCCGGTCAGCGCGTTGACGAACGCCAGCTGATGGTCCGAACCCGCCTCGGCACCGCGCGCGAGTTCGAGCAGCCGGTCGGCGTATCCCGGCCAGCCCTCCTGCGCGGCCCACACCGGATCGGCGTAGCTCGAGATGGCGGTGTTGGCCTGCATGAGCAGCCGCTGCACCACCCCGATCTCGGATTCGGAGCCGATTCCGCGCTGCACGAGCGCGACGAAATCGCGGGCCTTCATCTCGGCCTGACGGGTCATCTCCCAGGCCGCCGACCAGGCCAGCGTGCGCGGCAGCGAGCTGGCGATGTCACCGACACGCTGCACGACCACGTCGAGGGAATCGGGGTCGAGACGCAGCGAGCAGTAGGTGAGGTCGTCGTCGTTGACCAGCACCAGCGCACCGCGCGGCACGCCGACGAGCTCGGGCACCTCGGTGCGCCCGGCGGCGTCGAGGTCGAGCTCGACGCGCTCGGTGCGCACCAGCTTGCCGTCGACATCGTCGTAGACACCGACAGCGATCCGGTGCACGCGGTACTCGCCCGCACCCGGCGCGGCGCCCTCCTGTACGACCGCGAAGCTCGAGAACGTGCCGTCCGGCGCGACGACGAAATCGGGCCGCAGGATATTGAGGCCGGTGGTCTTGAGCCACTGCGCGCCCCAGTCCGACAGGTCACGCCCCGAGGCCTTCTCCAGCGCCGCGAGCAGATCATCGAAAGTGGCGTTGCCGTAGGCATGTTCGGCGAAGTAGTCACGCAGCCCCGCCAGGAACGGCTGCAGTCCCACATAGGCGACGAGCTGCTTGAGCACCGAAGCGCCCTTGGCATAGGTGATTCCGTCGAAGTTGACCTCCACCGCGTGCAGGTCGGGGATGTCGGCGGCGATCGGGTGGGTGGAGGGCAGCTGGTCCTGGCGGTAGGCCCAGGACTTCTCCACATTCGCGAAAGTGGTCCAGGCGCTGGTGTATTCGGTGGCCTCGGCCTGGCACAGCACCGAGGCGAAGGTCGCGAACGACTCGTTCAACCACAGGTCGTCCCACCACTTCATGGTGACCAGGTCGCCGAACCACATGTGCGCCATCTCGTGCAGCACGGTCTCGGCGCGCCGCTCATAGGACGCGCGGGTCACCTTGGACCGGAACACGTAGTCCTCGAGGAAGGTGACCGCGCCCGCGTTCTCCATCGCGCCCGCGTTGAACTCGGGCACGAACAGCTGGTCGTACTTGCCGAAGGCATACGGCACGCCGAAGTTGTTGTGGTAGAACTCGAAACCCTGCTTGGTCTCGGTGAACAGCCGCTCGGCGTCCATGTGCTCGGCGAGCGAGGCACGGCAGTACAGACCCAGCGGGATCTCGCCGCTCGCGTCGGTGAAGGTATCGGACCACTTCGCGTACGGGCCCGCGATCATGGCGACCAGGTAGGTGCTCATCCGCGGGGTGGTGGCGAAGGTGTGGCGTACGACCGCGCCGACCTTGTGCTGCTCGATATCGGCGCCGTTTGAGATGACCACCCAGTCCGACGGCGCGGTGGCGACGATGTCGAAGGTGGCCTTGAGATCGGGCTGATCGAAGCAGGCGAACATCCGCTTGGCGTCAGCGGTCTCGAACTGCGAGTACAGGTACACATTGTCGTCGGTCGGATCGACGAACCGGTGCAGACCCTCACCGGTATGCGAGTACTCGCAGTCGGCCTCGACGACCAGCTCGTTGTTCTCGGCCAGCGCGGACAACGCGATTCCGGTCGACTCGTCATAGGCGCTCACATCGAGCGCGACCCCGTTGAGCACCGCCGACCGCACCCGCGACGCCACCAGATCGATGTAGGTGCTCGCACCAGGGGTGGCGGTGAAGCTGACGGTGGTCTTCGACCCGAAGGTGTCCGACACCTCGGACCCGGCGCCGCGCGGCTGATCGGTGAGGTCGAGTTCGATCCGGTAGTTCTGCACGGCCACCACGGCCGCGCGTTCGACCGCCTGGTCGCGGGTGAGATTCGGGGCGGACATAGATCTCCTTCGTTCCTCGACGAACACGGCACGGTAGTTCGGCGTCCACAATGCCACCTGCCGTCGGCGCCCGCTCACGAGTTTCCGGCGATGGGTGGGCTGGGTAGGCCTGATAGCGGCTGAGGGCGGGCCGGTAGAGTTCACGGAAACCCGCAGGTACCGCACCGGAGATTCGGAGGCTCGACGTTGAAGCATGTGCACGCCGGGAAAGTTCGTGACCTCTACGAGGACGGCGACACCCTGCTGCTCGTCGCATCGGACCGGGTCTCGGTCTACGACGTGGTGCTGCCGACGCCGATTCCGGACAAGGGCGCGTTGCTGACGCAACTGTCGAACTGGTGGTTCGAGTACTTCACCGGGATCCCGAATCACGTGGTCTCGGCGACCGATGTGCCAGCGGAGTTCGCCGGGCGTGGGATCCGGGTGAAGCCCTTGAAGATGCTGGCTGTCGAGTGCATCGCGCGCGGGTATCTGACCGGGTCGGGTCTCAAGGAGTACCAGCGGTCGGGGACCGTGTCGGGGATCGCGCTGCCTTCGGGGTTGCGCGATGGGGACAAGCTGCCCGAGCCGATCTTCACGCCGTCGACCAAGGCTTCCGAGGGGCACGACGAGGCGATCAGCTTCGCCGACGTGGTGAACCAGGAGGGCCGCGAGGTCGCGGAGAAGCTGCGTGATCTGACCCTCGAGATCTACTCGCGCGGGGCCGAGCACGCGGCGAAGGCGGGCGTGATCGTGGCCGATACGAAGGTCGAATTCGGTTGGGACGGTGATGTTCTCACCCTCGGAGACGAGGTGCTGACCTCGGACTCCTCGCGCTTCTGGCCCGCCGACGAGTGGGAGCCGGGCCGCGCCCAGCGCTCCTTCGACAAGCAGTTCGTGCGCGACTGGTCGACCTCCACCGGCTGGAACAAGGAATACCCGGGCCCCGAGATCCCCGCCGACGTCGTCGAAGGCACTCGCCGCAAGTACGAAGAGGCCTACGAGCGCATCACCGGCCAGAAGTGGGCTGGGATCCAGGCTTGAGCTGAGGCGGCGCCGGTCGATACCCCGCGCCGCACCACGTTTTGGTTTTCGGTCAGTGGCCCGGTGCGCCGACGGTGGCGTATAAACATCTGACGCTGGCGCA
>NZ_JBHXNJ010000006.1:3874-68821 GCF_042719655.1 Nocardia sp. NPDC058518
TCGAGGTGTTCTCCGACAGCCGCCCATACCCCCACGCGCCCCCCCCCCACCCCCCCGCCAGGGGGGGGGGGGGGCGCCGGGGGGGGGGGGGGGGGGGGCGGCCCCCCCCCCCCCCCCCCACCACTTTTTGGATAGCGGTCAGTGCACGGGTGCGCCTACGCCCTTGACCGCGCAGATGTGATTCATGTTCTCGTTGCCCCAGGCGCCGAGCAAGGCCAGGGCCGCGTTGAGTGACACCCCGCGGTCGGTGAGTGAGTACTCGACCTTCGGTGGCACCTGCGCGTAGACCTCGCGGCTGATGATGCCGTCGTGCTCCAGTTCGCGTAGCTGCTGGATCAGCATCTTCTCGGTCACGCCGGGGACCAGGCGTTTCAGGTCGCCGAACCGTTGGGTGCCGGTGGACAGGGCCCACAGGATCAGCGCTTTCCACTTGCCGCCGACGACGTCGAGCGCGGCATCGATGCCGCAGGAATATGGCCGGTCTCGCTGCTTCATGGCTGCCTTACTGACTTTTTGGTTGGTATTGCACTTTAGAGTCGGTACTTGTCGATTGTAGCGCAAAAGGTGACTCTTGAGAGGCGTTGCCGACCGGCAGCGAAGAGCTTCGGCACAAGGGAAACAATGACCAACCAGACTGCAGCACAGCGTATTTCGGTGATCGGCCTCGGTGCGATGGGCGCCGCGCTGGCGAAGGCACTCTTGGCCGGCGGCCACGAGGTGACGGTCTGGAACCGCACCTCGGCGCGGGCCGAGCCGCTGGTGGCCGACGGCGCGAAGGTCGCTGCCAACTCCGCCGAGGCGATGGCGGCGGGGGACCTGGTGATCCTATGCGTGCTCGACGATGCCGCGGTGCGCGAGCACCTCGAGCCCGCCGCCGCACACGTGCGCGGGAAAGTAGTGGTGAACTTGACCACCACCACGCCCGAGCAGGCGCGCTCGCTGGGTCGCTGGGCCGAAACCGAGCAGGTCGCGTTGATCGACGGCGGCATCATGGCGGTGCCCGAGATGATCGGCGGGCCTGCGGCTTTCGTGCTCTACAGCGGTGCGACCGCCGGATTCGAGCGATTCCGCCCGGTGCTGGAGTCGTTCGGTCGCGCCGAATTCGTCGGCGAGGACCTCGGCGCCGCCGCCATGTACGACGTTTCGATCCTCGGTGGCATGTACGCCATGTTCGCCGCGTTCCGCCAGGGCGGCGCGATGGTCCGCTCCACCGGCGGTTCGGCCGCGCGCCTGGCCGAGTTGATGGGGCCCTTCCTTCAGGCGATGGCGGCCATGCTCGAGGGATATGCGCCGGGCATCGATAACCCGGCGGACTATGTGCAGCCGCAGAGCGACGAGTTCACCGCCGCCGCCATCGACCTGATCGACAAGTCAGCCGCTGAATCCGGCAACCCCACAGAGCTCTACGCAGTCCTGCGCGGTGGTCTCACCGGCCTGTGACCTGCCGCTGTATTCGGCTGGATCTGGAGCCGAGCGCGGACGTCGGGCCGCAGGCCCGATCGCGCGGTGACCGGCGAGGGTCGCCGCGTGATCGGGTCGGCGGTATCGGAGCGGGCGGTTCAGGCGTCGACCAGATCAGCGGCCAGCAAGTCGTCGACGAAGCCCTCGGCTTTCGCGTCGAAGGCGGCGTAGTGGGTGGTCCGCGCGTCCCCGCTGATCGCCTCGCCGATCACGAGATTGCCTTCGGCGTCGAGACTTTGGGGCTGCTCCTCGGCATCGGGCAGCAGGCCGACGCGGGAGTCGGCGAAACCGCTGTAGTAGGCCAAGCCCTCGTTGAGCTGGGCCTCCAGCAGCTGCTGCATGCCGGGGATGATCGCGTCATCGGCTGTCGCTCCGGCCAATCCGAGCCACAGGATGCGCTTGCCCGCCAGGCGAGGCTTGCTGCGGCCGTAGGCGAAACCGTAGTTCCAGACCGCATCGATCCAGCCCTTGAGCAGGGCGGGCACGCTCTGCCAATAGACCGGGAACACCACGACCACGACGTCGGCGGCCAGCATCCGCCGCATGTGCGCCTCGGCGGTGGGGGAGTAGACCTTGTCGCGATTGCCCCACTCGGGCTGGTCGGCCACGGTCATCCGCGGGTCGAAATTCTCGGCCTGCAGATCGAGGAAATCGATGGCGTATCCGGCGGCAGTGAGCCGTGCGACGGCCCGGCCCGCGACATGGGCCGACAGCGAGTCGGCGCGATGGTGGCCGAGAACGACGAGCGCGGTCGGCGCGGCGCGGTCGGCATCGCGCACCGCATCGGTGGGCACCGTGGTGGTGATCAGTTCGGCGGAATCGGTCGTGGTGGCGGCTGACTGCGACACGGTGAGCTCCTGTTCGATCGTGGTGCGGGCTGTTCGGCCCGGTCCATTGAGTCAACCGCGAATCAGATGGACGATCTATGGTTGATCATCTCTACTCGATAGGAATTCGTCTACGCTGGTGGCGTGGATCCATTGAGTTCGTTGCTGAGTGGCATTCGTGCCGAGGGGTCGATCGTGGCCCATGCCGTGCTGCGCCCGCCGTGGACGATTCGCTTCGCCGACCGCGCGCCGCTGATCATGGTGACGGTATTGCGTGGCGGGGGCACGCTGGTGCTCCCCGACGGGTCACGCAGTTGCCTGGTCGCCGGTGACACCGCGCTGGTACAGGCGACGCAACCGTTCCACCTGGCCGACACCGCCGCCGCGCTCGACCGGCCGCACGCGCGCTACGAGCTGTCCTGTTTCGTGCCGGACGGCTTCGGGCCCGCCGATATCAGTTGCGCGACACCGGAACTGATCGAGACGCCGTCCCCGACCGGGGCGCCCGAGGAGACTTCGCTCCTCGTCGGCGCCTACCGGGCATCAGGGCGCCGTCACGAACGTCTGCTGCGGGCACTACCGCCGGTGATGGTCGTCCACGAAGACGCGCAGATGTGCTTATGGCTGGAGCGATCCGCCGCCGACGCCGTCCGGCTGAGCGCCGGCTCGCAGGCGCTGATGGACCGGCTGCTGGATTGGGCGTTGGTCTGCACGCTGCGCAGCTGGCTCGCCGAACAGCAACACTGCGCCCCCGCCTGGTACCGGGGGATGGCCGATCCGGTGGTCGGCCCGGCGCTGGCGGCCATCCACGACAGGCCGTTCGACCACTGGACCGTGGCGAGCCTGGCCACCGAGGCGGCGGTCTCGCGCGCCCTGTTCGCCCGGCGGTTCACCGAGGTGATGGGCGAACCACCGCTGGCCTACCTCACGGAATGGCGCATGGCCGAGGCCGAGGAACTGCTCGCCGATCCCGCGCGCAGCGTCGCGCAGGTGGCAACGACCGTCGGCTATTCCGACGCGTTCGGTTTCAGTGCCGCGTTCAAGCGGTTGCGCGGCACCAGCCCGACCGAGTTCCGGGTGGGGCTCAGCTCCTCGGCGTGACCAGGACCAGGGGGATCTCGCGGGTGGTCTTGGTCTGGTAGTCGGCGTAGCCCTTGTAGGCCGCGATGACCCGAGGCCACAGCGTCGCGCGCTCGTCGGGGGTCGCGACGTGGGCCGTCATCGGGCGCTCGGGACCGTTGCGCAACGACACCTCGACGTTCGGGTTGTCGCGCAGGTTCAGGAACCAGGCGGGGTGGGTGGGGTCGCCGCCGCGCGAGGCGACGATGACGATGGTGTCGCCGTCGATCACCGGTGCGGTCAGCATGACCTTGCGCGGATCGCCGGATTTGCGGCCGATCGTGGTGAGTTGCAGGGACGGCATCCCGAAGAACGAGTTGCCGACACGGCCGCCGGTCACCGTGAGCAGCGTGCGGTGGAGTGTGTTCATGATCTTCAGCTGCAGGTCGCTGGGCATAGCTGAAATCTACCCCGATCTCACTGCAGCTGATCGGTGAGGCGGGCGAGGAAGGGCCGCTGGCCTTTGCCGAGCTTTTCCGCCGCGGTGGTGGGGTCGAACCAGGCGGCCCGGTCGATCTCGGGAAATTCCGCGAGCCGCCCCGACCGGGGCGGCCACTCCATCTCGAATGTTCCCGGCACGACGTCGGCCGGGTCGAGATCGCCCTCGACCGCCCACACGGTGAGGAACTTGCGCTTGGTCCCGCTGCGATAACTCACCTCGCCGAGCGCGATCCACTCGCCCTCGGGCGCGGGCAGCCCGAGCTCCTCGGTGAACTCCCGCCGGGCGGCATCGCGCGCTGACTCCTCCTCGGACACATACTCGCCCTTGGGAATCGACCACGCCGAAGCGTCCTTCTTCGCCCACAGCGGCCCACCCATGTGCCCGAGCAGCACCTCGATCCCGGCCTCGCCCCGGCGGTACACCAGCACGCCCGCGCTGAATACGTCCGTCATCCGAGCGAGTCTGCCAGGTGCGAGCTTCAGTTCGCGTCGCCGACGCGCAGGCGAGCGGCGCGCAGCAGCAGGTAGTCACGTTCCGGCACGCTGGCCGTTTGCGTTGCGGCGCGGCGATATTCGGCGATAGCCGCAGTCTGCTCACCCGCCATCTCGTGGAGGTGCCCGCGGACGGCTGCGAGGCGATGCGAGCGCGACAGTGGTTCGGCGACACTGTCGGCTACCGCAAGGCCCGCGGCCGGTCCGTGCACCATCGCGGTGGCGACGGCACGGTTGAGGGTGATCATCGGGTTGGGGGTCGAGCGTTCGATCATGGTGTAGAGCACCAGTATTCGCGGCCAGTCGGTGTCTTCGGGGCGCCGGGCCTCGGCGTGCAGTCCGGCGATGGCGGCCTGCATCTGATACGGCCCCGTCAGTCCGGCGGGCAGGGTCGCGGTGAGCAGGCGCAGGCCCTCGGTGATCTGGGGGCGGTCCCACCGCGAGCGGTCCTGTTCGGTGAGGGGGATCAGTTCGCCGTGCGGTCCGGAGCGGGCGGCGCGGCGGGCGTCGGTGAGCAGCATCAGCGCGAGAAGGCCGGTGACCTCGGTGTTTTCGGGGAGCAGTGTGCGCAGGGCGCGGGTGAGCCGGATCGCCTCGGCCGACAGATCCCCGCGCCGCAACCCCGCCCCCGAACTGCTGGTGTGCCCCTCGGTGAAGATCACGTACAGCACCTGCAGCACGGCGCTCACCCGGGTGCTGTCGTGCGCGCCGTCGGCGAAGGGCCGATCCGATTCGGCCAGGCGCTTCTTCGCCCGCGAGATACGTTGTCCCATGGTCGATTCCGGCACCAGGAACGCCGCGGCGATCTCGGCGGTACTGAGGCCACCAACGGCCCGCAGCGTCAGGGCAACGGCCCCGGCAGGCGGCAAGTCGGGATGACAGCACAGGAAATACATGTCGAGGGTGTCATCGCGGTCCACCGCCTCGGCGGGCACATCCCGCACGAAAACCGTTGTTTCCCTGCGTCGTCGCGCCACTTCGGCCCGCACGGCGTCGGCCATCCGCCGCTGCGCGACCTGGATCAGCCAGCCACGCGGATTGTCCGGCAGCCCCTCGTGACGCCACTGGGTCGATGCCGCGAGCAGGGCGTCCTGCACCGAGTCCTCGGCGAGGTCGAAATCGCCGAAGCGGCGGACCAATACGCCGAGGACCTGCGGCGAAAGTTCACGCAGCAGGTCCTCGATGCGCGGTAGCGTCTCGGTCACGCGACGTCGGGCGCGCTCATGATCTGACGCACCTCGATGTACTCACCGATCGGCTTGCCGCCGGGGCCGGGCGCCGCGGAGGCCTGCGCGGCGATCTCGACCGCGCGCTCGACCGAATCGACATCGACCACCCAGAAACCGGCCAGGAACTCCTTGGTCTCCGGAAAAGGCCCGTCCGTCACGACCGGTGCCGAGCGGCCGTCGGAGCACACGATCACCGCCTGATCGGGTGCGGCCAGGCCCTGGGCGTCGACGAGTTCGCCCGCGGCGGCGAGCTGCTCACCCAGTGCCCGCTGGAAGTCGATGTGGGCGGCGATGTCCTCGGGTGCCCACTCCGGCAGTGGGATGTCGCAGTAGGCGGTCTCGGAATAGGTCTTGACCAGCATGAATTTCATGATTCGGCTCCTGCTCGCTGCGCCCTTGTGGCGCGTTCGACGGTTGGTCGGAGCCGGTGAGCGGTCTTCGACACAATCACTACTGTGAACTGGATCACAATGGAATGCTCGTGTCCGTCAGCCGGTCGGGGTCGACGGGTGCCTCCGAGAGGATCAGCTCCTTGATCCGCTCGGTCACGTCCCAGACATTGACGTTCATCCCCGCGCGCACCTTGTTCTGCTGGTCGAGCCAGAACGCGACGAACTCGCGTTCGCCGAGATCGCCACGCACCACCACCCGCACGTCGTCGCCGCGCCCGACATAGCCCGTGTACTCCATCCCGACGTCGTACTGATCACTGAAGAAGTAGGGAAGCCGGTCGTAGACAGCGGCTTTGCCGAGCATCGTCTTCGCGGCGACGGCGGGCTGATTCAGCGCGGTCGCCCAGTGCTCGATGCGGATCGGCCGGTGCAACAGCGGGTGCTCCTGCTCGGCGATGTCACCCACCGCGACCACATCGGGGTTGCTGGTGCACAACGCCGCGTCCACCACCACGCCGCCGTCGACCGCAAGGCCTGCCGCGGTCGCCGCCTCGATATTGGGCTGCGCGCCCACCGCCACCAGCACCGCCTGTGCCGGGACAACGGTGCCGTCGCCGAGCTGCACACCGGTCGCCTCGCCCTCGTCGGTGAGGATCGCGTCGACGGAGGTGCTCGTGCGCAGGTCGACGCCGTGCGCGCGATGCAGATCGGCGTAGAAGCTGCCCATCTCGGGACCGAGCACAGTGAACAGCGGCAGCTCGGCCGTCTCGATCACCGTCACCTCGACACCCTTGGCCCGAGCCTGCGCGGCGACCTCGAGACCGATCCACCCCGCCCCGATGATGACCAGGCGACGGTCCGTGCCCAGGATCTCGAGCAGCGCGTTCGAATCGCCGATGGTGCGCAGTGTGTAGACGTTCGGGGCATCGGCGCCGGGGATGTCGAGCGTGCGGGCTCGCGAACCGGTGGCCAGGGCCAGCTTGTCGTAGTCGAGCGTGGAACCGTCGGGCAGCGTCACGGTCTTGGCGACCGGATCGAACGCGGTCGCGGTGGTGCCCAGCCGCAGGTCGACGTGGTGATCGCGGTACCAGGCGGCCGAGTCGACGGTGAAATCGGGCAGTTGCTGGGTGCCCGCCAGATGCTGTTTGGACAGTGGCGGGCGCTCATACGGCAGCTCTTCTTCGGCGGCCAGCAGGGTAACGCGACCGTCGAAATCGTTGGCGCGTAAGGCTTCGGCGATTTTCGCTCCGCCCAGACCTCCACCGATGACGACGAAATGCTGATTCGAGCTCATGAACGGACCCCTTCTCGCGGACGACCCGGACTCCTCGCAACCCGAGCTTAGTGCGCGTTTTCGCCCACGGGAACGATTCCGGCGGCGATGCGGTTGCACCAGTCGGTGGGGCGACCCGACCCGCCGCAGCTGACCCGAGAGGAACCCATCGTGAGCGAACAGGCCACCAAGGATGTCGCCGATTTCTGGTTCGACCCGCTGTGCCCGTGGTGCTGGATCACCTCCCGGTGGATCCTGGAAGTCGAGAAGGTGCGCGATATCGACGCGCGCTTCCACGTGATGAGCCTGTCGGTGCTCAACGAGGGCAAAGACGACCTGCCGGAACGCTATGTCGACATGATGGCCGCCGCGTGGGGCCCGGTTCGGGTCGTCACCGCCGCTGGTGAGAAGTACGGCGACGACATCCTGTCGCCGCTCTACACCGCGATGGGTACCCGCATCCACGACCGCAGGGCCGAGTACGAGCGCGAGACGCTGCAGGAGACCTTCGACGCGGTCATCGCCGACGCGCTCGCCGAGCTGGACCTGCCCGCCGAACTCGCGCAGGCCGCCACCAGCACCGACTACGACGAGGTGCTGCGGGCGAGCCATCACGCGGGCATGGACAAGGTCGGCCCCGACGTGGGCACGCCGACCATCCACGTGAACGGGACCGCGTTCTTCGGGCCGGTGCTCTCGCGCATCCCGCGCGGTGAGGACGCGGGCCGGGTGTGGGACGGCGTGGTCGCGCTGGCCTCGTACCCGCACTTCTTCGAGCTCAAGCGCACCCGCACCGAGGACCCGGTCTTCGACTGATCGCCGGAGGTGGGGGTGCCGGTATCGGCACCCCCACCGATCAGACCGGCTTCGGCGGCAGCGCGGGCGGCGCCGAATTGAGCGGATAACCGCCTTGCGGCGGGATCATGCCGGGATGCGGTGCGCTCGGTCGCCAGAACATCGGGCCCGGCCTGCTGCGGTCACGCAGCGCCCACATCCGCCAGGTGAGCACCGGATGGCTGGCCATCGCGTTGACCAGCCAGATGAAACCGCCCCGCTCGAGCACGGCCCGATCGGCCATCTCGTCGACACCGACATCGGTATTGAGGTACTTGCCCGCGGCGAGAGTCGCCATCGCGGTGGCCGCGCCGGGCGGCCGGTAGCAGAAGCCGTGATTGTCGGCGGTGTACTCCTGGGCGCGGATCAGCGACGACCCGATCACCGGCAACCACGGCGCCACGAACATGCCGAGCTGGCGCCAATATGACACGTGACCTGCCGCGATATGGCCGACTTCATGGCCGATGATGAACGCGAGCCCGTCCGGTTCGCGTGCGGCGCCGCCGATCTCGAACAGGTCGCTGTAGACCACGACGAACCGGCGGAACCCGTGCCCGGAGGCGAAGGCGTTGATCTGGCCGTTGCCCAGGATCACATACGCGTCCGGTGCCTTGCGCATCCCGAATCGCGCCGCCGCTTCCTGCACCATCCGGAACCCCTCGGGGAACTGGGTGGGCGACATCTTCACGCCGTTCGCGCGCTGGGTCGCGTAGTTCAGACCACGACCGGCCCACAGCAGCACCGGCGCGAACAACAGCAGCAGCACATACGGACTGGTGACGATCGAACCGGTTTGCTCCACGCCCTTCTCGTCGACGACGGGATCGGTGAACAGTTCGACCGTCATGAGCAGCAGCGCCAGCAGATAGGCGACCGCGGTGATCATGATGACCACGATCAGCAGCGGGATCTCCCACGGGTGCCGGGCCGGGCGATCCCACGGCATCAGGCCGCGCGGCCGGAGCTGCGGCGGTGCGGGCGGACCGCTCGGCGGGTAGTAGCCGGGAGCGAGGGGCGGATACGGGCCGGTCGGCGGCTGCGCGTGGCTGCTCTGGGCGGGGAAACCGCCGGTCCGTGGATCGGGTTGGGCCCACGGCGACGGTGGCGCGGTGTTCTTGTCCAGCGACGGTGTTCGGTCGGGCTGCTGGCCGGTGTGCTCCGGCGGGGAACCTGCCGAATGCGGGGAATGCGGTTCGTGCGGGTGCATGAAACGACTCTAAGCGGGCCTGCGACAATCGCAGCCATGCGCGTTTACCTGGGTGCCGACCATGCCGGTTTCGAACTGAAGAATCACGTCAAGGCCCATCTGCAGGCGGCCGGACACGAGGTCGTCGATTGTGGCGCCCTCGAATACGACGCCCTCGACGACTACCCCGCCTTCTGCATCGAGGCGGCGCGGCGCACCGTCGCCGATCCGGGCTCGCTGGGCCTGGTCTTCGGTGGCAGTGGCAACGGTGAGCAGATCGCCGCCAACAAGGTCCCCGGCGCCCGCTGCGCCCTGGCCTGGAGCGTCGAAACCGCCAAGCTGGCCCGCGAACACAACAACGCCCAGCTGATCGGCATCGGCGGCCGCATGCACTCCACCGAGGAAGCGCTGGCCATCGTCGACGCGTTCCTCGCGCAGGCCTGGTCGGAAGAACCGCGCCACCAGCGCCGCATCGACATCCTGTCCGACTACGAGAAGTCGGGCGAAGCCCCCGCGGTCCCCGCCTACTGAGTAGTGCCTGAAGGACATACCCTCCACCGGATCGCCGATCTGCATCAGCAGCGGTTTTCCGGTGGGGTGGTGCGGGTTTCGAGTCCGCAGGGCCGGTTCACCGAGGGTGCCGCGCTGGTGGACGGGCAGGTGTTCGAGCGGGCCGAGGCCTATGGGAAGCATCTGCTGCATCACTACGCGTCCGGGTTGACGGTGCATGTGCATCTCGGGTTGTACGGCACCTTCAGCGAGGTCGAGTTGCCGATGGCGGCGCCGGTCGGGCAAGTGCGGATGCGAATGCTCGGTGCCGCAACGGATTTCGGCACCGATCTGCGCGGGCCGACGGCGTGTGAAGTGCTGATACCACCCGAAGTGGACGCACTCACCGCGCGCCTCGGCGCCGACCCGTTACGCGCCGATGCCGACCACGAACGGGCGGGTGCGCGAATCCGCCGCTCCCGCAGGGCGATCGGCGCACTGCTGATGGATCAGGCCCTGATCGCCGGCGTCGGCAATGTCTACCGCGCGGAAGTCCTTTTCCGCCACGGCATCTCGCCCTTCCGCCCCGGCACCTCGATCACCGCCCCCGAATGGGACGCCCTCTGGGCCGACCTGGTCGATCTCATGCCGATCGGCGTCACCACCGGCCGCATGCACGTGGTCCGCCCCGAACACGACACCGGCGCACCGTCGTACAACAAGGACCGCCCCCGCACCTACGTCTACCGCCGCCAGGGCGAACCGTGCCGAGTCTGCGCGACCCCCATCGCGTACAAGATCATGGAAGGCCGGAACCTCTTCTGGTGCCCCACCTGCCAGCCCGAATAGAAGTCGGCTGAGCCGGACCGCGAAGTGCAGGCTTCGCGATCCGACTCAGCCGGCGACCGCCGTTCCCAGTTCGGGGTCGCCCGATTCAGCGAGCGCGAAACGCCGCCCGCCCGCCGATTTCGCCGAGTACATCGCGCGGTCGGCGCGACGCAACAGGTCGGTGAAATCGCACGTCTTTCCCGGTGGGCAGAAAGCGGTGCCCACACTGGCCGAAACCGGTACGGGGCCCGCGCTCGACCACACCGGGTCGCGCAGTGCGGCGACCACGCGGTGTGCCAGCTCGCCGAGGGTGTCGCGGCGCGGGTTCGCCGCGACCACGAACTCGTCGCCGCCGTATCGGCAGATCACCGTGTCGGGCGGGCACACCTCACGCAAGCGGTTGGCCAGTTCGACCAGTACCTCGTCGCCGATCGCGTGTCCGTAGCCGTCGTTGATCTGTTTGAAGCGGTCCAGGTCCACCACCAGCACACCGACACCGCGGCTCGGGTCGGCGGCGAACGCGCGTACCCGTTCTTGCAGCAGTGTGCGGTTCGCGAGATCGGTGAGTGCGTCGTGGGTCGCCTCGTGGCGCAAGCGGTGCTGCAGCGCGGCGATCTCCTGAACGCGCAGTGACACTTTCGCCGAGATGTTCTGTTCCTGTTGCGCCAGAGCGCGTTCCTGGAGTGCCTGTGCGTAGCTGTCGATGGCCTGGCTGGCCACCAGCGGCCAGCGGGTCGCCACCAGCGAACCCGGGACCCCCGAGGGGAAGCCGAGCAGCCAGCGACTGGCATGGGCCAGCATTCTGGTGCGTTCGAAGGGCGCCTCGGCCAATCGCGCGCCGAGCTTGCGCGCCTGTGGCACCGGGAACGGTTCGGTCCGAGCCAGGTGCAGCAGCCGCTCGACGATCTCGACGAGCACCGGCTCCAACTGGTGCGGCGCCGTGGACGAGCCCGGTTCGGCGCATACCGCGCGGGCCCAGGCGCGGGCCATCGCGGCTACCGGTGGCTCGATGTGGGTCATCGATATCACCGGCGGTAGGTGGCGACGGTCTTGCCACCTCGATCATTCGCACTGCTACGCGGTTGGGTCCACCGAGTTCGGCACACGCTCACCGCCCCCTTTCCAGATACCCCCGTCCGGCAAAAAGGATCCTAGCAAGCCACCCGAGACCGAAAAGTCACGTTCTGGAACGTGTTCTCTAGGTCTCTCGCGAATGGCGATCGGCTATGACATCGCTGCAGCGTCTCCGGCGTTACACAATTTCCCGAAAAAGTTTCGGGAGCCGAAACGTGCAGCGTGATGCCCTCCGCTGGGCGGTGGACGTTGCGTCGCCATGGGTCCCTCCTGGCACGGGATGCGAGTCGTGACGATATGGCAGTAGCCGTCACGCGCACTCTCATGGTGGCCTACTCGCCGCCCACGTGCCAGGTTTTTAAGGAAAATTCTCCTGTTTAATCCCCCGCTGGAGCTGGCGCCGGTCCCCGTGAGCGCACCAACCATCGTCGCTGGGAGGGCGATTCGGGGCTAGGGTCATTAGGCCCTAATCGGGCATGGCGATGGTTGGTCGCGTGGGGAGTTGGGTACACCGCCGGCCGGGGCGCATCAATCGGGCAGGCAGGGGCCGGATTGGCATTTTTCGCGCGGGGTTCGGTACAGTCATGGCGCACACGACATCGTGGCGATCCCATCGATGTCGTATGCCTGCGGGTGTAGTTCAATGGTAGAACCTCAGCCTTCCAAGCTGATGGTGCGGGTTCGATTCCCGTCACCCGCTCAAACATGTATTGCCTCGACGGTGCTCTCGCCGGTGAGGTATCGGGGTGTAGCGCAGCTTGGTAGCGCATCCGCTTTGGGAGCGGAGGGTCGCAGGTTCAAATCCTGTCACCCCGACCATCACCATTCGCCCAGCTACAGGCCTGTAGGAGACGGATGTCCACGCAACGCAAGGTCGCGATCGTCACCGGAGCCGCCCGTGGCATCGGCGCCGCGGTTGCGGTCAAGCTCGCTTCCGACGGATATGCCGTCGCTGTGCTCGATCTCGACGAAGCCGCCTGCTCGGGCACCGTCGCAAATGTCAAAGCCGCCGGGGGCGAAGCTCTCGCGGTCGGTGCCGATGTGGCCGATGAAGCGGCCGTCGCCGCCGCGGTGGAGCGGATCGCCACCGTGCTCGGCGCGCCGACCGTGCTGGTCAACAACGCGGGCGTGCTGCGCGACAACCTGCTGTTCAAGATGTCGGTGAACGACTGGGACACTGTCATGAACGTGCACCTGCGCGGTGCCTTCCTGATGACCCGCGCCGTGCAGAAGTACATGGTCGAGGCGAAGTTCGGTCGCATCGTCAACCTGTCGAGCACCTCGGCACTGGGCAACCGCGGCCAGGCCAACTACTCCGCGGCCAAGGCGGGCATGCAGGGCTTCACCAAGACCCTCGCCTTCGAGCTCGGCAGATTCGGCGTCACCGCCAACGCGATCGCCCCCGGCTTCATCGAAACCGAGATGACCGCCGCGACGGCCGCCCGTGTCGGCGTCGACTTCGAGTCGTTCAAAGCGGCTGCCGCGGCACAGATCCCGGTCAACCGGGTCGGCACGCCCGACGACATCGCCAACACCGCCTCGTTCTTCGCGAGCGAGGGTGCCGGCTTCGTGTCGGGCCAGGTCATCTATGTGGCGGGCGGCCCGAAGGACTGAAAGTCGCCTCAGGCGCAGCCGAACCGGAAGTCCGCCCGTGCTTCGGTGCCCGCTGCCACGGTGACGCGCACCGGCTCCGTGACGGCCAACCCGCAGCCGCCGGGCACGGTCACCACCTTCGCCTCGTAACAGCCCACCGGCAGCGCCACCGTGGCCCGCCCGTCGGCCCCGCTCACCAGCGTGGCGACCACCTGCTTCGCATCGCACGGCGTGACCTCGATATCGGCCCGATTCACCGGAATCGGCTCCCGTCCGGTGAACGCCCACGCCGTCAGCGACCCCGTCCCCCCGGGTGCCGGATCGGCGCTCGCGACACCGCAGACCATGAGCGGAGCGAGTACGGACAGTGCGAGAAATGTAGCGCGCATGAACCTCTCCTCGTCGATGAGTCGGGTCGTCCGCTGCTGATGGTAGGCCTAGCACCCGTCAGGCGGTCGGGGTGATGCCCGCGCGTTCGCTCCAGATCTGTTCGGCGGGGACCGAGATCGTCGTCAGCTCGGGGTAGCGCAGGGCGGAGAGGGTGCCGCCGAAGACGGCGCCGGTGTCGAGGCAGAGGGTGTTGTTGACCCAGGTGAGGGTGGGGACCGGGGTGTGGCCGTAGAGGACGGTGGGGGTGCCTCGGTAGTCCTTGGCCCAGTCGTAGCGGATGGGGTAGCCGTGCTGGTCGAGCTCGCCGGTGGGTGCGCCGTAGAGGGCGAAGGAGCGGGCGCGGCCGGAGGTGCTGCCGTGCAGGCTTTCCGGCAGACCGGCGTGGGCCACGACGAGCTTGCCGCGGTCGAGGAGGTAATGGCTGGGCAGGTCGCGCAGGAATGTGTGTGCGGCGGTGCGGAATTCGAGGTCTTCGTCGGCCAGCTGGGACAGCGACTCTTCGAGGCCGTGCGCGATGCGGACGTTGCGGCCGTCGAGGGCGCGCATCAGCTTGTGGTCGTGGTTGCCGGTGACGCACAGGGCGGTTTTCGCCGCCACCATCCCCATCGCCAGGCGTAGCACCCCGGGGGTGTCGGGTCCCCGGTCGACGAGGTCGCCGACGAAGACCACCGTGCGACGCTCGGGGTGAGCGGCACCGATCGCGCGGCCACGGTCGTCGCGGTCGAGGGCGTAGCCGAGTTCGCCGAGCAGGGTCTCCAGTTCGCTGCGGCAACCGTGGACATCGCCGATCACGTCGAACGGTCCGGTCAGGTCGCGGCGGTCGCGGGGGAGGAGGTCGGTGCGGCGGGATTCGGTCATATTCCTTTCATCGTCGTGCAGGGCGGGCCCGCGCCGCAACTGCGTTACCCCACGGTGGGGATCGCCGAGTCCGGCCAGACCCAATTCGCGACGACCGGGATGTCCTCGCCCTGCTCGCGGGTCCAGCGGCGCGCGATCAACCGGGCGTCGACGATCTCCTGGCGCAGGCCCGCCGCCCGCTCACACAGGCCCGGAACACGGTCGATCACATCGAGCACCAGATGGAAACGGTCGAGATCGTTGAGCATCACCATGTCGAAGGGCGTGGTGGTGGTGCCCTTCTCCTTATAACCGCGCACGTGCAGGTTCGCGTGATTAGTGCGGCGGTAGGTGAGCCGGTGCACCAGCCACGGGTAGCCGTGGAAGGCGAAGATCACCGGACGGTCGGTGGTGAACAGGGCGTCGAACTCGGCATCGGGCAGGCCGTGCGGGTGTTCGCCCGCGGGCAGCATGCGCATCAGGTCGACGACATTGATGAACCGAATCCGTAAGTCCGGCAGTCGATCTCGCAGGATAGCCACCGCGGCCAGGGTTTCCAGGGTCGGCACGTCGCCCGCGCAGCCGAGCACGACATCGGGCGTGGTGCCTGGGTCGTCGTTGTGACATGCCCACTCCCAGATCCCGAGCCCACGGGTGCAGTGCAGCGCCGCCTCCTCCGCTGTCAGCCAGTCCGGTCCTGGCTGTTTGCCTGCCACGACCACATTGGCGTAGTGCAGCGACCGCAGGCAGTGGTCGTAGGTCGACAGCAGGGTATTGGCATCCGGCGGCAGATACACGCGCACGATATCGGGGCTCTTGTTCGCCACCACATCGAGGAAACCGGGATCCTGATGGGTGAACCCGTTGTGGTCCTGACGCCACACATGCGAGGTGAGCAGATAGTTCAGGCTGGCGATCTTGCGCCGCCACGGCACCTTCAGGCTGGCATCGAGCCACTTGGCGTGCTGATTGAACATGGCGTCGACGATGTGGATGAATGCCTCGTAGCAGGTGAAGACGCCGTGGCGGCCGGTCAGCAGGTATCCCTCGAGCAAGCCTTCGCACATGTGCTCGGACAGCACTTCGACCGCGCGACCGACCGTCGACAGATCCACATCCCAGCGACCGACTTCCTCCTGCCAGTCGCGCCCGGTCACCTCGAGAATGTCCTGCAACCGGTTGCTGACCAGTTCGTCGGGGGCGAAGGTGAGGAAATTGTGCCGATTGCGGGCGGTGACATCGCGCAGCCAGCTGCCGAGAATCTCGGTCGCCTCGTGCCGGCCCGCGCCGGGCGCAACGACATCCACGCAGTAGTCGCGCCAATCGGGCAGGTCGAGATCGCGAATCAGCAAGCCGCCGTTCGCGACCGGATTCAGGCTCATCGGATACGCGGGGACCTGTTCCAGCAGGGCGGGCACCGGCGAGCCGTCCTGCTCGAACAACTCCTCCGGCCGATACGACCGCAACCACAGCTCCAGCACCCGACGGTGCTCGGGATCGGTGCGCGCGTTGGGCAGCGGCACCTGATGCGCGCGGAATGTGCCCTCGACCCGTTCGCCGTCGACCACCGGGGGACAGGTCCAGCCCTTCGGTGTGTGCATCACGATCATCGGCCAGCGGGGCCGTTTCATGTCACCGTCTTCGCGAGCGGCCCGCTGGAACTGCGCGATCCGGTCCACGCAGGTGTCCATCGCGGTAGCCATCGCCTGGTGGACCGGTGCGGGGTCGTTACCGGAGACGATCAGCGGTTCGTAGCCGTAGCCGCGCAGCAGTTCGACCAGTTCCTCCTCGGGGATGCGGGCGAAGATCGTCGGATTGGCGATCTTGTACTCGTTGAGCGCCAGGATCGGCACCACCGCGCCGTCGCGGCCCGCGTTGAGGAATTTGTTCGCGTGCCAGCTGCCCGCGAGGGGACCGGTCTCGGCCTCGCCGTCGCCGACCACGCAGAACACGATGAGATCGGGGTTGTCCAGGGCGGCGCCGTAGGCGTGCAGCAGGCAGTAGCCGAGCTCACCGCCCTCGTGGAACGACCCTGGCGTCTCCGGCGCGCAGTGACTCGGCACGCCGCCGGGGAAGGAGAACCGGTGGAAGAATCTGCGCATGCCGTCGATGTCGCGCGGGATGTCCGGCTCGAGTTCGGCGTAGGCGTCCTCGAGCCAAGCGCAGGCGTTGGGACCCGGTCCGCCGTGCCCGGGGCCGGCGACAAACACCGCGTTCAGCCCGCGATCCCGGATCACCCGGTTGGCATGAGCCCACACCAGATTCAGGCCGGGCACGGTGCCGAAGTGGCCGAGCAGACGCGGTTTGATGTCCTCGGGAAACAGCGGGGTGCGGAGCAGCGGATTGCTCATCAGGTAGATCTGGCCGACCGCGAGATAGTTCGACGCCCGCCACCACGCGTCGACCGCGACGAGCTCGGCGCGCGAGAGGGGACCGGGTGCGTCGGTGAGGACGTAGGGCGTCGGGGCGATGGTCTCGCCCTGACCGTCGCCCACGTTGTCCGCCGCGGTGTCGCCCAAGGTGTTCCCGATCATCGCGGACTCTCCTCGCACTCGGTGAGCTCACGGCGCCGTCCGCGCCGCGAGGGCCTGCACGGGCGCCGATCGGGGACCGGTGACACCCGGTGGAGAAACGCACCGCCGAGCCTACCGTCGTGCCGGTTCCCGACCGGGCAACGGCGGTCGATTACTCTGCGGGCCATGCATTCTCTCGGCAGGATCATCGGAATCGGACTCGTCGCGGCCGCCGCGATTACGACAGCGGCCTGCGGCTCCGACACGGATTCGAGCAGCTCGCCGAGTTCGACCGCGGCGGGCGGGAACACCGCGAGCACGGGCCTCGAATGCACGGCCGACGACGTGAAGGTCAGCGGTGGATTCGGCGAGGCGCCCAAGATCACCATCCCCGACACCTGCGATGTGCCCAAGACCTTGATCGTCAAGGATCTGGTGGTCGGCAGCGGGCCCGGCGCGGTGGCGGGGCAGCCGCTGACCATGAACTACGAGCTGGTCACCTGGTCGGACAAGCAGGTGCTCGACAGCTCCTTCCAGCGCGGCAAGCCGTTCGGGCTGACCCTCGGCGCGGGCCAGGTCATCCAGGGCTGGGACGAGGGCCTGATCGGCGTGCAGCAGGGCACGCGCAGGCTGCTGATCGTGCCGCCGAACCTGGGCTACGGCGAAGGCGGCAACGGTGTCGCGCCGAACGAGACGCTGGTCTTCGTGACCGACGCGGTGCAGGTCGGCCGCTAGCGCGGTACCGGACCGAACCCACAACCAACCGCCGATTGCGCGACCGCGCAGGCGGTCAACTACCCTGGTCGGGATGCGTGCGCCGCTCCTACTCAGGGCGCGTTGCCCCATGCGGGGACACCACCATGAACTACGAACCAAGGAGTATGTCCGTGAAGAGCACCGTCGAGCAGCTGAGCCCGACCCGGGTCCGGATCAACGTCGAGGTGCCCTTCGAGGAGCTGAAGCCCGACTTCGACAAGGCCTACAAGGCGCTGGCACAGCAGGTCAAGATCCCCGGCTTCCGTCCCGGCAAGGCTCCGGCCAAGCTGATCGAGACCCGTGTCGGCCGTGGCGCCGTGCTCGAGCAGGTCGTCAACGACGCACTGCCGAACAAGTACGCCGAGGCCATTCAGACCGCTGAGGTCAAGGTCATCGGCCAGCCCGAGATCGAGATCACCAAGATCGAAGACGGCGAAGAGCTGGCGTTCACCGCCGAGGTCGACGTGCGCCCCGAGATCACCCTGCCCGATTACTCGGGCATCGAGGTGACTGTCGATTCCTTCACCATCGGTGACGACGACATCGAGGAGCAGCTCACCTCGCTGCGTCAGCGCTTCGGCACCCTCACCGGTGTCGAGCGGGCCGTTGCCGATGGCGACTTCGTGTCGATCGACCTGTCGGCCACCGTCGATGGTGAGGACGTCCCCGAGGCGGCCACCACCGGCCTGTCGCACGAGGTCGGTTCGGGTCAGCTGATCGAGGGCCTCGACGAGGCCGTCATCGGCCTGAAGGCCGGCGAGTCCGCCGAGTTCACCTCCACCCTGGTGGCGGGCGACCACGCGGGCAAGGAAGCACTGATCACCGTGGCCGTGCAGTCGGTCAAGGAGCGCGAGCTGCCCGAGGCCGACGACGAGTTCGCCCAGCTGGCGAGCGAGTTCGACACCATCGACGAGCTCAAGGAAGACCTGAAGGGCCGCGTCGAGCGCGTCAAGAAGGTCGAGCAGGCCGGTTCGATCCGCGACAAGGTGCTCGACACCCTGCTCGAGACCGTCGAGGTCCCGCTGCCCGAGGCCGTCGTCAAGGCCGAGGTCGACGCCGTGGTCCACGACGCCGTGCACGGTTTCGACCACGACGAGGCCAAGCTGGCCGAGGCGCTCGAGGCGCAGGGCTCCTCCCGCGAGGAGTTCGACAAGGACACCCAGGAAGCCGCCGAGAAGTCGGTGAAGACCCAGCTGCTGCTCGACGCCATCGCCGAGGCCGAGAACACCCAGGTCGGCCAGCAGGAGCTGACCGAGCGGATCCTGTTCCAGGCCCAGCGTTACGGCATGTCGCCGGAGCAGTTCATCCAGCAGGTGCAGCAGGCGGGCCAGCTCGGTGCGGTCTTCGCCGACGTGCGACGCGGCAAGGCGCTGGCCGGAGTTGTCGGTCAGGTGAAGGTTACCGATTCCGACGGCAACGTGGTCGACACGACCGAAATGTTCGGTGACCCTGCGGATTCCGCTGAAATCGAGCTGGACGAAGCCGCTGCTGAGTAGGTTTTGCCCGCGTGATTTGATTGCGCTGTGAGCGAAGAGGGGCGGTACCGGGAGTTCGGTGCCGCCCTGCTTCGTTAGTGTTTGTGACGACGACCCGTATTCGTATGGCCGTAGCAATCGGTGAGAAGAGAAGGCAGGTATCCGTGACAATCAACCAGGCAGGGGTCATGACAGCCACTACTGCTGGTCTCAACCTCAGTGATTCGGTGTACGAGCGTCTGCTGCGCGAGCGGATCATCTTCCTGGGCAGCCAGGTGGACGACGACATCGCGAACAAGATCTGCGCGCAGATCCTGCTGCTCTCGGCCGAGGATTCGACCAGGGACATCGCTCTCTACATCAATTCCCCCGGTGGCTCGGTCACCGCGGGCATGGCGATCTACGACACCATGCAGTTCGCCGAGTGCGACATCGCCACCTACGGCATGGGCTTGGCGGCATCGATGGGGCAGTTCCTGCTCACCGCGGGCACCAAGGGCAAGCGCTTCGCGCTGCCGCACACCCGGATCATGATGCACCAGCCGTCGGCGGGCATCGGTGGTTCGGCGGCCGATATCGCGATCATGGCCGAGCAGTTCGCCCACACCAAGCGTGAGCTCAACGAACTGCAGTCGCTGCACACCGGCAAGTCGGTGGAGCAGGTGACCGAGGATGCGGACCGCGACCGCTGGTTCACGGCGAAGGAAGCCCTGGAATACGGCTTCATCGACCACGTGGTCGCGCACGCGAACCAGGCGAAGTAACGCCGCCGTCCCCCCTCACTCGAGACAAGCTTGGAGATAAAGATGGCCAACCTCTTCGACCCGCGCGCCGGCCATGGCGGCTCCGCTGCGGGCCTCCCGCAGTCGCGCTACATCCTGCCGCAGTTCACCGAGCAGACTTCGTTCGGCGTCAAGACCTCCGACCCGTACAACAAGCTGTTCGAGGAGCGCATCATCTTCCTGGGCAACCAGGTCGACGACGTCTCGGCGAACGACATCATGGCGCAGCTGCTGGTGCTGGAGTCCCAGGACCCCGACCGCGACATCACCATGTACATCAACTCGCCCGGTGGCTCGTTCACCGCGCTGATGGCGATCTACGACACCATGCAGTACGTGCGCCCCGACGTGGTCACGGTCTGCCTGGGTCAGGCCGCCTCGGCCGCCGCGGTGCTGCTGGCCGCCGGTGCCCCCGGTAAGCGTGCCGCACTGCCCAACGCGCGCATCCTGATCCACCAGCCGTCCTCCGGCGGTGTGCAGGGTCAGGTGTCCGACCTCGAGATCGCCGCGGCCGAGATCGAGCGGATGCGTCGCCTGATGGAAGTCACCATCTCGCGCCACACCGGCAAGCCCGAGGAGCAGGTCCGCAAGGACACCGACCGCGACAAGATCCTGACCGCCGACGAAGCCAAGGACTACGGCATCATCGATCAGGTCTTCGACTACCGCAAGCTCAGCGGACAGAAGTGACACGCCCGGGCCCGCTGTCCTGATCTGGGCGGCGGGCCCGGTTTTTTCACCGGGCTTGGCCCACAATGGTGAGAACCCGCACAACCCTTCACATCGAACATGCGCGAGTTGTCGACCTGTCTCGCGCACAACAGGTACGGTCGACTCAGGGACCATTGCTCTGATTGACGGCACCGAGACGTATTTCCGGCCCAATCGGGGGACGACGGTCGCACTCGGACAAGGAAGTAGGGACCTACGAGATGGCGCGCATCGGAGACGGCGGCGATCTGCTGAAGTGCTCGTTCTGCGGAAAGAGCCAGAAGCAGGTCAAGAAGCTCATCGCGGGCCCCGGGGTGTATATCTGCGACGAGTGCATCGACCTGTGCAACGAGATCATCGAAGAAGAGCTGGCCGAGTCGAGCGAAGTGAAGCTCGACGAGTTGCCCAAGCCTTCGGAGATCCGGGATTTCCTGGAGAACTACGTGATCGGCCAGGACACCGCCAAGCGGACCCTCGCCGTCGCGGTCTACAACCACTACAAGCGCATCCAGGCGGGCGACAAGGGTCGCGACAGCCGCGGTGAGACCGTGGAGCTGGCCAAGTCGAACATCTTGATGCTCGGCCCCACCGGCTGCGGTAAGACCTACCTCGCGCAGACCCTGGCCAAGATGCTGAACGTGCCGTTCGCCATCGCCGACGCCACCGCGCTCACCGAGGCGGGCTATGTCGGTGAGGATGTCGAGAACATCCTGCTGAAGCTGATCCAGGCCGCCGACTACGACGTCAAGCGCGCCGAGACCGGCATCATCTACATCGACGAGGTCGACAAGATCGCCCGCAAGAGCGAGAACCCGTCGATCACCCGCGATGTGTCGGGCGAGGGTGTGCAGCAGGCGCTGCTGAAGATCCTGGAGGGCACCCAGGCGAGTGTGCCGCCGCAGGGCGGTCGCAAGCACCCGCACCAGGAGTTCATCCAGATCGACACCACCAACGTGCTGTTCATCGTGGCGGGTGCCTTCGCGGGCCTGGAGAAGATCATCTCCGACCGCACCGGTCACCGCGGCATCGGCTTCGGCGCCGAGGTGCGCTCCAAGGCCGAGGTCGACACCGACGACCACTTCGCCGACGTGATGCCAGAGGATCTGATCAAGTTCGGTCTGATCCCCGAGTTCATCGGCCGCCTGCCCGTCGTCGCCTCGGTGACGAACCTGGACAAGGAATCGCTGGTCACAATCCTCTCCGAGCCGAAGAACGCACTGGTCAAGCAGTACGTTCGGCTGTTCGAGATGGACGGCGTCGATCTCGAGTTCACCACCGACGCCCTCGAGGCGATCGCCGATCAGGCCATCCTGCGGGGCACCGGCGCTCGTGGCCTGCGCGCCATCATGGAAGAGGTCCTGCTGCCGGTGATGTACGACATCCCCGGCCGCGACGACGTCGCCAAGGTGGTCGTGAACGCCGACACCGTCATCGACAACGTCCTCCCGACGATCGTGCCGCGGAAGGCGCAGCGTCCGGAGCGTCGCGAGAAGTCGGCGTAACAAACCAACAGCGAAGGGCCCCTTCGGATCTGATCCGGAGGGGCCCTTCGCTATGTGTCGGTGGGCGCTAGTTGAGGGCCGGGTTCCCCAGGCTCGGCGCGGCCAGGAGATCGTCGCCGTCGTCTACCGGGATCTCCGCGCTGGCACGGACGATCGCGGTGCTGTAGCGGGCGCTGGCGGCATTGTGGATGAGCAGTGCGACACCGATCATCACCGGGGCCACCGCGTGCACAGCGGCGTCGTACCAGTGCTGCGCGCTCAGGTGCGGATAGGTGTTGAGGGCGATGGTCAGCGTGAGCAGGAACAGCTCGGCCACCAGAACCTGGTTGCGGTTGCCCATCACGCCCCACTCGGCCACCCGCGTGGTGCCGATCATGATGATGATCAGGCACACGCTGATCATCGCCTCCAGGCCGAAGCTGGCCCAGTAGAGCGGATCGCTGGGTCCGCCGGGGGCGATGTTGTGCTGGACGTTCACCGCCGACCACAGCATGCCCGTGATCACCACGCCGGCCAGCGCCCGCAACGACCAGGTGCGGTGCTGATAGAGCGAGGCGAGGCGGGCGCGCGGGTTGGACTCGCGGCGTTGCGCGGCGATGGCCTTGCGGGCCAGCATCAGGTCCGACATCTCGGCCCGCTCGAGCTCCGCGGTGGTGTCACGCAGGCGGTCGGCGTGTGAGGAGGCGGCCTTGATGTGCTTCCAGCGCTGGTCGCGCTCGTAGGTGCGGATTTTTTCGGCGAGTTCGCGCTCGGCGCGCAACTCGTCTTCGGACAGCGCGTCGGTCAGTGCCGGATCGGACTGATAGGCGATGCGGCGCCTGGCCCGTTCCACCCGCACGGGCAGAGCGGTGACCTCGTGATCGAGCGGGTGTTCCTCGCGCATCGCAACTCCAGGTAGCAAAAGGGTTCGCCGGGTCGCGTCATTGTTGCGCATCGAGCGGGGGTACCACACCCGCGGGCCCGAATTACTCGACCCGCGGGCGCTGAAAATGTCTGGCGCACAACTGTGTAGCTGTCGATGGAGCAGAACGGGAGACGGTGACGACCGTTGGTGAATCGGTCGCGCCCGGAGCCGAGGAGCTTCGTTGATCCTCCGTGGTTCGCCGTTGAACCTTGATCCCGAAAAGTGCTTCTGATGATGTGTCGTCGCAGGTCATCAGGGTGTTACTCAGGACGGATCAGCCCCGTCCTTTCGTCCGTTTGGTCCGTCTTGCTCGGCCTTCACCAGATACGACGGACTCGGCACGCAAAACTCATCGGCGTATCCTCGCGGTGTGTCGGACTGGTGCTGCCGATTTCGTGCTGTTTACTCGGTCCGTCAATCAGATGTTCGAGTGACGAGTGGAAGCGGAGGAGACATGGCACTGCCTACGATGACCGCCGAACAGCGCACCGAGGCGTTGGCCAAAGCGGCTGCCGTGCGCAAGGCGCGCTCGGAACTGATCGGCAAGGTGAAGGAGGGCAAGGTCACCGTCGCCGATCTGCTCAAGAAAGCCGACAGCGATGACCTGGTGAAAAAGACCAAGGTCGCTGCCGTGATCAAGGCACTGCCGGGCGTTGGTCCGGTCAAAGCTGCCAAGCTGATGGATCAGGCCGAGATTCCCGAGGATCGCCGCATCGGCGGCCTCGGTGCTCGCCAGCGCGCGGCACTGCTCGACGCCCTCGAGGCCTGAGCCGATTCGCGATCCGACGCCCGTGGAGCTGGATGCACGGGCGTCGGGATGGTCTGTGAGTACCAAGTAGGTGATTTACACGCAGTAGGTCAGCAGGAAGTCGTTGATCCGCAGGCGCCATCCCGGTTGCAATTCGATCGGGAGGGTGCCGACGCGAGACCAGCGTTCGCTGTCGGGGGCGGCGAAGAAGGTTCCGGAGGTCGCGGGGGCCTCGCGGACGAACACCTTGCCACGGTCGGGGGCGACGAAGGCATGAACCCGCGAGACGAGCCGATCGCGCTCGATCAGTATCGGCGTCGCCGCGGAAGCGCGTACCGATTCTTCCCCCGAGGGGTTGCGGCCGAGGACGTAAGGCCGGTCCAGTGGGTAGCTGAGCCCGTCTTCGGTGACCAGCGCGCCGCGCGAACCGCTATGGGGCGCTGTGCCTTTGCTCAACGCGACCGGTTCACCGCGGTTGGCGGCATCGAGTGCTTGCGACCACGCGCGGGGTGTGTTGGCGGCGGGCGAGTTGCGCGGGCCCGTGCTCACGGTGACGCCGTCCGCGGTGCTCGGCCGCTCGCCCGTGCTCACCGTTTCACTGTCGGGTCGGCCCGCGTCGGGCGCAAAACCCGAGGTCGCGGGTTGGTCGGCCGTCGGTGCCGGGAATCCCGCGGTGGCCGGGAGCGCGTCGCTGGTGTCGGTGGGCCGCGAGGTCGGGGGGCGCAGGGCTTGGAAGCCGGTGGCCTCGGTCGGTGCGGGTTCGTCGATGGATTCGACCCGGCGGGGCGGCGGATTGCGGCGTCGGCCCAGGTTGAGAACGAAACCGTTGCCGGTGACGATGCCCGCGCGCAGGTCGGTGCGCGGATTGGCGCTGGTGGGATCGGCCATCTCGGCGCCGACCGCGATCCGGCGGACCGGTTCGCGGATGATCTCGTCGACCCAGGTGAAGGCCCGGTCGCCGGCGAGGCGGCGGTTGCCCTCCGCGCCGGAGATCTCGGCGATCACCGCGCCGCGCAACAGGATCAGCATCCCGTCGGCGGTCGGGGCGAGCACACCGAAAGGCGGTGGGGCAGAAGCTCCGCCGAACACCACGCCTGCCAGCCGCTGCGCCAATGCCGCACCGGGTGCGCTCGCTGCCGTGTTGTTGGCGACGGTTTCCACCGCTCCGAGTAACCGATCGGTCGACGGGGTCTCCCCGGCCAGATAGACGACGACATCGCCGAATCTGGCGACGATCCCGGTCCCCGGCACGATTGCCACGGTGGACGAATGCGCGTGCATCAACGCCTCCTTGTCGGACTGGCCTTCACCGCGGCCTCGGCCGACCCGCTGTGCGGCAGACCGCGACCGAGGTCTCCGCCGTCAGCATAGATGGCCCGGCGCTCGGGGATAAGGTCCGTAGGTGAACTCCGAACACCGTTCGTACCAAACAGTGTTCGTCGGCCGCGTAGGATCGGCGCATGAACGCCGCACCCGTCAGTCGCCGGGCCCGACCGGCGAAAGTCCCCTTGAGCCGGGACCTCGTCATCGAAACCGGCTTGCGCATCCTCGATACCGACGGCTCGGCCGCGCTCACCATGCGCCGGGTCGCGAAGGAACTCGACACAGGCGCCGCGTCGCTGTACGTCTATGTCGCCCATCGCGACGACCTGCTGATCGGGATGCTCGATCACGTGCTGTCCCAGGTCCCGGTCCCCACCGAGGGTGACTGGCGTACGCGGGTGACCCAGCTGGTCGAGACCTCGATCGATGCCCTCGGCCGCCACGACGGTCTCGCGCTCGTCGCCTTCGGCCGGTTCCCGACCACCGAACACGCCCTCGGCCTGATCGAGCAGTTGCTGAGCCTGCTGCGCGAAGGTGGCCTCGACCCCGCGACCGCCACCTGGGCCGTTGACCTGATCTACCTCCACATCGCCGCCGAGGCCGCCGAGAATTCCGGCGCCGGGGGCTCGGCGTACCGCGCAGACCTCTCCCGGCGCCTGGCCGACCTGCCCACCCGCTTCCCGACGATGATCGCGTGGCAGACGCACCTGCGCGACGGCGACGGTGACGCCCGCGCCCGCTGGGCCCTGCGCGCGCTGCTCAACGGAATCGTCGCCACCCCGGTGGGTGCGCGATGAGCGGCAGCGGTATCGCGGGGGAGACCGGCGTGGATTCCGCGAAGCGGCCTGCCCGGCGCCCGGTGGTCGGTGGACCTGTCCGCCTCGCGCGTGAGGCGGAGATCGCGGCGCTGCAGGAGATCGAGCGGCGGGCGGGCGCACCGTTCGCCGAGGTGGGGATGACCGCCGTCGCCGACGATGAGCCCCCACCGTGGGAAGTGTTGCGCGCCTTCATCGTCGAGGGTCGCGCGTGGGTGTGGCCCGACGACAGCGATCACCCGATCGGCTACCTGGTTCTCGGCATTGTCGACGAGCAGCCCCACGTCGACCAGGTCTCCGTCGACCCGGCCTACGCGGGCGCGCGGATCGGCAAGCGGCTGATCGATCACGCGGTGCGCTGGGCGAAGGCCGTTGGCCTGCACGAGATCACGCTCACCACGTTCACCCAGGTCCCGTGGAACGGCCCGTACTACGAACGCCTCGGCTTCACCTACATTCCCGCGGCAGACGAACCGCCGGGCCTGCGCGCGATCCGTGCCACCGAACTGGCCCACGGCCTCGACGCGTGGCCACGCGCGTCCATGCGCGCCGAACTCGCGAATTGGCGATTCGACTGAACCGGCAGTGGTGATCGTGCCCGGCCCGGCGGCTCCGGGCTGAGCGGCTGGTGGCGGCAGGCTTGCCGCCACCAGATCGGCGGTGGGCTCAGCTGGTGATCGCGGCGTGTCTGGCGAAGGCCGCTTCGGCGGCGGGGACGGCGGCTTCGCGGTCGGTGTCGACCAGGCCGATGCGGGTGCGGCGGTCGAGGAGGTCGTCGACGGTGAGAGCGGCTTCGTGGGTGATGGCGAAGTCGAATTCGGCTGCGGTGACATCGATTCCGGGGGCGACCGGTTCCGCCAGGGCGGGGTCGGCGAGCCACGCGGAGACGATCTGGCTCGCTTCGCTGCCGTAGCGCTCGATGAGGACCGGTGGCGCGTCGATGCGATCGCGGGCCGCATCGGCGACCGCGCCGACGAGGGGAAGGTGGGTGGTGCGGCAGGGCGCGGCCTGCAGCGCTGACCGATCGACTGCCGCGTCGACGGCGTCCTGGGCCATCTGGCGGTAGGTGGTGAGCTTGCCGCCGACGACGGTGATCAGGCCGTCGGGGGCGGTGAGGACCGCGTGTTCGCGGGAGATGTCGGCGGTGCTGTCGTCGGCGGTTTTGAGCAGTGGGCGCAGGCCGGCGAACTTGCCGCGGATGTCGGCGCGGGTCAGCGGTTCGCGCAGGGCGGTGTTGATGGTGTCGAGCAGGAAGTCGATCTCGACCTCGGTGGGCTGGGGCACGTCGGGAATCGGTCCGGGTGCGTCCTCGTCGGTGAGTCCGAGGTAGACGCGGCCGTGCGCGGCGGGCAGCGCGAAGACGAACCGGCTGATGCTGCCCGGCACCGGCACCGTGAGCGCGGCGCTGAGCCCACCGAAGGCCGCGGCGTCGAAGACGAGGTGGGTGCCGCGGCTGGGCCGCAACTCGATGCTGTGGTCGACCTCGCCCGCCCACACACCGGTCGCGTTCACGACCGCGCGCGCCCGGATCGCCAAGGTATCGCCGGTGAGAGTGTCGCGCAGCTGGACCGAATCACCGGTTGCCGCAACGGCTTCCATCCGGGTGAGCACCGTCGCGCCGGTCGCGGCCGCCGTGCGAGCCAGTGCGACGACCAAACGCGCGTCGTCGACGAGTTGACCGTCCCAAGCCTGCAACCCACCGCGCAGCCCGTCCCGTCGCACGGTCGGCGCCAAGCGCAGAGCCTCGGCGGCGGCCACCCGGCGCGAGCGCGGCAACGTGTCGACGGAGGTACGCGCCGCGATCCGCAGCGCG
This sequence comes from Nocardia sp. NPDC058518, assembly GCF_042719655.1. NCBI lineage: Bacteria > Bacillati > Actinomycetota > Actinomycetes > Mycobacteriales > Nocardiaceae > Nocardia > Nocardia sp. NPDC058518. Next base: position 31,685 of record NZ_JBHXNJ010000006.1, read on the forward strand.
TCACCGGCGGCGAAACCCGCACGGATGAGCGAACTCTGGCCCAGCTTGATGCCGGGCAGCAAGGGAACGAGCTGGGGGAGCGGGCGCACCAGATGCGGTGCGGTGGTGCGCAACAGGATCCCGCGTTCGACCGCGCTCTCGTGCGCGATCCCGACCCGTCCGCTCGCCAGATACCGCAGACCACCGTGCACCAGCTTCGAACTCCAGCGGCTGGTGCCGAACGCGAAGTCGTTGCGCTCCACCAGGATTGTGCGCAGTCCGCGCGCTGCGGCGTCGAGGGCGACGCCGGCTCCGGTCACACCGCCGCCGATCACCACCAGATCGACCTCGGGATTGTCGCCGAGCGCGATGAGGTCGGCGGTACGTCGCGCCGCGTTCAGGGTGGCACCGGAAGAGCGGGAGTCAGGAGTCATCACAGTCCTTATCGGGTAGCGGGAGCAGATAACCCTCGACAGCCCTGGACAATTCGGCATCGAACTCCGCGCCTGCCAGCAATGACTCCACCGTGCCCGCCGACTGCACCGCCGACTGGGTGATGAGCAGCAGCATGGTGGCCATGTGTTCGGCATTTCCCGCCCGGATCGACCCGTCCTCGTGGCCGAGCCCGATCACATTCGCGAACAGCGCGATCAGCGTGCGCTGATTGCGGCCCAACCGGCCGAACACATAGGTGAGCATCAGGTCGGTGTCGGTGCGGAAGATCTTGGCGAACACCGCGTTCGACCTGATCGCCGCCGCACCCGCCACGATGCCGTGGACCAGCCGATCCCGGCCGAGGCCGGTGTCGGGGACGTTCTCGGCGACGATCGTGCGCAGTTCACGGACCAGCAGCTCGGCGATCAGCGACCCGGTGTCGGGCCAGCGGCGATAGACCGTCGGCCTGCTCACACCCGCCCGCCGCGCCACCTCGGTGAGCGTGGTTCGGCGAACCCCGAAATCGACGACGCAGGCCCGTGTGGCATCGAGAATCGCCACGTCGGTGGGCGAAAGCTGGTCAGCGTGGGTCGCGAGGTCGATCATCGTGCTTCACCGCCGGTGTGTTCGGCGGCGCCGAGGGTACGGCGCCGGGGGTCGGGCTGGAACCGCCCAAGGGTATCGAGCGGACCAGCGGGGTTGCGGTCGCGAATGTTCGGTAGTGACATCCGACAGCGGTATGGATGCCGACTCTGGGACATGTCGTTGGTTACTGCTTGACACTATATGTCATTATGTAACGCATGGTCGAGACGCAACGCGAACAATCGGGGTCTGCCACCGTGGCACCGAACATGGTGTGGGACGCCTGGGGCGTCGCCGCCGGTCACCAGCCGCTGTCAGCCCAGATCCGTGGCCTGCTCGCGCAGGTGTTCGGGATCTCGGGTGAGCCGGTCGCGCGCCGTGACGAGAACGATGTGCCGCTGATCCCCACCACGCTCACCGCCGCCGATAGGTCCGGTCTGGCCGGGATCGTCGGTGACGAACATCTCACCACCGCCGACATCGACCGGCTCCGGCACGCGGGCGGCAAGAGCACCCCCGACCTGCTACGCCGTCGTGCGAGCACACCGCAGGACGCCCCCGACGCCGTCGTTTTCCCCGCCGATCACCCCCAGGTTCTCGCGCTGCTGAAGTACTGCGCCGAACACGGCATCGCCGTAGTCCCGTTCGGCGGCGGAACCAGCGTGGTCGGTGGCGTGGATCCGGTACGCGGGCAGTTCGGCACCGTGATCGCGCTCGATCTGCGCAGGCTCGACACGCTCACCGCGGTCGACCCGGCCAGCGGCACCGCCACCCTCGGCGCCGGGCTCACCGGGCCGCAGGCCGAGGAGTTGCTCGGCGCGCACGGGCTCTCGCTCGGGCACTTTCCGCAGAGTTTCGAATTCGCCAGCATCGGCGGTTTCGCCGCGACCAGGTCGTCGGGTCAGGCCTCGGCGGGCTACGGCCGGTTCGACGACATGGTCGAACGCCTGGTGATCGCGACCCCGCAGGGCACCCTCGACCTCGGTCGCGCCCCCGCGTCGGCGGCCGGACCCGACCTGCGCGAGTTGTTCGTCGGGTCCGAGGGCGCGCTCGGCATCATCACCTCGGTCACCTTGCGGGTGCATCCCGTGCCGGAAACCGTTGGCTACCAAGCCTGGTCGTTCCCCGACTTCGCCACCGGAGCCGCCGCGCTGCGTAGTGTGGTGCAGGCCGGTGCCGCGCCGACGGTGATGCGGTTGTCCGACGAGGCCGAAACGGGCCTGAACCTGGCCCGCTCCGCCGATGTCGGCGGCAACCCGGTCTCGGGCTGCCTCGCCATCACCACCTTCGAGGGCAGTAAGGCCCACGTCGCCGCCCGATCTGCCGAGGCGAGTGACCTGCTCGCCGCCGCGGGCGGCACCGCGCTCGGCGAGGCACCCGCGCAGCAGTGGGAGCACGGCCGGTTCGCCGCGCCCTACATGCGTGACGCGCTGCTCGATGTCGGCGTGCTGTGCGAGACCCTCGAAACCGCCACCAGCTGGGCCAACCTGGGCAATCTCAAGGTGAAGGTCACCGGCGCGCTGATGGACGCACTCGGCGCGCAGGGCACACCCGCGCTGGTCATGTGCCACATTTCGCACACCTACCCGACCGGGGCCTCGCTGTACTTCACCGTGGTCACCAAGCAGCTCGACGATCCGATCGCGCAGTGGCGCATCGCCAAATCCGCCGCGAGCGACGCGATGGTCGCCGCGGGCGGCACCATCACCCACCACCACGCCGTCGGCGCCGACCACCGTCCGTGGATGGGCGCCGAAATCGGTGACCTGGGGGTTCGGGTGTTGCGTGCGGTGAAGCGCGAACTCGACCCCACCGGAGTGCTCAACCCTGGGAAGCTGGTGCCGTGAAAGAATATTCGGTGCGGCGCGTGGTGGTTGTCACGAACCCGCATTCCGGGTCGGGCCGTGGCGACGGTGTCGCCGAGGCGGTACTGGCCGAACTGCTGGCGCGCGATGTCGAGGTGGTCGAGGTGCGGGCGCCGAGTGCGGACGAGTCGGTGACGCAGGTCAGGACGCTTGTCGCGGGCGAGGACCGGCCGGATGCGGTGATCTGCGTCGGCGGTGACGGGCTGATGAACGTGCTGCTGGCCGCTGTCGCGCACAGCGGGGTGCCGCTGGGACTGGTGCCCGCGGGCACCGGCAACGACCTGGCGCGCGAATTCGGCATACCCACCGGTGACCCGCTGGCCGCTGTCGGGATCGTGCTCGGCGGTCGAACCCGGACCATCGATCTGGGGCGGATCGAATCACCGGACGCCACACCCACCTGGTTCGCGACCGTGGTCGGCACCGGGTTCGATGCGCGAGTCACCATGCGCGCCAACAAGATGCGCTACCCACGCGGCCCCCTGCGCTACACCGCGGCCGCTGTTGCCGAGCTCATGCGGGGCTACACACTGCCGTTCCGGATCGAGATGTCGGGCCTCGCGCCCGGCGCACTGGACAATCCACCCGACTCACACGTGGTGATCCTGACCGACGCGGTGATGGCGCCGATCGGCAACACCCGCACCTACGGCGGCGGGATGCTGGTGTGTCCGGAAGCACGCGCCGACGACGGCTACCTCGACATCACGGTGGTCGGTGCGGTGTCGCGGCTGGAGATGGCGCGGCTGCTGCCCGCGTTGTCGGCGGGCAAACGGATCGACCATCCCGCGACGAAGCGCTACCGGGCGCGGCGGATCACGGTCAGCGCCGAGGGCGGGTACGCGACGGCCGATGGTGAGCCCGCGGGGATGTTGCCGGTGACGGTGCAGGCGATGCCGGGGGCGCTGAGCGTGCTGGTGCCGTGAGCGCCTCGATCAGGCCGCGTCGAAGGCGATGCGCGACACCGCGTGCAGCGTCGGACGGTCGATGATCACCACCGATGTTGATGACAGCGGATGCGGATCCGGGTTCGGCGCGTGGGTGGCGTCGCGGGCTCCGAGGGAGTCCATCATCGTTTCCCAGCGGCGGCAGTGCGCGGTGAAGGCGATGCTGTTGACGCGTCTGCCCCGGCTGATCTGACCGGATCTGGCCTGCTCCGCGGGCACGTCGATGAGCACCATGTGCAGTTCGCGGTGACTGCGCGCGGCCCAGCGGGTGATCAGGCGCCTGCTCCAGCGGAAGGTCGCGCAGTCGTGGATGGCGACCGGTCCATCGCCCTCGCGCAGTGCGTCGCGGATCGCGCGGTAGTGCGCGAGGTGGACCAGCGGGCGCCACAGCGAGTACGGCGCCCAGCCGAGGCGGTGGCGCAGGCGATTGCGGGTGTGGTTCGAGTCGAGAACCAGGGCGCCGGACGCGGTGCGCACCGGATGTTCGGCATCGGGGCCCGCGCCGAAGAAGCGGTGTAGCGCGGTGGACTTTCCCGCGCCGGGCACACCGGCGAAGACCAGGACCGTGGTGCTCGGGTAGCGCAGTTCTTCGACCTCGCCGGCGCGTAGGTCCACCAAAGCGATCGGGGTGATGATCCTCGGAGCCGATGCGGGAACGGGGGACGAGGAATCGAGCGGAGGCGTCACCCTCTCCAGGGTCCGTTAATTCGGACAAAACGGCAATCGGGGGTTACCCGGATCTTCGGGCTGGAGGCTTGGGGCACAAGGGTTTCCGCGTGTCGTCGTGGCGCGTCACAGCCCTCGCCACCAGCGCGAGGCCGAAGCTGAGAATTCCATATGGATTCTGCTCGGCACGGTTGATCGCCGGTAGGATCACAGGTGTAGACGGAGTCTTCGGTGTCCCTCATCCACCGAAGATTCCGTCTTTTTTTGTGCTGGGGTAGGCGGGAAAAAGCTGGTTGCCGCCTCCCCTTAGGATTGGGACGTGACCAGCGCAGCCCCTGACAACTCGCGTAATCGTGCCGATGCCCTGCCCAAGAGCTGGAACCCCAGCGAGGTAGAGGCCGACCTGTACGAGGGCTGGGTAAACGCCGGGTACTTCGCCGCCGACGCGTCCTCGGACAAGCCGCCGTACTCGATCGTGCTGCCGCCGCCGAATGTCACCGGTACCCTGCACATGGGCCACGCGCTCGACCACACGATCATGGACCTGCTCACCCGCCGCAAGCGGATGCAGGGCTACGAGGTGCTGTGGCTGCCGGGCATGGACCACGCGGGTATCGCCACGCAGACGGTGGTGGAGAAGCAGCTCGCCGTCGACGGGAAGTCCAAGGAGGACTTCGGGCGCGAGCTGTTCATCGACAAGGTGTGGGACTGGAAGCGCGAGTCCGGCGGGCAGATCCAGGGGCAGATGCGTCGCCTCGGTGACGGCGTCGACTGGAGCCGCGACCGCTTCACCATGGACGACGGTCTCTCGCGCGCGGTGCAGACGATCTTCAAACGGCTCTACGACTCGGGCCTGATCTACCGCGCGGAGCGACTGGTGAACTGGTCGCCGGTGCTGCAGACCGGCATCTCCGACCTCGAGGTCGACCACAAGGAGGTCGACGGCGAGCTCGTGAGCATGCGATTCGGTTCGCTGAACGACGACGAGCCGCACGTCATCGTGGCCACCACCCGCGTGGAGACGATGCTCGGTGACACCGCGGTGGCGGTGCACCCCGACGACGAGCGCTACCAGGCTTTGATCGGCACCACGCTCTACCACCCGATCACCGGCCGTCAGATCCCGATCGTCGCCGACGACTACGTCGACCCCGAATTCGGTTCCGGCGCGGTGAAAATCACCCCGGCGCACGACCCCAACGACTTCGAGCTCGGCCTGCGCCACGGTCTGCCGATGCCGACGATCATGGACAAGACCGGCCGGATCGCCGACAGCGGCACCGAATTCGACGGCATGGACCGCTTCGAAGCCCGCGTCAAGATCCGCGAGCGGCTCGAGGCCGAAGGTCGCATCGCCGGGCGTAAGTTCCCCTACAAGCACCAGGTCGGCCACTCGGAGCGCTCCGGCGAGCCGGTCGAGCCGCGCCTGTCGATGCAGTGGTGGGTCAAGGTCGACACCCTGGCCAAAGCCGCCGGTGACGCCGTGCGCGAAGGCGATGTGAAGATCCACCCGGCCAGCCAGGAACCGCGCTGGTTCGACTGGGTCGACAACATGCACGACTGGTGCATCTCGCGTCAGCTGTGGTGGGGCCACCGCATCCCGATCTGGTACGGCCCCGAGGGCGAGATGGTGTGCCTGGGCCCCGGCGAGGAAGCGCCAGAGGGCTGGGTGCAGGACCCCGATGTGCTCGACACCTGGTTCTCCTCCGGCCTGTGGCCGTTCTCCACGATGGGCTGGCCCGACGCCACCCCCGAGCTGGCGAAGTTCTATCCCACCAGCGCGCTCGTCACCGGCTACGACATCATCTTCTTCTGGGTCGCCAGGATGATGATGTTCGGCATGTACGTCAGCGACGACCCGGTGCTCACCGCCGGGAAGGGCGGACGCAAGCAGGTGCCCTTCCAGGATGTGTTCCTGCACGGCCTGATCCGCGACCAGCACGGCAAGAAGATGTCGAAGTCGCGCGGCAACGGCATCGACCCGCTGGACTGGATCAACTCCTACGGCGCCGACGCGCTGCGCTTCACCCTGGCCCGCGGCGCCCAGCCCGGCGGGGATCTGTCGGTCGGCGACGCGCACGCGCTGGCCTCGCGCAGCTTCGTCACCAAGCTGTTCAACGCCACCAAGTTCGCGCTGATGAACGGCGCGCGCATCGGCGAGCTGCCCCCGCGCGAGACCCTCACCGACGCCGACCGCTGGATCATCGACCGGCTCGACGCCGTCCGCGCCGAGGTCGACACCGCCTTCGACGCCTACGAATTCGGCAAGGCCTGCGAGGCGCTCTACCACTTCGCGTGGGACGAGCTGTGCGACTGGTACCTGGAGCTCTCCAAGGTGCAGTTCGCCGAATCCGACGCGCGCGCCGAGAGCACCGCGGTGGTGCTCGGCAGTGTGCTCGACGCGGTGCTGCGCCTGCTGCACCCGGTGATCCCGTTCGTCACCGAGACCCTGTGGAAGGCGCTCACCGGCGGCGAATCGGTGGTGATCGCCCCGTGGCCGCAGGCCAGTGGCATCGCGACCGACGAAGTCGCGGCCCAGCGAGTGGCCGATACACAGCGGTTGATCACCGAGATCCGCCGGTTCCGCGGCGATCAGGGGCTGGCCGACAAGCAGAAGGTGAAGGCCACTCTCGTCGGGCTCGACGAGGCCGGGCTCGACGCGTTCGCCGACTCGGTGGCCAACCTGGCCCGCCTCACCGAACCGGGCGACGACTTCGCCACCACCGCCGAAGTGCAGGTCCGGCTGTCGGCTGCGACGGTCACCGTGCAGCTCGACACCTCCGGCGCGATCGACCTCGACGCCGAACGCCGCAGGCTGGAAAAGGATCTCGCGGCCGCGCAGAAAGACCTCGACACCACGACGGCCAAACTCGGCAACGAGGCCTTCCTGGCCAAGGCGCCGCAGCCGGTCGTCGACAAGATCACTGCTCGTCGGGATGTGGCCACGGCCGAAGTCACGCGCATCGGCGCCCGCCTGGCGGAGCTGAGCGCCAAGTGAGCGACATGGGCCCCGGTGACTCCGACGACGCCGATTTCGGCGGCAGCGACTACAGCGCGGCCCAGCTCAACACCGGGCCGTCACCGGTCGACCTCGCCGAAATGGCCCTGGTAGAGGCCGAACTCGACAAGCGCTGGCCCGAAACCAAGATCGAGCCGTCGCTCACCAGGATCGCCACCCTGATGGATCTGCTGGGTAACCCGCAGAACAACTATCCGGCCATCCACATCGCGGGCACCAACGGCAAGACCTCGGTGACCAGGATGATCGACGCGCTGCTCACCGCGCTGCACCGGCGCACCGGCCGGATCACCAGCCCGCACCTGCAGCTGGCGACCGAGCGGATCAGCATCGACAACACGCCGATCTCGCCCGCCGACTACGTGGCGACCTATCACGAACTCGCGCCGTATGTCGGCATGATCGACCAGCGCTCCGCCGAATCCGGCGGCCCGGCGATGAGCAAGTTCGAGGTGCTCACCGGCATGGCCTACGCCGCGTTCGCCGAGGCTCCGGTCGACGTGGCCGTCGTGGAAACCGGCATGGGCGGCACCTGGGACGCCACCAATGTGATCCACGCGCAGGTCGCGGTGATCACCCCGATCGGCCTCGACCACACCGAATACCTCGGTCCCGACCTCGAGTCGATCGCCAAGGAGAAGGCCGGGATCATCAAGCGCGCCCCCGAGGCGCTGATCCCGACCGACACCGTCGCGGTGATCGCCGAGCAGGAGCCCGAGGTGATGGACGTGCTGCTGCGCCGAGCCGTGGCCGAGGACGCCGCGGTGGCCCGCGAGGGCGCGGAGTTCCGGCTGCTGGAACGGGCCGTGGCCGTCGGCGGACAGCTACTGACCCTGCAGGGACTCGGCGGCGTCTACGACGAGATCTTCCTGCCGCTGCACGGTGAGCACCAGGCCCGCAACGCGGCGCTGGCGCTGGCCGCCGTGGAGGCGTTCTTCGGCGCAGGCGCCGATCGCCAGCTCGACATCGAGGCCGTGCGCAGCGGTTTCGCGACAGTGGCCAGCCCTGGACGGATGGAACGGATGCGCAACGCGCCGACCATCTTCGTCGACGCCGCCCACAACCCGGCGGGAGCGCAGGCACTGGCCGCGACGCTCACCGGCGAGTTCGACTTCCGCAAGCTGGTCGGGGTGGTCGCGGTGCTCGCAGACAAGGACGCGGCCGGGATTCTCGACGCGCTCGAGCCGGTCTTCGACGAAATCGTCGTCACCAGCAACGGTTCACCGCGGGCCATGGATGTGGACACACTGGCCGACCTGGCCGTACAGCGCTTCGGCGATGAACGAGTGATCACCGCCGACACCCTGCCCGACGCGCTGGAGTCGGCGATCGCGCTGGCCGAGCAGGCGGGCGACGAGGGTGACGTGATCTCCGGCGCCGGCGTGATCGTCACCGGGTCGGTCGTCACCGCGGGTGCGGCGCGCGCCCTGTTCGGAAAGGCTCCGGCATGAGTACTGTGCCTCCTCCCGCCAACGATCCGTGGAAGGGTCTTCGCGGGGTCATGGCGGGGACCCTGGTCCTCGAGGCGATCGTGGTCCTGCTGGCGCTGCCGGTGGTCGCCGATGTCGGCGGCGGTGTCACCTGGATCTCCGGGACCTACCTCGTGGTGCTCTCGCTGCTGATGATCCTGGGCGCGGGTGTGCAGCGTAAGCCGTGGGCGATCCCGTTCAACCTGGGTCTGCAGGTGTTGCTGCTCGCAGGCACGTTCATCCACCTGTCGATCGGCGTGATCGCGGTGGTGTTCATCGCGGTATGGGCGTTCATCCTGATCTTGCGCTCGGACGTTCAGCGACGAATGGACGCAGGCCTACTCCCCAGCCAGCGAATGCATACGAAGTCCTGACGGTTGCCGGGTACGCAGGCCTACTCCCCAGCCAGCGAATGCATACGAAGTCCTGACCGGCTCGAGGGCCCGATCGGCGTGCTGACACGGCCGACGCTAGGGTTACCCCGTGACTGAGCAGACGTTGGTACTCATCAAGCCGGACGGTGTCTCCCGGGGCCTCACCGGCGAGATCCTCGCGCGCATCGAGCGCAAGGGCCTCACCTTCCAGGCGCTGGAGCTGAAGAACGTGTCCGTGGAACTCGCGGCCGAGCACTACGCCGAACACGCCGAGCGGCCCTTCTTCGGCTCGCTCATCGAATTCATCACCTCCGGCCCGGTCGTCGCGGCCGTGCTCGAAGGCCCGCGCGCGATCGCGGCGTTCCGTCAGCTCGCCGGTGGCACCGACCCGGTGGAGAAGGCCGTGCCCGGCACCATCCGCGGCGACTTCGGCCTGGAGACCCAGTACAACCTGGTCCACGGATCCGACTCGCCCGAGTCCGCCAAGCGCGAGATCGCCCTCTGGTTCCCCGAATTTCCCGCCTGACCCGCCTGGTTTCCCAGCGCCGTCAAGGTAGTTGGACACCCGGTCAGGCGGTATCGAACTCCGCCCGGCCGGGTCGCCTTCGCTCGCTGTATCCGCCGGGTGAAACGACCGTCGTGAGCGGGGCGGAGTTCGCGTGAGTTGCGCCGATGGCGATCCCCGTGCGAACCGTATGGGATACTGACTACGGATGTGTTCGACGCCGACCTGTCGCGCAGGTACGTGACGCGGCGGCGGACATGACCGGATGACACCGCGGTTGATGCCGATCATCGCTGCCACGGACGGCCCTGTTGCTGGGGTTGCCCGCGCAGGCACGCTGGATGAGCGCTCGAAAGCGCGGTGCCACGCCGTACAGCCAGGCGCCGTGTGACCGGTTGGCGCGCCAGACGATCGATCAAGGTGCGACCGGACACGCGGGGCGAGACCAGATGACCCTCGTACCATCGGGTACGAGGTGCACGGACGATGCCCCCGCGTCGGCCGCGTCACTCCCGTACCGGGGAAGGACGCGCCCGGGGGCCCGAGGAGACTTCGTGGCCGAAAAAGAGCCGCTGGACACAACACAACAGGATGCCGATCAATTGCCGGAGCGAATTCGAGTTCATGCACTGGCCAAACGGTTGGGAGTGACCAGCAAACGCATCCTGGCCAAACTGGCCGAATTGGGCGCCGAGGCGCGCAGCGTTCAATCCAATGTCGACCGCTCGGTCGCCGAAACGGTGCGCGACGCGATCGCCGCCGCTGACACCGAGCCTGGCGAATCCGAGGCACCCGCACCTACGACGCGCGCGAAGAAACGCGCCGCGTCCACACCCGTCGCCGAGCAGCCGGCCGACACCTCAGCGGCGCCCGCGTCGCTGTTTTCCGCGCCCCACGTCGCGCGCACCGACGAGGTGTTCGCCGCGATGCGCGAGGACGCGCACACCGATCTGTTCACCCACCGGGTGTCCGAAACCCCCGTGCGGGCCGAACCGGTGACCTTCGAGGCGCCCGCCTCGGTGGGTATGCCGCTGTTCCTCCCGCCGGATGCCACCGCCGCCGAGGAAGCCCGCAAGCGCCGTCGCGCCGAGCGGACTCCCAAGCGGACCGAGGAGCCCGCCGCACCGCCGGTCGAGGAGCCCGTCGCGCCGAAGGCCGAGGAGCTCGAAGCCGAGGTCGAGGACGAGTCCGCCGATCAGTCCGGTGACCACGACGCCGACGGCCAGCCGCGCCGCCGTCGCCGTGGCCGCCGTGGCCGTGGTCGCGGTCGTGGCGAGCAGTCCGCCGACGGCGAGGACAACGAGTCCGACACCGAGGACGACGACACCGACGAGGCCGAGCAGCCGGCCGAGCAGGTCACCGACGAGGCCGAACAGGCCGAAGACACCGAATCCGAGACCGATGACGAAGACGGATCGGCCGATGGCGCGAGCCGTCGCCGTCGCCGTCGTCGCCGTCGCAAGGTCGGCGGTGAGTCCGCCGATGCCGACGCGGCGACCGAGGACGATCCGCCGAACACCGTCGTGCACGAGCGTGAACCCCGCAACAAGAGCCGCGGCCGTTCCAGCTCGAGCAACGCCGACGAAGTGCAGGGCATTTCCGGCTCCACCCGCTTGGAAGCCAAGCGTCAGCGCCGCCGTGACGGCCGGGAAGCCGGGCGTCGCCGTCCGCCGATCCTGACCGAGTCGGAGTTCCTGGCCCGCCGCGAGGCGGTCGACCGGGTGATGGTCGTGCGCGAGAAGGCGTTCGACCCCGCCGAACACGCGCCGGGTCACCAGACCACCACCCAGGTGGCGGTCCTGGAGGACAACATCCTCGTCGAGCACTTCGTGACCAGTTCCGGTCAGGCGTCGATGGTGGGCAATGTCTACCTCGGCAAGGTGCAGAACGTGCTGCCCAGCATGGAGGCGGCGTTCATCGACATCGGCCGCGGCCGCAACGGTGTGCTCTACGCCGGTGAGGTGAACTGGGAGGCCGCCGGTCTCGGTGGTCGCGAGCGCAAGATCGAGCAGGCGCTCAAGCCCGGCGATCAGGTGCTGGTGCAGGTGTCCAAGGACCCGGTCGGTCACAAGGGCGCCCGCCTGACCACCCAGATCTCCCTCGCCGGTCGCTTCCTGGTGTACGTGCCAGGTGGCACCTCCACCGGGATCAGCCGCAAGCTGCCCGATACCGAGCGCAAGCGGCTCAAGGAGATCCTGCGCGAGATCGTCCCGTCCGACGCCGGGGTGATCATCCGGACGGCGTCCGAGGGTGTCAGCGAGCCCGAACTGGCTCGTGATGTCGAGCGGCTGCAGGCCGCCTGGCGCACCATCGAAGAGGCCGCCGCCAAGGAGACCAACGCACCGAAGGCGCTCTACGAAGAGCCCGACATGCTGGTCAAGGTCATCCGCGATCTGTTCAACGAGGACTTCGCCAAGCTGGTCATCGAAGGTGACCGCGCGTGGAGCACCGTCGAGACCTACGTCCGCACCGTGGCGCCCGACCTGCTGCCGCGGGTCAACCGGCACGAGAACAACGGTGTCGACGTGTTCGACGCGTTCCGGATCGACGAGCAGCTGGCCAAGGCTCTCGATCGCAAGGTGTGGCTGCCCTCGGGCGGCACCCTGGTGATCGACCGCACCGAGGCGATGACCGTCGTCGACGTCAACACCGGCAAGTTCACCGGCTCGGGCTCGTCGAACCTCGAAGAGACCGTCACCAAGAACAACCTGGAAGCGGCCGAAGAGATCGTGCGCCAGATGCGGCTGCGCGATATCGGCGGCATGATCGTCGTCGACTTCATCGACATGGTCCTCGAATCCAACCGTGACCTGGTGCTACGTCGTCTCACCGAGGCTCTCGGACGCGACCGCACCCGCCACCAGGTATCGGAGGTCACCTCGCTGGGCCTGGTCCAGATGACCCGCAAGAAGCTGGGCACCGGACTGGTCGAGGCGTTCTCCACCACCTGTGAGCACTGCCACGGTCGTGGCATCCTCGTGCACTCCTACCCGGTGGATTCCGGGTCCGGCGTCGAGGAGCCGCGGGCGAAGGAGGGCGGTTCGCGCCGTCGCCGCGGCAAGGACCGCGACAAGCCCGCCGCCGCCACCGCCGCACCGGCGACCAACGGCACCGCGCCCGCCGCCGAACACACCGAGGAGGACATCGCGGTCAAGCGAGCCCACCCGGTGGTGCTCGCGATGGCAGGTCATCACGACGACGAGCACACCGACGAGCACACCGAGACCGTCGAGGAAGCGCCCGCCGAGCCGACCAGGTCGCGCTCACGGTCGCGGTCGCGCCGATCGGGTCGCGGTGCCGCTGCCGCGAACACCGAGCCGAGCACCGAGGGTCCGCTCACCGGGGTCATCTCCGGCGAGGCAGAGCCCGAGGTCGAGGAGGAAGTGGTGAGCTCGGCGCCTGCCGATACCGCCGCTGTCGCCGAGACTCCGGTCGTCGAGACCGCGCAGCCCGAACCGGCCGCGGTCGTCGAGACGCCAGAGCCCGAGACGTCACAGCCCGAACCGGCTCCGGCCGCCGAGGAACCCGCACCGCGGGCACCTCGGAGGCGTCGCGTAGCCCGGTCGACGGCAGCGCCCGCACCGGACAGCGCGGGAGCCGTGTTCGTCCTGTCGGCGAACGAACAGCCGCCCGCAGCGGCTGTCGTGGACTTCGCCGCGGAGCCGGTGATCGTCCCGGAACGCAAGCCGCGCCGTCGCGCTGTGGGTCGTCCCGCGGGCGCTCCGGCTGCTGAATCGAAGTAACCCGACGCTTACGTGCGCGGATTCGTCCGCGCACGTAAGCCCTCGATTCGGGCCCTGACCGGCCGAATTGGGGGAGTGGATACCGCTCTGGTAACCTAGGTCGGTCGCTGCCCAGTGATTGAGCATCTGGCCGAACAGGCCGGGTGTATACCGCAGGCAGCAAACGTTCTTCCCCCGCTCTTGCGGGGATGAGCCCAGGAATACGCGTCGCAGCTGCGGCGTGGACATGTGCAGGACCAATGTGAGTGGAGGAAGCCGACCGATGGCAGCGTACGCAATCGTCAAGACCGGCGGAAAGCAGTACAAGGTCGCGGTCGGTGACCTGGTGAAGGTCGAGAAGATCGAGGGTCCCGTCGGCACCGCCGTGGCGCTGACCCCGGTTCTCGTCGTCGACGGCGCCGATCTGACCACCGACGCCGACAAGCTGGCCAAGATCTCCGTGGCCGCTGAGGTCATCGACCAGACCAAGGGCCCGAAGATCCGGATCCACAAGTTCAAGAACAAGACCGGCTACCACAAGCGCCAGGGTCACCGTCAGCCGCTGACGGTCATCAAGGTCACCGGCATCAAGTAAGAATTTTCCCGAGGAGACGAAGCAATGGCACATAAGAAGGGCGCATCCAGCTCCCGGAACGGCCGCGATTCGAACGCACAGCGCCTCGGCGTGAAGCGCTTCGGCGGCCAGAAGGTCAGCGCGGGCGAGATCCTGGTCCGTCAGCGTGGAACCCACTTCCACCCGGGCGTGAACGTCGGCCGTGGTGGCGACGACACGCTGTTCGCCCTCGAGGCGGGCGCGGTCGAGTTCGGCACCAAGCGTGGCCGCAAGACCGTGAACATCGTTGTACCGGAGCCGGTCCAGGCCTGACCGCCTGGAGCTTTCGCTCCCCACGGACACCAGAGCGGGTCAGGGATTTCCTGACCCGCTCTGTCGTGTTCGTCCACCCTTACCGAAAACGACAAGTCAGAAGGAGGAGGATCAACCCATGTCCAAATTCATCGACCGCGTCGTGCTGCATGTTCGTGCCGGTAGAGGTGGACACGGTTGCGCCTCGGTGCATCGTGAGAAGTTCAAGCCGCTCGGCGGGCCCGACGGCGGCAACGGCGGCAGCGGTGGCGACGTGATCCTGGAGGTCGACGCCAACGTCCACACCCTGCTCGATTTCCACTTCCACCCCAACGCCAAGGCAGGCAACGGCAAGCCGGGCGAGGGCAGCAACCGGGAGGGCAAGAACGGCGCCGATCTGGTGCTGCAGGTCCCCGACGGCACGGTCGTCGTCGACGACGACGGCAAGGTGGTCTGCGACCTCGTCGGCGCGGGCAACCGATTCATCATCGCCCGTGGCGGCCGCGGTGGCCTCGGCAACGCCTCGCTGGCGTCGAAGGCCCGCAAGGCGCCCGGTTTCGCGCTGCTCGGTGAAGAGGGCGACGAGGTCGATGTCGTTCTCGAGCTGAAGTCGGTCGCCGATGTCGGACTGGTCGGTTTCCCGTCCGCGGGCAAGTCGTCGCTGGTCTCGGTGCTGTCCGCGGCAAAGCCGAAGATCGCCGACTACCCGTTCACCACGCTGGTTCCCAACCTGGGCGTCGTGCTGTCCGGTGACACGACCTTCACCATCGCCGACGTGCCCGGCCTGATCCCCGGCGCCAGCGAAGGCCGCGGCCTCGGCCTGGACTTCCTGCGCCACATCGAACGCTGCGCGGTGCTCGCTCACGTCGTCGACTGTGCGACCCTGGAACCCGGCCGCGACCCGGTCTCCGACGTCGACGCGCTCGAAGCCGAGCTCGCCGCCTACAAGCCCGCTCTTTCCGGTGACGCCAGCCTCGGTGATCTGGCCGACCGCCCGCGCGTGGTGATCCTCAACAAGACCGACGTGCCCGATGCGGCCGAGCTGGCCGAAATGGTGTCCGCCGAGTTCGCCGAACGTGGCTGGCCGGTGTTCGAGATCTCCGCCGTGAGCCGCGCGGGCCTGCGCCCGTTGACTTTCGCGCTGGCCGATATGGTTCGTCAGTATCGCGAGGATCACCCCAAGGCCGCGCCCAAGCGCACCATCATCCGTCCGATCGCGACCGACGAGACCGGTTTCAGCGTCATCGCCGACCCGGAGGAGGCGGGTGGTTTCATCGTGCGTGGCACTCGCCCCGAGCGCTGGATCCGCCAGACCGACTTCAACAACGACGAGGCCGTCGGCTATCTGGCCGACCGCTTGGCTCGCCTCGGTGTCGAAGCCGAGCTGGTCAAGCAGGGTGCGCAGCCGGGTTGCCCGGTCACCATCGCCGGTGTCACCTTCGAATGGGAGCCGATGATCTCGGCGGGTGTCGATATGCAGCCGACCGGCCGCGGTACCGACCTCCGGCTGGAGACCAACGACCGTATCGGTGCGGCCGAGCGCAAGCTCGCCTCGCAGGCGCGGCGTGGTCTGCTCGACGAAAACGGCGAACGAAAAGAGTGAGAGTGGTCGCGTTCGGCGAAATTCGCTGTCGGACAAGACCATTGGATCGGCATACTGCGATGGGTTGACGAGGTAGCTCGGTAATCGTGGTGCAGGGAGTTGAACGATGCAGGTGGGTTCGGAGCTGAGTCAGGGCCGCGCGGCGATCGTGTCGGCGCGCACTGTCGTGGTGAAGATCGGTTCGTCGGCGTTGACCAGCCTCGAAGGCGGGCTCGACACCGGTCGACTCGATCTGCTGGCCGACGCGGTCGAAGCGCGGATGCGGGCGGGTTCGGATGTGGTGGTCGTGTCCTCGGGCGCGATCGGCGCGGGACTCGCGCCGCTCGGCCTGTCGAAGCGGCCCAAGGACCTGGCGACCAAGCAGGCCGCGGCCAGTGTCGGCCAGCTGGCCCTCGCCCATGCCTGGGGTACCTCGTTCGCCCGCTATCACCGCACCGTCGGCCAGATCCTGCTCTCCGCCGACGATTTCGCCCGCCGCGAGCATCACCGCAACGCGCAGCGCACCCTCGACCGGTTGCGTTCGCTCGGCGCGATCGCGGTGGTGAACGAGAACGACACGGTC
The DNA here is from genome assembly GCF_042719655.1 of Nocardia sp. NPDC058518. Lineage (NCBI taxonomy): Bacteria > Bacillati > Actinomycetota > Actinomycetes > Mycobacteriales > Nocardiaceae > Nocardia > Nocardia sp. NPDC058518. The sequence continues at coordinate 48,281 of NZ_JBHXNJ010000006.1, forward strand.
GCCACCGAGGAGATCCGCTTCGGCGACAACGACCGCCTCGCCGCCTTGGTCGCGCACCTGGTGGGCGCCGACGCCCTGATCCTGCTGTCGGATGTGGCCGGTCTCTACGACGGTGACCCGCGCAAGGGCGCCGCCAACTTCATCCCCGAGGTGCGCAGCAGCGCCGACCTCGACGGCGTCATCGCGGGCAGCGGTGGCGCGCTCGGCACCGGCGGTATGGCCTCCAAACTCTCCGCCGCCCGTCTGGCCGCCGACGCGGGCATCCCCGTATTGCTGGCCTCGGCCGCCGACGCCTCGTCCGCGCTCACCGACGGCACGGTGGGTACCGCTTTCGCCGCCCGCCCGATCCGCCTGTCCGGCCGCAAGTTCTGGGTCCGGCATGCCGCCGACCCCCGTGGCGCGGTGCTGCTCGACGCGGGTGCGGTCGACGCGGTGGCCCACCGCCACTCCCTGCTGGCCGCGGGCATCACCGGCATCCGCGGTCGTTTCTTCGGCGGCGACGTGGTCGACCTGGTCAGCCCCGACGACGAGGTCGTCGCCCGCGGCGTCATCGAATACGACAGCACCGAACTCGTCACCATGCTCGGCCGCTCCACCACCGACCTCCCCGACACCATGCAACGCCCCGTCATCCACGCCGACGACCTCGTCAAGGTCTGATTCGCGGTTGCGTGACGCGTCGGTCAGCTGACGGACCGGCGTCGACGGACTACCGCCGCCGTGGGACCACCCCTGGCTGAGCGGTGTCGGTAGGCGGTGCGGGCTGGGCGGGTTCCGGTGGACCCTCGGTGCCGGGCACCGGTCCGGTGACACCGGGCTGACCACCGGGGTCGGACATGTCCGGCATGCCCGGCAGCGGAAGTGGTTGTGGCGCTTGTCGACCGGGTGGAGCAGGGGAGGCCGGTAGCTCCGAGGACGGCGGATTCGAATCCTGCTGTGTCGGTACCTGGTTCGGCGGTGGGGGCGGGGGAGCCGGTGTCTCGCTGGGAGAATGCGTCGGCGGAGTAGTCGGCGCCTGGCTCTGCGGAGCGGGCGGTTCGGTCGACGGAGCGGGCGGTTCGGTAGTGGGCGCGGGCGCTTCAGATGGCGCAGGCGGCTCGGTAGTCGGAGCGGGCGCTTCGGTAGTGGGAGCGGGCGCTTCAGTAGATGGCGCAGGCGGCTCGGTAGTGGGAGCGGGCGGTTCGGTAGGCGGCGCGGGCGGTTCGGTAGATGGTGCAGGCGGCTCGGTGGTGGGTGCGGGCGCAGTAGTGGGCGCGGGTGTCTCCGATGTCGGAGACTGTGGAGTGGAGCCCTGACCCTGGGGCGCAGGGGTTTCCGCCGGTGCGGGAGTCCTGGGCTCGGGGTCTTCGCCTGGCGTGGCAGTGCCGCCGGGCGCCGGAGTCGCGCCGGATTCCGGGTTCTGTGGCGAATCCGACGAATTGCCTTGCGGTGTGGAAGGGCTCGGCGTCGACCCGTTGCCCTGCGAGGGTGAACCCTCTCGACCAGACGGCGATTCCGTCTCCCCGGGTGCGGTGGGCAGCGCCGGGACACCGGTTCCGGCAAGCGAATACGCCGGCTTGTAGATCATGTTCATCGCCAGCACGGCTTCCTGGCGCAATGCCTCGGCCGCCATCTGCGCGTCGATCACCTGCGCGCTTTCGAGCAGACGGGCGATCGCCCCGATCGGGCCCGACCCGCCCGGCGCGACAACGGCCAGCTTCACCGCCTCGGCGGCCGCGGCGACCCCACCGAGACGAGCGCCGACTTCGGCCATCACCACAGCGAGTTCGTCGATGGAGGCAGCGAAGCTGCGGGTACTCGCAGCGGCAGCATCTGCGGCCGTGCCGGACCAGCCGGTGTCGTTGATCACCCGGTCGGCGCCGGATTTGGTCAGCGGCATCGAGGTGGTGAGGGTAGCCGCGGTCTCCAGCCAGGTCATCGACGCGGCGAGAACGGCACCGGCGTCGATCTGCTGGGCACGCGTGTAGATCTGTTCGTGCGGCATGGATTCGAAATGTTCCATCGCACTGATGTAGGTGGGGTCGGTGCTCATCCGCGCACCCTCGTATCGACGGCGCGCAGGGCGGCGGCCGCGGCGGCGTCGGCTTCCTCGTAGAGGCCCGCGCTGAGCAGGAACGCCTCTTTCATCCGGTAGGCCGCCTCGATGTAGCGGTCGAGCAGTTCGGCGGCGTCACGTGCCTTGTGCGCGAAGCCCGCCTGTAACTGCTGGGCGGAGACGAATCCGCCGAACCCCGATGTCTCGGAAGCGTTCTCGAGCCCCTGACGCAGCTGGGCGAGGTGCTCGGCCTGCTGTTCGTAGAGGTCGGCGCACCGCCGGGCGGCTTCCGGGTCGAATTTCAGCGTCCCCGCCGCGGCGGCACTGCGGAACCGGGAGATCTCGGCTCTGCTGCTCTCGATCGTCATCGCGTCTCCCCTCCAGATGATGCGGTGGAGTCCAGGTTAGCCGGACCTTCTGCTGTGCGAACTGTGCGCCGGCACCAACCTGCGCTGTAACTGCGCGGCGAGTTGCCCAGTGGATGCGGGCACCACGTGCACTGTTTCGCCCGCGCGCAGCAGATAGCGACCATCGTTGGCCACGTCGATCCAGCTGTAGTGCACCGGCGGGCTCGGCACCGGACGGTCGAGCCCGGTTTCGATGCGAATGTGGCCCTCGGCGGTGTGCGGCCTGCGCAATAGTCGCTGGATCCGCGGCACGGCGGGGTGGGTCGCGAGCACGGTTTCCTCGTCGCGCACCGCGTCGGTCGCGGCCTCGCGCGCGGGTTCACGTCCGGGCGGGGTATCGGGCAGACAGGTCGCGACGCGGGCGCCGATCCCCGCGGTGTGCCCGATCGAAACCCGCACGCTGCCACCGTAATCGGGCCGGGTACTCGGATCTTGCACTACCAGGACCGCGTGGTCGTAGACCGCGCAGGCGAGTAGCCGGATTTCGCTGCCGGGCGTATGGGCGCCGCCGACCAGCACGATCCTGGCGTGCGGTTCGGCGATGATCCGCAGGCAGGCGGCGAGGTCGGGGTCGCCCCCGGGTAGTCGGTCGTGCAGTCCCGCGCGCAATCGGGCCGCGTCGTTCTCGGTGTGCGGTGACTCGAGCACGCGCAGCGGAAACGGCATGCGGTCCTGACCCGATTCCCGCCAGACGTGCGCGAATTCGTCAGCGGTGAAGGTCCATCCCATTGCCGATCCCATCCTTACCGAACCAGGACGGGGACAGCCTAACCCGCGCTGTCGGATTCCGGCGTGCCGATCCTGCCCAGATCAGTAACCCCGCCTGGTCTCGATGATCGCCGCCAACGGCTCACCAGCGACGAACCGCGCCACATTCTCGCCGACATGATCGGCGAACGCCGCCAACCGCAGCTGCGGCGGGTTCGAATCGTGCGGGGTGATGATCGCGTTCGGCAAGGTCCACAGCGGGTGCCCGTCGGGCAGCGGCTCCGGGTCGGTGACGTCGAGTCCGGCGCCGCCGATCGTGCCGCGGGTCAGTGCGTCGACCAGTGCGTCGGTGTCGATCAGGCTGCCACGGGCCACATTGATCACCCAGGACGAGGGCTTGAGTCTGGCCAGTTCGTCCGCGCCGATGAGGTGGCGGGTCTGCGCCGTCGCCGGTGCCGCGACCACCACGTGATCGGTATGCGACCACACCCGGGCGAGCTGATCGGTGGGCACCGTCTCGACATCGGCGGGAATGCCGTGACCGCTCACCGGCCGTCCCGACCGGTTCACCGCGATCACATGGGCACCGAGCGGAGCCAGCATCGGGATCAACGCGCGCCCGATCCCGCCCGCGCCGACGATCGTCACGGTCTTGCCGCGCAACGACCCGATGTGCGGGAAGAACTCGCGCTGCTGCCACGACGTCGCCCGCAGCTGCTCGGGCAGATACCGCACCCCGGCCAGCAGCATCATCAGCGCGTGCTCGGCGACACTGTGCGAGAACGCACCTGCCGCGGAGGTGAACAGCACGTCCGGGTGCGCGGTGAACACGCCCGCGTCGAAGAAGTCCTCGATCCCCGCGGCGGGCAGCTGTGCCCAGCGCACCGACGACGGCAGGGTCGCCGGGAAATCACCGGGTTTGCCGGTCCAGATCAGTGCGTCGGCCTCCGCGAGCTCACCGACCCGAGCGCCCGCTCCGACGACCGCTTTCTCGAGCAAGCGCGGCGCCGGCTGGTCCGGGGCGATCGCGATCGTGGTCGCGGATTCCTGCACAGAGACCTCCTGGGTCGATCGGTGAGTCTGCGCCGCACTGCGCGGCCCGAGCGCTGCTATCGGCACCGCGCGCGGTCCCGGACTCTGATTCTTCCTCGTCGCGGTCGACCGCGCCTGCGCACCCTCCATGTCGGTCCCGGTGCGCGGTCCTCGACGCCGGTTTCTCGTCCTGATCGGCTGGTCGTGACGCTCAGCGGCCGGCGGCGGCCGCCTCGCGGACTCCGGGTGGCGTCAGTCGGGACGGCTCACGATTCGTCGAGGTCGACGGGCTCTTCGACGCCGTGCCGATCGGCCAGTTCCAGCAGGGGCGCGATGTCGAACACGGCTTGGTCCATGTCGGCCTGCAGGTCGCCGAGCTCGGCGTACCGGGCAGGCACGGTCGCGATGGTGAAGTCGCGCGGTGCGATGTCATCGATCTCGGTCCAGCGAACCGGGGTCGACACGGTCGCTTCCGGTACGCCCCGCACGGAGTAGGCGGCGGCGATGGTGTGGTCGCGTGCGTTCTGGTTGTAGTCGACGAACAGCTGCGCGGGATCGCGGTCTTTGCGCCACCAGGCCGTCGTCACATCCTCGGGCGCGCGCCGCTGCACCTCCTGCGCGAACGCGAGCGCCGCCCGTCGGACCTGGCCGAACCCGTACTCCGGCGCGATCCGCACATACACATGCAGCCCGGACCCACCGGAGGTCTTCGGCCAGCCGATGGCTCCGAGCTCATCGAGTACCTCGTGCACCACCCCGGCGACCCGCTGCACCCGCGACCACGGGCAATCCGGCATCGGATCGAGGTCGATGCGCCACTCGTCGGGTGACTCGGTATCGGAAGCCCGCGAATTCCAGGGATGGAACTCCACCGTGGACATCTGCACAGCCCAGATCACGTCCGCGAGCTCGTGCACGCACAGTTCGTCGGCATGCCTGCCGTAGCGCGGGAAATGCACGCGCACCGTCGAAATCCAGTCCGGCGCACCCGCGGGCACCCGCTTCTGGTGCACTTTTCCACCGGGTAGTCCCTTGGGAAATCGGTGCAGCATGCAGGGCCGATCCCGCAAGGCGTTGACGATCCCGTCCCCGACGCTCAGGTAGTACTGCACCAGATCGAGCTTGGTCACGCCGAGCTCGGGAAAATACACCCGGTCGGGATTGCTGACCCGCACCGTGTGCTCACCCACCGATAGTTCTACCGCCGGCGCCGCAGACTTGGCCACCCGCCCAACGATAGACGAGCAGGCCCGCCCCCGACGGGGAGCGGACCTGCGTCGTTGTGCGTCTGTTCGCTACCAGCGGCTGTTCTCCGTCGGTGGCGTGTAGTAGCTCTCGGCATAGGAGTGCTCTGCCCAGCGCGACTTCTTGTCCTCGTCACTGTCACCACCGTGGCCGGGCCACCAAGCGCGGCGCCCGAGGAGCGCGGTCACCGCGGGAGTGAAGAACAGTGCCATCACGAACGCGGCGATCGCGATACCCACCGAGATGGCGAAGCCCATCTGCGACAGGGTGCTGTTGCCCGCCAACATCATCGAGGCGAAGGTGCCCGCCAGGATGAGACCGGCCGCGGCCACCGTCGGCCCCGTGTGCCGCACGGCCAGCGCCGCCGCTTCCCGCGGTGTGTGCCCCTCGCGGGCTTCTTCCCGCAAACGGGCGACCATCAGGATGTTGTAGTCGGTACCCAGTGCGACGACGAACAAGTACATGATCACCGGCAGCGTGAAGATCAGGCCGTTCTCACCCTGGATCTGCTGGAACACCAGCACCGTCGCGCCGAGGGTCGCGGCGAAGCCGAGGAACACCGAGGCCATCAGGTACCAGGGTGCGACGAGACTGCGCAGCAGCAGCGCCAGCACGAGCATGATCAGGATCGCGGCCACCGGGAACACGATCGCGTAGTCGTGGTTCATCGCGTCCTTGAAGTCCACGAACACCGCGGTCATGCCGCCGACCGCCGCGGTGGCCCCCGCGGGCGCCGCCTGATGCGCGACCTCACGCAGCGGACCGGCCACCGTGTCGAGCGCGGCATCGGATTCCGGTGCGTTGGCGAGCGTCACCTGGAAGTTAGCGATCGTGCGGTCCGGCGACAGCTGCGCCGGTCCGACCTGGCCGACGCCCGCCACCTGGGTCAACGCCGTCCGGTAGGTCGTGAGCTGGTCATCGCCCAGCGGACCGCCGGGCGAGTGCAGCAGCACATCGGAGGGCTGGGTGGCGCCCGCGGGCATGCCCTTGAGCAGTTCGGTGGTGAAGACCACCGACTCGGAGGCGTCGGAGGTGGAGCCCGAGCTCAGATCGAAGGTCGGGTTGAAGCCGATCGCGAACACCCCTAGGGCCACCAGCACACCGCCGGAAGCGACCGCGAACACGCCGGGCCGCCTGCCCATCGCCGCACCGATCGCGCCGAACCGGGCACCCCGCGGCTCGACCTGCCAGGCCTTCGACGGCCAGAACACCTTGGTGCCGAGCAGCGAGACGATCGCGGGCACCAGCGTGAGACCGGCCAGCAGCGCCACCGCGACCGCGATCGCCAGCGCCGGACCCATCGCCCGGAACATCCCGAGGCTCGACAGTGTCAGCGCCATGAACGCGGTGATCACGGCCGCCGCTGCCGAGGTGATGGCCTCACCGACCCGGGTGACGGCGTTGACCATCGCGGTCTTCGGGTCGTCGCCCGCCCGCAGCCGTTCCCGGTAGCGGAACATCAGGAACAGGATGTAGTCGGTGCCGACACCGAACAGCACCACCAGCAGGATCGCGCTGATCGAGGTGTCGATATCGAGGTCGAATGCCTTGGCGGCCATCGCGATCAGGCCGCTGACGGTGCTCGAGATCGCACCGATGGTGAGCACCGGCAGCAAGGCGATGACCGGGCTGCGGAAGATGATCAGCAGCAGCACCAGGATCAGCACGATCGTGGCGATGCCGATGATCGCCATGCCCTTCTCGCCCTCCTCGGTCTGATCGAGGGTCTGTGCCGCCGTGCCGGTGATGCCTGCCTTCAATCCGGTGTCACGCACCTGTTCCTTCAGCTGTTCGCGCAGGCTCTTCACCGCCTCGCCCTGGGTCTTGTCGGCGGCGTCGGTCAGTTTGGTCATCTGCACCGCGATGACCTGGACCAGACGGTTGTCCGACGGTGGTGTCACCTGAATGCCGGTGACGCCCTTGATGTCACGTGCGGTCAGTGCCGAGGCGGCCGCGCTGACCGCGGTCGAGTCCTCGTCGGTCAGCGCCGCGCCGTCCGCGCGGACCACCACGATGAGGGCGGCGGGCGCGGCATGCTGCGGAAATGCCTGCTCCTGCAGCTTCATCGCCTGGATCGACTCGTAATGCGAAGGCAGGAACTCGGATTGGTCGGTCGTCGCGGTGAGTGTCGGTGCCGTCGACAACACGGCGACGATCGCGAGTACCCACAGGCCGATCACTTTCCACGGATGGTGGACGACGACGCGTCCCAGTCTGGCGAACACAGTGGTAGGTCCTTTCCTGGCCTGGCCGGTCAGACGTCGAGGTCGTGGTTGCGCGGGTGCTGGACGCGGTCGACGACCATCAGGTGGACCTTCGGTGAGACCAGCGGGCGCAGCGCGTCGAGCGAATCGACCACCTCGGTGGTGTAGTTGCCCCAGCCCTGATCGCCCTTGCCGAGGAGCGCGCGCCAGTTCTTCCAGTCCTCGGTCCAGTCGCCGAGCTCGTTGTAGTCCGACCACGCGGAGGTCTGCTTGTGCACCAGGTAGTTGCCCTTGCGGGTGAGGTAGACCCGGACTGTGTCGATGGCCTTGCGGGTTACCTGCCGTGATTCGCCGACCTGGCGACCGGTGAAGCGCTGGGTGCGGCCGCCGCCCGGGCCGACCTTGACGGTGATCTGGGCGAAGCCGTCGGCGTCAGGGGTGGTGGTGTCCGGCTTGGTGGTGTCGATGGCAGCCGGGTCGGTGTCGTGGGTGGGGAGGGGTTCGGTGGTCATCGATCGCTCCGATTCGATAAGGCAGTGCGCATATGGGCATGGGTGTACGAGCGGCGTGCCCCTTGTTTCGGGCCGTCGTCGTGGGTCTGTATTCGGTTGTCGGCGCTGTGTGCGTTCCGTCCGACTCACTATAAGTAGATGTATACGTATAGAGCAAGAGGCAAAAAAAGTCCGCACGGATCGACGCCGTGCGGACTGCTACGTTCGGCGCGGAACTACAGCTCGTAGACGCCGAACGCCCGGTTCTGGATGCACATCGGCATCACATGGACCCGGTCGGTCCATTCGAATCTGGCTGCCGCCTCGACGGTCTCGCGTTCCGCGACACACACGCTCGCGGTGCCGGGCATGGTCAGCGGGTTGAGCACGGCCAGCGGGATGCCGGCGTGAACGCCGCTGTAGAGGCCGCCGCTGAAGCACAACGGCGTGATGGCGATGCCGCGGACGGCGCTCTCGCGGTCGGCGGCGGCCTGAGCGCCGGGGACACCGGCGCAGTCGAGGGGGTTCTCGTTCGACGCCTGGGCGGGAACGGTCAAGAGGGTGAATCCGGCCGCACAGCCCGCGGCAACGGCCATCAGGGTTCGAGCAAATGTGGTCCTGGTCATAGGCGCATTCAAGCACTGGTGATGGTAGGTGCACACAATCTGGGCGGCGTGTTGGGTTTTTGGCGTGTGGGCGGGTCAGGTGGGGGTCGCCAGGGCGAAGGGGAGGACCGCGTCGGCTCCGCTGGTGCGCAGGGCGTGGGCGGCGACGGTCATGGTCCAGCCGGTGTCGGTGAGAGTGTCCACGAGCAGGATCGGGCCATCGACCCCGGAGAGGTCGGGGACTTCCCACGAGTCGAACAGCCCGGCTACCCGGTGGGCGGAGTTCGCCGCCGAGACCGGCGGTCGGTCGGGTCGGTTGTGGAGGGTGCCGAGGTTGTCGAGCCTGCCGATCTGGGCCAGGCGTGCGGCGAGGCTGGTGGTGAGCTGGGGGTAGCGGGGGGATTCGAGGGCGAGCACCGAGGTGGGACGGGTGCTCCAGGTCCAGTCGCGCAGCACCGCGATGCAGGCGTCGAAGACCCCGTCGGGTACCGGTGCGTCGGGGGCGTCGAGCAGGGTGCGCAAACGCATGCCCCAGCCGAGATCGGTGAGCCTGCCGAGTACCCGGCCGGTTTCGGCGCCGCCGGAGATCTTGCCCGACAAGGGGATTCCCAATTTCGCCATGCCGCTCGGCCACTGTTTGCGGGGGGCGAGATCGAGACCGGGCCGGTCGAGGCGGGCGCGGGTGGCGGCGATCGCGGCGTCGTCGACGGTGGTGTCGGGGCGGGTGCCGGTGCAGTTGTCGCAGCGTCCGCAATCGAGGTCGGCTGTTGCCAGCCCGGCAAGGCCGGGGTCGTCGAGTTGGCGGCGCAGGAAGGTCATCCGGCACGTAGCCGTCGACTGATAGTCGATCATCGCTTGCTGTTCGGCGTCGCGGGCCGCGGCCAAGCCCTCGTAGCGCTCGGTGTCGTAGGTCCAGTCCTGGCCGGTCGAGAGCCACCCACCGCGCACCCGCCGCACGGCACCGTCGACATCGAGCACCTTCAGCACCATCTCGAGCCGCGATCGGTTCAGCTCGACGAGCGGTTCCAGCGCCACCGTCGACATCGCCCGGTCGGTATCCAGCGCGGCGAGCACCGAGCGCACGATGTGCTCACGCGGGAAGGCGACGGAGGCGAAATAACTCCAGATCCGCGCGTCCTCGGGGCCGGGCAGCAGGACCACCTCGGCGCGCTCGGTGCCGCGGCCGGCACGACCGACCTGCTGGTAGTACGCGATCGGCGAGGACGGTGCCCCGACGTGCACAACGAATCCGAGATCCGGCTTGTCGAAGCCCATCCCGAGCGCCGACGTCGCGATCAACGCCTTGACCTCGTTGTTCAGCAGCGCTGCCTCGAGCACCTCGCGTTCGGCGGGGTCGGTCTGGCCGGTGTAGGCGGCGACGGTGTGGCCGTGTGAATTCAGCAGGTCGGCCAGGTCGTTGGCCGCGGCGACGGTGAGGCAGTAGATGATGCCCGAGCCAGGCATCCGGTTGAGCTGTTCACCCAGCCAGGCCGTGCGCTGCACCGCGTCGTCGAACCGCACCACCGACAGGTGCAACGACTCGCGATCCAGCGTGCCGCGCAACACCAGCGTGTCGGTGCCGATCTGTCCGGCCACATCGGTGACCACCCGGTCGTTGGCGGTCGCGGTGGTCGCCAGCACCGGCACATCGGATCCCAGGTCGGCGATCAGCGTGCGAATGCGGCGGTAGTCGGGCCGGAAGTCGTGCCCCCAGTCCGACACGCAGTGCGCTTCGTCGATGACGACGAGTCCGGCGTCGGCGGCCAAACGTGGCAGCACCTGATCGCGAAAGTCCGGATTGTTCAGCCGTTCCGGGCTCACCAACAGCACATCGACCTCGCCGTCGGCCACCCGCTGATGGATCTCGTCCCACTCGGTGACATTGCCCGAGTTGATCGTGGCCGCCACCACCCCGGCCCGTTCGGCGGCCGCCACCTGGTTGCGCATCAACGCCAGCAGCGGCGACACGATCACCGTCGGCCCACGCCCCGCCCCCCGCAACAACTTGGCCGCGATGAAGTACACCGCCGACTTTCCCCACCCGGTCCGCTGCACCACCAGCGCCCGCCTGCGCTGCACCACCAGCGCTTCGATCGCGATCCACTGATCCTCCCGCAACCGCGCGTCGGGCCCGGCGAGCTCGCGGAGCAGCTCCTCGGCTCGTTCGCGCAGGTCGGGAGCCGTCAGGTCGAGCACATCGTTGCCTGCGGGTGAGGTCATGCGCCCATCGTGCCCGACGCCTCCGACAGGTTCGATGGGCAGCACAGACCTGCGCCGACGATGAATCAGCCCTTCACGCACAGCACCTGACGCAGCGTCGCCACCACATCGACCAGATCGGCCTGCGCCGCGATCACCTGATCGATGTCCTTGTACGCGGCCGGGATCTCATCGACCACGCCCGCGTCCTTCCGCGATTCCACGCCCTCGGTCTGCGCGACCAGATCCGCGACCGTGAACTGCCGCTTGGCGGCCGAGCGGCTCAACCGCCGCCCCGCACCGTGCGAGGCCGACTGGAACGAAGCGGGATTCCCCTTGCCCCGCACCACATACGACCGCGTACCCATCGACCCCGGAATCAACGCGAGTTCACCGGATCCGGCTCGCACCGCACCCTTACGGGTCACCAGCATCGGCACCCCGTCGATGATCTCCTCGGCCACATAGTTGTGGTGGCAGGAGATGGGCTCGTCGAAACGCACTTCCCGCCCGGCGAATTCGTCACGCACCGCGCGGCACACCAGCGACAGCATCACCGCGCGATTGCGCGCGGCGTACTCCTGCGCCCAGCTGAGGTCACGCCGGTAGGCATCCATTTCCGCTGTTCCGGAGACGAAGACGGCCAGATCCCGATCCGGCAGCGACTGGTTGTGCGGCAGCGCACGCGCCACCGCCATGTGCCGCTCGGCCAGTTCCTTGCCGATATTGCGCGAACCGGAGTGCAGCAGAATCCAGACCGCGTCGTCCTGGTCGAGGCAGACTTCGATGAAGTGATTGCCGCCGCCGAGGGACCCGATCTGCTTGTGCGCCTTGGACTCCAGCTGGGAAACCCCCGGATGAAGCTCCCCGAACGAACGCCAGAACCGCTCCCAGCCGTTGGCGCGCAACGCGGCCTTCCCGTGCGAACCCGCGAGCTCGGCACCGAGCTTCGTCACGTTCACGGCATCCTTGTGCGCTTGGAAGCCGACGGGCACCGCCTGCTCGATCCGGCTGCGCAGCGAGCGCAGATCGTCCGGGAGATCGGCGGCGGTGAGATCGGTCTTCACGCTCTCCATCCCGCACCCGATATCGACGCCGACCGCGGCGGGCGCGACCGCATCACGCATCGCGATGACAGAACCCACCGTCGCGCCTTTACCGAGGTGCACATCGGGCATCACGCGCAGTCCGTGCACCCACTCCAGATCCGCGATATTGCGGAGCTGGCGCAGCGCTGACTGCTCGATCTCGTGCTCGTTGGCCCACATGAGCGTCTGCGCTCGCGTACCGCGCAGCTCGACGGGAAACATGGTCGGTCCTCTCCTTGATGAAAGACCAACGGTAAGGGGCGGGGCGGATGTGGCGCACCTGATTTTCACCGCGCCCGGCAGGTCAGCCGGTGGTGATCGCGGCCGCGATCTGGGCGCTGCAGGGGATCGACGAGCTCGCGCCGAGACGGGTGGTCGCCAGTGCGCCGGCGGTATTCGCCCAGTTCAGTGCGGTAGGCGCACCCTGCTTCCAGGTTGCGGCCAGCGCGCCGGTGAACGCGTCACCCGCGCCGGTCGTGTCGACCACATCGACGGCGAGTCCCGCGACGGAGAGCTCGGCCCCGTCCGCGCCGCGATACACCGCCCCGTCCCCGCCGAGCGTGCGCACCACGTGCGGGACCCGGGCCAGTTCGGCCGAATACTGTTCGGATTCCAGCGAATTCACGATCGCGAGGTCGACGGCGGTCCACAGTTCGGTGGGCAGCGACTGAACCGGCGAGGGATTCAGGGCGACGACGGTGTCCGACGCGCGCGCGTGCAGGGCGGCGGCGAGCACGGTGTCGATCGGAATCTCCAACTGGCACAACAGGATGTCGGCAGCCGCGATCGCCGCGAGTTCGTCGGCCGTCAGATCGGATACCCGCCCGTTGGCTCCCGCTACCACGATGATGCTGTTCTCCCCGGTGCCGTCGACCACGATCGAGGCGACCCCGCTGGCACCATCGACCCTGCGTAGCAAGGTGGTATCGACGCCTGCGTCCGACAGCGTCGCCGTCAGTTCCGCCCCGAAGGCGTCATCGCCGATCGCGCCGAGAAACCGAACCCGCGCGCCGGACCGTGCCGCCGCGATCGCCTGATTCGCCCCCTTGCCGCCGGGTACCGTCGCGAACTCGGACCCGAGCACTGTCTCACCCGGTGCCGGCCTGCGCGAGACCGTCGTGACCAGGTCCATATTGACGCTGCCCAGGACAACGACAGTCGGCGAGTGGGTGCGATCCATACCGCTGAATCTAGCGGCGACAGCGCCATACGACCTGCGCGCGTCCTTGTGGACAACTGTGTCGACAGCGTCGCCGAACCTGTGGATAACTCGGTCCCGCCGCCGGTCGGAGCCGTATTCCGGGTGCCGGGTGGCGTCGAGTGCGCGAGTGGGACTGCGTACGCTGATACCCATGACGGTAGAAGTGACCCCCGAGCTGGACATCCGCGCAGCGGTGCACGACGCCGCCCGCAGGGCTCGCGTCGCGTCCCGTGTGCTGGCTCAGCTGACCACGGCGCAGAAGAACGACGCCCTGCACGCGGCGGCCGACGCCCTGCTCGCCGCCGCCGATCGCGTGCTCGCGGCCAATGCCGCCGACATCGCGACCGCGCAAGCCGCCGGTACCGAGGAGAACCTGCTCGACAGGCTGCGGCTCACCAAGGCCCGTATCGACGGCATCGCCTCCGGCCTGCGTCAGGTCGCCACGCTGCCAGACCCGGTCGGCGGCGTCGTGCGCGGCTCCACCCTGCCCAACGGCCTCGAGATCCGTCAGACCCGTGTCCCGCTCGGCGTGGTCGGCATGGTCTACGAGGCACGGCCCAATGTCACCGTCGACGCCTTCGGTCTCGCCCTCAAGTCGGGCAACGCGGCGCTGCTGCGTGGGTCGTCCTCGGCCGCGAACTCCAACGCCGCGCTGGTCGAGGTATTGCGTGAAGCCCTTGTCGCCCAGGGCATCCCGGCCGACGCCGTGCAGCTGCTGCCGAGCAACGACCGCTCCAGCGTCACCCACCTGATCCAGGCCCGCGGCCTCGTCGACGTGGTGATCCCGCGCGGCGGTGCGGGCCTGATCAACGCCGTCGTCCGCGACGCCCAGGTGCCAACCATCGAGACCGGCACCGGCAACTGCCACGTCTACGTGCACTCGGCCGCCGACTTGGACATGGCCGAAGCCATCGTGCTCAATGCCAAGACCCGCCGCCCCAGCGTCTGCAATGCCGCCGAGACCGTCCTCATCGACGCCGCCGTCGCCGAGACCGCGCTGCCCCGGCTGAGCAAGGCACTCGAAGACGCGGGCGTCACCATCCACGGCGATCTGCCCGGTCAGGTCCCGGCCACCGATGCCGACTGGGGTGAGGAGTACCTCACCATGGATATCGCGCTGAAGGTCGTCGACGACCTCGATGCCGCCGTCGAACACATCAATACCTGGGGGACCGGCCACACCGAGGCCATCGTCACCGCCGACCTGGCCGCCGCCCGCGAGTTCACCGCCAGGGTGGACGCCGCCGCGGTGATGGTGAACGCGTCCACCGCGTTCACCGACGGTGAGCAGTTCGGCTTCGGCGCCGAGATCGGCATCTCCACCCAGAAGCTGCATGCCCGCGGCCCGATGGCACTGCCCGAACTCACCTCCACGAAGTGGATCGTGTGGGGCGACGGCCAGACTCGGCCGGTGTGATCGTGACTCTCGTACAGGAACCGATCTTCACCTCGGTCGACGATGTCATCGACCGGCTCGCCACCACCGGCTACCTGGCCGACAAGGCAACGGCCACATCGGTTTTCCTTGCCGATCGGCTGGGTAAACCGCTGCTCATCGAGGGCCCGGCCGGTGTCGGCAAAACCGAACTCTCGCGAGCGGTGGCCCAGGTCGCCGACGCCGAACTGGTTCGCCTGCAGTGCTACGAGGGCGTCGACGAGGCGCGCGCGCTCTACGAGTGGAACCACGCCAAGCAGATCCTGCGGATCCAGGCGTCGAGCGAAAACGATTGGGCCGAAACCAAAGCCGACGTCTTCACCGAGGAGTTCCTGCTCTCGCGCCCCTTGCTCACCGCCATCCGGCGCACCGAGCCGACGGTGCTGCTGATCGATGAGACCGACAAGGCCGATGTCGAGATCGAAGGCCTGCTGCTCGAGGTGCTCAGCGATTTCGCGGTGACCGTGCCCGAACTGGGCACCATCACCGCCACCCGCAAGCCGTTCGTGGTGCTCACCTCGAATGCCACCCGGGAACTGTCGGAGGCGCTCAAGCGCCGCTGCCTGTATCTGCACCTGGACTTCCCCGACGAAGACCTCGAGCGCCGCATCCTGGCCAGCCGCGTACCGGAGCTGCCGAGCACCGTGGCCGAGCAACTGGTGCGGGTCGTGCACGTGCTGCGTGGGATGCAGCTCAAGAAGCTGCCCTCGGTGGCCGAAACGATCGACTGGGGCAACACCCTGCTTGCCCTTGGTGCCGCCGACCTCGACGACGCGACCGTGCGCGCCACGCTCGGCGTGGTGCTCAAGCACCGAAGCGATCACCAGCGCGCGCTGGCCGAGCTGAAACTGGCCTGATCATGACCTCGCCGGCACCGCACGGAATCGGTGGCCACGTCGCCGGTTTCGTCGGTGCGCTCCGGGCCCGTGGTGTGCCGGTCGGACCGTCGGAAACCGTCGATGCCGGCCGGGTGTTGACCGTGCTGGACCTGCTCGATCGCGAGGCCGTGCGCGAGGGGCTGGCCTGTGCGCTGCTGCGCAGGCCCACCCATCGCGCCACCTTCGACGGACTGTTCGACCTGTGGTTCCCCGTCGCCGTGGGTGATCGCACCGCCGAGACTCCGGACCTGCCGCGCACCCCCGACGGACAGATCGACCTGGCCGCCCTGCGCGAGCAACTCGCCGAACTGCTCGCCGCCGAGGACAGCGGCCCCCAGCAGCAATTGCTGGCCGGGCAGGTGGTCGAGCAACTCGGGCAGTACCAGTCGGCGCGTGGACCGTCGTTCTCCGCGTACCAGGCGCTCAAAGATCTTGCGCCCCAGTCCTTGCTGGCCAAGGTGCTCGCGGGCCTCGCCCTGCCGCCGGATGCGAGCGAGCGCGACACCGAGGTCGCCCGCCGCGTCGCCAGGGAACGCATCGCGGGGTTCCGTGCGCGCGTGGAAGCCGAGACCAACCGGCGCGTGGCCGAACAGATCGGGCGCGAACGCGTCGCGACCTACGGTGTCGCCCGCCAGGCCGAGGACGCCGACTTCCTACGCGCCTCCGAACGCGAGCTCACCGAGCTGCGGCGCGGCACCCAGCGATTGGCCCGGATCCTGGCCTCCCGGCTGGCGGTGCGGCGCAAACGGGCCCGGCGCGGCGAGATCGATCTGCGGAAAACCCTGCGCGCGTCGATGTCGACCGGTGGGGTGCCGATCGACCTGGTGAACCGCAAACCGCGTCCCGGCCGGCCGGAACTGGTGCTGCTGTGCGATATCTCCGGCTCGGTGGCGGGGTTCAGTAACTTCACGCTGCTGCTGGTGAGCGCGCTGCGTGAGCAGTTCTCGCGGGTGCGGATCTTCGCGTTCGTCGACCGCACCGATGAGGTCACCGGGTTCTTCGAGCCGTATGCGGGCCTCGACGATGTGATGACCCGGATCTTCACCGAGTCGCGCATCATCGACGCCGACGGGCACTCCGACTACGGCTACGCGCTGACCAGCTTCGCCGAGAACTTCGGCGAAGCCGTCACCAGCCGCAGCTCGCTGCTGGTCCTCGGCGACGGCCGCACCAACTACCGCAACCCGCAACTGGACACCCTGCGTGAACTGGTCGGCACCGCCCGGCATGCGCACTGGCTCAATCCCGAACCCAAAAATCTGTGGGGGACAGGCGATTCAGCGGCTCGCGACTACGGTTCGGTGATCGAGATGCACGAATGCCGATCAGCTCGGCAGCTGACCGAGGTGGTCTCCAGATTGTTGCCCGTCTGAAGGAGCTGACGATGAGTGTTGACGTCTTGGCCTACTGCCTGACCAAACCGGGCGCCTGGGAAGACGAGCCGTGGGAGGGCGACACCGTTGCCAAGGTCGGCGACAAAGTGTTCGCGTTCCTCGGGGCAGGCACGTCGATCGGCCTCAAATGCGGGCGTGACCGCCTCGAAGCCGACGAACTGGTCAACATCTACCCCGACGA
Organism: Nocardia sp. NPDC058518; assembly: GCF_042719655.1. NCBI lineage: Bacteria > Bacillati > Actinomycetota > Actinomycetes > Mycobacteriales > Nocardiaceae > Nocardia > Nocardia sp. NPDC058518. The sequence continues at coordinate 65,384 of NZ_JBHXNJ010000006.1, forward strand.
CGTCACCGTGTCGGCCTACATCGGCCGCTACGGCTGGAACAGCATCCGGGTCGGCGGCGCGGTGCCCGACGACGAACTGCGCGAACTGATCGACGCCTCCTACGACGCGGTTGTCGCCAAACTCCCGAAGTCGAAGCGCCCCACTGTCTGATCACTTCAGCCGACGTTAAGCGACTCACATGGCACGACCACCAAGATCACGCCCATGCTGGCAGGGGCGTCGCGCGACGACGAGCTATCCGATCGACGGATATCGGACGTAGGGAGGGCGCGCTCGGGCCGTTCCCACGCCGACTGGGCGTGGTCCGCCCGGTGACCGACCCGCTCACGAACGAGATCGGTTGCCCCCGAGGCGAACCCGGCATCACCGATTCGGCCGAATCGGTGCCGTCCACGGCCGTGGCGGACGGCCTACCAGAGGTCGGAGCTCGGCATCTCGCACCCGGTTCGGGGGCACGGGCGGCGCGGCGTCTGGCCGGGATCGCTGCGGCGCGGCTTGCCGATGCCCCGGCCGCGGCGGAGGAACAGCTGCGCAGGGCACTCGTCGTCGGCGCCGGTGAGCTGGGTGGTCGAGAACTCGCCGCGATGCGCACCCAGCTGGTCACCGCCGTCGCCGCCCAGCCGGGTCGCGACCGAGAGGTGGCACGTGCCGCCGCGTCGGCCGCTGCCTGTTGGCAGCCGATCTCGCAGGCCGATTCGGTCCATCTGTGGCTGGTCGCCGGGCGGGCCTGGCATCGGGCGGGCAGGCACGCCGAGGCGGTGCGCGCCTTCGACCGTCCGCTGCTGACCGGAGTTGTCGGCTACCCACCTGCCGAGCTCGCGCTGGTACGCGCCCAGTTCGCGGAATCGCTGAACCACCTCGGCCGATACCGCCAGGCCGCGTGGCAGTTCGCCGAGGCGGCGCGGCTGATCGCCGGTTCGCCCGCGCAGCGCCGCCGCCATGCCGACCTGGTGTGGTCGGCCGCGGTCGCCCGTGAGTGCTGTGGGCAGGAGTCCGAGGCGCTCGGCGGCTACCTGCGTGCCGCGGGTCTGTGGGGCGAACAGGACAAGATCGTGCCGAGGGCCCGCTGCCTGCGCGCCGCCGCATGGCTGCAGCTGCGCGGACCCCGTGGGCGGGTGCGCGGGCCGTGGTGGGTGACCATCGATGTGTTGCTGACCGAACTGAATCGCCGGGTCGCGGCGGACCCGGCCGCGCACCTCGTCGAAGAGCTGAAACGTACCCGCGCCCAGTTCGCCCAGATGTGCGCGCAGGCGTCGGGATCTCGCGAGCGCCGTGACGGCCCGGAGTAGTCCGGTCCGCCCCGGCGCGGTCGGCCGGATTAAGCTCAGACCTCATGCACGAAACAGCTCGGCCGCGTCGCAAGCTCGGGGTCATGGGCGGCACCTTCGACCCGATCCACCACGGCCACCTGGTCGCGGCGAGCGAGGTCGCGAACCGGTTCGAGCTCGACGAAGTGATCTTCGTGCCGACCGGCCAGCCGTGGCAGAAGGTCAACAAGCAGGTCAGCCCCGCCGAGGATCGCTACCTGATGACGGTCATCGCCACCGCGTCCAACCCGAGGTTCTCCGTCAGCCGGGCCGACATCGAACGCAACAAGGTCACCTACACGGTGGACACCCTGCGCGAGATGCAAAACGCGCACCCCGACGCGGAGCTGTACTTCATCACCGGTGCGGACGCGCTGGCCAACATCCTGACATGGCAGGATTGGACCGAACTGTTCGAACTGGCGAAGTTCGTCGGGGTGAGCCGACCGGGTTACGAACTGAACACCGATCATCTCGAGGAGCATCTGCGGGACCTTCCCGCCGACGCCGTGACGATGGTCGAGATCCCCGCGCTGGCCATCTCGTCGAGCGAATGCCGCCGCCGCGCCGCGGTTGGTCGGCCGGTCTGGTACCTCGTCCCCGACGGCGTGGTGCAGTACATATCGAAGCGGCACCTCTACGTGCCCGCAGGAACGGAAGGTAGCTGACGTTGAGCCACATGAGCGAGGGTCTGACCCCCCAGGAGGAGACCGTATGAGTGCCTCTACCGAAGCAATCGAGATGGCCACGGTCGCCGCACTCGCGGCAGACGACAAGCTCGCCACCGATGTCGTCGTTCTCGACGTCTCCGAGCAGTTGGTGATCACCGACTGCTTCGTGATCGCGTCGGCGCCCAACGAGCGCCAGGTCAACGCGATCGTCGACAACATCGAGGACAAGCTGCGCGAAGCAGGCCACAAGCCGGTCCGTCGCGAAGGCACCCGTGAGGGTCGCTGGGCGCTGCTCGACTACGTCGATATCGTCGTGCACGTCCAGCACAACGACGAGCGCAACTTCTACGCACTCGAGCGCCTGTGGCGTGACTGCCCGGCGGTTCCCGTCGAGGGCATCGCCGCCCTCCCGACTCCGGCCGCGGACGACGACGCGCAGGTAGAGGGAATCAACGAGTGAGTAAGTACGCCCATGTGCGCAACCTGATCCTGTTGCGGCACGGGCAGACCGAATGGAACGCGGCCGACCGGATGCAGGGCCAGATCGACACCGATCTCACCGAACTCGGTCGCCAGCAGGCCAAAGAGGCTGCGCGCGAACTGGGTTCACGCAACTCCATCGCGATCCACGCCTCCGATCTGCGCCGCGCCAAGGACACCGCGCAGGCGCTCGGTGACATCACCGATCTGCCTGTCATCACCGATCCGCGGCTGCGCGAGACCAACCTGGGTGACTGGGAAGGCCTGACCCACCTCGAAGTCGACGCCGACTACCCCGGCGCGCGGGTGCAGTGGCGTCTCGATGCCACATACACACCGCCCGCCGGCGAGAGCAAGCTCGAGGTCGGTGCGCGGGCACTGCCCGTGGTGCGCGAACTGTACAACGAGCGGCAGGATTGGCCCGGTCGGACTATCATCCTGGTTGCGCACGGCGGGCTGATCGCTGCTCTTACGGCCGCGTTGCTGGAACTGCCACCGGAGAACTGGCCTGCCCTCGGCGGGCTGGCCAATACCAGCTGGGTGCAGCTTTCCAGTCACGGCCCTGACATCGACCGACCCGGCTGGCGCCTCGATGTTTGGAACGCAGCGGCGAAGGTAGCTCCCGATGTCCAATGAAGAGCCCGACCGATCAGTACCTGATGAGATGTTCCAGCAGGTGACGGCCAAAGCCGGACGGCAGTTGCCGGACGCGCTATTCGGCCCGCCACCCGCTCGGCCCGCGCGCGCAGAGCGCGAGGAGCCGATCCGTTCGGTACCGGACGAACTCTTCAAGCAGGTCACCGCGCGCAGCGCACGATCGCTGCCCGATGCCCTGTTCGGCCCGCTCCCCGCGCCGGTCGTCGCTGAACCCGAGCCGGTCGACGCGGGGGGGGGAGCCGGGGAGGGGCGGCCCGGGGGGCCCGAGGTAAGGATGTAAGACAAAAAAAAAAGGAGCGGCGCAGAACGAGGTGTGTTTATG
>NZ_JBHXNJ010000006.1:68831-102421 GCF_042719655.1 Nocardia sp. NPDC058518
CCCGCGCCCGTTTGCGCCCCCCCCCCCGGGCGGGTCGGCGCGAACCCCCCCCGGGGCCACTCGAGTGTCCCCGCGGCCGCGCCCGGCCCGGGGACAGCAGATTCCGTGTTGCCTGCCGTCGCTGATTCCTCCGACAGCAGCGTCGACGCCGACGGCGTGGTGACCTCGATCGGTGCCGATGCCGAGGGTGAACTCGACGTCGACATCGCTTCGAGTTCCGCTGTGCAGGAAGCTGATAACGAGGCTTCCGAGGTCGCAGCATCGACCGATGTCGTCGCGGGCGATGGTTCGAATGCTGAGCTCGGCGACGCGGACTCCGTTGTTGTGCAAGCGGATACCGACCAGCCTGATGCGGATATCGCCGGATCGCCCGATCCGGCTGTGTCGCAAACACTCCGACCGGAAGCAACTGATCCGGTTCTGTCCGACGCCGAAGTCACTACCTCGGCCGACGATTCCGAAGCTCCTTCGGTTGAGGTGGAGGCCGCCGCCGACGGAATCGGCCCTGCTGATGCGCCGACCGATCCCCCCGCTGGACGCTTGGACGTTGACCTCGACTCCGCGGACAGCTTGCAGACGTCGTCGACTACAGACGCGAATCTTGTAGTTGAAGCATCCACGAACCCTGTTGCACAGCAAGCTGAATCGGTGGCCGAGGCAACTGCAGGATCGTTGCTCGTCGAGGAAGCCGGTTCGCCCCGGCCGGTGGAGTCCGCCGCACCGCGCCCTGTGCTGCTGGTGATCGCCGACTCGCTCGCCTATTACGGTCCCAAGGGTGGGCTTCCCGCTGACGATCCGCGGATCTGGCCGAATATGGTCGCCGCGGAGCTGGATTGGGATGTCGAGCTGATCGCGCGGATCGGCTGGACCTGTCGCGATGCGTATTGGGCACTGATCGGTGACCCTCGGGTGTGGGCCGCGGTGCCGCGCGCCGGGGCGGTCGTGTTCGCCGTCGGCGGCATGGACACCCTGCCGTCCCCGCTGCCCACCGCGCTGCGGGAGATGATCCGCTACATCCGTCCGCCGCGGTTGCGCCGTGGCGTGCGCGCCTCGTACAACTGGTTGCAGCCGAAGCTGTCGAAACTCGGCCGCCCGGTTGCCCTTCCGCCGAAGGTGAGCGTGGACTACCTGGAGCAGTCGCGTACCGCGCTGAACCATCTGCGTCCGGAGCTGCCCGTTGTGGCGGTGCTGCCGTCGGTGCACAAGTGCGACGCCTACGGGCGGGTGCACCGGGGCAGGGCGCGGGCGGTCAAGGCCCTGCAGGCGTGGTCCGGTCGCACCTCGGTGCCGCTCGTCGACCTCGGTGAGGCCGTGCGTGACGACATCGAGTCGGGGTCCGCGAACCCGGATGGCATCCACTGGGGCTGGGCTGGGCACGCGGCGGTGGCGACGGCGATGACCAAGGCGCTGCAGGAGGTCCGGTAGTCCGTGGCCGTTGTGGTGGTCACCGATTCGGCGGCGGGGTTGTCCGCCGATCTCGTCGCCGAGCTCGGTATCGAAGTGGTGCCGTTGCATGTGCTCGTCGGTGAGCGCCAGATCCGGGAGGGCGTCGACCCGATCGAGATCGACTACACGGCGGACTCGGTCACCACCTCGGCCGCTTCGCCCGGCGAACTGCGCGAAGCCTACGAACGCGCGTTGAGCCACAGCGATGGTGACGGGGTTGTCGCGGTGCACCTGTCGCGCCGCTTGTCGGCGACCTGGGAATCGGGTCGCCAGGCGGTGCTCGACATGGGCGCCGAAGACCGTGTGCGCGTTGTCGATTCGCTCGGCGCCGGTCTGGCCACCGGTCTGCCGGTGCTGGCCGCCGCGCGTAGGGCAGCGGCCGGTGAGTCGCTGGACGAGGTGTACGAGTGCGCGGTGTCGGCCGCGACCCGTTCTCGCACGTTCATCCTGGTCAACCGCACCGAGCAACTCCGCAAGGGCGGCAGGCTGAGCAGTGCCGCCGCGTTCTTCGGTAGCGAACTGGTGACGAAGCCACTGCTGCAGCTGGTAGAGGGCAAGCTCGAAATGCGCGAGAAGGTCCGAACCAGATCGCGCGCCTACGCCAAGCTGGTTGCCGCCGCGGTCGAGGCGGCCGCGTCCGACGGCGCGGCCCTCGGTATCCAGCACCTCGGTGCACCCGAGGCCGCCGAGAACATCGCGACGCAACTGCGTGAGCAGCTGCCGGAGGTTCGGGAACTGTATGTCGCCGAGTTCGGTCCCGCGCTCGGCGTGCACCTCGGCGTCGGCGCACTCGGCGTAGCGGTGTTGCCGGGCGGATGCGTCTGAGCGGTGCCGGTTCAGAATCCCGCTGAGGCCAAACCGCGCGGTGGCGATGATCCGGTGCCTACCGTGGTTGTCATGACCGGCAATACTTCTCCACCGACTGATCTTTCGCCGCGGGTACTCGTGGTCGGGTGGGACGATCCGGATGCCGAGATGCTGCGCGCGGAGATGTCGGCGGAGGTCGGTCCCCGCTACGCGTACCTCGAGCTCACCCAGCGCGGTCCGTCGCCGATCTCGGTCGACAGCGCGGCCGTGCACCAGACGTTCGTCGCGTACGCGGGTGCGGAGCCTGTCGGGCATGCCGCGTTGCGCTGGAACGCCGGTGACCTCGAACTCAAGCGAATGTTCGTCCGCCCCGCCTACCGCGGCACCGGAACCGCGACCGCGCTGCTGCAAGCGGCCGAAGCATCCGTCCGCGCGGCAGGCCGATCGCGGATCATCCTGCAAACCGGGCATCTGCAGCCAGACGCCGTGCGGTTCTACGAGCGCAGCGGCTATCACCGGATTCCGCTGTTCGCCCCCTATCACGTCCTGCCGCTGTCGAACTGTTTCGCGAGGAACCTGCACTGAAGTGGTGATCGGGTGGGGATCTACGATTCCCCGATGACCGGATACGACGACTTCGACCACCTCGACGCCGCGAACCTGCCTCCTCGCAGGCAACACATCCTCGCCGTGATCAGGGATTCGGTGCTCGCCCACGGCTACGCGCCGAGCACCCGGGAGATTGCCGACGCGGTGGGTTTGCGCTCCACATCCACGGTCTCCCAACACCTGAAGGCGTTGGAGGAGGACGGTTTCCTGCGCCGCGCCGCCACCATGGCCCGTCCCATCGACGTGCGCCTGTTCCTGCGCGGCGGACCCGCCGCCGATTCCGACGCCTCGGTGTCGGTGCCCGTCGTCGGCGACATCGCCGCGGGTACCCCGATCCTGGCCGAGCACAACCCCGACGACGTCATGACCCTGCCGCGTGAACTGGTCGGCCGCGGTGAGGTTTTCGGTCTGCGGGTGCGCGGTGACTCGATGATCGACGCCGCGATCTGCGACGGCGACCTCGTCGTGGTCCGCAGTCAGCGCGAAGCCAACTCCGGCGATATCGTCGCCGCCATGATCGGCGAGGAAGCCACGGTCAAGGTGTACCGCCGCCGCAACGGCCACGTCCAACTCGAACCACGCAACCCCGCCTACTCCGTGATCGACGGTGACGAAGCGGTCATCCTCGGCCGCGTCGTGTCGGTGATGCGCCGGATCTGAGGTCGCTACGCCGGGCCGAACCAGTCCAGCGACTGGCCGTGCGGCCCGGCGAAAGCCAACGGCTCGTCGTCGAGAGCGAGCACCAGCCGAGCCGCCGCCGACTCGCGCGCCGGCAACCGATCGACGAGCGAGGCGAGCACCCCGGGACCCTCCTGCGAAACCCAGTGGCAGGGTAGCTCCCCGCACCGTCGCCCGGAAGTCCGCCCGTGCCTGCGGCGAGAGATAGCTGAGCACAGCGCTGTGGAACACCACCGCCGTGCTGCCGTGCGGTGCTCCGTGTACCAACTCGGTGATCTGCTCGTTCAGGTCGCCGGCCACGATGGTCGGAGGATCCGCGGCGGCGATCGAGCAGGCCGCGCGCAGTCGAGCCAGCCGCTCGTCCTGACCCGGCCAGACGAGGGCAGACAGCCACTGCTGGTCGTCCTTGTCGCCGGCATCGAGTGGGTTCAGATCCACTCCTGCCCGATGGACGACTCGGGGGAGCTGGTCCGGGATCGGCACCGGACCGGTTGTCTTGCAGGTCAACACAACCGGTGACGGACCCTCGGACGGATCCAACGAGGCTGCGTCGTACCGATAGCTGAAACGGTCCGGGTACAGACACAATCCGGCCGAGGCGCCGACCTCGATGAGTGACAGCGGTCCGGGTAGCCGGGCCAGCACCGGCAGTAAGGTCGCCGCCCGGCCCGCCTCGTTCGTCTGCGTCCGCCGGGTCAGTGCCGTGGCCGAGATCGCAGGCCAGTTCTCGCGTAGCTGTTCGCTGAACTCGCTGTAGGGAACCGCGATCGCACCGTTCACTCGCGCGGCAGCCAGGATCAGGTTGGGTTGCTGCTTGTCCGTGGGCAATTGGGCGATCAGCGCCAGCACCGCCGGGTCCGTGCTGATATCCAGTGCTCGCCGGTGATAGAGCGGGGAATTGTCGCGCGCTTCGCGGAGTGCGAAGTCGCGGAATCGTTGTGCGAGTTCCATACGTACCTGAGTACTTCGAATCGGCCATGAGCGCACGGTATCCACTCGGGCAGGCGGGATTCTGTGCGTGCGGGCCGCTGAGGGTGAGTTATCCACAGGCTCGGAGTTATCCACAGGTTTCCTTCCGGCCCTGGTCGGTGGGGGTTGCCCTGGTCGGCGTCGGCATAGCGTCGCTGCCATGTCACGACACGAAGAGCACGAGCGGGTACGGCAGCGGCTGGGTGGTCTTGCGGTTCGCGAGCGAGTACGACCGAGCAGTCAGCCGTTGCACGAGTCCGCGACGGTTGATTCGCGCGATGGGGACGACGCAGGGCGTTGGGACGAAGACGAACTCGCACCGTCGTCCGGGTCGGCGGGAGCGGTCGGGACACCCGGGTGGCTCGACGACGGTGCTTCGAGAGGGCGAAATCGGCTGGTGCCCGAGCGCTTTCGTGAAGCACGGCTGGATTCCGGCCGTCGTGGTGCCGTGGTTCTCGGCCTGGTCGGGGTCATCGCCGTGGTGTTGACCGGGGTGATGGTGCTGCGCGATCAGCCCGTGGCGCGGGCGGTGCCGCCGGTGTCGGTACTCCGGGCGGAGAGCATCGCGGTGCCAGCCGATCCGACCGCTGTAGTTGCCGCAGTGTCGGGCCAAGGACCGAGTGCGAGCGCTGAGGTTGTTGTCAGCGTGGTCGGTTTGGTCGAGCGGGCTGGGCTGCACCGACTGCCGGGCGGCTCTCGGATCGCCGATGCACTCGAGAAAGCCGGCGGCACCCGAGAAGGCGCTGATCTGGCAGGCCTGAACCTTGCCCAACGCCTTTCCGACGGTGACCAGGTCGTCGTCGGCGCAACCGATCCCCAGGCCGGACAACCCCGCCTCGGCAGCATCATGATCGGTGCGGGCCGCGCACCCTCAGCTGCGCCGAACATCGCAGGTCCGAGCGCGGCAGGGTCGAGCACGGTGGGTTCTGATACCGCAGGCTCCAGCTCCGGCGGTGGTGCGGGCGGCACATCCCGCGTCGATCTGAACACCGCGACCGAAGCCGAATTGGACGCACTACCTGGAGTTGGCCCGGTCACCGCCAAAGCGATCCTCACGTGGCGCTCGACCAACGGCCGCTTCACCGATGTCGCTCAACTCGGCGAGGTCGACGGCATCGGCCCTGCCCGTTTGGCCCGACTGCGCGACCTGGTGAAAACATGATGCCTTCGGCATGTCGTGGCAGACCCCACGAAACCTGTTGCACCGCAGACGATGAACGCAGGATGGTCGCTGTCGCGGCGGAGGTGACCGCATGACCTGCCCGGCGTGGCCATGCGTGAGGCAGGGAAGTCGGCGCACCACAGACCAATCCACGAGAGCGCTGGATGACCGTGCGCCGGGGCTGGGCGACATCAGGCCGGTATGTGCGGTCGGGCTCGGCGAAAGGCAGTGCGCTGCGGACATGACCGCGGGGAATTCGGACAGCGGCACGTCCAGACGTGACGACGTGGCCGGCGGATGAGAGCGGCGCTGGGCGAGAAAGCGGTACCGGAGGAGCGGCGAGCATCGAGGGCCTTGCCGCATGTGAAGGCTGGGAAGCTTCGATGGACGCGGGTAGCGAGGTTCGGGCACACAGGGGGAAGACCGGAGCGGGATCGGCGGATGGGCGAGGGGCCGCAGCGGGAGGCAGGCGAAGCTGGCGCCGAGCAGCAGGTGCTCGATATGCGGCTGGTGCCTGCGGCGCTCGGGTGTTGGGTGGCAACGATCGTCGCGGTGACCCTGGGATGGGTTGCGGGATCGGTGTTGGCGATCGGTGCCGTGGTGGTGGCGATCGGGCTGTGGGTGGTGCTGCTGTGGGCGATGGCGCATCGGCGGGAGCGGTGGCGGGTTGTCGCGGTTACCGGGTTGGCGACGATGTTGCTCGGGGCAGGCTTCGGGGCCGCGGGTGCTTGGCAGGAGCATCATGTCCAGTCGCATCCCCTGCGGGAGTCGTTCGGTCGATCGGTGAACGTGTTCGCGGTCGTCACCGACGATGCGAAGCCGCTGCGCGCCGGTGGGTTCGGTGGTGAGCGGCGGTGGATTGTTCGCGCAGGTCTGCGCGAGTTCGGTCAGGGCCCGGAGTGGACGCAGGCGGGCGGTTCGATCGTGTTGCTCGCGCAGGGTAGCGAATGGGCCGAGTTGTCGCCTGGCCAGCTGGTGCGGTTCCGGGCCGAGGTCAGCGAGCCGAACCGCGCGGATCTGACTGTTGCCACGCTGCACGTCACCGATGCGCCGGAGCGGATCGGCGAGCCACCGTGGTGGCAACGGCTCGCGGCGAGCGTCCGAACGGATCTGGTTAACGCATCCGCTATGGCACTGCCACCCGCCGCGGCGGGGTTGCTGCCCGCACTCGTTGTCGGCGATACCGTCGCGCTGTCCGAAGAGGTGCGCGACGCGTTCGAAGTTGCCGGGCTGCAGCACCTTTGTGTTGTCAGCGGGGCCAACTTCACGATTCTGTTGACAGCGCTGCTGGCACTCACCCGACTGCTCACAGCAGGCCCGCGGACCAGTGCTGCTGCGGCGGCGGGGGTCGTCGCACTGTTCGTCGTCATCGCGCGTCCAGACCCGAGTGTGCTGCGCGCGGCGGCGATGGGCTCGGTGACAGTGCTGGCCCTGCTCACCGGACGACGCAGGCAGGCGCTACCGGCGCTGTGCGCGGCAGTGATCGGATTGCTCGCCGTCGCACCGCAATTGGCGGTGAGCGCGGGATTCGCACTGTCTGTGCTCGCGACGGCGGGACTGATCTTGCTGGCGCCCAGCTGGGCGGACTGGTTGCGAGCGCGCGGATGGTGGCGCGCACCCGCGGAGATCGTCGCGGTGTCGGCGGCCGCGTTCGTCGTCACGTTGCCGCTGATGGTCGCCCTGTCGGGGAAGGTGAGCCTGGTGGCGATCGTGGCGAATGCGCTCGTCGCGCCGGTGGTGGGGCTGATCACAGTGATCGGTGCGGTGGGCGCGGTCGTGGCGTGCATGTGGGTTGATGGTGCGGTGCGGGTGCTCTGGTGTGCCCGCCCACCGATGTGGTGGTTGCTCGGCGTCGCCGATCGCGCTGCCGCGGTGCCGGGCGCCATGGTGACGGTGCCGGGAGGCGCGGTCGGGGGAGCGGTCGCGGCAGTGGTCGTCGTTGCCGTCGTGGCGGCCTTGCGTTGGCAGCACACCCGCAGATACCTCGCCGTCACAGCGTTGGCTGTGTCGATAGTGCTGCTCCCGGTGCGCTTCTTACAACCGGGTTGGCCGCCACCGGGTTGGGTGCTCGCGATGTGCGACGTAGGCCAGGGCGATGGTTTGGCCTTGTCGGTTGCTCCTGGTGCCGCGGTCGTCATAGACGTCGGTCCCGACCCTCGCCCGATGCGTGCCTGCCTGGACCGCCTGAGAATCACCCACATCCCCCTGCTCGTCCTCTCCCACCCCCACGCCGACCACATCAACGGCCTCACAGGCGCGCTCCGCGGCCGCATCGTCGACGCGATAGCCACTGCCCCAGGCGAACTCCGCCCAGCTATCGCCCACACCTGTGCCGTCGCAAGCCGAACCCACGAGTCGGTCTCGGTGCCGACACCACCGAACCTCGCGGTGGCAACCGGAACTCCTTCGCACTCGGCGACACCGGCCACGCCATGGGAACTGGAGCCGACGGCAGTCTCACATCCGGTGGAGCGAGCGTCGGCTGTGGGCGCTGATCCGCGGCCGAGGACGGGAGGTGATCAGGTCGTGTGCCCGAGTGGGACCCCCGGGGAAAGGTTGGCTACGGGCGAAACCCGGTCAACGGACCACGGTGTTGCCCAGCAGGAATCGCATGGCCATAGTGACGACACCGGTGGAGTCGAGCGGGTGGCGGAACTCGCCGGCGCGGCCGGTATTCCGCTGATGGAACTCCACGCGGGGCATGAAATGACCTTCGGGACAGTCGGATTACGTGTGCTCGCCCCGAGTCGGGAGGTGCCGACATCATTGGCGGCCGATGAGGCCAACGATCGGTCGCTGGTGATGCGGGCTCGTACTCCGGCCGGGACGATCCTGTTCACCGGTGACATCGAGGCACAGGCGCAGGGGCGGCTGCTGCGCGAAGGCGATGTCCGGGCGGACATTCTCAAGGTGCCGCATCACGGATCTCGCACCACCACACCCGAATTCCTGCGTGCCGTCGGTCCGCGCCTGGCATTGGTCAGTGCCGGGTCGGGCAACACCTTCGGGCATCCGCACCCCACGGTGACCACCGCCTTGGCCGCGCTCGGCACATCCGTGGCCCGGACCGACCTCGCTGGTGATGTCGTGGTCGTGGGTACCGCCGCTGACCTACGGACTGTCACCTCCCGTCGACGCGCACCACGGACCCGTGACTCGATAGCGAGGGCACGGTCGCAGGGTAGGGCGCCGGGTGTGGCGCGTGTCCCGGTTGTCGGTGGGCGTACGTAGGATCGGCTGGTGAGCGAACGCCCTGCCTCGGTACATCTGGTCCTCGGAGACGAGGAACTGCTGGTCGAACGCGCGGTTGCGAAGGTGACCGCGCAGGTGCGGGCCTGTGCGCCCGATCCGGATTCGGTGCCCGTCGATCGATTGCGCGCCGGTGACGCGAGCACTGCCGAGCTGGCCGAGTTGCTCAGTCCGTCGCTGTTCGCCGAAGACCGGGTGATCGTGCTCGAGTCGGCGGCGGAAGCAGGCAAGGACGCGGTCGCGGTGATCACCGAGGCCGCGGCCGATCCGCCCGACGGTGTGGTGCTGATGGTGCTGCATTCGGGCGGTGGGCGGGCCAAGGCGCTGGCACCCGCGCTGCAGAAGAAGGGCGCGACCGTCCACGAGTGCACCAAGCTCAACAAGGGCGCCGAGCGGGTGGAGTTCGTACGGGGCGAATTCCGGTCCCTCGGGGTCAAGGTGCCGACCGAAGTCGTTCAGGTCCTGCTCGAATCCGTCGGGTCGGAACTGCGCGAATTGGCCGCCGCCTGTTCACAATTGGTGTCCGATACCGGTGGCAAGGTCGACGCGAACGCGGTCCGTCGCTACTACTCCGGCCGAGCCGAGGTCACCGGCTTCGACGTTGCCGACCTCGCCGTCGCCGGCGACCGCCCCGGCGCGATGGAGGCACTGCGCTGGGCCACCGACCGCGGTGTTCCACACGTCCTGCTGGCCGACGCCCTCGCCGACTCCGTCCATACCATCGCCAAAGTCGGTTCGGCAGGCCGCGGCGATCCGTTCGCCCTCGCCCAGAAACTGGGCATGCCCCCCTGGAAGATCAAGAAAGCCCAGGCCCAAGCCCGTGGCTGGAACCCCACCACCATCGGCACCGCCCTACAGGTAGTCGCCACGCTCAACGCCGATGTCAAGGGCGGCGCCGCCGACGCCACCTACGCCGTGGAACACGCCCTCGCCCGCATCCTGGACCTTCGCGCCACCGGCTGAACCGACCTCGGTACCCGTCCCCACTGATCAGGCGCGCCGCACCGCCATCCAATCGGGATCGAATCGCGATGTCTGTTCGCTGTCGCGGCTGGCACAGTTGATCATGAGATGGTTGAGTCGAGTGGTAGCCGGGATGGAAAAGGCGGGCGCGGTCGACGCGGTCGGGGCTCGGCGGGGGAAACAGCGCGGCAGGTGGTGAAGATTGTCGCGGCGGTGTTGTCGGCCGCGGTGGTGATGGTGACGGCGTACGGGTGGTCGACGGCGGGGAGTTTCGATGCGGGGTTCTTGCGGTCGCGCGCGATCGGTGACGACGCACCGCATTCACTCGGGGGCGATCTCAATATCTTGCTGATCGGGTTGGACACCCGGCGCGATCAGAACGGCAACGAACTACCGGCCGAGGTCCTCGACCAACTGCACGCGGGCGACGGTGACGAAGGCGGATACAACGCCAATACCCTGATCCTGGTGCACATTCCGGCCGCGATGAACAAGATCGTCGCGGTGTCGATTCCTCGTGACGACTACGTGCCGGTCACCGGCATCCCGGGCTACACCCACGCCAAGATCAAGGAGGCGTACGGGTTGAAGAAGGCCGCCGTGCAGGACCAGCTGATCGCGCGGGGCATCACCGACAAGCGGAAGCTGGAACAGGCGGGCAGGGAGGCGGGGCGGGCCTCGACCGTGGCCGCGGTCCGGGATCTGACGGGGGTACCGATCGACAGGTTCGCCGAGGTCACCCTGGCGGGCTTCTACGATCTGGCCGCCGCGCTGGGTGGGGTGGAAGTCTGCTTGAACAAGCCGGTGAAGGACTCCGAGTTCTCCGGCGCCGATTTTCCCGCGGGCCGCCAGCAGCTCGATCCGGCACAGGCGCTGGCCTTCGTCCGGCAACGGCACGGGCTGGAGAACGGCGACTTGGACCGCACCCACCGTCAGCAGGCGTTCCTGACCTCGGTGGCCCGACAGCTACGTAGCGCGGGCACGTTCACCGACCCGGGCAAGCTCTCGGCGCTGATGGATGTGGCGCACCGCAATATCGTGCTGTCGGACGGCTGGAACATGACCGAATTCGTCCGCACTCTCGGTACCGCCGACGATCCGCAGGTCGAGTTCCGCACCCTGCCGGTGCTGCGCTACGACGTGATCAACGGCCAGGACGTGAACATCGTCGACCGGTCCGCGATCCGCCGCGAGATCGCCGCGGCCTTCGGGATGCCGGTGCCGACCGCCACCACGACCGAGCGCACTGGACAACGCACGGAACCGCCGGCCGCCTGGTCGTCGGAGTCGACCGCGGGCGCTTGGCGGACCAGCACGACCACATCCGAGCCGAAGACTCCTGACGCGGGCACGCCGGTCCGCAGCGACATCACCTCGGGGCAGGTGCCCTGCGTGAATTGAACTACTCGTGAATTGAGCTACTCGCCGGCGACGACGAGCGAGACGTCCACATCCTCGTCGTCGTCGAGGTCGTCGTAGCGTCCCTCCCACTCGTCGTAGAGGGGAACCTCGTCCTCACGGGTGACAATCCACGCGGCGCCGTAACCACCGTCCTCGTCGGGCACCATCACATTTTCGACTTTGAGACCGATACCCAGGATCTCCGCCGCGCGGATCACCTCGGCCAGGTCGTCGCCTCGTACCACCGTCTGATTCGCGTACACCGTCAACATGGCGCGAATGGTAGCCGGTGGAAGGGAACGACAAAAGCCGCCGTGGTCATCGAGGCCACGGCGGCTGCGTCTTGCGAAGGTGTCTTGCGATGTTTCAGCCTACAGCGAGCACCAGGCTCGCCGACGATCAGATCTTGTTCAGAGCCAGCGCGAGCGCGGACTTCTTGTTGGCCGCCTGGTTGGCGTGGATGACGCCCTTGGACGCGGCCTTGTCGAGCTTGCGGCTCGCGAACTGCAGCTGCTCAGCAGCCTTTTCCTTGTCACCGCTGGAGGCAGCTTCACGGAAGTTGCGGATCGCGGTGCGCAGCGCGGACTTGACCGACTGGTTGCGCTTGCGCGCTTCCTCGTTGGTACGGATCCGCTTCATCTGGGACTTGATGTTGGCCACGCCTGTATCCTCTGGTTTCCTGTCGCTGGGTGGTATTCCTTGAAAGCTCGTCGGGCGCGCGCCCACGATGCAGCAGATGGTGCTGAACTACGGGTAACACCGCGCCGAAGATCGAGGTTACCAGCTCGGCACCCCCCGGCGAAATCGGCCCTCGATCCACCGGATCGGGGAGACGGCGCCGATTTCACCCGTTTCAGGTGATGCAAAGAATTTACCTGTGTCACACACGACGCTGCTCCCGGGTGATGCACAGTTTTTGTCATGACCTCCACCACTGCGCCGGGTACGGCTCGATCTGCATCACCGGCGATGGTGAGAACGAACGGACATCCGGCAGCCACGCACACCGGATTGTTCGAGGGGTACGGCCCCGGCCGCTTCGCCGACGCGTTCGACGAGATGTTCGACGGGTCGGGAAAAGTGCGGGCGCCCTACAAGGGTATCCATGCCGCGATGGCGGCCAATGACGTCGATGACCTGGCCAAACGATCGGACGCACTGGACCGCGCGTTCATCGACCAGGGCATCACCTTCTCCCTCTCCGGTCAGGAGCGGCCCTTCCCGCTGGATCTGGTGCCACGGGTGATCGCCGCCGCGGAGTGGGCCAAGCTCGAACGCGGGATCAAACAGCGGGTCACCGCGATGGAGCTGTTCCTGGCCGACGTCTACGGCGAACAGAACATTCTGCGTGATCAGGTGATCCCCAAGCGGCTGGTCACCTCGTGCGAACACTTTCATCGCGAGGCCGCCGGGCTGGTACCGCCCAACGGTGTACGCATCCACGTCTCCGGCATCGACCTGGTCCGCGACGAAAAAGGCGACTTCCGGGTGCTGGAGGACAATCTGCGCTCGCCGTCGGGAGTGTCCTATGTGATGGAGAACCGGCGCACGATGGCCAGGGTCTTCCCCGATCTGTTCTCCTCGCACCGGGTGCGCGCGGTGGGCGACTATCCGGGCCACCTGCTGCGCGCGCTGCGGGCCTCGGCGGCGCCCAACGAGGTCGACCCGACCGTGGTGGTGCTCACGCCGGGCGTGCACAACTCCGCCTACTTCGAGCATTCCCTGCTGGCCAGGCAGATGGGCGTCGAACTGGTGGAGGGTCGCGACCTGTTCTGCCGCGACAACGTCGTCTACATGCGGACGACGGCGGGTGAGCGTCAGGTGGACGTGATCTACCGGCGCATCGACGACACCTTCCTCGACCCGATGCACTTCCGCCCCGACTCCGTGCTCGGCGTCGCCGGGGTGCTCAACGCCGCTCGCGCGGGCAATGTGGTGATCTCGAGCGCCGTCGGCAACGGCGTCGGCGACGACAAGCTCATCTACACCTACGTGCCCAAGATCATCGAGTACTACCTCGGCGAGAAGCCGATCCTGCCCAATGTCGACACCTTCCGCTGCTGGCTCGACGACGAACGGGAGGAAGTGCTCGATCGGGTCGGCGAACTGGTGGTCAAGCCGGTCGAGGGTTCCGGTGGCTACGGCATCGTGATCGGGCCCGACGCCTCACCGCGCGAGCTGGAGGCGATCAAGCGCAAGATCAAGGCCGACCCGCGTGGCTGGATCGCCCAGCCGGTGGTGCAGCTCTCGACGGTGCCCACCAAGATCGGTGACGATCTCGCGCCCCGCCATGTGGATCTGCGCCCGTTCGCGGTCAACGACGGCGACGACATCTGGGTGCTGCCCGGCGGTCTCACCCGGGTCGCGTTGCCGGAGGGCTCGCTGGTGGTGAACTCCAGCCAGGGCGGCGGCAGCAAGGACACCTGGGTGCTGGCCGGGCGCTCGGGGACCGAAGACCGGGAACTGGCCGGACCCGAACTCGTCAGTGAACCGCCGCAAGCGGATTCGTTCGAACTCGGTCGCGAACTCAGCACGCCGCAGGCCAACCAGCAACAGCAGCAACAACAGCAGACACAGCGGCTGATCGGGGAATAGAGACATGCTTGCTCGAAACGCCGAATCCCTCTACTGGATCGGCCGATACGTCGAGCGCGCCGACGACACAGCGCGCATCCTTGACGTGGCAGTGCACCAACTGCTCGAAGACGCCACCGTCGACGCGGACCGCACCTCCCGCGTGCTGTTGAAGGTGCTCGGGATCGAACCGCCCGAGGGCCTGCGCCTCGACGTGTGGTCGGTCACCGATCTCGTCGCCTACAGCCACGACCACGGCGTCTCGATCAGTGACTCCATCACCAAGGCCCGCGAGAATGCCCGCGGCGCACGCGAAGTCACCTCGAGCGAGATGTGGGAGTGCCTCAATGCCACCTACAACGGCATGGCCGCGGCCGAGCGGGCGGCACGTGGCCTCGGCCCGCACGAGTTCTTCTCCTACATCAAGGGGCGGGCGGCGATGTTCACCGGACTGACCGACTCGACCCTGAGTCGCGACGACGGCTACCGCTTCCTGCTGCTCGGCCGCTCCATCGAACGCGTCGACATGATGGTGCGGCTGCTGCTCTCGCGTGCCGGTGACAAGACCTCCTCGCCCGCCTGGGTGACGGTGCTGCGCTCGGCGGGCGCGCACGACACCTACCTGCGCACCCATCGCGGTGCCCTCGACGCCGCCAGGGTCGCCGAGTTCATCCTGATCGACCGCCTGTTCCCGCGGTCGGTGTTCCACACGCTGCGGGTCGCCGAGGCCTGCCTGACCGAGCTCGATCAGCGACCCGGCAGCCGCGTCGGCGCGCGGCACGAGGCGCAACGGGTGCTCGGACGCGCACGCAGCGAACTCGAATTCCTGCCGCCGGGAGTGTTGTTGGAAGATCTGCAGAGCCGCCTGCTCGCTCTGCAGAAATCGTGCCGTGAGCTCAGTGAAGCCGTGTCACGCCAGTACTTTCACGCCGCCCCGTGGGTGGCGTGGACCGACGTGCGCAGCAAGCAGGACAGCCGCGTGCAGGTAGAGGGAGAGCTATGAGTTGGCGGATCAGGGTGGTGCACACCACCGGTTATGTCTACGACGCGCCCGTGACGCGATCGTTCAACGAGGCCAGGCTCACCCCGCGCGCCGACAGCAGACAGAACGTGATCCTCAATCGCGTCGAAACCGTGCCCGCCACAAGGGCTTATCGCTACACCGACTACTGGGGTACCGCGGTCACGGCTTTCGATCTGCACGCACCGCACACCGAACTCGAGGTGACCGGGTCCTCGGTCGTGGAGACCGAACCGTTCGCCGAACCGGCCGAGGAACTGAGTTGGGACGAGCTGCAGGGCGGGCGTGTCATCGACCGGTTCGACGAGATGCTCAGCCCCACTGCCTATGTGCCGCGCGATCGCAAGCTGGCGACCGTGGCGCGCCAGCTCTCGCGCGGTGAGGAGCCGGCCAAGGCGGTGGTGCGCGCGGCCGAGTGGGTGCACAAGGAAATGGACTACATCGCGGGCACCACCTCGGTGCACACCTCGGCGTTGCAGGCCTTCGCCGAGCGCCGTGGCGTGTGCCAGGACTACGCCCACCTGACACTGGTGTTGTTGCGCAGCATGGGAATTCCCAGTCGCTACGTGTCCGGCTACCTGCATCCGAAGCCGGGCGCGGAGATCGGCGAGACGGTGGCGGGCCAGTCGCACGCGTGGATCGAGGCGTGGACCGGCCAGTGGTGGGGATATGACCCGACCAACAATCTCGCCGTCAACGAACAGCACGTATCGGTCGGTGTCGGACGTGACTACGCTGACGTGCCGCCGTTGAAAGGTGTGTTCTCCGGCGGCGGCTCGACAGACCTGGAGGTCGTTGTGGAGGTCACCCGCCTCGCGTAATGTCCGAGAGGCTCGTGCGGACCCCGCTCGCCGCGGGGATGATTCCTCCCGGAGAGGTGGCAGCCGATGTCTCCCACTGCACAGGAACTCGTCGAAATCGAAGTAGTCCCCGAGCCGAAGAAGTGGGCGGCGGAGGGGCTCGGCACTTTCATCCTCGTGATGTGTGGCGTCGGCACGATGGTGCTGGCGGGCGATCGGGTAGGCGCGCTCGGCGTCGCCTTCGCCTTCGGGCTGTCGCTGATGTTTCTGGTCTACGCGATCGGGCCGATCTCGGGCTGCCATGTCAATCCGGCTGTCACGCTCGGGCACATGTTGCTCGGGCGGATCAGTGCGATCGGCGCGGTCGGCTATGTGATCGCCCAGCTGGTCGGCGCGTTCCTCGCCGGACTGGTGCTGTTCGCGCTGGCCAACAATCTGCCCGCCTACGACCGCCCGGTCGACGGCCTCGGCGCCAACGGCTGGGGTGCGCACAGCCCGTCGGCGGTGACGGGGCCCCTCGGTGAGGTCGTGGTGCAGAACGGGTACGGCTTGGCGGCCACCATCATCATCGAGGTGATGCTCACCGCGCTGCTGGTGTTCGTGGTGCTCGCCTCGACCGATCAGATCTCCGACGTGCCGCTGGCCGGGCTCTCGATCGGCGTCACTCTCACGGTGATCTACCTGGTGTCGCTGCCGATCGACAACACCTCGGTGAACCCGGCGCGCAGCCTTGGCGTCGCGCCGTATCAGGACGGTGCGATGGCGCAGGTGTGGGCGTTCATCGTGTTCCCGCTGATCGGCGGGGCGCTGGGGGCACTGCTCTACGGCCTGATCTTCGGCCGGTCCAAGGACGTGCACTCCTAGCTACGAACCATCGAACCCCGATCCGGTGTCCCCGGGTCGGGGTTCGATTGTCGTTCAGCTCCAGCTGTATTCGGCGACCAGGCGGTGCGCGACCAAGTCGAAGGTCTTGCGCTCGACGATGGCGCCCTCGCGCCGGATGCCGTCCTCCGGCACGTCGAGCACCCGGTCCAGCCGCACCCAGCTCGGCCTGCCGTCGTGATCCCACGGCCCGGTGCCGATCCCGACCCAGTTGCGGTCGTGGGCGCGGTCGGCTTTGGACGACAGCATCAGTCCGAGCAGGGTCTTGCGGTCGCGTCCCACCACCAATACCGGCCGGTCCTTGCCATTGGTCGGGTCTTCTTCGAACGGCACCCAGGTCCAGACGATTTCGCCGGGGTCGGCGCGCCCGTCGAGTTGCGGGCAGTAGACGATCTGGCGGGCGCGATGAGCCGTCGGCACGGGTGTCGAGGCCGTCGGGCGCACCGCGACGGCGGGTCCGGGCTTGGTCGCCAGTGCGTCCACCAGTTTCTCGAGCAGTCGCGGCCCCTGCTTGCGCACGATCTTGGGCCCCTGCTCCTTGGCGATGACGCCGAGCTGCTTGCCGAGACTGTTCCAACTGCTGGCCATCTGTGAAATATAACGCCGACTCGCACTTCGGTGCACCGGTGACAGGGGTGGGGCAGGGTGAAATGGGTCGTCTACTTGCGGTCGGGTGCACCGGTGGCACGGGTGGGCCTGGGTGCATGGGACGATGGGCGCAGTTCGCCGATACCCCTCGAGGAGTGGAGTGGCTTCCAGTTTTGCCGATACGACGTTCACCGATCCGTCCCGGATCCGGAACTTCTGCATCATCGCCCACATCGACCATGGCAAATCGACCCTGGCCGATCGGATGTTGCAGCTGACCGGTGTGGTCGAGGAGCGGGCCATGCGCGCCCAGTACCTGGACAGGATGGACATCGAGCGCGAGCGCGGCATCACGATCAAGGCGCAGAACGTGCGGTTGCCGTGGCCGGTCGACGGCACCGAGTACGTGTTGCACATGATCGATACTCCGGGCCACGTCGACTTCACCTATGAGGTCTCCCGCGCGCTCGAGGCCTGTGAGGGTGCGATCCTGCTGGTCGATGCCGCGCAGGGCATCGAGGCGCAGACCCTCGCGAATCTGTATCTGGCGCTGGAGAAGGATCTGACGATCATTCCCGTGCTGAACAAGATCGACCTGCCCGCCGCCGATCCCGATCGGTATGCGGCCGAGATCGCCCACATCGTCGGCTGCGAGCCGGACGACGTGCTGCGGGTCTCGGGCAAGACCGGTGTCGGCGTGCGAGAACTGCTGGACAAGGTGATCGAGGCCGTTCCCTCTCCTGTCGGCGACGCCGACGCACCCGCTCGCGCGATGATCTTCGACTCGGTCTATGACACCTACCGCGGCGTGGTCACCTACATCCGCGTGGTCGACGGCAAGATCTCCCCGCGCGAGAAGATCAAGATGATGTCGACGGGTGCGACCCACGAGTTGCTCGAGGTCGGCATCGTCTCGCCCGAACCCAAGGCCACCCAGGGGCTCGGCGTCGGCGAGGTCGGCTACCTGATCACCGGCGTGAAGGACGTGCGCCAGTCGAAGGTCGGCGATACCGTCACCAGCGCCCGCAACGGCGCTGCCGAGGCGCTCACCGGCTACCGCGAGCCGCGCCCGATGGTGTACTCGGGTCTGTACCCGGTCGACGGATCCGACTACCCGGATCTGCGCGACGCACTGGACAAGCTGCAGCTCAACGATGCCGCGCTCACCTACGAGCCGGAAACCTCGGTGGCGCTCGGCTTCGGTTTCCGCTGTGGCTTCCTCGGTCTGCTGCACATGGAGATCACCCGCGAACGGTTGCAGCGCGAGTTCGATCTGGAGCTCATCTCGACCGCGCCCAACGTGGTGTACCGGGTCGAGATGGAAGACGGCACCGAGCATGTCGTCACCAACCCGTCGTACTGGCCAGAGGGCAAGTCGCGGCACGTGTACGAACCCATCGTGAAGTGCACCGTCATCTCGCCGAGCGAGTTCATCGGCTCGATCATGGAGCTGTGTCAGCAGCGTCGCGGCGAGCTGGGCGGCATGGACTACCTGTCCGAAACCCGTGTCGAGCTGCGCTACACCATGCCGATGGCCGAGATCATCTTCGACTTCTTCGACCTGCTGAAGTCGCGCACTCGCGGCTACGCCAGCCTCGATTACGAAGAGGCGGGCGAGCAGGAAGCCGATCTGGTGAAGGTCGACATCCTGCTGCAGGGCGAGGCCGTCGACGCGTTCAGCGCGATCGTGCACCGCGACGCCGCGCAGGCCTACGGCCACAAGATGACGACCAAGCTGCGCGAGCTGATCCCGCGTCAGCAGTTCGAGGTGCCGATCCAGGCCGCGATCGGCGCGAAGATCATTGCCCGCGAGAACATTCGGGCGATCCGCAAGGACGTGCTCGCCAAGTGCTACGGCGGCGATATCAGCCGTAAGCGCAAGCTCCTCGAAAAGCAGAAGGAGGGCAAGAAGCGCATGAAGACCATCGGTCGCGTGGAGGTCCCCCAGGAAGCCTTCGTGGCGGCACTGTCCTCGGATTCGGACAAGCCGAAGAAGTAGGGCAAGCCCCGGAACGACAGCTCAGGCGCCGGTGCTCACCGGCGCCTGAGCTATTTCCACCCGCAGACGGACGCCGCCCAGTGGGCTCCGGTCGAGTTCGGCTGTGCCGGAATGCAATTCGGCCTGCTGGCGGACCAGTGCGAGGCCGAGACCGGAGCCGGGGGAGCCCGGTCGTTTGGCGAATCGGTCGAAAGCGGTGGGGGACAGGTGGTCCGGAATGCCCGCGCCGTTGTCGTCGATGGTGATCTCGGTGCCGGTGCCGGTGGCCCGCGCGGCGACGATGACCTCGGTGGCATGCCCGTGCAGGACCGCGTTGGCGACGGCGTTGGTCACGATCAGCATGATCCCGCCGGGCAACCCGTGTACCGGGACCGGGTCGCACGCGGTGAGCGTGATGTCGACGCCGGGATTCGCGCGGCGCGCGTTCTGCACCGCGCGATCGAGGGTTTCGCACAGTTCGAACGGTTCGAACGCGCCCTGATCCGTCAGCTCGCCCACGGCGAGACGTTCCAGATCGGTGAGGGTGCGCTCGATCTGGCCCTCGGCGGCCAGCACGTCGGCCAGGACGGCGCCGCGCTGGTCGGCGGGCAATTCGGTGCCCGCGAGCACCTGGAGGTCGGTGCGCATGGCGGTGAGCGGGGTCCGTAGTTCGTGGGCGCAGACGGCGGCGAAGTCGCGGGCACTGGCCAGCGCCTGCCGTGTCTCGCCGTGCGCGGTCTCGAGACGCGCCAGCATCCGGTTGATCGCGTCGGAGAGTTCTTCGGCTTCCTTGGCGCCACGTCCCGACAGCGGTGGCAACTCGTCGAGTGTGTCGATTTCGTGGGTGGCGGTGGCCAGCCTGCGCAGGGGTCTGGCGGCGAATCCGGCCAGTACCCAACCCAATACGGCGGCGACGATCACCCCGGCCACCCCGATGGCGAGTCCGATCAGCTGGCTGCGGGTGATGGCGGCATCGACCAGTTCGCGATCGGGGTCGAGCCGGACCACCAGCCCCGGCGCGCCCTGCACCTGCGCCAGTGACTCGTTCGCGGGTACGCCGGGGACCACGATCGTGTGCTCACGAGGGATGGGCGGTGCGAGGACCGGAGGCCCTGGTATCGCAGGAGCCCCGGGATCCCCGTCGAACCGCTGCGCGACCTGCACCCGCATGCTGGACACGGTCTGATCGAGCTGGCTGGTACCCGCCACCTTCAGCAGCGCGCCATAGGTCAGGCCGAGGGTGACCGCCACGATCGCGGCGACCACGGCCGATACCAGCGCCACCCGGACCCGCAGCGACCACGAGGCCTTCACGGCTGATCCCGCAGCACGAACCCGACCCCGCGGACGGTGTGCACCACCCGTGCGACACCGTCGGCCTCCAGCTTGCGTCGCAGATACGAGACGAACACATCGACCACATTGGTGTCGGTGCTGAAGTCGTAACCCCAGACGGCAGACAGGATCTGCTCACGCCCGAGCACGACCCCGGCATTGCGGGCCAGCATGGCCAGCAGCTCGAATTCCCGTTTGGTGAGGTCGACCGGCGCCGAACCGGCGTGCACCCGATGCCCGGTCAGATCGATCACCACCTGGCCGACCTGGATCGTGTCGGTCGTGGCGACGGCGGTTACCGGCCTGCGCCGCAACAGTGCGCGCAGCCGCGCGACCAACTCGCCCAGATCGAACGGTTTGGTCAGGTAGTCGTCGGCGCCGCGCTCGAGCGCCGCGATCCGGTCGGTGACCGCGCTGCGCGCGCTGAGTACGCAGATGGGGATGTCGTTGCCCATCGCGCGCAGCGCGGTGACCACGCCGACACCGTCGAGTTCCGGCATGTTCACATCGAGCACCATGGCGTCGGGTGCGGCCGAACCCACCAGGGAGAGTGCACGGGCGCCGTCGGGTGCGGTGATCACCTCGAAGCCCGAGAGCTCGAGGCCGCGCCGCAGCGACGCGAGCACGCGGACCTCGTCGTCGACGACCAAGATCTGCTGTCCCGTCATGCACTCACCCTAGTGTTTTCCCTTGTTCGCGCTGGTCAGAACGGTCGTGCGGGTTCGGCGTCGGCAGAACCGGTTGCCGGTGCAGGGACGACGTCGGCGAAGCCGCCGGGCGCGGGGACGATGGTGTGCTCACGGTCGGGGTGGATCCGCTGGCATTCCACCGGACCGTCCATCGGCGGAGCGGGGTGGCCTGGGGCCGCGCGTTCGATGCGGATCTGACCGGATTCCTCGCTCGGTCGGCCGGGAACGGTGTGCTCGAAGTGGACACGCGGCCCGGTGGCCAGCGGGGGCGGTCCGGGAACGTCGGGGCCGCCCGGCGCGGTGCAGATGATCGTGGTTGCCCGGCCGTCGTCGGGACGCTCGCCCGGAGCGGCGGAGGCGACGCCGGTGACAGTGGCGGTGATCACGGCGGCGCCGCCGAGTACGGCGGCGGCCTTGACGCGATTGCGGGTGGAGAGTGCGGTCATGATCGGGCTCCTGACTATGCGTTTCACCGACCTCCTCGGCCGGCGAGCCCCGACGTTATGGCGCCGATCTTCACGCTCCGTTGAGCAATCGTTAGAGTTCTCTTCGGATCGTGCGCGCCCCTGATTCCCCGGGCTCGCCGAAAGATGTTGCTCGCCATAAGGTGAGTACCAACCGGCCTGGACGAAATGACAGGTCGAAGTCCGGGAAATAGTGTTGGATGGGCCTCACTTCGCCGCTGTTTGTGGTGGGGAACCACAGCGATGCGATGTTGGAGCTTTGATGACGCGTGATCTGCCTTTCGATGACGGTGCCGCGCGCGCAGACGGGTCGGAGGGGTCGGACACGGCCTACCGGATCGCCAACGGCGTAGCCCGGGTGGCCAGGGCAGGCGCCTATGTCACCGGTGGCGCGTTGGTCGCGGCCAACGGGACCGCGCGCGAGCCGGGCACCAGCAATGCCGACAGCCGGTACGCGGGCTGGTCGCAGCAGACCGTGCCCACCGATCCGAGCCCGGACGCGCCGAGCCCCATCGTGACCTTCCCCGACTTGGCTGTCGAGCCCCCGCCTGCCCCCGTGGTGCCGCACGCGCCGATCTTCGCGCCGCCGAAGGCCGAGGCCTCGATGGTCGCCGTGCCGGACGAATCCGGCTGGCGCCCAGAGATTCCGGGCTCCGATGGTGATCGCGAATTCCGGATCCCCGGCAGCGACGAGCCGTCCAGCGGTATCGGCATTCCGGACTACGGGCACACACCGGCAGGCCCCGGCTACGGCAACAGCCCCTTCCCGCTACCCGGCACCACCCCGGACCCCGGCTTCGACCTCCCCGGTTTCGAAGGTCTGCCCGGCCAGGGCAACCTCCCCGGCTTCGAACTACCGGGCACCGGCAACGGCCTGCCCGGTTTCGACGGTCTGCCGGGCGGTGGCATCGGCATCCCGGGCTACGACGGCTTGCCCGGACAGGGTTTCGGCATCCCCGGCTATGACAACGTCGGCATGCCCAGTGGCGATCCGGCCGGCTCCCACGGCGCATTCGACGGTATCGGCGGCATGTTCGACGGCGTCGGCGCGATGGTGACCACCGACTGGCAGGTCGACGTCCACGTCGGGCTCGACGGGATATGGGCCACCTCGCAGATGAAGGTCGACGTGCAGGTCGGCCAGGTCGGCGATCAGCTCGACGACTACGGCCAGTGGCTCGGTGACGGACTGAAGGTTCCCGGTGACCCGGCAGCCACCTCGCCGACCGGGTCGGGCCTGGGTACCTCCTCGTCCGGTGGCACCGGCCTCGGCAACTCCTCGTCGGGTGCTCCCGGCCTGCCCGGATCGTCGTCCTCGGGCGTGGGTCTGCCGGGTGCGCCGGGCCCGGCTCCTGCCATCGCCGCGCCGGCGCCGCCTGCCGTCGCGGCTCCCGCGCCCGCGCCGGTCGCCGCGACGCCGTTCGCTCCGGCTCCCGCACCCGCCCCGGCGCCGATCGCCCCCGTGCCCGCGCCGATCGCCCCCGCCGCACCCGCGCCGGTCGCTGTCAACCCCGTGGTCAGCACGCCGTTGCAGACCACCATCCAGCCCGACGTCGCGACCACCCCGATCGCGAATGTGCTCGGCCACCAGGGCGTTTCGCCGCTGACCGCGCCCGCGGCCTCGGTGCCCGCCCTGTTCACCCCGCCCACACCGACGAAACCCGCTGTGTTGCCCGATGTTTCCGGTGGCAGCAACACCCCGACGACGGTGCCGGTGACCGTTCCGTCCAAGGTCCCGACCGTCGACGTCGACACCCCGACGACGGTGAAGCTGCCCGTCCCCACGGCCACGGTCCCGACCGCGCCCGATGACACCAAGGTGCCGATCACGGTGTCGCCGACCGGTCCGGTCAAGCCGACCGTCCCCGACGACGACTTCACCACCAAGCCGGGCACCACCACCGGCGGCGTGACGACACCCTCCACCGGCGGGAGCACCCCGACCGTCGACGTGCCGAGTCAGACCGCTCCCCACACGACCGCGCCGGTGCCCACCCAGCAGCCGACCGCTCCGACGAAGCAACCGACCATCGACCAGCCGACCAAGCAGCCGACCGTCGACATCGATCCGCCGACCGTGGTCACCCCGCCGCCGGTGGTCACCGTGCAGCCGACCGTCGTGCCGGTGAAACCCCCGGTCATCGAGACCAAGCCGATCGCCGCCGAGTTCGACCAGCACCACGGCGGTTACCATGGCGTTTCGGCCGGACTGTTCGATTCGGGTGTGGGTGGCGGAGATTTGCTCGCTACCGCGTTTCCCATCGAGCACCATGGGTATGACTTCGTGGTCTGAAACACGACGATTTCGGCCGTGTTCGATGCGACGAGAGTGAGGAACAGTTGTCTGCCGCAGCCGGACTGCAGACCGCGACGGTGAAGCATCCGGATGTGATGGCTCCCGTTGTCGCGCTGGTCGACGAACTGCGGGAACTGGTCCGCTCGGGCGGCCGCAACGACCTCGACGCCCGTCTCGGGATGGTGCGGGCCAGGCTCAGCGATCCACGGGTCCGGATCGTCGTCGTCGGTGAACCGCAGGCGGGGATGAGCACGCTGGTGAACAGCATGGTCGGGTCCCCGGTCAGCGCCACCGAGGGCAAGCCGAGCGTTCCGGTGATCGTCGAATACGGCCAGGCGCCGAAGGCGACGCTGGTGAAATCGGTGCCGGGTGGCCAGGTCGAACGGGTGCCCGTCGATCCGCTGAACCCCCTTCCCGCCCTGACCACCCTCGGCGTGCTGCGCGCCGAGTTCGCCGAGCCGAGCGCGCTGCTGGCCGACGGTCTCGTCGTGATGGACGCGCCCGGCTCGACCGCCCACGAGGCGGCCGCCTGGTCGATGATCGCCGCCGCCGACGTGGTCCTCTACGCCACGGATTCCGCCGCCGAACTCACCGAGGCCCAGCTGGACTACCTGCGCCGGGTCGAGCAGGTGTGCCCGTCGGTGGTGTGCGTGCTCACCAAGATCGACCGCAACCCGCACTGGTCACTGACCCAGCGGCGCAATCGCACGCTGCTCGACGGTGCCGGGCTGAACTTCGCGGTGGCTCCTGTCTCGGGTCTGCTGCACAGGGAGGCCACCGAGCGCGGCGACCAGCAGCGCGACGCCGAGTCGGGGGTGCCCCAGCTCATCGATCACCTGCACGAATATGTTGTCGCCCAGGCCGATTCGGTGGCGGTGGCCGCCGCGGTGCGCGATATCGCGCTGATCACCGACCAGCTCACCGTCACCCTGCGGGCCGAGTCGGACACGCTGCGCGACCCGCGCAGGCGCGCCGAGATCACCCAGCGCCTGGCGGCCGCGCGCACCACCGCCGATCAGCTGCGCCAGCGCACCGCCACCTGGCAGGTCACCCTCGTCGACGGTAGTTCCGAGCTCAGCGCCGATATCGAACACGATCTGCGGCACCGGTTACGCAGCCTGGTCCGGGAGGCCGAGGCCGAGATCACCCGCACCGATCCCGCCCGCAAGTGGGCCGATTTCGCCTCCGAACTCGACGCCAGGATCTGTGAGGCTGTCGAAGAGAACTTCGTGATGGCGCACTACCGTGCCGTCGAGCTCACCGAGCAGGTGGCCTCGAAGTTCCCGCCCGACAACCGAACCCCGCCACTGCCCGAACTGCGACTGACCAACCCCGGCGAGGTCCTGGAACCGGTACAGCCGCTGGAACCCCTCGAAAGCGCCAAAGCCGGTGTGGGACAACAGCTGCTCACCGCGCTGCGCGGTTCCTACGGTGGCATCCTGATGGTCGGTCTCGCCACCAGCCTGCTCGGCATGTCGCTGGTCAACTGGTACTCCGCGGGCGCGGGTGTGCTGCTCGGCGTGAACGCGCTCTGGGACGACCGCAAGAACCGCAAGCAGCGCAGGCAGGCCGAGGCCAAGGTGGCCGTCGCCCGGCTGGCCGATGACGTGATCTTCCAGGTGGGCAAGGAATCACGCAACCGCCTGCGCGCACTGCAACGAGTGCTGCGCGACCACTACACCGAGATCGCCGCCGAAGTGGGCCGCACCGCCGACGAGGCACTGCGCGCCGCCGAGGAAACCGGCCTGCGCTACGGCGACCACCGCGAACTGCGCATCACCGAGATCGACGCCGGCCTGCGCACAGTGGCCGGGCTACGAGCCCGCGCCGAACGTCTCACCTACTGAACAGCCGCGCGGTGGGCCGACCACCTCGGACGAGGGTTCGGGCCTTCACGGTCGGTGCGAGGGTGCGTGCGCGGGCTGGAACTGACCGGCGTTGCGCTGGTCCTCGGCCCGGATCACGTGGGTCACGGCGTTGATCAGAGCCAGGTGGGTGAACGCCTGCGGGAAGTTGCCCAGGTGACGCCCGGTGCGCGAGTCGATCTCCTCGGCGTAGAGGCGCAGCGGGCTGGCCAGTCCGAGCAGCCGCTCGCACAGATTGGTGGCCCGTTCGAGTTCGCCGATCTCCACCAGCGCCGAGACCAGCCAGAACGAGCAGATCGTGAACGTGCCCTCCTCGCCCTCCAGGCCGTCGTCGGTGGTTTCGGTGCGGTAGCGCAGCACGAGCCCGTTGACGGTGAGATGGTCGGCGATGGCGAGCACGGTCGCGCGGATACGCGGATCGTCGGGCGGCAGGAAACGGGTCAGCACCACCAGCAGCAGTGAGGCATCGAGAGTGTCGCCGCCGTAGGTCTGGGTGAAGATGCCCTCCTTGCTGACGCCGAATTCGAGGACGTCGGCCCGGATCTCCTCGGCGATCTCGAACCACTCGGCCGCACGCTCGTGCTGGCCGTGCATCTGCGCCAGCCGGGCACCGCGGTCCAGCGCCACCCAGCACATCACCTTCGACGAGGTGAAGTCCTGCGGTTCACCGCGCACCTCCCAGATCCCGCGATCGGGTTTGCGCCAGTTCGCGACCGCCGCGTCCACGGTGCGTTCGAGCAGGGGCCACAGCGATTCCGGCACCTGCCCGCGCGATTTCACGTGCAGGTACACCGCGTCGAGCATGGTGCCCCAGATGTCGTGCTGGTCCTGGTCGTAGGCGGCGTTGCCGATGCGGACCGGGCGCGCGCCGTCGTAGCCGGAAAGATTGGGCAGCTCGTATTCGGTGATGTGCCGTTCCCCGCCGATCCCGTAGAGCACCTGCAGGGGGACCGCGTCCCCGTTGTCGGCGGTGGTGACGTCATCGAGGAAGGCGAAGAAGTCGTTGGCCTCGCGGTCGAGTCCGAGGGTGTACAGGCCCCACAGCGCGAAACTCGCGTCGCGCACCCAGGTGTAGCGGTAGTC
Source organism: Nocardia sp. NPDC058518 (assembly GCF_042719655.1). NCBI lineage: Bacteria > Bacillati > Actinomycetota > Actinomycetes > Mycobacteriales > Nocardiaceae > Nocardia > Nocardia sp. NPDC058518. The sequence continues at coordinate 95,691 of NZ_JBHXNJ010000006.1, forward strand.
CCAGTTGCGGTGTCCACCAGGGGTTTCCGGAAGGGAGGTGGTCGAGGCGGCGAGCAGCGCACCGGTCGGCGCGTAGGTGAGTCCCTTCAGGGTGAGCGCGCTGCGCTGCAAGTAGCTGCGCCACGGATGATCGGGGAAGTCGCCCTGGGTGATCCAGCGCCGCCAGCATTCGGCGGTCGCCCACATCTTCTGTGCCGCCTCGTCGAAGGTGGCGGGCGCGGGCAGTTCCGACCAGGTCAGCGCGACGAATACCTGGTCACCCTCGGACATCCTGGTGCGGGCCCGTGCCTCCCTGCCCTCCAAACCGAGTCGCAGGTCGGTGGTGAGAACCAGCCACGGCCCGGCCTCCGGGTCGCTCGTCGCCCGCGCGGTCGCCTGCTCGTAGACCTTGCCGGTGTACTCCCATTTCGCCCCGCCCTGGTGGTAGTCGAACGAGGGCTGACAGCTCATTTCCAGCTCGACGGTGCCGCTCACACACTTGACCGTGCGCAGCAGCACGTGTTCGGCATCCCAGTCCATCGGGGTGCGCCGGTGGGTCTTGGACCGGGCGATGTTGTTGTGCCACGGGCCGAGTACCAGCGCGTCGCGCACGATCAGCCAGCCGGTTTCGGTCTGCCAGGTGGTTTCCAGGATCATCCCGCCCGGCAGATACCGCCGCGCCGCAGGCACGTTCTTGCCGTAGGGGCCGATGCGGAAATGTCCGGCGCTGCGGTCGAGGACCGCGCCGAAAACGCTGGGGGAGTCGGGGCGTGGCACGCACATCCACTCCACCGAGCCGCTGCTGGCGATCAGGCAGCTGGATTCACAGTCGGACAGGAAGGCGTAGTCGTCGATGGGTGGAAACGCACCGCGACGGCCGCTGGAGGAGACCGGGCTCAGAATCGGCAGGCTGTCTACGCTGGGAGACTCCATACCCCATCATCACGGCGGTGCGGGCGCGCGTCCACCGCTGCGGGTAGCGATCTCGGTTGATCCGCTGGTCGCGGCCCGGGAATTCCCCTGCGCCGATGCGGACGGCGAGGGCGTTCACGGTGACCGACTAGGCTGGTCGGCGTGCAACGCATCGCAGGTTGGTGGGACGGCTTCGAACTCTGGGTAGCCGGGCTGCCGTTCATTCCGCAGTTTCTCGTGGTGCTGGTCGGCATGGTCCCGATCAGCTTCGCCATCGCCTTCCTCCTCGACCGCGGCTTGCGCATGGCCTTCCGCGTTCTGCGCCGCGACGATCGCATCGAACCGCCGATGCCGGTCACCCTCGCCGAACGCCCGACCGTGAGCAGCGGTGCCCGCTGATGCCACGTTCTCGCGTTCAGCTCGCTCTCGTCGCCCTGCTCGTCCTCGTCGTCATCGCCTGGTTCTTCACGCGGTGATCGGCGCGAGCGAGAGCCCGCGCCGACGCCGCGGCTAGTTCTTGCGCCAGTCGTCGAACCGTTTACCCAGGTCCGACACCGTGCGGCCGACTTCCTGGCCCACCGTGTTCACCGCCGAGCCCACATCACGTCCGAGGTCGCGCACCGTGCGAACCAGCATGTCCTCGGATTGATCGAACGACTCGCGATAGTGCCGGGCCGCCTCCTTGACCTCCTCGCTGATGCTCGCGTTGCGGTCGTGCTCGCGGCGCGGGTAGGTGCCGCCGAGCACCCGGTCGTAGTCGCCGGACTGGATCCAGCGACGCAGCTCGGCCGCGCGCAGCACCGAGAACGGGTGCGACTGCAATTCCAGGTTGAGCAGCTTGAGGACGCCGTCGCGCAGGTCACCCGAGCGCATGTAGTCGTCGGCCTGGTCGAGGAACGCGCCGTGGTTCATCTCGTGCAGCCATGCGCCACCCGCGGTCTTCATGTGCACGCGCACCGAGGCCTCCACGTCCTGGCAGCACAGCAGCCCCGCCCGGTCGCCGGACAGCTCCGACTTACGGCTCCACTCCATCAGCGCCGCCACGATCGCGCGCAGCGCCCAGCCGCCGACCGGCATCCAGCCGACCGAGGCCGACAGGCGCATCAGGTGCATGAGCATCGTGCGATACACCGCGTGCCCCGACAGCGCGTGCCCGAGTTCGTGGCCGACCACGAACCGCAGCTCCTCGGTGTCCATCAGTTCGAGCAGACCGGTGGTGAGCACGATGAACGGCTTGTCCATCCCGATGGTGAACGCGTTCACCGACGGGTCCTGCAGCACGAACATCTCCGGTGTCGACTGCGCGTCGAGCACGCCGACGCAGTCCGCGCGCAACTGGTGCAGCGTGCGGAACTGCCGATCGTCGACCCGCACGGCGGTCGCCAGGTACATCAACCGGTGCTGGCGCTCGCGCAGCAACCCCGACAGCGCCCGCAGCACCGTGTCGAAACCGCTCAGCGAGCGCAGTGCCACGAGCGCGGTGCGGTCGGCCGGGTGTTCCCAAGCGCGCGTGCTGATCTCCGGAAAACGCGTGCGCACCCGGTCTGGAGCCATGGTCATAGGATGAAATCCCCCCTGGTTAGAGAACTCTCGTCGATTGCGATCATCATGTCGCAATCTGCTACAGTCTGCCTGTGTCGTCGAGTGTCGCCCCGCAGATCCGCCATGAGTTGGCGTTGATCGCTGTCGGCAACCTCGCGGTCGCAGACATTCTCTGTCGATGATCGGCTACCGGACTCGTCTGCGCGTTTCTGCCCAGTAGACTGGCGCGCGCTTTCCTTTCGCAGTCGTAGTCCGTCACTCCGGGGGCCACCGGGCCCGAGTCGCGCCAACTGTCGTGTATCCGCACACGGCAGGTCTACCGATCGACATGAGCGTTCCCTGCAGCCACGAAAATCGTTGTGCCGCAGGTCCTTTCCCGAAAGGTTCACCCCCAGTGTCTTCCAAGCTGTCTCGCACCACCTGGATCGGTTCGCGCCGCCGCGCCGCCGCCATCGCTCTCACTGCCGTCGCCGCGGTCGCTCTGACCGCCTGCGGTGGTGGCGCCAGCGACTCGACCGACGGAGCAGCGGCCGCCGACGGTAGCGGAGGCACCATCAACCTCTACGCCTACGCCGTCCCGAAGCCGGGCTTCGACAAGGTCGTGCCCGAGTTCAACAAGACCGAAGCGGGCAAGGGCGTGCAGGTCCAGGCCTCCTACGGTGCCTCGGGCGACCAGTCGCGCAAGGTCAAGGACGGCGCCGAGGCCGACGTCGTGAACTTCTCCGTCGAGCCCGACATCACCCGCCTCGTCGACGCGGGCCTGGTCGAGGAGACCTGGAACGCTGACGCCACCAAGGGCATCCCCTTCGGCTCGGTCGTCACCCTGGTGGTCCGCAAGGGCAACCCCAAGGGCATCAAGGACTGGGACGACCTGCTGAAGCCCGGTGTCGAGGTCGTCACCCCGAACCCGTTCAGCTCGGGCTCGGCCAAGTGGAACCTGCTCGCGCCCTACGCCGCCAAGAGCGACGGCGGCAAGAACCAGCAGGCCGGCCTGGACTACCTGTCGCAGCTCATCTCGCCCGAACACGTGAAGGTGCAGCCGAAGTCGGGCCGCGAAGCCACCGAAACCTTCCTGCAGGGCACCGGTGACGTGCTGCTGAGCTACGAGAACGAGGCCATCTTCTCCGAGCGCAACGGCGACCCGATCGAGCACATCAACCCGCCGACCACCTTCAAGATCGAGAACCCGGTCGCGGTGCTGAAGAACTCCAAGAACCTGGCCAAGGCCACCGCCTTCCGCGACTTCCTCTTCACCGCCGAGGGCCAGAAGGCGTGGGCGCAGGCAGGCTTCCGTCCGGTCGACCCGAAGGTCGCCGCCGAGTTCGCCAAGGACTTCCCGACCCCGGCCAAGCTGTGGACCATCGACGACCTCGGTGGCTGGAAGGCCGTCGACAAGGATCTGTTCGCGCAGGGCACCGGCAAGGTCGCCGTCATCTACGACAAGGCCACCAAGTAGGCCGTGACCCGGCTCACACGCGATACTGGACAACTGTGACTGACAGCAGTGGGCCCGCCGGGACCGGGGAAACCCCCGATCCCGGCGTCCCCGGCAAACCTGAAAAACGCAAGCCCGCGGGCCGACGCTGGTCGTGGCTGCGTGTCACCGGCTCGGTCGGTCCCTTCGGCATCGGCGTCGCCGTGATGTGGCTCAGCATCATCGTGCTGCTGCCGCTGGCAGCGCTCACCGTCAGCTCCTTCGAAGAAGGCTGGTCGGGCTTCTGGGACGCGGTCACCGCGCCCTCGGCGCTCGACTCGCTGAAGGTGACGATCGGCGTCTCGGTGATCGTGGCCGTGATCAATGTCGTGATGGGCACCCTCATCGCCTGGGTGCTGGTGCGTGACGAGTTCCCCGGCAAGGGCATCGTCAACGCGCTGATCGACCTCCCGTTCGCGCTGCCCACGATCGTCGCCTCGATCGTGCTGCTCTCGCTCTACGGCCCGAACAGCCCGGTCGACATCCACCTCAACGCCACCCAGCCCGGTCTGGTGGTGGCGCTGGCCTTCGTCACGCTGCCGTTCGTGGTGCGTTCGGTGCAGCCGGTGCTGATCGAGGTCGACAAGGAAGTGGAGCAGGCTTCGCTGTCCCTCGGCGCGAGCAACTGGATCACCTTCCGCCGCATCGTGCTGCCCACCCTGGCGCCCGCGATCATCTCCGGCGGCGGCCTCGCCTTCGCCAGGGCGATCGGCGAATACGGCTCGGTGGTGCTGATCGGTGGCAATATCCCGCGCGAGACGCAGATGACCTCGCAGTACATCCAGCAGCAGATCGAGGTCGACCGGCCGGTCAACGCGGCCGCGGTGTCGGTGGCGCTGCTGGTGATCTCGTTCGTCAGCCTGCTCGTGCTGCGGATCCTCGCCGAACGCACGGCGCGCAAGGAAGAGGCGGCCCGATGAAACTGTCCGCGTTCACCAGGATCTCGTTGCGCACGGTGGCGCTCGGCTACCTGCTGATCCTGCTGGTGCTGCCGCTGGTGATCATCCTGCTGCGCACGTTCGAGCGGGGGATCGGCGCGTTCATCGACTCGATCACCACGCCCGCGGCCATCTCGGCGTTCCAGCTGTCGATGATCATCGTGCTGATCGTCGTGCCGTTGAACGTGGTCTTCGGTGTGGTCACGGCGCTGGCGCTGGTGCGAAGCAAGTTCCCTGGGCGCAGCCTGATGCAGGGCATCGTCGACCTGCCGTTCGCGGTGTCGCCGGTTGTCGTCGGCGTTTCGCTGATCCTGCTGTGGGGCGCGGGCGGCTGGTTCGGCGGGCTGGAGTCACTCGGTTTCAAGGTGATCTTCAGCCTGCCAGGCATGGTGATCGCGACCATCTTCGTCACGCTGCCGTTCGTGGTGCGCGAGGTGGAGCCGGTGCTGCACGAGATCGGTGACGATCAGGAGCAGGCCGCGGCCACCCTCGGCGCCTCGCGCTGGCAGACGTTCTGGCGCATCACCCTGCCCGCCATCCGCTGGGGCCTGACCTACGGCGTCGTGCTCACCGTGGCCCGCGCGCTGGGCGAATTCGGCGCGGTGATCATGGTCTCCACCGCGCTGCCCGGCAGATCCCAGACGCTGACCCTGCTGGTGCACGGCCGTTATATCAACGACCACAACACCTTCGGCGCCTACAGCGCGGCCACCCTGCTGATGGGTATGGCCCTGATCGTCCTTCTCCTGATGACTCTCCTCGAACGCAAGCGGGGCACCGAATGATCACCGTGACCAACGGGCGCAAGAACTACGGTTCCTTCGCCGCCCTCGACGATGTCAGTATCGATATCCCCGCAGGCCAGCTCACCGCCCTGCTCGGCCCCTCGGGCTCGGGCAAGTCGACGCTGCTGCGGTCGATCGCCGGCCTCGAGTCCCTCGACTCGGGCGTGGTGGTGATCGCGGGCAACGACGTCACCCATGTGGCGCCGCAGAAGCGCGATATCGGCTTCGTGTTCCAGCACTACGCCGCGTTCAAGCACATGACCGTGCGCGACAATGTCGCGTTCGGGCTGACCATCCGCAAGCGGCCGAAGAAGGAGATCGAGAAACGCGTCGACGAGCTGCTCGGCATCGTCGGCCTCGACGGTTTCCAGCACCGTTACCCGGCGCAGCTGTCGGGCGGTCAGCGCCAGCGCATGGCACTGGCTCGTGCGCTGGCCGTCGACCCGCAGGTGCTGCTGCTCGACGAGCCGTTCGGCGCGCTCGACGCCAAGGTGCGCACCGACCTGCGGCAGTGGCTGCGCAGGTTGCACGACGAGGTCCACGTGACCACCGTGCTGGTCACCCACGACCAGGAGGAAGCCCTGGATGTGGCCGACCGGATCGCGGTGATGAACAAGGGCCGCATCGAGCAGGTCGGTTCGCCCGAGGAGGTCTACGACCGGCCCGCCAACGAGTTCGTGATGTCGTTCCTCGGCGCGGTCGCCCGGCTCAACGGCCATCTGGTCCGTCCGCACGACATCCGGGTCGGCCGCGATCCGAGCATGGCGATGGCCGAGCACGAGGGCACCGCCGAATCGGCGGGCGTCACCAGGGCCACGGTCGAGCGGATCGTGCGTCTCGGTTTCGAGGTGCGCCTGGAACTGCGCAATGCCGCCACCGGCGACCAGTTCGCCGCCCAGGTGACCCGCGGTGACGCCGCGGCGCTACGCCTGACCGAGGGCGAGACGGTCTACGCCAGGGCGACCCGGATCCCTGACCTTCCGCACGCCTGATCCACCCTGGTGGGGACGGGGGCGGCGCGCCCCCCCACCCGGGGGCCCGCCGCGGGGGGCGGGGGGGGGGGCGGGGGGGGGGAAACCACCAGGACGCGCGGGGGGGGGC
>NZ_JBHXNJ010000006.1:102431-188922 GCF_042719655.1 Nocardia sp. NPDC058518
CCCCTCTCCCACCCACTCACACTCACACCAGCTCCCCGGCGCGCCCCACCCCCCCCACCCCCTCCGCGGCCGCGCCCCCCTGCCGCCCGTTGCCGGGGGATTCGCCGGCGGGACGAAACCCTCGATCGACGCGGATCGGCGCAGGTTAACCGGTACCGGTGGTTCGCAGGCCGGAACGACGCGCTCGGCGGACAACTATTTTCCGCGACTTACCGCAGACCCCCGAAGACTGTGCATGACGCAGTGTCACAGGTAGAAGCTCTTTTACTGGCGAGTAGCTTCCTCAACAGGGCTTTCGGCGCGCCGAGCACGCGAAATTCGGCACTGCGCAGAGTTGACGTGACTCGGTGTAGGTGTAACCATTGGAAACAGTAAACGTCCCTAGAGGAGAGGCAGTGACGACGATGTCTGCGCCCACCACCCCTGACGTCGATCCTGTAGTCGCAGAGGCTCAGGCGTACGCCGAGAAGTTGCTGATGCTGTCCGAGGCATCGGTCGATCGCCACTTCGACCCGTTCGAGGACATCGACTGGGACGCCCCCGACTTCGATCCGAACTGCAAGCCCGAGCGCTGGGTCCTGGTGACCTCGGCTGACCCCATCGGTCGCCACCCCTGGTACCAGGCGCTGCCGCTGGAGAAGAGGATCGAGATCGGCAAGGTCCGTCAGGCCAATGTCGCCAAGGTCGGTCTGCAGTTCGAGGCCATCCTGATCGTCGGCATGATGCAGCACATCTTCAACCTGAAGAACAACGACCCGGAATTCCGGTACTGCTCACACGAGATGATCGAAGAGCACAACCACACCCTGATGTTCCAGGAGATGGTGAACCGCGTCGCCGACGTGCCGGGCATGAACCCGCTGGTGCGTCAGCTGCGCCACCTGGTCTCCCCGGTCGGCGCCCTGATGCCGAACCTGTTCTTCATGGCCGTGCTCGCCGGCGAGGAGCCGATCGACCACATCCAGAAGGACATCCTGCGCTCGGGCGACGACATCCACCCGATCATGCGCGGTGTGATGGCGATCCACGTGGCCGAGGAAGCTCGCCACATCTCCTTCGCCCACGCGTTCCTCGAGAAGAACGTGCCCGCGCAGCGCTCGTTCAACAAGTTCGTGCTGTCGATCGCCATGCCGACCATCATGTTCATCCTCGGCCGGGCCATCGCGACCCCGCCGAAGACGTTCTTCAAGCAGTTCGACATGCCCGCCGATGTGCGCAAGGAGCTGTTCTACGGTTCCAAGGAGGCCAAGCAGGTCTTCGCCGACTACTTCATCGACGTGCGCGCGCTCGCCGAGGACATCGGTCTGATGAACCCGGTCGCCCGCTGGGTGTGGAAGATGTTCGGCATCGACGGACCGTCGAGCCGCTACCGCTCGGAGCCGAAGCGCTCCGCCAAGCACGCCGCCTGAGGCGATAGCGATATGCCATATGTTGTCACCCAGTCATGCTGTAGTGACGCCTCGTGCGTCTACGCATGCCCGGTCAACTGCATTCATCCCACCCCGGATGAGCCGGATTTCCGTACCGCGGAGATGCTCTACGTCGATCCGGCGGCGTGCGTGGACTGTGGCGCCTGTGCCACCGCGTGTCCCGTAGACGCCATCACCTCGTCGAAGAAGCTGACCGACGAGCAGAAGCCCTTCATCGAGATCAACGCCGACTTCTTCCGCGTGCAGCGGGACCGGCCGACGTTGGCCGCACCGGTGATGCCGCCCGCGATCGACACGCAGCGCTCCCCGCTGCGGGTCGCCATCGTCGGCTCTGGCCCGTCGGCGATGTACGCCGCCGACGAGCTGCTCACCCAGCCCGGCGTCGCGGTCACGATGTTCGACCGCCTGCCGCAGGCCTACGGTCTGGCCCGTCTCGGCGTCGCGCCCGATCACAAGCACACCAGGAAGGTCGCCGACCTGTTCGACATCATGTCGAAGCAGGACGACTTCGGTACCTATCTCGATGTCGAGATCGGCGAGCACATCAGCCATGCCGAGCTGCTCGAGCACTTCCACGGCGTGATCTACGCCGTCGGCGCGTCCTCGGATCGCAAGCTCGCCATCCCGGGCGAGGGTCTGGCAGGCAATGTGTCGGCCACCGACTTCGTCGCCTGGTACAACGGCCATCCCGACCACGCCGACGACCGGTTCGATCTGAACCAGAAGCGGGTCGTCATCGTCGGCAACGGCAACGTCGCCCTCGACGTGGCCCGCATCCTGACCGTCGATCCGGCCCTGCTCGCCGACACCGACATCGCGCCGTACGCGCTGAAGGCATTGCGCGAGAGCAAGATCGAAGAGGTCGTGATCCTCGGCCGTCGTGGTCCGGCCGAGTCGGCGTTCACGGTGCCCGAGTTCGTCGGCCTGCTGGCCGCCGATATCGACATCGCGATCGAGGGTGAGCTGCCCGCGGTCACGCCCGATCTGCCCTACAAGGTCGAGCAGAAGCTGCGCCTGCTGCACAGCGTCGCGAATCGCCCGTTCGGCGCACGCAAGCGCATCGTGTTCCGTTACCTGTCCTCGCCGGTGGAGATCGTCGGCACCGACACTGTGACCGGGGTGCGGGTGGAGCGCAACGAGCTCGTCACCGACGCCGAAGGTCGCGTGGCCGCCACGCCGACCGGCGATACCGCGCTGCTCGAGGCGGGCGTCGTGCTCACCTCGGTCGGCTACCGAGGGGTGCCGACCGCGGGTCTGCCGTTCGACGAGGCTCGTGCGGTGATCCCGAACGACGCCGGCCGGGTGCTCACCGCGCCCGGTGGCGAGGTCTACCCCGGCACGTATGTGACCGGCTGGATCAAGCGCGGCCCGACCGGTTTCATCGGGACCAACAAGTCGTGTGCGCAGGAGACCGTGCAGCAGCTCGCCGATGATTTCAACGGTGGCAGGCTGCGTGAGCCCGTTCGCAACGCGCAGGAGTTCGGCCGTCTCGTGCGCGCCCGTCGCCCGCAAGCGGTCGCCGGTGGTGCGGTGGCCCCGAGGGAACGCTCGGTGAAGCGGCTGTTCGCTCGCAGCTGAGAACTGAAAACCGCAGGCCCGCAACGTCACTGGGAGACGTTGCGGGCCTTTCGTTTTCCTACTGTGCGGTGAAGCCGCCGTCCGCGGCGATGGCCGCACCGGTGACGAAGGACGCCTCGCGGCTGAGCAGGAACGCGCACAGCGCGGCGATCTCGTCGGGCTGGGCGATTCGCCCCAGGGGGTGCAGCGCCGCGATGGCTGCCTCACCCTCCGGTGTGGCGCCCATCGACGCGCGGAACGCCGGGGTGTCGACCGCACCGGAGACCAGCGCGTTGACCCGCACACCCGCCGCCGCGGTCTCGAGCGCCACCGACTTGGTGAGTCCGACGACGGCGTGCTTGGCCGCCACATACGGCGCCACCTGAGCCATCCCGACCACGCCGAGGTTGGAGGCGTTGTTCAGGATCGCGCCGCCGCCGGCGGCGGTGATGGCCGGAACCTGGTGGCGCAGACCGTAGAAGACGCCGTCGAGGTTCAGATCCATGTCGGCGCGCCAGGAGACGTCGTCGATCTCGGCGATCGGCCCGAAGGCGTTCACCGCGCCCGCGTTGTTGAAGGCCGCGTCGAGGCGGCCGTACTCGGTGAGCGCGGCCTGGACGAGTCGTTCGGCGTCGGCGTCGATGGTGACATCGGTCGAGACGAACAGCGCGCGTCCGCCCGCCGTCCTGATCTGCTCGGCGACCTGCTCGCCCTGGTCCTTGCCGCGCGAGCCGAGGACCACGGCGGCACCTTCGGACGCGACCCGCAGTGCGACCGCCTTGCCGATGCCGGAGCCGGCGCCGGTGATGAGTACGACCTGGTCGGCGAATCGAGTGGACATGCGTAGTGCCTTCTTTCCCTTGGTGTTTCGAGATCCGGTCGGTGTCTCTCCGCCTTCTCAGTCAACCGGCGGGCGCTGGGCCGTGCTGGCGGGAATCGGTCGCTGCGTTGACGTGTCACTGAACAGTGGGTCAACTCCGAAATGAGGGAATGTAATTTGCCGCCAGTTAAATCGCGTCGGCAGTAAATGAATTGGTTACCGGTCGGTAAGTGTGCTTTATGGTCGGGATAACAAACTCGAAGAATGTATTTAATGGGGGCTCTGTCCGATTACTCGCAGGTAGCTGCCTCTCGGAGTCTGTGAATCACCGAGGGGTCGTTCAGGGGGGTGGATATTTAGCCTTCAACCATCTCACCTGCACGAATCGTCTTGTGGTGGCGCATGGTTGCGGATTACGTATCAATCCGGCAGCAATTCGCGGACGTGCCAGTTAATCTAGGCGAGCTGTTTGGAAGACGACCGCGGCCACATGGTGCGCTCGCGTGCTGGACGTGGTCACGGTGCGTTGACGGGATAGCAAAAACATGACCAGAGGTCTGGGCTTGAGTATCGGTGCGGTCAATGCGATTTCGGCGGTAGTCGCCGACGATCCAGCCAAACCGGCGGTGCGCACACGACGCACCGCATTGACATTCGACGAGGCGGGCAGGCCCCGCATCGGCGCGATCAACGAATTCGCCTCGGCGATCACGGATTTCGCGGACCTCACCCGCGAACCGGAGCCGATGGTGATGGGTGGGCGGTTCTACTCGGCGACCAATCTGATCGCCGCGGTGGTCACCGGTCTGATCGAGCTGGCCGAACCACCCGCCGGGATCGTCTTGACCTATCCGGCGGTCTACACCGACAAGCAGGTCTCGTTACTCGGCCAGGCGCTGCATCTCGCGGGCGCCGGCGAGGTCCTGCTCGCACCCGAACCGGTCGCCGCCGCGGAATGGCTGGAGATCGATCGCGGCCCACTGGAGCCGGGCTTCGTGCTCGTCTACGACCTCGGCGCCACCAGCCTCGACCTCACCGTGCTGCGCGTGGGTCCCGACTGGCCGCACCATCCGATGGTCGGAACACCCACGCGGTCCACCGATTTCGGTGGCAAGCCGCTCGGTGAGATGGTCGCCCGTTACGCGGGCGAACCGGGTCTTGGCCGCGCGACCCAGACCCTCACCTCCATGGTGAACATCGACGCGCTGCGCGCCGAACACATCCGTGACACTTTCCCATTGGTGAGCAAGAGTGTGGCCGCGGCGGGTCTGCGGCTGGCCGACCTGTCGCGCATCCTCGTCGTCGGCGGTGCCTCGCGCCCACCCGAAGTCGCCCGCACCCTCGCCGAACTCGGCGTTCCGCTCGTCACCGTGGCCGACCCCGGCCAGGTGATCGCCTCGGGCGCGGCAGGTTTGGCGGCTCGCACCTTCGCACCCGAGCAGCAGACCGGTGGCCCGGTGCCGCACGTGGCGGTGTTCTCCAGCGCGGCAGTCGTTTCCGCGCTCGCCATGTCGGCCATGACGGTGTTCGGCAGTCCCTTCGATCCCGGCCTGATGCCGGTCCTCGAGCGGTTCCCCGTGCTGGGCGCCCCGGTCGACGCGCTGCTCTACGACATGAGCGCCGACCTCCTCGCCGCGCGAACCGCGGGTCTGGTCAGCGGTGTAGACCCGGTCACCGGCCGCATCCAGGTAGCGGGCATCGCCGCGGCCCGCAGTGCCTACGAGAACCTCATCGCCCCCGCGACCGCGCCCGGCGGCAAGTCGCGTCCCGGCGGATCCGCCGGCAGCGGCGCCGACCGCGGCGGTCCCGGCCACCAGGGTGTCGACAACGACTGCAAGTCGCCGGTCCTCGCCCGCACCACCTACGGCGACCCGGCCCGCTTCATCAACCCCTTACCCTTCGGCCCGCAGGTCGCCCAACCCCAGAACACGCCGACCAACCCCGGCGCGCCCGAACTTCCCCATGGCGGCCCGATCACGGTCCCAGGCACTCCGGAAGCACCTGGCATCCCGACCGCTCCCGGCGCAACAGATCCCGGCACTCTTCCGGCGGCCGGTACCGCGCCGACGCCCGGCACAGCGGCGACGGACGGCACATCCACACCGACCGGTGGTACATCCACTCCGACCGGCGGGACAGCGGCACCGAGCACGGGTGGTGTCTCCGTCGAAACCGGGGGATCTGCGCCGACCGGTGGAACCAGTAGTGGCACAACACCTTCCGATCCCGGCGGATCGGTCGGCGGTACCTCGGGTGGGACACCGACCGGCGGTACCACCGGCGGCGGTGCCACGGGAGGTTCGACCGGCGGTGGAACCACCGGCGGTACAGACACTTCCGGTGGGGCTTCGGGCGGTGGCACTTCCGGTGGTGGTGCGTCGAGCGGCGGTAGCGGTGGTGGTGCGTCGGGTGGTGGTGCGTCCGGTGGTGGTGCATCGACCGGCGGTAGCGGCGGTGGTGCGTCGGGCGGTGGTGCGTCGGGCGGTGGTGCTTCCGGTGGCGGATCTGACGGTGGTGCTTCCGGTGGCGGTGCCTCCGGTGGGGGTGCCTCCGGTGGGGGCGCATCGGGTGGGGGCGCCTCCGGTGGTGCTTCGGGTGGGGGCGCCTCCGGTGGTACTTCGGGTGGTGGAGCATCGGGCGGCGGATCGGACAGTGGGGCGTCCTCCAGCGGCGCATCTTCCGGGGGCGCATCGTCTGGCGGTACATCGTCTGGTGGCAGCTCCAAAGGTGGCGCGTCTTCAGGTGGCGCGTCTTCGGGTGGCGCGTCTTCGGGTGGCGCGTCTTCGGGTGGCGCGTCGTCGGGCGGCTCCGCAGGTGGTGGAGGCGGTGGTGGCGGCGGTGGTGGCGGCGGTTCTCGCCGCTGACCGACCAGCCACGTCGGGCCCGCGACGGTAAGTGCCGCACCGGATGCCGGGTAGTCCCGCCTGCGCCGGTGGTGAAACGGGGGTGGGTGTCGGTGGGGGCGGGCACAATAGGGCGGTGGCTGTACTCGGGGGAGCGCCGAAGCTGATCGCGCTCGATGTAGACGGGACCCTGCTGGCGACAGGGTTCGAGATCAGCGCGCGGGTGGGGGCCGCGGTGCGCGCGGCGGTGTCGGCGGGGGCGCACGTGGTGGTGACCACCGGGCGAACCCTGCTCACCACGCGCCCGGTGTTGAGTGAGCTCGGCCTCGCCGAGGGACATGCGTTGTGTTCCAACGGTGCCGTGCACATTGATGTGGCACGTGGTGAGCCGGTCGCGGTCCAATCGTTCGATCCGGGACCGGCGGTGCTCGCTCTGCGCGCGCTGTTCCCGGAGATGATCTTCGCCGCGGAACGGGTAGGCGTCGGCACCTGGGCGACCGGGCACGGGCCGGGAGAGTTCTCGATCGGCGATTTCCAGCTCGTCGACCACCTCGAGCTGAGCAGTGTGCCGACGCCGCGCCTCAACGGCTGGTGGCCCGACGGCAGCCCTGATGAGATGCTGCGCCTGCTGCAGACCTTCGACGTTCCCGATGCGTCCTGGGTACACGGTGAGTACGGCCCGTGGCTCACCGTCTCCCGCCGTGGGGTGTCCAAAGGCTGGGCGCTGGAACAACTTCGGCTTCTTCTCGGCATCGAGGCCGAAGCCACCCTGGCCATCGGTGACGGCTTCAACGACCGCGAGATGTTGCGTTGGGCAGCACATTCGGTGGCCATGGCCGGCTCGCCCGATGCCGTGCTCGCCCTGGCCGACGAAGTGACCGGCGACGTCAGCGAGGACGGTGTCGCCACCGTCCTCGAACGCTGGTTCGCCTGAATCCCTAGGACGTCATCGCCACATAGTGCGGGTTGGCCATGATCCCGAGCACATTGCCGAACGGATCGAGTACCGCCGCGGTCGCGAAGCCCGCGCCCTCCCCGCGCTCGGTGATCGGCTCGTACTCGGTGGCGCCCAGCTCGAGCAACCGGGCGAAGGTGGCCGCGAGATCGTCGACCTGCCAGAAGACCACGCCACCTCCGCCCGGCGCATTGCGCGCACCCGCCGGTGCGTACGCGCGATTGATGATTCCCAGCTCGGCCTGCAACGGCCCGAGCCGGAACTCGTAGTACCCACCGGGAACCTCGTAATACGGTGCGATGCCGAGGAACTCGCTGTACCAGTCCTTGGCGGCGGTGAGGTCGTCGGCGTAGTAGGTGGTGGTGGCCATTCCGCGCAGCATGTCTGCTCCATTCGGTTGTCGCTTCGGTGTGAAAACGACTTTGCCAGCCAAAGTGCTCACCAAATGAGCACTTTATTCGGCAGAATTGCCGAGTATGCGAGCCGACCGATTGGTAGCCACCCTGTTGTTGATGCAGGCGCGGGGGCGGGTGACAGCCGCCGAGGTCGCGTCCGAACTCGAAGTCTCGGTGGCGACAGCCCGGCGTGACCTGGAGGCCTTGTCGGCCGCGGGCATCCCGGTCTACCCGCAATCGGGTCGCGGGGGCGGTTGGTCGCTGATCGGCGGCGCCCGCACCGACCTCTCCGGACTCACGGCGGGGGAGACCAGAGCGCTGTTCCTGCTCGCGGGCCCCGCCGCCCAGGCCGCCCCCGAACTGAAGTCGGCTCTCCGAAAACTGGTTCGGGCCCTCCCACACACCTTCCGCGCCGATGCCGCCGCCGCGGCCGACGCCGTTGTCGTCGACCCGGCCCGCTGGGGGCGACCCGATCCAGCGGCGCCCGCTGTCCTCGATACGGTGCGGCGCGCGGTGGTGGATCGCCGCCGCGTGCGCATCGAATATCTGCGCAAAGGTGAACGCACGGTCCGCACGATCGATCCGTGGGGCCTGGTCGAGAAGGAAACGGTCTGGTACCTCATCGCGGGCACCGACCGTGGGCAGCGAACCTTCCGCTTGGACCGCATCGCCGAGGTCACCACGCTCGACGAGACAGCCGACCGGCCAGTGGATTTCGATCTTCACGCCGAGTGGTCTCAGATCGTCGAGCAGATGGAGGGTCGTCGCGCCGCCGTTTCCGCGACGATTCTCGTCTCCGCCGAGCTCGCGCCCATCCTGGCCGACCAACAGGGCCGCAACTGCACTCTGCTCGGCCCAGCGACTGACGGTCGGGTGCGCGCACAGATCACCGCCGACACCGCGAAAATGGTCGCCCGGCAGCTGGCGGGTTGGAGCGGCGACGTGGAGGTGATCGGTCCTGCCGAGGTGAGATCCGAACTGGTGGCACTCGGCACTCGATTGGTGCGCGACAACAGGTGAGCGCCGCGTTCCTGCGCAGTGTTGTGCGGGGCGATCCCCCTTCGGCCGCCCCGCATCCCCTAGGACCTGTCGATGAGCGGGGCCAGCGACCTGACCACTTCACTGGCCACCACCGCATGCCCACTCGTGGTGAAGTGGATGAGATCCGCGCTCATCAACTCGGGTCGCGACCGCAGCGGATGGTCCCAGAACTCGGTGAGGACCGCATCGAACTCGGCGGCCACCGCCCGCAGCACCTCGTTGAGCGCGATCATTCGCGGGCGCATGGCTCGCATCGGCGCCATCCGCTCGACGGCCCACACGTCTGCCATGGTGAAAATCGAGAGCTGTGCCCCGGTGGCGGCCAGCGCGGTGAGGATCGTCGACAGATTCGCGTGCAGCTGATCGACATCACCGCCCGCCGTGAACAGATCGTTGCCGCCACAGCTGACATGCACGAGATCCGGTGCGAAGTCCAGGATTTCGGACAGCTGCCGGTCGATGACCTGTCCGCTGGTGGCCCCGATCCGGCCCGTATTGCGGTAGGCCAGTGCGGGATTGACCGCGGTGAGGTCCGCGGCGACCCGATCGGCCCAGCCGGTCGGGGCATAACCGGGACTCCGATCGCCGGTCCCCGCGGCGATGGAATCACCGAGCACCGCGAAACGCTGCCACGGCGCCCCCGCGAGCAGCGCGGCGGTCTGCTCCGGCGCCAGCACCAGCGGGTCGTCGGCTTCGACGGTGAATTTCACGGATAGTGGTGTGCTGGAAGACATATCAACTCCTGGTTCAGTTGGTCGAACGGGCCTGCGAAGGCAAGGCGAGGACAAGGGCGACGGCGATGTTGATCCCCGCGCACACGGCGAACAGGAGGTGGAAACCGCGGAGCGGGTCGTCGGCCGTCGCCGAGAAGATCGCCGCCAGTACGGCGATGCCGAGTCCCCCTCCCACCTGACGAGCAGTGAGGTTCATCCCGATCCCGGCCGCGAATTGTTGCGGTGGAACAGAATTCGCCGCCGCCGTGCCGAGCACCGTGACGACGATGCCGATCCCGCCGCCGCCGAGCACACCGGCGGGAACCCACGCCGTCCACAGCGCGGGTTCGGGGCCGAAGGCATCGGTGCTCATCCAGGCCAGCGCGGCCGTCGACATCAGACCACCGAACACTCCCACCCACCGCTGGCCGCGCGGTGTCGTAATCCGGCCGGTCACAACGGCGGTCACCATCGATGCCACCGCGCCGACGGTCAGCGCGGCCGCCGACTCGAGGACGGAATAGCCCCAGATCGCGTTCAGGAACAGCGGCCCGGCCAGCAGCCACGCGAACATCGAGGCGCCGAACAGGAACGAACCCGCGTTCGCGAGCGCGAATTGCCGATCACGCCAGAGCGTCACGGCGACAGCCGGATTGGCATGCCGACGCGAGCGAACCAGCGCGAACATCGTCAGCGTGATACCGCCGAGCAACGCGACGAGCGTGCCGGGCGCGGTCCAACCCCATGACTGACCTTCGGTGACGGCGGCGACGATCGCACCGAGTCCGATCGCGACGGCGACCGTGCCGAGCGGATCTGGCAGCGCCGTCTCGCTCGAGGCCTTGCCACCGCCGGGCAGCCGCAGCCCCGGCACGATCAACACCAACGCGATCGGCACATTGATCAGGAAGACCGCGCGCCAGCCGAACACCTCGACCAGCGCACCACCCAGCGCCGGACCGACCACAGCCGCGAACCCGCCGGCCGCCGACCAAGCGCCGATGGCGGCGCCGATCTTCGCCCGCGGCGTGGCTTCCAGGACCAGTCCGAGTGCCGCGGGCACCATGAACGCCGCCGTGATGCCCTGCAGGACCCGTCCCGCGATGAGCCAGTCCGCGCCGGGTGCGAGCCCGCACAGCAGGGAGGTGACCGCGAATCCGGCCAGTGCCAGGGCGAACAGGCGCCGACGGCCCAATGCGTCGGCGATGCGCCCCGCGGGCGTGAGTAGCGCGGCGAACGCGATCGCGTAACCGCTGACGATCCAGGTCAGCGTGCCGGTGGACGTGCCGGGATAGCTCAGGGCGATCGTCGGGAACGCGATGTTGACAACGGAGAGATCGAGGAAGGCGATGAATGCCGCGCCCGCGGCCACTGCGAGGGTGCGGCCTGCGGCGCTGGAGTCTGGAGTCGCTGTGCGGAGCGGATCTTCGGGCCGAGCTGACACGTCGGTCATGCGGAATCCTTCGAGGGGAGAAATAAGAACGTACGATCGTTCGTAAATAAAAGTACGACCGATCGTTCGCCTTTGCAACCCCGCGGTGGAACAATGATTCACATGACCCAGCTGACGGAACCGAGCGACCAGCGGTTGGCCAAGGGCGCCCGTGCCCGCGCCACCATCGCCCGTCGCGCCGCCGAACTCGCCTCCGTCGAAGGTCTCGACGGCCTCAGTATCGGTCGGCTCGCCACCGACCTCGGCATCAGCAAGAGCGGCATCGCCACTCTCTTCGGCACCAAGGAAGCCCTGCAGCTCGCCGCCGTCCAGGCCGGGCGCGACATCTTCATCGAACGAGTCATCGCGCCCGGCCTGCGTGCCCCACGCGGCGGAACCCGGGTCCGCGCGATGGTCGACGGCTGGTTCGCCCATATCGAGAATCCGCCCTTCCCCGGCGGCTGCTTCCGGGTGGCCACCCTCACCGAATTCAGCAGCAAGCCCGGCCCCGTGCGCGACGCCGTCGTAGCCGACCACGACGACTGGCTGTCCTTCCTGGCCGACGAGGTCCGTAAGGCCCAGGCCATGGGCGAACTCGCCGACGCCGACGCGAATCTCCTGGTCTTCGAATTAGACGCGATCCTGAGTGCCGCCAATATCGCCCGCCAGACCGGCGATTCGGCCCGCGTCGAGGCCGCGCGCACAATCGCGAACCGCTTGTTGTCGAACGCGCCGAGCGGGACCTAGCCAGTAGGGATGGCGGGTGCGCTCAGGTCTGACGCGGCGAATACCGCCACGTCAGACCCGCTGATCTCCAGAGCACATGGGTAACTCACCGGGAACGGGCTCACTTACCCCGCGCCACACCGTCGGCCGCCAACGCTGCCGGTGTCGCACCTGAACCCGGCTCGAATACCCGGAGAGGCGGAACAGCGAGGGTGAAGGCGGCAGTGCGGACGACATTGTTGTGTTGGAAGTCCAGGAACAGGCGGTAGGTGCCAGGGCCGGGAACTGCTGTGTGGAAGGTGATTTCGGGTCCCGAGGGGGTGATGCCGTCGCCGGGTTCGCCGTTGGGGTGGACGTGGATGTACGCGAGGTCTCCTGCGCGCAGAATGACGAGGTGGCCGAAAGCCGCCAGGTAGGGCTGTAGATCCGTCACCGGCTCGCCGTTCTTGCGCACGGTGAGCGTCAGCAGGTCGCCCTCGGCGCGCAACTCGCCATCGACGGTCACGTCGTAGCCGTCGACTTCGGTGGCGCGGGCAATCGCCGGAACCGGTTGCGGTGCATAGTGTCCCGCGATGGCGAGGTCGGCGCCGAGCGTGATCGTGCGGCCGAGTGCTCGCGGGGCGATGTCGGTGAACACGCGGTAGGCGCCCGCCTCCGGCAGTTCCAATCGGATCGCCCAGGTGCCGTCCGCTTCCCGCTGGGGATGCACATGCCAGAACCCGGTCAGCTCCCGTCGCGCCACGATCAGGTGCAGTTCCCGATCGTGAATCGGATCGAACTCGGTCACGGGCGATCCGTCCGGCCCGAGGATCCGGAACCGGAAGTCGATGCCGCCCGGCTCGGCGATCGTGGTCTCGGGGTCGAGGGTGTACCCGTCCTGGGTGATCAGGAGACCGCCGGGAGCTCCCGCGGCGTGGCCCGCGTGGGCGTCACTGTGACCTGCGTGCTCACCGTTGGGGTCGGTCTGCTCGGGCGCGGCGTGCTTGCCGTGATGCTGGTGCGCCGCATGGTCGTCGGTATCGATTCCGTGCGCGGCATGGTGTCCGGCGTGCGCGGGCTGGGTCGCGGCGTCAGCGTGGGTGTGGTGTCCGGCGTGGGCGTTGGTGGTCATCGTTTTCGCCTCTCTGAGTTCGCTGTGTGTTGCCACGAACTATACCCCCTGGGGGTATACAAACAAGAGGGGTGGCTCCGTGATCTGGATCACGGAGGGTGGGTCGGCTGGACGTGGTCCGTCAGCGCTGGGCGTTCCAGAAGCCGATGGCCATCGCTCCCCACCAGCAGACCTGGGAGATCGCGCCCGAGGTGGCGCCCCAAACCAGTAATCGGGGTGGCAGTGGTGCTGCCGAGTGGTCGGCCAGGCGCCTGCTCAAGACCGTGGTCTGTAATCCGTTGACGGTGAGCAGCGCGGTCAACACCATCTTGGTCTGCGTCAGTGGGGAGTCGAGGTTCGGTTCCAGTACGCAGCCGCTGGCAACCAGCGCCGCGAGACCGAGCCAGATCGGCACGTGCATCCGGGAGACTCCGGCCATCGCCTCGGCGAGGGTGCTGCGCCCGAGCAGCCACAGGGCGGCCAGATAGTCGGCGATCAGGACGCCGCCGAAGCCGAGCGTCAGCCCGGCGAGGTGAACGAACAATCCCGCGGTGTGCAGTGCCGGGTCCGGGTTCACGTGGGTGGCGATCCACAGTGCCGCGCCGAGGAGTCCCGTCGATGCCAGCGCGGCGGCGGTGACGAGCCACCAGGAGTCGAGCAGGCCGATCGGCCGCGACGGTTCCGGGGCCGGCCAGCGACCACCGCGCGGTATCGGGGCCGGGGCATGTGGCGTGCCCCAGACCGTCGGTGTCATCACGATATTCGGTCGAATGACCAGCAAACCCTGTGGCATGGATGCCTCCGCCTGGTGTCCCAACAAAATGTTAGGAGAGGCTAAACTAGATTTTCGGTTCTAGTAAAAACGTTCTCCGGTCGCACTTCGGCCGCGAGAGATTGGTGAGGGATGACGGTCGGCTGGGGAGTGTCCATCGGAGCGCGGAACATCGTCTGCGCGGCAGTCGGCGGTGGCACCGATCCGGTGATCAGCAGCGGTCGCACCACGGTGGCGGACAGCTTCGGTGCGAACCCACGGATTCTCGGCTTCGCTGATCTGACCCTCGCGGCCGAGCTGTCCTTCGCGCCGACCGCCGAGGCTGCCGACCTTGTCGCCCGGGTTCTCGGTGCGGCGATGGCCGCCGCGGGCGCTGTCGCCGAGCACACCGTGCTCGCACACCCGGCGGTCTACACCGAGCAGCACGTCACCGCGCTGCGGCGGTCGCTCGTGCGGGCGCAACTGGGTGAGGTCGAGCTGGTGGCGGAGCCGATCGCGGCAGCGGTGGCCCTCGACCCGATCGAACAGCCGGCGGAACCGAACGAGAAATCCGGCGACGCCACGGATTCGATGCTGGTGTACGACCTCGGCGCGACCTCCCTGGACCTCACCGTGGTTGTGCGCGACCGGCAGGGGCATCGGATCGCCGGTCGGCCGATTCGGTCCTATGCCTTCGGTGGCCGGTCCACCGCCGCGGCCGTAGCCGCCATGGATCACGATCTGGCGCCAACGGACGAACCGGTCGCCGGTTCGCCCGATCCCGTCCGGACGGCGGCGGTTCGCGCGCAGCTCGTGCGGGATTCGCTGCCGCTGGTACACGAATGCCTGCGCACCGCAGGACTTTCCCCCGAGCACCTCGGTGCGCTCCTCCTTGCCGGTGGCGCTGCCTCGCCGCTCGAGGTGGCGCACACACTCGCCGACGCGCTGGGCTGCCCGGTCGTTCGCGGTCCCGTGACCGCCGAGTCCGTCGCCCGTGGTGCCGCACTGCTCGGGGCCCGGCGGTCTGCCACCGGCACCGTGCTGGTGCCGGTCCGGCGCCCGATGTCGCGCACCGCGCTCGCCGGCGCAGCGCTCGCTGTGCCACTGCTCATTCCGGCTGTGCTCGGGCTGTTACGTGCCGACGACGACAGGTCCGGCGTGGTGGCGTCACCCGGTCGCAGTCTGCCTGGCCGGCCTGCCGACGGGCGGGCCGGGGCACCGGCGCCGTTGCCGGGCACAGTCGCGACCCTGCCGCGCCAGCTCCCGGCGATGTGGTGGAACCCCCGCGCGGCGGTCGTTGTGCCGGAGTCGCTTCGAACGCAAGGGGCTCTCTCGGTTCCGGCGAATCTGCCTGGTATCGACCCGTCCACGATGTCGCCCGCGGTCGATGCCGTCGAGCTCGTCCAGGAAGGCTCGCCGAGTGCGCCGCTGCCCGACTCGCAGGGGGTGCCGGATTCAGCCGGTAACCGCCGGCCACCGGCGCTGTCGATCGTGATTCCGGCGTTCGCGCTACCCGATCTCCCCATTGCGCCCGCCGCTCCAGGCCTTGTGATCGACCACACGGGACCCGGCTCGGCACCGTCGACCACGGATACCGTCACGTCCGCAATGGAATCGACAACCGGCACCGTCGCGTCGAGCACGGAGTCGTCCCCACACATCGTCGCGGAAGCCGGGTCGAGCGCAGATGCCGTCGTCGAGGCGAACTCGGCCGAACCGCCGGTGTCTCAGGCGGAGAGTTCCCATTCGGCGCCGAGCGCGGTGTCGTAGCGATCCCACACGACCTCGGTCAGCGCCGGGTGGGCTCCGAGTGCCGGGGTATGAACGAGTCCCGGTGCGGTGGCACGTAATCGGTCGGTCAGCAGACCCGGTGCCAGGAACCACGGCGCGACCACGATGTGCTCCGCACCGCGGGCGCGCAGTCGTTCGGTCGCGGCAGAGACGGTGGGTTCGCTTGTCGCGAAGCAGGTTTCGGTGAGCAACCCGGTGCGCCGGGCGACCGCGACGGCGATCTCGGCGGTGCGCTCGTTGGCGCCGGTGCGCGAGGAACCGACCGCGGCGACGGCGATACCGATCCGGCCAGGGGCGTAGCCCGTGGTCGCCTCGGTGATCCGCGCACACAGGGCGGTGATCAGTCGTGGATCGGGGCCGAGCACATCGGCCTGAACCAGGTCGAGCAGCGGATGCCTGCGTCGTGCGGCATCGAGCAGGCCGGGCAGATCGACCCTGGCGTGGAACGCGCTGCCCAGCAGCAGCGGCACCACGATGGCGTGCGAACATCCTTGCGCCGCGACAGCATCGACTACCTGGTCGACGGACGGCGCGTTCAGATCGAGAAAGGCGAGCCGCACGAGAACATCCGGTCGTGCGGCGGCGATCCGATCGCGCACGGCCGCCGCGTTCGCCGCGGAACGCGGGTCACGGCTGCCGTGGGCGACCAGGATCAGCGCGGGCTCGCCCCCGCCGCGCGGCACCACAGCGGGGCCGCGCAGCGGGGCGAACGTGCGATTCATCAGACCGCGGTACCGACCTCGACCGAAGTCAGCACATCGCCGACCAGGCCGGCCGCGAGGGTGTTGCCACCGGCGGGGTCGATCAGCAGGAACGACCCGGTGTGCCGGTTGGTGCGGTAGTCGTCGGCCGGGATCGGCTCGGCCAGCCGCAGCGAGACACGGCCGATGTCGTTGAGCTCCAACGACTCCGGGCTCGGCTGCGCGGTGAGTGTCTGCTCGTCGAACCGCTCCACGAGCGCGCCGACGATGGCCTGGGTGGTCTTGGCGCCGTGCTTGAGCAGCAGTCGGGCACCGGGACGCAGGGCCTTGTCACCGAGCCAGCACACCGTCGCGTCGAAGGAGTCGATCGATTCCGGCGCGTCGTGCACCGAGGCGATGATGTCGCCGCGCGAGATGTCGACCTCGTCGGCCAGGATCAGCGTCACGCTGCGCCCGACCTGCGCCACGGCCAGTTCGCCGTCAGGGGTGTCGATGCGCTCGACGGTGGTCTTCTTACCCGAGGGCAGCACCACGATCTCGTCACCGGGCGAGACCGAACCGGCCGCGATCTGACCCGCGTAGCCCCGGTAATCGGGGTACTCGGCGGTGCGCGGACGGATCACGTACTGCACGGGGAAACGCAGACCCAGCGCGTGCGTGCCGGTCGAATCCGCGTCCACCGGAACGGATTCCAGGTGCTCGATCAGCGAGGGGCCGTCGTAGTACGGGGTGTTCTCGGAGCGGCTGGCGATATTGTCGCCGTGCAGCGCCGAGACCGGGATCTCGATGACGTCTTCGGTGGCCCAGCCCAGCTTCGAGGTGAGGTCGTTGAACTCGGCGGAGATCTCGGCGAACACCTCGGCCGGGTTGTCGACGAGGTCGATCTTGTTCACCGCGAGCACCAGACGCGGCACACCGAGCAGCGCCAGCACGGCCGCATGGCGACGGGTCTGCTCGATGACACCCTTGCGCGCGTCGGTCAGCAGGATCACCAGCTGCGCGGTGGACGCACCCGACACCGTGTTGCGCGTGTACTGCACGTGCCCCGGCGTATCGGCGAGCACGAAAGACCGCTTGGGCGTGGCGAAATAGCGGTACGCCACGTCGATGGTGATGCCCTGCTCACGCTCGGCGCGCAGGCCGTCGACGAGCAGCGACAAGTCCGGCGTGGACAGTCCACGGTCGACCGAGGCGCGGGTGACGGCGTCGATCTGATCGGCCAGCACGGACTTCGTGTCGTACAGCAACCGCCCGACCAGGGTGGACTTACCGTCGTCGACAGAACCGGCGGTGGCCAGCCTCAATAGGTCGGACATCAGAAATAACCCTCTCGCTTGCGGTCTTCCATAGCGGCCTCGGACACACGGTCGTCGCCGCGGGTAGCACCGCGTTCGGTCAGTCGTGACGCCGCGACCTCGGCCAGGATGGCCTGGTTGTCGGCGGCGTCGGAGATGATGGCGCCGGTGGTGGAACCGTCGCCGACGGTGCGGTAGCGCACCGAACGGGTTTCGAGGACCTCGTTCTCGTTCGGGCCGCCCCACACGCCGGGCGTCATCCACATGCCGTCACGGGAGTACACCGGACGCTCGTGCGCGTAGTAGATCGACGCCAGGTCGATGTCCTCGCGGGCGATGTAGCGCCAGATGTCGAGCTCGGTCCAGTTGCTCAGCGGGAACACCCGCACGTGCTCACCCGGCGCGTGCTTGCCGTTGTAGAGGTTCCACAGCTCGGGACGCTGACGCTTCGGATCCCACTGGCCGAAGGCGTTGCGCAGCGAGAAGATCCGCTCCTTGGCACGCGAGCGCTCCTCGTCGCGACGGCCGCCGCCGAAGACCGCGTCGAAGCGGTGCTCGGTGATGGCGTCGAGCAGCGGGACGGTCTGCAACGGGTTGCGGATGCCGTCGGGGCGCTCGGTCAGGCGGCCGTCGGCCAGGTACTCCTCGACCGAGGCGACGTGCAGGCGAAGGCCGTAGCGCTCGACCACCTTGTCGCGGAACTCGAGCACCTCGTCGAGGTTGTGCCCGGTGTCCACGTGCAGCAGCGTGAACGGCAGCGGCGCGGGCCAGAAGGCCTTGAGCGCCAGGTGCAGCAGGACGGTGGAGTCCTTGCCGCCGGAGAACAGGATCACGGGGCGCTCGAATTCGCCCGCGACCTCACGGAAGATGTGGATCGCCTCGGATTCCAGCGCCGCGAGGGTGTCGAACTCGGTCAGGCCGAGTTCGCGTTCGGTGGTGTTGGTACTCACAGGCTCACTCCCAGTGGTGGTGATGGTCATGATTGGTGCAATCCGCATTCGGTCTTGGCGATACCGGCCCAGCGGCCGCTGCGCGGATCGGATCCCGGCTCGGGCTTGCGCGTGCACGGTGCGCAGCCGATGGACGGGTAACCCTCCTCCACCAGGGGATTGACGAGAATGCCGTTGGCCTCGATGTAGGCCTGCATCTCGTCGTCGGACCACGGTGCGATCGGGTTGATCTTCACCAGGCCGAAGGCTTCGTCGAACGAGATCAGCGGCGCGTTGGCGCGGGTGGGCGCCTCGACGCGGCGGATGCCGGTGATCCACGCGTTGTAGCCGCTCAGCGAGCGCTTCAGCGGGACGACCTTGCGCAGCCGGCAGCATTCGGCGGCGTCACGGGCGAACAGATCCTTGCCGAGCAGCGCGTCCTGCTCGGCGACACTGGCCTCGGGCGCCACGTTGACCACGTGCACGCCGTACACGGCCTCGACCGCGTCACGGGTGCCGATGGTCTCGGCGAAGTGGTAGCCGGTGTCGAGGAACAGCACGTCGACGCCGGGGCGGGTCTGTGCGGCCAGGTGGACCAGCACGCCGTCCTGCATGTTCGAGGCGACGATGTAGCCGTTCCCGAAATTGCGGTCGGTCCAGGCGATCAGATCGGCCGGTGAGGCATCGGGGCCGAGTTCGGCCGCGCCCTGCTCGGCGAGTGCGCGCAGTTCGTCTTCGGACAGCTTGGCCGCGAGATTGGTTGTCACAGTGGGGATCTCCTCATCGACTATCGGAGGTCGGCCTCGTCGGCGCGCACAGCCCACACCGCGAAGCGTTCACCGGATTCCCGGTTCTTGACGAAGTTGCGGACGACGCGATCGATGTAGTCACCGAGCTCGACGCTGGTCACCTTGTGCTGACGCAACTTCCGGCCGAACGCGCTGTCCAGACCGAGGCTGCCACCGAGATGAACCTGGAAACCCTCCACCTGATTCCCGGTGCCGTCATCGACGAGCTGGCCCTTGAAGCCGATATCGGCGATCTGGGACCGGCCGCACGAGTTCGGGCAGCCGTTGATGTTGATGGTGATCGGCACATCGAGTTCGGCGTTGATGTCGGCGAGGCGCTGCTCGAGTTCCGGTGCCAGCACCTGTGAACGCTTGCGGGTCTCGACGAAGGAGAGCTTGCAGAACTCGATACCGCTGCACGCCAGCAGGTTTCGGCGCCAGACCGACGGGCGGGCCTGCAGGCCGAGCGGTTCGAGTTCGTCGATCAGCGCGTCGACCTGGTCGTCGGCGATGTCGAGGACGATCAGCTTCTGGTACGGGGTGAAGCGGATGCGGTCGGAGCCGTACTTCTCGGCGGCGTCGGCGACCTTGCTCAGGATGGTGCCCGAGACGCGACCGGCGATAGGGGAGAAGCCGACGGAGTTCAGGCCGTTGCGCAGCTTCTGCACACCCACGTGGTCGATCGGCTTGGCAGGCTGCGCGGGGGCGGGACCGTCGATGAGCTTGCGCTCGAGGTACTCGTCCTCGAGCACCTGACGGAACTTCTCGATGCCCCAGTCCTTGATCAGGAACTTCAGGCGGGCCTTGGTGCGCAGGCGGCGGTAGCCGTAGTCGCGGTAGAGCGAGACGACCGCTTCCCACACATCCGGCACCTCTTCGAGGGGCACGAAGGCACCGACGCGCTGAGCGAGCATCGGGTTGGTGGACAGACCGCCACCGACCCACAGATCGAGTCCAGGCCCGTGTTCGGGGTGGTTCACGCCGACGAAGGCGATGTCGTTGATCTCGTGCACCACGTCCTGCTGGCCCGAGATCGCGGTCTTGAACTTGCGGGGAAGGTTGGAGTACTCCTTCTTCCCGATGTAGCGCTTGACGATCTCGTCGATCGCCCAGGTGGGGTCGATGATCTCGTCGAGCGACTCACCCGCGAGCGGGGAACCGAGGACCACGCGCGGGCAGTCACCGCACGCCTCGGTGGTGTGCAGACCGACCGACTCGAGCCTGCGCCAGATCTCCGGGACGTTCTCGACCTCGATCCAGTGGTACTGGACGTTCTCGCGGTCGGACAGGTCGGCGGTGTCGCGGCCGAACTCGGTGGAGATCTGCCCGACGGTGCGCAGCTGGGCGGCACTGAGCGCGCCTGCGTCGCAACGCACCCGCATCATGAAGTACTTGGCTTCGAGCAGGTCGATGTTGTCGTCGTCGGTGAAGGTGCCGTCGTAGCCCTCTTCACGCTGGGTGTAGAGACCCCACCAGCGGAAACGGCCACGCAGGTCGGCCTTGTCGATCGAGTCGAAGCCGCCCTTGGCGTAGATGTTCTCGATGCGCGCGCGGACGTTGAGCGGGTTGTCGTCCTTCTTGGACTGTTCGTTCGGGTTCAGCGGCTCGCGGTAACCGAGGGCCCACTGGCCTTCGGAGCGGCGGCGGACCGGCTTGCCGGTGCGGGCGCGCGGTGCGACCGGGGCATCGGTGCTCGGGCGGGCCGGGCGCTGGGCAGCTGAACGCTCAGTGCGGGCCTGCGCCGTCGACTGTTCGGTCGAACCGGCGTCGGTGCTCGACGTCATGGTGGGTCGCTCCTGCGGGGTGATTGGACATCCGTGCTGAAGGCGCGAGGGGCTGGCTCGCGTCAGGCGGTCAGCGGGCCGATGAAAGTCGAAGGCACCGGGGGATACCCGGGCGTGGACGCCGCTGCGCTACCGGTGGAAACCGGGCCGACAGCAGGCGCTACAGACACGCTGGAAGTCGACGTGGCGGCGGGCCACGAGTCGTACTCCAGTTGCGTGCATGCGCCTATTGTGCCACGTCAACCGGGTCGTTCCGACCGCAAGGAGATATTTCCCGCACTTTTGGGGGAAATTCCCTGGACGGCCGTCCTGTTCTGTGACGGGGGTCATAGCCCACCGCTCGGAACCGACCTGTGATACGCCGCGCCGACGCGTGTGCGGTGCCGCACAGCGCGGTTGACCTGGAGCGCGCTCGAGGTTGCACAGTAGTGCCATGAGCAACGACGCCACTGCCGCCGGTCAGACCCCCACCGATCTCGACACCGAACTCGCGGCCATCCGCGCCGTCGTCGACACCATCGCCCACGCCCAGTCCAACGAACTGGCCGAGGAGTTCGTCGCCGTCTTCCGCGAAGACGCGATCTGGACCACCGGGCACGGCAAGCGACTGTTCGGTCGCCCGGCCATCGCCGAGTTCACCGCGCAGGTGCTGCCCGGCGCGACGACGCAGGGCAGCGCGACCTACGAGGTCGAGCACGTGCTCTTCCTGCGGCCCGATGTCGCCGCCGTCAAGATCCGCCAGAGTTACTTCACCCTCGACGGCGAGCTGTCCGGTCAGGGCACGCCGATGTATGTGATGACCAAGGAAGACGGCGCCTGGGTGCTCACCGCCAACCAGAACACGCCGGTCGTGACGGACTGACGTGCGAGGGGCCGCGCGGGACGGTATACCGGGGCCCGGCAGACTGGAGGGGTGACTACCAGCGCTGCTCCCGGGGCTCCCGGCGTGACACCGGCCGATGCCGATCGCCCGGTGCTGCGCGATTTCGGGGGCGGCGCGTTCGGGGTGTACGTGCACGTGCCGTTCTGTGCCACCCGGTGCGGGTACTGCGACTTCAACACCTATACGGCGGGGGAGCTGGGTACCTCGGCGTCGCCTCAGTCGTGGCTGGAGGCGTTGCGCGGAGAGCTCGCGACCGCCGCGGCCGAGTTCGGTGCACTGCCGAGCGCGACCCCCGAGGTGTCGACGATCTTCGTCGGCGGCGGGACACCGTCGCTGCTCGGTGGTGACGGGCTGGCCTCGGTGCTCGATGCCGTGCGGGCGAACTTCACCCTGGCCGCCGATGCCGAGGTGACCACCGAATCCAACCCGGAATCCACCTCGCCCGAGTTCTTCGAGCGGCTTCGCGCGGCCGGCTACACCCGGATCTCGCTCGGCATGCAGTCCGCCGCGCAGCACGTGTTGAAGGTGCTCGACCGTACGCACACCCCGGGTCGCGCGGTCGCCGCGGCTAAGGAAGCCCGCGCGGCCGGGTTCGACCACGTGAACCTCGATCTGATCTATGGCACCCCTGGCGAGACCGATGCCGATCTCGACCTGAGTCTGGACGCGGTGCTGGCCGCCGGTGTCGATCATGTGTCCGCCTACTCCCTGATCGTCGAGGACGGAACCGCGCTGGCACGCAAGGTCCGCCGTGGTGAACTGCCCGCACCCGACGACGATGTCCTCGCCGCCCGCTACGAACGCATCGATGCACGCCTCGCCGACGCCGGTCTGACGTGGTACGAGGTCTCCAATTGGGCCGCAAGCGATTCCGCCCGCTGCCGGCACAACCTCGGCTACTGGGATGGTGGTGACTGGCTCGGCGCGGGTCCCGGTGCGCACAGCCACGTCGGCGGTGTTCGCTGGTGGAACGTCAAACACCCCGCCCGCTACGCCGACCGGGTGGCCCTCGGCGGACTCCCCGCCGCGGGCTGGGAAGCCCTCACCGACGACGAGCGCTACACCGAACACCTCATGCTCACGGTCCGTCTCCGCACCGGCCTGCCCCTCGCGGACCTGGCGCCGTCCGCGGCCCCCGCCCTCGACCGGATCCTCGCCGACGGCCTCGCCCACATCACCGGCGACAACCTGGTCCTCACCGACCGCGGCCGTCTCCTCGCCGACGGCATCGTCCGCGACCTTCTCGACTGATCACTTCGCCCGCCGGGGAATCGCGCGGGCGGTGATGTCATCGTGATCTGAATTTCGAGATTTCTCGGGCTTGGGATCGAACCCAAAGATTGCCCGGTCATCGTGGTGTATCAAGCCAATGCACATCTGGTGAGAGGCCCGGAACAGTGGGGTGCTCTAAGGGTATGTTCGGTGGGTTCGGGGTGGAAGATAACGATTAGGGGCGTAGGCTTCAACTCGATCCTAGGGAGTTATATGTCCACCGAACGGCACATCACCCTCGTCCACGAGCAGAGCGAATTCGCTGAAGCGCGCTCCGCTGAGAAGGCGGAGAACGCGCGTCAGTGCGCGGTCGCCGCGAGGACGGTCGCGTCGCACTCCAACGACGCCGACGACTGCGGCGCGTTGCTGGCGATGCTCGGCCTGGATGCCCTCGCGGGCAAAGAGGTCGGCGCTCCCGACTCGGCCGCTCGCTGCGGCGCAGCTGCCCGAGTCTGATTCGGCATGGGCCGCCCGCCTGGGCAGCCCATGCTGAAGAGTCCGGTCGACTCGCTGACATCGCCGTCAGTCCTGAGTCGCCGGTGAGCGCTGCTCGCCGGGCACGATGTCATCGCCACCCCCGATCACTCCACCTGCTACCGCCGGTCGTGGCTCGCCGAGCAGTTCCGCGGTGTTCGCCAGTGTGATCAAGTACTCCGGCAGGTCGCGCATTGCATCCGCGTCCGGTGCCGGCGTTGTCGGCGGTGCTCCGCCGCAATGGAAGAACCGATCACCCGACCTGGCTGGGGTATGCCCCGATGGCGGGTTGACGCCGATGACCGGGCCTGTCGATCCTGGAATGCTGTGCCCGGTGCCCGGCCTCGGCACGTCGTGCTGACCGGGCGGCCGGTACCGCGCAGCGCCACCTGAGGTTCGGTCAAGCGCCCCGCTCGCGGTGACGGTCGGCCTCCTACGCCCTGCCACTGGGTCAGCTGATGGACCGCGGACCGTCGAAACGACCGCGGGGTCGATGGCCGCCGGGGAAGTCCCCGTAGGCGCTGTGAGCAACCCTGGGCCGCCAGATGTCGTCAACGCCGCGGTACCGCTCGGCGGTGTCACACCGGCGACGACCGTCGATGCCGAGGCCACCGTCGTTGCGCTGCCCGAATGCGCCGCTCCGTCATCGGACTCCGCCGCCCGGCTGTCGATCCCGTCCGAACCGTCGGCGGGAACGCCCGTTCCGCGACCACCACGTCCCACTGAATCCCCGAACGCCTGGTGCGGGGCCGAGCTCTCCCATGTCGTGGCGGACGCGTTCTCCGTGTCTGCCGAATTCTCGACCGGCGACTGTGCACGTCTCCCGCCCGGCGATTGCCCCGCGGCGCCGATCAGCGACTGTCGATCGCCCGACTCGCCGGAGTCGAACGGCCGAAGCGGCATGGACAGCAATGGAATACGGGCTACCAGCTCGGCGAATGGCAACACATATCGCTGCCGCATCGCGGCTCGCGCATTCTCCTCCGCGACCGAAGCCGCACCGTGCGTCGATGCCGAGCCCGTGGCGTGGACCGCTCCACTCACCGCCAACGCCGAAGCCCCGGTTTCCTCGACAACCGGCGACCCGACCGCGTACTTGGTTGCCACGATCGCCTCGGCCGCCGCCCGGACCACCCGCGGCAATTCCTCCAGCGACACAGTCAGCTCGTGGGCTTGCGCGACGTAGCGGTCGACCGCGGAACCGGCCGCCGCGGCGCCCACGCCCGACCAAGCCAACGGGAGCGTCCCGTTCATCGCGTGCCGGAAAGCGCGCAGACCGTCATCCCACCACCGCGCGATCTGCTCGAACCGATCCGCTTGGGCGAACGCATCGGCGACCTCGAGCGACTCGAACGCAGCGACTATCTCCCGGTGTCGCCAAGAATGCGTGTTCTCCCCGCCGCCGAGAATGCCGCCCGGCTCGGGGCGAGTCACACTGACTCCACGGAAATATGTTGCCCTACAGACGTTTCCACTGACCGAAGCCGATCGGCCCACTCTTCGTCGGCAACCATCATCAGATCGCGCACGTTCCGCAACGACTGGCGAATATCGCCCACGATCCGGGAATGCCCTTCCATTACGGCAGTGATGCTGTTCTCCTTCGCCGCCGCAACGCCACGCAATCGCGCTACCAATGTGGCAGCGGATATCAACCGCGTTTCCCCCTCGCCCAATCCCCAATGCACCTGATCGCCGACTTCCACGGCAAGTGCCCGAATCTGCGCGATCGCCCGCAGAAATTCTTCACACGCATCATCGATCCGGGCGAACTCCGCCGGCCGCACCGCGACCGCGCTCGACCCGATATGCCACGCCTCGCCGACCCCACCCGGACGCACCACTGTTGCCTCCCCGCACAACTTGTCGATAGCTGAGAAATGCTGGTAGATCCCCTGATTCAGTCCCGAACCTACGTCGGCTACCCGAGCCCCACAACCCCCGAAACCCCAACTGTGGACAACTCGGGCCTGTGGATAACTCTCCGCGGTGCTCGACCGCGTCAACAGGGCGAACACCGCCCCCACGGCGGAATATCGCCGGATGACAGTTCGATGCCGGACAGCCGTGCGATCCGGCGATCGGGAACAAGACAATTAGACTGGACAACGAGACGCTGCGAGCGTCCGCGTGCGACCCTGTGCGAACGCAGCACGGTAGGCATGACGTACAGCACGAGCGAGGAAGGTGGGGTCGATGGCGTCGAGCACCGAAGATCGACGTTTCGAGGTCCTGCGAGCGATCGTCGCGGATTACGTCGCCACCAAGGAACCGATCGGCTCCAAGTCCCTCGTGGAACGGCACAACCTCGGCGTTTCCAGCGCCACCATCCGCAACGACATGGCGGTGCTCGAGGCCGAGGGCTACATCACCCAGCCGCACACGAGCTCGGGCCGCATCCCCACCGACAAGGGCTACCGCGAGTTCGTCGACCGGATCGCCGAGGTGAAACCGCTCTCGGGCGCCGAACGCCGGGCCATCATGGAATTCCTCGAATCCGGTGTCGATCTCGACGACGTCCTGCGTCGTGGCGTGCGCCTGCTGGCCCAGCTCACCCGCCAGGTCGCCGTCGTGCAGTACCCCACCGTCTCGGCGTCGATCGTGCGCCATATCGAGGTCGTCGCGCTGAACCCCGCCCGCCTGCTGCTGGTGGTGATCACCGACACCGGCCGCGTCGACCAGCGCATCGTCGACCTGGGCGCGGTGATCTCCGACGAGGACCTCGCCGCCGTGCGCGGCCTGCTCGGTGGGGCCATGGACGGCAAACTGCTCTCGGTGGCCAGCGCCTCGGTGGCCGGGGTGCCCGAACGCGCACCGGCCAAGATCCGCGACGTGCTGGTCCGGGTCTCCACCGTCCTGGTGGAGACGCTGGTCGAACATCCCGAGGAACGCCTGGTCCTCGGCGGCACGGCCAATCTCACCCGCAATGTCGCCGATTTCGGCTTCCCCGGCTCCCTGCGCACCGTGCTGGAAGCCCTGGAGGAACAGGTCATCGTGCTCAAACTGCTCGCCGCCGCGCAGCAACCGGGCCAGGTGATGGTGCAGATCGGCGAGGAGACCCAGGTCGAGCAGATGCGCGGCACCTCGGTGGTCTCCACCGGCTACGGCGCGGCCGGTGCCGTACTGGGCGGGATGGGCGTGCTCGGCCCCACGCGCATGGACTACCCGGGCACCATGGCGTCGGTGGCGACCGTCGCCCGCTATATCGGTGAGGTGCTCGCCGAAAGGTGAAGCCAGCTCGGGAACCACAACAACCGGACTGTTAAGGTCGAGACTTCGGCCGGTAAAGTTGAGTGGATTCGACTAAGGGATGCGCCCGGCGCTCGGCCGGCCCACAGCGACCAAGGACTAGAGAACTCACGTGGCACGGGATTACTACGGACTGCTCGGCGTCGGCAAGAACGCCACCGACCAGGAGCTCAAGCGCGCCTACCGCAAACTGGCCCGCGAACTGCACCCCGATGTGAACCCGGACGAGGGCGCGCAGGCCCGCTTCAAGGAAGTCTCCACCGCCTACGAGGTGCTGACCGACCCCGAGAAGCGCCGGATCGTCGACCTCGGTGGTGACCCGCTCGAAAACGGCGGCGGCGGAGCAGGATTCAACGGCGCGGGCTTCGGCGGTCTCGGCGACGTCTTCGAGGCCTTCTTCGGCGGGATGAGCGGCCAGGGCGGTGGCCAGCGCAAGCCGCGTGGCCGCGTGCAGCCCGGCGCCGACTCGCTGATCCGCACCCGGCTGAGCCTGGCCGAATGCGCGGTCGGTGTCACCAAGCACCTGACCGTCGACACCGCGATCCTGTGCGATGTCTGCGTGGGCTCGGGCACCAACGGCAACTCCAAGCCCATCCGCTGCGAGACCTGCGACGGTGCGGGCGAGGTGCAGTCGGTGCAGCGCTCGTTCCTCGGCCAGGTGCTCACCTCGCGTCCCTGCCCCACCTGCCGTGGCGCGGGCGAGACCATCCCCGACCCCTGCAACAAGTGCGGTGGCGACGGCCGAGTGCGCGCCCGTCGCGAGATCGCCGCGCCCATCCCGGCCGGTGTCGCCAGCGGTATGCGGGTTCGCCTGGCCGCTCAGGGCGAGGTCGGCCCCGGTGGCGGCCATGCCGGTGACCTCTACGTCGAGGTCGTCGAGCAGCCCCACGACACCTTCGTTCGCGACGGCGACGACCTGCACTGCACCGTCCGGGTGCCGATGGTGGACGCGATCCTCGGCACCACCGTGGTCGTCGACACCATCCTCGACGGCCCCACCGAGCTCTCCATCGCGGCGGGCACCCAGCCCGGCGAGGTGATCCAGCTGCGTGCGCACGGCATGCCGCGCCTGCGCTCGGGTGCGCGTGGCGACCTGCTCGCCCACCTCGACATCGTCGTGCCGAGCAAGCTCGACGGCAAGCAGACCGATCTGCTGCGCAAGTTCAAGGGCATGCGGGACAAGGATCGCGCCGAGGTGATGTCGACCCAGTCCGAGCACAACAGCGGCTTGTTCGCCCGGCTGCGCGCGTCGTTCAGCGGACGCTGAGCCCGTGGCCGCGACGGTCTTCTATCTCGATGAGGTGCCGGAGCCGGGTGCCGTCGCGGTGCTCGACGGTCCGGAGGGTCGCCATGCCGCGACCGTGCGCCGGATCAAGGTCGGTGAGCCGATCACGCTGTCCGATGGACACGGGATACTGGCGGACTCGGAAGTCGTTGCGGCCCAGAAGGATCGGCTCGAGTTAGCGGTCTGTGACCGTCGTGTCGCCGCGCCGCCCACCCCGGCGGTGACCGTGGTGCAGGCGCTACCCAAGTCGGACCGCTCCGAGCTGGCCGTCGAGCTGATGACCGAGGCGGGCGCGGACCTGATCGTGCCGTGGCAGGCCGCGCGCTGCGTCGCGAACTGGGAAGCCAAGGCCGCCAAGGGCATCGAGAAGTGGCGTGCGGCAGCCAAGTCCGCAGCGCGTCAATCCCGTCGTGCGTACATCCCTGAGATCGCCGGACTGCACCGCACCCGCGACCTGGTGGAGCTGGTGCGAAAAGCCAAGGCGGACGGCGCGATCGTCGCGGCCCTGCACGAATCCGGCGCGGGCAAATTCACCGAACTGCCGCTGGACGAGGCGAGCGAAGTGGTGCTGATCGTCGGCCCCGAGGGCGGCCTCGACGACGCCGAGCTGGCCGCACTGGCGGAGGCCGGAGCCGACATCGTCCTCCTCGGCCCGACCGTCCTGCGCACCTCCACCGCGGCCGCGGTCGCGCTCGGTGCGCTGGGGGCGTTGACCGCACGCTGGTGAGCAGGAGTGGACCGCCCGGGATCGGGTATTCCCATGGTGTCGCGAACCGCATACCACGGGCACATTTTTAACCACTGTGCGGTGTCAGTGCTCGGCGGTAAACTGATCTCATCGAACACCAGGTCGAAACCGGAAGCAGGCTGTAGCCACTTTTGAAGAACTCAGGCGAGATCGGCAACCCCACCAACCCCGTATCAGACATCGGCACAGGCGGAAACAATGCTGGTCCCGCGGCGCGAACCGTGCGTTCCAGCATCGAGCTCGCCCCGGAGTCGGTTTTCGGTTTCCTCGGCTCGGCAGACCAGAACCTGCGTCAGCTGGAGAAACTGCTTCCTGCCGACATCCATGTCCGCGGCAACACCGTCACCATCACCGGTAAAGCGGGCGATGTGGCGCTGGCCGAGCGGGTCATCGAGCAGCTCGTGGCGCTGACCGGCCGCAACCGGGTGATCACCCCCGAGGCGGTCCGCCACACCATCTCGATGCTCACCGACGAGGGCGTGCACGAATCGCCCGCCGAGGTGCTGAGCCTGGACATCCTGTCGCGGCGCGGCAAAATCATCCGCCCCAAGACGCTGAACCAGAAGCGCTATGTCGACGCGATCGATGACAACACCATCGTGTTCGGCATCGGCCCCGCGGGCACCGGCAAGACCTATCTGGCCATGGCCAAGGCGGTGCAGGCCCTGCAGTCCAAGCAGGTCACCCGCATCATCCTGACCAGGCCCGCGGTCGAGGCGGGTGAGCGGCTCGGCTTCCTGCCCGGCACGCTCAACGACAAGATCGACCCGTACCTGCGCCCGCTCTACGACGCCCTGCACGACATGATGGACCCTGAGGCCATTCCCAAGCTGATGGCGTCCGGTGTCATCGAGGTCGCGCCGCTGGCGTACATGCGTGGTCGCAGCCTCAACGATTCGTTCATCATTCTCGACGAGGCGCAGAACACCACGGCCGAGCAGATGAAGATGTTCCTCACCCGCCTCGGCTTCGGCTCGCGGATGGTGGTGACCGGTGACATCTCGCAGGTCGACCTGCCCAACGGGCAGCGCTCGGGTCTGCGGGCGGCCGCGGAGATCCTCACCGATATCGACGACATCCACTTCTCGGAGCTCACCAGCGCCGACGTGGTCCGCCACCGGCTGGTCTCCGACATCGTCGACGCCTACGACCGCTTCGAATCCGACACCCGCGCCGTGCCGGGTCCGCACTACCCGGGCAATCGAGCCCAGCGCAGGGCCGCCGGTCGCACCGACCGGCGCTAACCGGCGCCACGCTGGCCCGATGCCGCTCCCGGCGGCGTCGGGTCGGCACCGTACCCTGAACAGGTGAGCATCGAGATCGCCAACGAATCGGGCATGGACGTTCCCGAAGAAGACCTGGTCAGCGTCGCACGTTTCGTGATCGGCCGGATGGACGTACATCCGGCCGCCGAACTGTCGATGGTGCTCGTCGATCTCGACACGATGGCCGACCTGCACGTGCGCTGGATGGACCTGCCCGGCCCCACCGACGTGATGTCGTTCCCGATGGACGAGCTGGAGCCCGGCGGTCGCCCCGACAGCCCGGAGCCCGGCCCGTCAATGCTCGGTGACATCGTGCTGTGTCCGGAGTTCGCGATGGGTCAGGCGCAGAAGGCCGACCATTCGCTCGACCACGAGCTGGCCCTGCTCACCGTGCACGGCGTGCTCCACCTGCTCGGCTACGACCATGCCGAGCCGGAGGAGGAGAAGGAGATGTTCGCGCTGCAGGCACAGCTGCTCGAGGAGTGGTACGTGAGCCTGCGCGAGGAACAGCGCCGCGCCGAGCTGGCCGAGCGTGACGACCGACTACTCGGCAAGGCAGGTTTCACCGCACCCGGTGAAGGCCCCGCGTGACAGCACTGACCCTGATCCCGCTGGCGATCGGATTGATCGGCATCGGCGGGATGTTCGCGGGTGTGGACTCGGCACTGAACACGGTGTCACGGGCCAGGCTCGACGACATGGTCCGCGAGGAGCGCCCCGGCGCCGTGCGACTGCGCAAGATCGTCGACGACCGCCCGCGTTATGTGAATCTCGCTGTCCTGCTGCGCATTCTGTGCGAGATCACCGCTACCGTCCTGCTGGCCGCAGCGACCTTGGACCTGTGGAACGAGAGCACGGCGCTGCTGGTCACCGCGACGCTGATGGTCGTCGTTTCCTACGTCGTGATCGGCGTCGGCCCGCGTACCCTCGGCCGCCAGCACGCCTACTCGATCGCGCTGGCCGCCGCCGTGCCGCTGCAGATCATCGGCGCGGTGCTCAGCCCGGTCAGCCGGCTGCTGATTCTGCTCGGCAACGCGATCACCCCCGGTAAGGGATTTCGCAACGGCCCCTTCGCTTCCGAGATCGAGCTGCGCGAGGTGGTCGACATGGCCCGCGAGCGCGGCGTGGTGGCCGACGACGAACGCCGGATGATCCAGTCGGTCTTCGAACTCGGCGACACCCCGGCCCGCGCGGTGATGGTGCCGCGCACCGAGATGGTGTGGATCGAGGACGACAAGACCGCCGCCCAGGCGATGTCACTGGCCGTGCGCTCCGGCCATTCCCGAATCCCGGTGATCGGCGAGAACGTCGACGACGTACGCGGCGTGGTCTACCTGAAAGACCTTGTGCCCTATGCCGATCGCGCCCGCAAGGTATCGGTGCGCGATGTCATGCGGCCCGCGGTCTTCGTTCCCGATTCCAAGCCGCTCGACGAACTGCTCGACGAGATGCAGCGCCGCCGCAATCACATGGCGCTGCTGGTCGACGAGTACGGCGGCATCGCGGGACTGGTGACCATCGAGGATGTGCTCGAGGAGATCGTCGGTGAGATCGCCGACGAATACGACACCGACGAAACCCCGCCCGTGGAAGACCTCGGCGACGGCCGCTACCGCGTCTCGTCGCGGCTGTCGGTGGAGGACCTGGGGGAGCTGTACGGCCTCGACATCGAGGACGACGACGTCGACACGGTCGGTGGGCTGCTCGCGCACGAGCTGGGCCGCGTGCCGCTGCCCGGCTCCAAGGTGACCGTCTACGGGCTGGTGCTGCGCGGCGAGGGCGGCGCCGACGCGCGCGGGCGCATGCGGGTCAACACCGTGCTGGTGCGCCGGGCCGCCGATAAAGAGAAGAAGACCGACAAGCCCCGCAAGGGCAACAACGACGAGGCAACCGCCGACACCGACCAGGTGCGCGTGCCCGACGACAACGGAGAAAACCATGAGTGAACTGGACGCCGAGGACAACAAACTGCTGGTACTGGCGCGTGGCGCGCTGGGCCGCACCGGCGGCGCGAGCGGTGCTGCGGTGCGCGACACCGACGGCCGCACCTACGCCGCGGGCGAGGTGGCGCTGACCGCGCTGCGCCTGACCGCACTGCAGGCCGCCGTTGCCGCCGCGATCTCGAGCGGCGCGGAGGGTTTCGAGGCGGCGGTCGTCGTCGGCGGTGACGCGGGCGACGCGGGCATCGACGCGGTGCGCGAGGTCTCCCCGTCGGCCACGGTCGTCCGCACCGACCGCACCGGCGCCGTGCTGAGCGAGGTGCACGGTGGCTGATTCCGGCAAGGAATTCCATTCCGGCTTCGTCTGTTTCGTCGGCAGGCCCAACACCGGCAAGTCGACGCTGACCAACGCACTGGTCGGCACCAAGATCGCGATCACCTCCTCGCGCCCGCAGACCACCCGCCACACCATCCGCGGCATCGTGCACCGCGAGGACGCCCAGCTGATCCTGGTCGACACCCCCGGCCTGCACCGCCCTCGCACCCTGCTCGGCCAGCGACTCAACGACCTGGTCCGCGACACCTATTCCGAGGTCGACCTGATCGCGCTGTGCATCCCGGCCGACGAGAAGATCGGTCCCGGTGACCGCTGGATCGTCGAGCAGATCAAGATGATGGCGCCCAAGACCAAGATCCTCGGCGTGGTCACCAAGATCGACAAGGTGGGCCGCGACGAGATCGCCCACCAGCTGATGGCGCTGGTGAAGCTGCTCGGTCCCGAGTCCGAGGTCGTCCCGGTGTCGGCCGTGAAGGGTGAACAGGTCGAGGTGCTCGTCGACGTGATCGCCTCGCAGATGCCAGAGGGGCCGGCGTTCTACCCCGACGGCGAGATCACCGACGAGCCGGAGGAAACCCTCATGGCCGAGCTGATCCGCGAGGCCGCGCTCGAGGGTGTGCGCGATGAACTGCCGCACTCGCTGGCCGTGGTCATCGAGGACATCGAGCCCTACGCGGCGAACGAGGACATGCTCGAAGTGCATGCCCTGCTGTATGTCGAGCGGCCCAGCCAGAAGGCGATCATCATCGGCAAGAACGGCGCCCGCCTCAAAGAGGTCGGCACCAATGCCCGCAAGCAGATCGAGCACATTCTCGGTACCCGCATCTACCTGAACCTGCACGTGAAGGTCGCCAAGGATTGGCAGCGCGACCCGAAACAGCTGGGGAAGCTGGGCTTTTGACCGTTTGAGTGTCGGCGGTTCGGGGTATCGTTCGGCGAACACGCCGGTTCGTTCGGCGTGCTTCGCTGATCGTCCGGGGAGGCCGTGGAAGTGCCCGATGCCAATGATGTCGGCAAGCTGCTGGAGCTGCTGCGGGCGCTCGAGATTCCCGACGCCCGCCCGCGGGTGCTGCGCGCACTGGTACACGGGCGGCGCGCGCTGCCACGCCCGATCGTCGAAGTGGTCGGCGTCGCCGGGCATACGGCGCTGATCGCCGAAATCTACAGTTGGCTCAGTGAATCCGGTGGCAGGCGGGCGACGCCGCGCGTCAAGATCGACCTGCACGCGCCCGACCTGCCGCGCACTCAGCTCACCCCTGACCTCAACGCGATCGACGCGGGCCCGCACGCCAATGATCAGGAGATCCCCGGCCACTGCCTCCCGATTGTCCAGCAGCTGGTTGCCGGTTTCGCCGCCGACGACACCGCGATGGGCGCGATCAAGTTCCCGCGCTACCGCACCGCCGACTGGCTGACCCGCCAGCGGGTGACCTCCGACGAATCCGAGGCGCCCGACGAACTGCGCCGCAGGCTGCCCAAACTACTACGCAGCGGCTCGCCGACCAGCCGTTCCGATACCGCCGAAGGCGTTGCGGGCGACACGCTTTCGCGCGTGGTCTTCGGTGTACTGGCCCTGTGGCCGGTGCTGCGGTTGTGGCTGTGGGTGTCCGGGCGCATTCCCGGTATGTCGAAGGTGACGCGGTGGTTCCTGCACCAGCGCTACCTGGCACCCGAATTGTCGGGCAGTTTCCTGGGTTTCGCGTCCCGGCTCACGGCGTCGCACCGGGTCGACGAGAACGAGGAGCAGGTCGCCAAGCTCCTCGTGCACGCGTTTCTCGAGGACCTGCGCGACGCCTACCGGCGCCGGATCTGGCGCCCGTCGAGCTGGCGGCGCACCGCGTATCCGGTGGCGTTGCTCGGTGGTCTGGCCGAGGGCAGCGACGGTGCGCGCATCCTCACCTGGATCAACGAAATTCGTAACGAGACCGGCCTTTTCGATCCGCTGGTGGTCGTGGCGCTGCGTGACGAAGGGCCCAGCCGCGAGGTCGGCGAGCTCTCGCACATCAGCGATCTGCGGCCGCTGCGCACCCTGGAAAGTCTCGCCGACGCCCCGACCCCACAGCCGCCCGATCCGCTGCAGGAGTGGGTGCGCGAGATCGACAACCGGCGCACTCATCGCCAGGCCGACGCGTGGTTCCTGCCTTTGCGCGCGATCCTGCCTCCCGACACCGCACCGCGCGTCAGCGATGCCCGATTCCGTGGTCTCGCACTGCCGCCCGCGCCGCCGCTCGCCGCGCGCAGCTGGTTCGTGGGTCTGTGTGTGCTGATCCCGATCGTGCTCGCCGTGGCCGCGACCCTGGTCTACTTCCCGCCGTTGCGTGGTGCCGAATGTTCGCACTGGCCGTGGACCGGCGGAGTCTCGGTGAGTCTGCGTGACGGTGAATGTGTCGGCTACAGCGACAATCCCCGCCAGACCTTCGCCGATGATCCCGAGTTGTCGGCGATGCAGCGAGAAGTGTTCCGGCTCAATGTCGCCGCGGCCGATGCGCGCGCGAGCAACCCGAACCGGCCCTTGGTCTCGCTGGTGTATTTCGCCGGCCTCAGCTACGTCGACACCAACGTTCGCTACCCGCACGCTCAGGTCGAGGAACTCGCCGGCCTGGCGGTGCAGCAGCGTCGCGCCTTGCTGGCCTCCGACGAATCGGAACCCTTGCTGCGCATCATCATCGCCAATGGCGGTTCCGATATGCGCCACGCCGGTTGGGTAGTCGACAATTCGCTGCGCGAGCTCGTGGCCGATGACCCCAGCGTGCTCGGCGTCGTCGGGATCGATCGCAGCAACGACGAAACCCGCAGGGCTATCGCCCGTCTCGGCGAACTCGGCGTGCCCGCGGTAGCCACGACACTGTCCGCCGATGGTCTCGAACAGGCATCTCCGCTGTATTTCCAGGCGGCACCGAGCAATAGAGTGCAGGCTCGCCTCGTCGCCGACTACGTGCAGGGTGCCCGTGATCGCAACGGCGCACCCCGCTACGACAAGGTGGCGATCTATCACCCCGAGGCGGCCGGTGACCTGTACGTGACCACGCTGGTCGAGGATGTGCAGGCCGAACTCACCAAACGGGGGGTGGCGCAGCAGAGTATGAGCTGGCGTGAACAGCAGCAGCTCTACCGCTTCCCCGCGCCGTGTGAGACCGCCGGATTCGACCGCCGCACCCTGCTGTTCTTCGCGGGCCGCAACGACGACTTCCCGACCTTCGCCAAATCGGTGAGTCGCGGCTGCATCAGCGGCGCGGGCCCGGCGATCCTCGGCAATGACGCGGTGACCAGGCTGATCACCGATCCGAAAGCCACCGCGGCACTGCCCGCCAACCTCACCGTGCGCTACGTGTCCAAGGCTTCGCCGGTCATGCTCGGCGGCGCCGATTGTGTCAGGGGCATAGGCAAACTGGGCGACCAGCCGGTGCCGTTCGAACACGAGCAGCTGTGCACCGAACTGGCCGGGTTGATCGAAGAACTTCGTGGCTACCCCGACCTCACCGATTACCGGCCCACCTGGGCAGGCGACCGCACCGGTCTGGCGTTCGACGTGAGCGGCCTGTTCCTCCAGGCTGTGCGCAACAGCCGTGGCGTCCTCGCCGACCTCCCGCCGAACCGGACCGCCATAGCGGTCCAGCTGCGCGAGTCCGACTATCGCGGCGTCACCGGCACGCTCGGCTTCTCGACCAGTCGGGTCGCCGATGGCTCGTCGATCGCGGTCCTGGTCACCACCGCGGTCGGCGGATCGGGCCCGCAGCGCTGCCTGATGATGTTTCCCCGGCAGACCGGTCAGGACGGCTGTCCGTCGGGCACGAAGAGC
Source organism: Nocardia sp. NPDC058518 (assembly GCF_042719655.1). Classification (NCBI taxonomy): domain Bacteria; kingdom Bacillati; phylum Actinomycetota; class Actinomycetes; order Mycobacteriales; family Nocardiaceae; genus Nocardia; species Nocardia sp. NPDC058518. The sequence continues at coordinate 138,725 of NZ_JBHXNJ010000006.1, forward strand.
GATCTCGAAGGGTGGGTCGAGCCGGCCAGGTAGCGCTCGTGCGCACCTGGTGAATCACCACCACCGCTCGGGCCGGTGCCGGTCCCAGTGCAGTTCCGATTCCAGCTGGGCCGCGAGAGAGATCAGCAGCGGTTCACTGTCGGCGGTGCCCATCAGTTGCGCGCCGATCGGCAGCCCGGATTCGGTGAAGCCCGCTGGCACGTTCACGCTCGGCCAGCCGAGAACGTTCCACGGCCAGGTGTACGGGCACGCGGCGGTGATCAGATTGTTGGTCGCGCCGACGCCGATGCCGTCGATCTCTTCCACCTGTGGGGGAGGGGTCGCGGTGGTCGGCGACAACACGAGGTCGTAGTCGTCGAAGAATGAACCGATTCGCTTGTGCAGCAGCGGTTCCGCGAGCCGCGCCGCGGCGAGTGCGGGCCCGCTGAGCACTCGGCCGATGCGCGCATTGGCGGTGGTCCGCGGGTCGACGACGACCCCGGGCATATTCCGGTGCACCCGGCTGATCCCCGCCAGCGAGCGCGGCAGGAAGGACGCACCGATCATCAGCCCGTAGTGCAAGTTCGTCACGGTGACGGTATGGCCGAGCGTGCGCAGAGTGGCGGCCAGCGCGTGCACCGCCGCCGCGATCTGCGGATCGAGCGCGGTCTTGGTCGCGGTATACGGAATGCTCAGGGAGACAGCGATTCTGAGCTTGCCGGGATCGCGCCCCACGGCCGCGCTCGCATCGATCGGCGCGGGCTTGTGCCGGTCGCCGTCGTGCGGCCCGGCGGCGATGTCGAGCAGTAGCGCCGCATCACGCACGGTGCGCGCGAGCGGGCCGTTGACGGTGAGTCCGTTGAACGCCTCCGCCAGCGGCCAGGTGGAGATGCGCCCACGCTGCGGCTTGATCCCGATCAGATTCGTCCACGACGCCGGGATGCGCACCGACCCCGCACCGTCGGAACCCAGTGCGGCAGGGACCAATCCGGCCGCGACCGCCGCCGCCGACCCACCCGATGACCCACCCGGCGTGCGCGCGCGATCCCACGGGTTGCGGGTGTATCCGAACGCGTCACCACTGGTGAACGGCAACTGTCCGAGCTCGCAGGTATTGGCCTTGCCGACGATCACCGCACCAGCCTCGCGCAACCGGCGCACGGATTCCGCGTCCGCGGTCTTCGGCGCGAACTCCCCACCGCACCCGAACGCGGTGATCTCACCGCTGATATCGGTGTCGTCCTTGACCGCGATCGGCACGCCGAGCAGCGGCAGCCGCACCCCCGCCGCCCATCGCGCGTCCGCCTCGGCCGCCTCCCGCAGCGCGGCCTCGCGACGCACGACCCGGAACGCGTTGAGCGTCGGCTGCGATGCCTCGACCCGGTCTAGCGCGTCGGCGACGGCGGCAACCGAGGAGACGCTGCCGTCGGCAATGGCCGCGGACAGGTCGGTGAGGCCGAGGTCGGCCGAGGAATTCGGCGCGATGTGGTCGGGCGCGGACATGTGAGCTCCGTCTCTGCTGGTACGTGGCTCGACCGTAACGCGTAACTGGTCACCCGTCCACATCCCCTAGGGTGGGTATAGACATACATACGGAATGTATGTAACAGTGGACGGGTCCAGTACTCGACCAGGGGAGGACCCCATGGGAATCAGCTCAGCACTCGGCCCGGCGCACGAGATCGCCCTGTCGTCCGGCCGCGTCCGCTATCACGACACCGGCACCGGATCGCCGGTCGTATTCGTCCACGGACTGCTCGTCAACGCCGACATCTGGCGCGGGGTGGTACCCGGCCTCGTCGCGGCCGGACACCGCTGCCTCACACCCGACTGGCCACTCGGATCCCACTCCATCCCGATGCCCGACGCCGACCTCAGCCCCGTCGGCATCGCGGACCTGATCGCCGAGTTCCTCGACGCACTCGACCTCACCGATGTCACCCTCGTCGCCAATGACACCGGCGGCGCGCTCACCCAGATCCTGATGACCCGCCGACCGGAACGGATCGGCCGCGTCGTCCTGGCCGCCGTCGACTGCTACGAAGTGTTCCCGCCCCAGCCCTTCTCGAGTCTGCTGAAGGTGGCGAAGATTCCCGGTGTGATCCGTCCGCTGCTGGCGCCGATGCGCTGGAAGTTCGCGCAGCGCCTGCCACTGGGCTTCGGTTGGGTGACCAAACACGAACTGCCGCAAGACATCGCGCAGTCCTACCTCGGTCCCGCCCGGCGCAGCGCCGCCATCCGCGACGACCTGCGCCGTTTCGCCGCCGCCGTGGACAACCGATGCACCATCGCCGCGGCCGAACGTTTCCCCACGGTCGATGTGCCGGTGCTCGTGGTGTGGTCGACCGAGGACAAATTGTTCCCGATGGCGCTGGCGCAACGGCTGGTCGCCGATCTACCGCGGGCGAGCCTGCGCACCATCGACAACTCCTACACTTTCGTCCCCGAGGACCGGCCGGAGTTGCTCACCGAACTGATCGTGGAGTTCACTCGGCTGCATGCAGCGCCGTAGTCAGGAGGATCGTTCCCGCACTACCCGAGCCGCGCTCGAGCAGGCAGGCCGCAGCCTGTTCGCCGAGCGCGGCTTCGCCGGTACGTCGGCCGAGCAGTTGGTGGCCGCCGCCGGTGTGACTCGCGGCGCCCTGCACCACCACTACGGCGACAAGCGCGGACTGTTCCTCGCAGTCCTCGAACAGGTCGAGACCGAGGCCACCGAGGAGATCGCGAGCGCGGTCGCCGCGGTCGACCGCGCCGACATCATCGGCGGGATGACCGCGGGTCTGGCCCGCTTCCTCGACATCTGCGCCCGCCCGGAAATGCTGCGCATCGTGCTGATGGACGCCCCGACCGTCCTCGGCTGGCCCGCTTTCCGCGAATTCGAAGCGCGCCACGGGCTCGGCCTCATCACCGCCGAACTGCAACGCGCCACCGACGCGGACCTGATCCCGGTGGCCCCGGTCCCGGTACTCGCGCAACTACTGCTCAGCGCCATCACCGAAGCCTCGCTCATCGTCGCCCACGCCGACGACCCCGAGCGCGCCCGTCTCGAAACCCAGCAATCGCTGCTGCTGCTCATCGCCGGCCTGCTCCGGTCCTGATCCGTGTCCGTGACCCCGGTGTCGGGCACGCATGGAAGACTGGCCACGTGCGGTTGTATCGGGATGAGGCGATAGTGGTTCGCCAGCACAAGCTGGGCGAGGCCGATCGCATTGTCACGCTCTTGACCAGGCAACACGGTCTTGTCCGGGCGGTGGCGAAGGGGGTGCGGCGCACCAAGTCGAAGTTCGGGGCGCGGCTCGAGCCGTTCTCCTACATCGACGTGCAGTTGCATCCGGGCCGCACGCTCGACATCGTCACCCAGGTCATCACCGTGGAGGCGTTCGCCGCCGACATCATCGACGACTACGGCCGCTACACCACCGCGTGCGCGATCCTCGAAACCGCCGAACGCCTAGCGGGCGAAGAACGCGCACCCGCCCCGAAGCTGCACGTACTCACCGCGGGCGCCCTGCGCGCCATCGCCGCCAAGCAGCGCCCGCACGAACTGATCCTCGACGCGTACCTGTTGCGCGCCATGGGCTTTGCCGGTTGGGCACCCGCGCTCGACGAATGCGCCCGCTGCGCCACCCCCGGCCCGCATCGCGCCTTCCATGTGGCAGCGGGCGGCGCGGTCTGTGTGCACTGTCGTCCACCGGGCGCGAGCACGCCTGTCACCGGGGTGCTCGATCTGCTCGTCGCCCTGTTGAAGGGGGAGTGGGCCTACATCGACAGCGTCCCCGACAACGTCCGCCGCCAGGCCAGCGGTCTCGTCGCCGCCCACCTGCAGTGGCATCTGGAACGTCAGCTGCGCACGCTGCCGCTGATCGAGCGATCCCGCATCGAATCCCCGACCGTGGATCGGTCCGACGCAGCTGTCGTCGGTCGGGTCGGCTGATCAGGGTCGACGCCCCGCGTCCGTAGGCCGGTCGCCGCGCACGATGCCCACGAGTAGCTCCAGCAACGACCCGTCAACCCGGAGCCCGTGCAGCCCGCACCCGGCGATCAGGCAGGATGGATGCCGTGATCCTGCGTCGTGACTCTTCTCCCGCGAGCAAGCCGGACGGCACCCGCACCGTGCGCCCGCCGTCCCAGCATCCCTCCGGCGCGCGCCCGCCCGCGATCCCGCCGGAGCTCGTGCCCAACCACGTCGCGCTGGTGATGGACGGCAACGGCCGCTGGGCCCAGGAGCGTGGGCTGCCGCGCACCGCCGGACACGAACGCGGCGAGGCCGTGCTCATGGACTCCGTCGAAGGCTGCATCGAGATCGGCGTCAAGTGGCTCTCGGCCTACGCCTTCTCCACCGAGAACTGGCGGCGCAGCCCCGACGAGGTGCGCTTCCTGATGGGCTTCAACCGCGACGTGATCCGTCGCCGCCGCGACGAGATGCACGAGATGGGAGTGCGGGTGCGCTGGGCCGGGCGCCGACCGCGCCTGTGGCGCAGCGTGATCAAGGAACTCGAGGTGGCCGAAGAGCTCACCCGCGACAACGACGTGATGACGCTGACCATGTGCGTCAATTACGGTGGCCGTGCCGAAATCGCCGACGCCGCAAGGGAAATCGCGCGCCGGGTAGCCGCGGGTGAGATCGACCCGGAGAAGGTCGACGAGGCCACCGTCGCGAAGTACCTCGACGAACCCGACATGCCCGACGTCGACCTGTTCCTTCGCCCCTCCGGCGAGTTCCGCAGCTCGAACTTCCTGATCTGGCAGGCCGCCTACGCCGAATTCGTCTACCAGGACACGCTTTTCCCCGACTTCGACCGGCGTAACCTGTGGGACGCGTGCCTGGAATACGCCAAGCGCGATCGCCGCTTCGGTGGCGCCAAATGAGCGACAGTCACGACGGAGCCGACATGGATGCGCTGCTGACCCCGGAACTCGACCTGCAAGCACGCGCCGGCGCCTGCCTGCAGATGCAGGACATCGAAGTCCGCGTCGACAACGACCGGTCGCTGGGATTCGAGTACGACGGTGCCCTGTGTTCGATCCGCGCCGTCACCCTCGCCCCCGGCCTCACCGTGCTGTCGCTGACCAGCGTGCTGGCTTGGGATCGTCCGCTCAAGGCGGCCCTGCACAAGCGCGTCGCCGAGCGCAACAACGAGATCCAGTTCGGTTCGGTCACGCTGATCGCCCGTGGCCAGCTGGGCGACGTCATCCTGCGCTACACCTTCCCCGCCGAAGGCCTGGACGACGGCGCCCTCACCACCATGCTGCTGCTGACCCTGTCCGGCGCGAGCCGAGCCCGTCAGGGACTGCTCGCGCCGTAACGCGTCAGTTGCTGGGCTTCCAGGTGATCTTGCCGCCCTGGAAATCCTGGGCCTTGCCGCCCTGGTAGTCGTATTCGTCGCTGGTCGGGTAGCCGTAGCGGCCGCCCTCTGCGCCCGCGCGGATCCAGTCGGCCTGGATGTTGCCCCAGACCGCGTGCGCACCGGTCTTCGACGTCCAGTAGATGGCGCCGGTCGGGAACATGGTGAACTGGCCGTCGCCCTTGCCTGCCGCGGACACGTCGGTGAGCGGGAAGCCGAGCGGGCTCGACTCCCAGCCCAGCGCACCCCACTTGTCCAGGATCGGGCCGCTGATCTGGTGCGCGCCGGTGCCGACGGACCAGTAGATCGAGCCGTTCTGGAAGTGGTTGTAGCGACCGCCGCCCGACGGGGTGGACTGCTCGCGGGTGATCGGGTAGCCGAGCTTGCCCGACTCGTTGCCCGTCTGGGCGAACTTGTCGCGGATCTGGCCCGCGACGGTGTTGGCGTTGGTGTCGGGATGCCAGTAGATGGCCGCGTTGTTGGCGAAGGTCTGGTACTTGCCACCGGCCGCCGCGTCGGCTTCCGGGGAGGTGGGCTCGCCCAGCGCCGGGCCGCCCGCCTGGTCGTATTCGACCTCGATCGCGCCGCCCACCTCGAATCCGCCGATCATCCGGGCCTGCGCGGTGCCTGCCAGCGCCGCGGGCAGCGTGGCCGCGACGGTGAGGGTCGCCAGCGCGGCCAGGCCGCGTGATCGAAGGTTTCGACGGTGCAATGTCACAGGAAACTCCCTGGTCGGATCGGTATTCAACGATGTCCGGCGCTCGGGACCCCCTCCGGTGCCGCACCCGAACCTACCCGTTGGGCGCCGGTGGCAACAGTGGCCTTGCTCACCGGGGGTGATGGGGTGGTCCCGGCAGCATCACCTCGACACCGCGGGCGAAATCGTCCGGGGCGACATCTCCGAGCAGCAGGTGCTGCAGGATGAACCCGGGCAGCAACCCGATGATCGTCTTGGCGATCGCGTCGGAATCGGTGCCGGGGGGCAGCCAGCCGGTTTCGCGCAACCGGTCCGCGTACTCGAACCACAGCTCGCGCATCGACGCGATGGCTGTGCGCACCGGGACGGCCGCCTCGGTCGAGACCAGGGCCAGCGCCCATGCCTGCGGGGCGAGCCGCAGCGGCCCCTCGGGTCCACTCCGCTTGACGATCTCGGTCGTCAGCAGCCGGATGACCTCCGCTGGGGGAGGTGGGTCCTCGCTGCGAATGATCTCGGCGAGCCGCTCGCGCAACGGCCCCATCGTGCGGTTCACGAGCGCGCCGATGATCTCGTTCTTGCTGGTGAAATACCGGTAGACCGCACCCGCCGACATCTGCGATTCGGTGAACACATCCTGCATCGATGTCTCGTGGAACCCCTTACGGGCGAAGCACAGCTGCGCGGCGTCGAGGATCTGCTGCCTGCGGCGTTCCAGGTGTTCTTCGCTGACTCGGGGCATGGGTCAAACGTAAAACGAATGTCCGTTCTTGACAAGCGGGGGTGGGTGGTGTCACGGTGGAAACACCAAAAAGAACGAACATTCGCTTTAAGGGGATAACCGCCATGACGATCACCCGCCGAGCAGTAGCTCTCGGCCTCGCGGCCACCGCGATCCAGGCCATGATGCTGATCGCCTTCGCCTGGCCCACCGTCAACCTGGCCCCGCGCGACCTGCCGATCGCCGTCGCGGGTCCCGGCTCCGTCCAAGTCGCCGAGCAACTGCGGCAGCGCGATTCCGAGGCGTTCGAGATCACCACTGTCGCCGATGCCTCCGAGGCGCGAACCGCACTGGCCGACAACGAGATCTACGGCGCCATCGTCACCGGCAACGGCGCACCGCAGGTACTGGTCGCCTCCGCGGCCTCACCGGCCGTCGCCCAGCAACTCACCGCCGTCGCCCAACAGCTCAGCGGCCTGCCCGCCGCGCAAGTCCAGGACGTGATCGCCACCGACCCCGACGACCCCCGCGGCGCAGGCTTCGGCTCGATGGTCCTCCCGCTCGTCATGTCCGGCATCGCCGCAGGCGTCCTGCTCACCCTGCTGATCCCCTCCTTGGGCGCCCGCCTCGCCGGCTTGGCCACCTTCGGCATCGCAGGCGGCCTCCTCAGCACCCTGGTCTTCCACACCTGGCTCTCGATCCTGCCCGGCGCCTACCTCGAACTGGCCGCCATCGCCGGCCTCGCCTCCTTCGCCGTCTCCGCGACGATCGTCGGCCTGGCCGCGGCCATCGGCCGCCCCGGAATCGGCCTCGGCGCCCTCACCATGCTGTTGGTCGGCAACCCCTTCTCCGCCGCCACCTCCGCCCCCGAACTCCTGCCCCAGCCCTGGGGCACCCTCGGCCAACTGCTCCCCCCTGGCGCCGCCGCCTCCCTGCTCCGTTCGGTCGCCTATTTCGAAGGCGCGGGCGCCATCGCCCCGCTCACCGTCCTACTGGCCTGGGCAGCAGGGGGTGTCGCTCTCCTCGGCATCGCCGCAGTGCGCTCCCGCCAGGTGAGCACCTCTGCCACAACTCCTGAACCGATGGCCGTACCTGCCTGACCGTCCACGCAAAAATGCTCCGCACGAACAACTTTCGTGCGGAGCATTTTTGGGCTGTGCTGTGAAAGTTCCACCGGTACTGTTTCTACACGCCGACCTGTGTGAGCCGGAGCAGGCAGGTTCACGGAGTGATTGCAGTGACTCCCGGCAGGTCGCCGAACTTCGCCTTCGTATCGAGCGAGACGACAGTGCGACCCGATTCCGCGGCGTGTGCCGCGATGATCAGATCGTGCGCGCCGCGCGGTTTACCGGATCGGCGGATGTGCGCGAGCAACTGTGCGTGGCGGGTTGCTGTCTGCTCGGTGTACTCGAGGATGTCGATGTCGTCGAGGAGGACGGCAAGGCGGCGGGAACGTTGTGCCGCACGTTCAGCCGTGTCGGCGAGTTCGATGCCGACACGGAACTCGGCGACCGTCACTGCGGCTATTGCCAATTCGTCGTCGTCGTACGCTTCTCGATCGATGGTTCCGCGCTCGTAGGCGATCAAGAGACCTGTGTCGAGGATCAGTCGTCGCCCCATGGGTCCTCCAGATCATCGGCAACCATGGCGAGCGCGTCGTTGATGTCGGTAGCGAAGTCGTCGTCGAAGGGCGGCGCGTCAGAATCCTCCAGCGCGCGCCGTAGTGCCAGGCCGGTCTTTTTCGTCGGCGGAGAGACGGTTGCCACCGTTCGCCCGTGGCGGACGATGCGGATCGTCTCGCCGTGTTCGGCGCGGCGTAGAACGGCCGAGAAGTTTCGGGATGCCTCGGCGGCAGACATCGTGGTCATGAAATCAGATTATCTGAATTTGCTCGTTCCGGCCAGCGGGCTCAGGCCGGAAACTCCTGGTGGTAGCGCTGGGCTCGGGTGAGCATGCGGTGGATGCCGGCGATCATGCGGTCGGTGGGGAGGGGTTCGGCGACGATGGGGTCGCCGGTTTTCACGTAGTAGCGGCCGTCGGGGTAGTCCATCCACCAGAAGGTGCGGGCGGGGGTGGGGCGGGCGTCGAGGGCGGGGCCGGAGAGGGCGGAGACTTCGCCGAAGGCTTGGCGGGGGCGGCGGAAGAGGCGGTTGAGCTGGTCGGCGGAGGTGAGCCGGCCCGCTCGGTATTCGAAGTGGTCTTCTTCGGCGGCCAGTTGGTCTCGGCGGACCTCGACCGGGGGTTTCTTGCCCGGTTTGGTGCGGGGGAGGGCGGCTACCGTCAGGGCCGCTACCTGGATGGGGGTGCAGTAGGTGAGGGTGACGCCTGCGCCGGTGTCCTCCGTGGTGCCCGGTGCTTGTTGCAGGGTGGCGCCGACCGCGCCGCGGATCGCGCCGTGGAAGCGGATGATATTCGAGTTGTCCTTGCCTACATAGCCTTTGGATTCGACTCTGGCTTCGGGGTCGAGCAGGACGGACAGGGCGCGCTCTACCGCGGGGTCGTACTTGCGCAGGAGGGTTTCCACGGCCGCTTCCCGGTGCTGCTTCAGCTCGTCGAATTCGGCTATGTCGGTGCGGTATTGGAGAGGGTAGGGGAGGCGGTCGCGGCCGTAGCCGGACCACAGGATCTCGAACTCGATTCCGGTGAATTCAGTTCGGTGCACTGTCGTCGTCTCCGCCGATCACGGGGGGTACGGTCCTGATCTCGTCTGTGCCGAGCAGGAGGTCAGCGTTTTCCTGGGTGATCAGGTAGTCGGGGATGGCCTTGGTTCGTTCCTCGTCGGAGTTGCCGCGGCCCGCGCCGGGAGCACCCATGCCACCGATACCCGCCGCGCCGCGACCGGTGCCGGAAGAAGTTGTGCCCGAGCGGGTTCCGGCTGCGGTCGCTGCTGCGGGGGACTGGCTGCCCGGGACGGCTTTGCCGGGGGATGCGCTCGTTGGGGTGCCGCCGCCGGCGCGGGGAGAGCCGCTCCCGCCCTGACCGCTGCCACCGCGGCTGCCGACGGCTGAGCCGCTGCCACCAGGGCTGCCGACCACTGAGCCGCCGAGGCCGGGGTTGCCGGTGCCCGGAGATGCCACGCCGGGGCTGGTCGGCGTTGTGGCGGTCGGTGTTGTTGTCGTGGTTGTGCTTTGAGGCGTGGTCGAGCCTGGTTCGGTCGAAGACGGTGTGGTGGAGGACGGTTCGGTACCGGATTCCTCGGGCGTCGCGCCGTCGCCGGGCGTATCCGCTGTCGGGTCTTCGGGTGTGGTGCCATCGGTGGTCGAACCACCTTGGGTACCACCGGTGTTCGTATCGCCGTTGCTACCGGGACCGCCGTCGTCGCCGGCGATGGTCGGCGCTGCAGGGAGGAAGGGGACGCCGTTGTCGGTTTGACCGGCGACCTGGCTGTACACGGAGCGCAGGATCCGTCTGCCCTCCTGGGTGGCCTCGTCGCGGTTGTGGTCGTCGACCTTCATCACGCCGTCGGCGGGCAGCAACTTGCCGGTGACGTTGGTGCGCTCGGTGAGGCCGGGCATCAACGCTTGGGTCTGCTCGATTCCGGTGCGCATCTCGCTCAGTTTAAGACTGATCGCGGTCGCGGCTTGCGACAGCGGAATCGATTGCTGGGCATAGTTGTTCACAGCGGTGACCGCGGCGGAAGCCGCCGCGCCCGTCCACCCGCTGTGGCCGTCGGCGCCGGTGATGGTGCGGGCGAACTGCTGGTTGAACCCGATGAACGTGCCCATCAGCGCACCACCGATATTCGCCCACGCGGTGACCGCGTCATCGACGAGCTGCGGTTTCATCGCCGCGACCGCTGCCTGCATCTGCTCGAGGGTCATGCTGTCGTAGCTGTCAGGGGTGGTGATGTGCGGTGGTTGGATGTCGCCGCCGAAGATCGTGGAGTAGTTGCCCGCGAGCTGTCGGTCATAGATCTTGGCCCGCTCGGTATTCCACTGCTCCTGTGCGGCGATCACCTTGCTCTTGTAGTCCTCGTAGGTCACAGGTGTTCTCCCGCCGCGGAGATCTCGGCGCCGGTTGCTTCGTCTTGGGCGACGAAGTTCGCAATCGCCTTGGCGACAACCTCTTTCGCGGTCTGGACAGCCTCGATGTGCTGCCGGAGCACAGTATCCAACGCGCGATCGCCGCCGGATGCGGTCTGCGAGAACTTCTTCTCGAGGATCGCGCTCGAGTCGAACGAACCGAAGCCTGAGATACGACTCACTCGCTCGACGGACAAGAACACCTCTTCCAGTCGATCGATGTGGTCATCGCACACACGGTCGAGGTCGCGGCCGACTTCCGGATCGAGTGCCAACTCACCCGCATTAGCTTGAGTCAGCAGCTGATTCCACTGATTCGGATCGATTCCCAGCACCATCGCCACCTCGTCAGTTCGCTGGGAGGTACTGGACCAGAGCTGTGCTGAGTCGAGTCGCCTCGGCGCACGGCTCAGGCGGGTTCGTCGCTGAGACGCGGTTCTGCAGGTGGAAATCGACTGATCCGTTGGGGATCTCAATGCTGACATAGCACGCAAGGTCGTTCGCAGAGCCGACTGGCCGGAACTGTAGTGCGTTGTGCGCGCCGATCGTCACGTCGGTAAACCCGGTGTACTCGGTTGTCCGCTGACGAGACTCGGCCAAGGTGTGCTCGGACGACATGAGCGCCAAACTGTACTGGTTGCCTGGATCTTTCCACGCGCAAACCTTCCACCCCGTGAAGTCCACCCCGGCGACGTCTTTCGATTTGCTCCCGACATTCAGCCCAGCCCCGCTGACAGCCGAATCCGGCAACGAACACGGATCCCACACCTTCGCCTCGGCATCCACCGAAGTAGGACTCGCCGCCACACTCACACCGCTCGTCTGCGGAGTAGCCGTCCCCTGCTCCCCATCCCCGCACCCCGCGACAGCCAGCCCCACCGCCACGACAACGCCGACCACCCTCGCCGCACTACCTCGAACTGCCATACCTTCGTCCCTCCCACAGAACCGGTGCTCGTTCATGCTGTCCCCGCTCCCGAGATCGTAGTCACGCTGTTGTGCATCGCGAAAGCTCACGTTTTACTCCGCCGCGCAGGGTGCGGACGCGGTCATCGAGAACCGCACGTCGGTCGGGTCGCCTCCCGGCAAGAGCCGAAACGACGAGACGGTATAGCCACGTGAGTCGCGGTACACCCGGTTCACGGGGTCTTTGTCCGGCCGCTGGCTCGGTTCGAGGGTGAACCCGCGCGTGGTCATCGCTTCGAGATTGGCCATCGCCCGGTCGATGAACACCTGGGGCGGGTTGACCTCTTCCATCACATACCGTGGCCGCCACGGCGGGCCTTCGGAACGCAGTGAGTTCGGATTGGTTCGACAGCCCGTGCCGACGGTGGTGACATCGCTGATGCCGACCGACACCGGTTCCGGCCAGATGAGCCCGAAGTTGTGCGCGACTATCGGGCTCGCCTCGGCGACGGTCAGCCCGGTCCGGTCTTTGATCTGCTGGTCGGTCGGACCTTCGTGAACGAGGGAGCCGCATCCGGCGAGAGTCGCGGTGGTCAGCGCCACGAGAGCGGTCTTCGCGGTCTTCATCTGATGTCGATCGTCGAGCCGAGGCCGGGGTTGTCGGTGATCCGCGGGTTCGCGTACGGGTCGAGGTCCGGGTCGCCGAGGGCAGCCGCGAGTCGCGCGGCACCGGCTGCTTTCGCGGCGTCGAAGGCTTCCCTCCCGCCGTCGCCGTTGTCGCCCAAACCGATATCGACATAACGTGTTTCGATCCCACGCTCGACGTATCCTGTCGCCTCCGAGCCCTTGATGACGCCGACGATGTTCTGGAACGCCGTCGACTTCGGGTCGTCCCAATACTTGCCGTGCCCGTCGGTGCCGAAGACAACCTCGTTGCGGTGTTCCTGGAAACCGTCGCTGTAGTAGCCGGTGTCGAGCCGAACAACTCCGGGCACTTCATCGGGATCGCCGCCAAGCGCCTCGGACGCATGCGGATTGCCGGGCAGCGACACCGCGCCCGGAATATTCAGTCCGCCTTCGGGATACGACTGCACCACGCCGATCAGGTCGCCGGGCGCCGTCATCGAATACCGCTGGACGTTCGGGTTGGCGTTGTTCCACCCGGTGTCGAACACGCCGGTGCCCGCCGATGAAGCGTGCAGGATGCGGTCGGCCCGCAGACCCAACTGCTCGGCCGAGCCGACAATCGAACCACCGTAGGAATGCCCCACGTAGGAGACCGGCGTTCCCGGTGTGGACGCCGCGACTTCCCGGTCGATCTCGCGGCCGAAGTCGACAAGTCGAGGCGCCATGTCCGCGGCGAACTTCGGGCTCGGCGCACCGTCGGAAAGGCTGGTCAGACTCTGCGGGAAGTCGCCCTCCATGTACAGCAGGATCGGGCCGCCCGTCTGATCGGCGAGATTCCACGCGGCCACGTGATTGGACCCAGAACCGTTGAGATTCGTGCTGGTGCCGGGCACATACACCCCGACACCGGGCGCACCCGACTTCATCTCGCCGACCATCTCGATCATTCGGCCGTTGCCCTCGGTGCTGAACATGACGAACTTGCGGTCGACCATGCCCAGTTGCGCTGTCGCCTTGTCGCCGGTCGCGGCCGCGGCGGTGTCGAGAGTGCCCGCGCCTTCGGGATTCGGGATCGGCGCCAGCATCGCCTCCAGTTGCTTCACCCGGGATTCGTCGCGGTTCGGCTTCGCCTTCTCCGAGGTGAGCGCGTTGCGGACGTTGATCTCATTGGCCTCGATCCGCATCACGAACGGCACCCCGTTCAGGTTACCCAGCTTCTCCGGCGCCGCGATCACCAGTTGACGTTGCGCTTCGGCACTCAACCCGGCCAGGAAAGTCGCCCGCTCGTCCGGCGACATCGACGCCAGCTGGATCGCCACCGCTTCCGGATCCTGGACCGACCCGTCGGCGAGGGTGATGTCGGGTTGACCGTCGCGCATCGCGCCGAGGTCGCCGACAGACTCGCGCAGACGCGCACCGAACAGATTGTCGAGGCGTTCGATCTCGTCCAGCCCGCTCAACAGGTTGAGCTGGAAAACCCCTGCGGCGCCTTCCTTTTCCGGATCGGCATGCGTCACCCGTCCGTCGGCGGCAATGGCGAATCCTTGCGCGACCGCGAGGTTCTTCTGTTCCAGCACATAGGTTTTGGAGTGTTTCAGGCCCTGATAGGCATCTTCGGCGTCGTCGGCGACCCGCAGCAGCACGGTGCGCACCTCGTACCCGTGATCGACTTCCTCATCGATGCGTCGCGAGGCCGCGTCCTTGGTGTGGCCGTGCCAGCTACCCGCGGTCGAGACCGCGCGCGAGCAGTCGTCGACCGAGGTCGACAGGACGTCGGCGTTGGCACGGGCGGCTTCGGCGGCGCGGTGCAGCCCCTCGAGATTCCAGGTGTCGAGTTGGGGGATCGTGGGCCGCATCAGCGGGTACCGAGCTTCCCGATTTCGCCCGCGGTCTCGGCATCTTTGGCCTGGATATCGGCCGAGAATTTGTCGACGAGGTCGGCCAGCGTCGTGTACCGGGTCGCGATCGAGTCCATCGCCTGCGAAGCAGGGTCGGCCAGTCCGCGTACGGCGGCGAGTACGTCACTGCCGTCGCCGATTGCCTCGCCGGCGGTCGCCCAGCTCAGCGCGTCGACTTCGCCTGCCTCCCGGCGCCAGGTCGTCGCCATGGTCTTCAGCTGATCGGGCTCGACGCCCAGGGTCCCACTCACGATGTCCCCCTCCTTCGATGCCGAAGGACTACGCGCCCGTGTGGACCGGTCCCCTCGTGAAGGTTGGACGGGGCACGCGAAGCGAAGGTTCCATCATGTGATGTGAGTCACACGGATGCGGGTTCGTCCTCGTCCGCGTCGGCCCGGCTGTGCACGCATTCGCGGCAGGTGCCGAAGATCTCGAGTGTGTGGCTCACCTCGGTGAATCCGTGGTCGCTCGCTATCGTCTCGGCCCACGCCTCGACCGTCGGGCCCTCGACCTCGACGGTGCGGCCGCAATGGCGGCAGACCAGGTGGTGATGGTGGCCGCTCGAGCACTGGCGGTAGACGGATTCGCCGGTGTCGGTGCGCAGGACGTCGACCATGCCCGCGTCGGCGAGGGACTGGAGGGTGCGGTAGACGGTGGTCAGGCCGATGCCCTCGCCGCGTTTGCGGAGCTCGTCGTGCAGTTCCTGCGCCGAACGGAACTCGTCGATATTGCTGAGCAGGGCCGAGATGGCACTGCGCTGACGGGTACTGCGAACTCCGACCTGCTTCGCGGAGGTGTTGTCTGCCAACGGATTATCCTTCCTCGGCATGGGCGACGGCATCGACGACGATGTGCGCCAGATGATCGTCGACGAGTTCGTAGAGCACCTCGCGGCCCGAGCGTTCGCCGTGCACGACGCCCGCCGATTTGAGAATGCGCAGATGCTGGCTGACCAGCGGCTGGGTGACGCCGAGCGCGTCGACCAGCTCGTGCACGCAGCGCGGCGACTCACGCAACTGCAGCACGATGGCGATGCGTACCGGCGCGGCCAGTGCCCGCAGCAGCTCGCCCGCGTCCTCGAGTACCGTGCGCGACGGCACGGCGGCGGGGGCAGGGGAGTGGTACGGGTTGTGCGGGTGCGCGGGCGCAGCCTCGGTCGTCATGAACCAACTCCTTAATGGAAACAGATTCCATTTTGATATGCACGGTTGCGCATGTCAAATGACGCGCCGCGCTGGACACCTCGGGTGCTGCTAACTCACTGGACGGGTGCCGATACGCTCTATTGCAATACGAACGCTACGTCGTAGTGCAATAGAGCCGACGTAGCGGACATTCCGACTCGCAGTGGATGGAGAAATCTCGCGTGGCACCCAAGTCGAAGGTGGACACCGTTGCCAACCTCGCCAAGCGCCGGGGTCTGGTCTACCCGTGCGGTGAGATCTACGGAGGCACCAAGTCGGCGTGGGACTACGGTCCGCTCGGCGTCGAACTGAAGGACAACATCAAGCGGCAGTGGTGGCGGACCATGGTCACCAGCCGCGACGATGTCGTTGGCCTCGACTCCTCGGTGATCCTGCCGCGCCCGGTCTGGGAGGCCTCGGGCCACGTGGCCACCTTCTCCGATCCGCTGGTCGAGTCGCTGCACACGCACAAGCGTTACCGCGCCGACCATCTCATCGAGGCCTACGAGGCCAAGCACGGCCACCCGCCCGCCAACGGCCTGGCCGACATCAACGATCCCGACACCGGCCAGCCGGGCAAGTGGACCGAGCCGCGCAACTTCTCCGGTCTGCTCAAGACCTTCCTCGGCCCGGTCGACGACGAAGAGGGCATGCACTACCTGCGCCCCGAGACCGCGCAGGGCATCTTCGTCAACTTCAAGAACGTCCAGGAGACCGCGCGCAAGAAGCCGCCGTTCGGCATCGCCCAGATCGGCAAGAGCTTCCGCAACGAGATCACGCCGGGCAACTTCATCTTCCGCACGCGCGAGTTCGAGCAGATGGAGATGGAGTTCTTCGTCAAGCCCGGCGACGACGTCGAGTGGCACAAGTACTGGATCGAGACCCGTCTGGCCTGGTACACCGACCTCGGCATCGACCCGGAGAACCTGCGCCTGTTCGAGCACCCGAAGGAAAAGCTGTCGCACTACTCGGCGGGCACCACCGACATCGAGTACCGCTTCCGCTTCCAGGGCGGCGAGTGGGGTGAGCTCGAGGGCATCGCCAACCGCACCGATTACGACCTCAAGACGCACTCGGAGCACTCCAACGTCGACCTGAGCTACCGCGACCAGGCCACCGGTGAGCGCTACACGCCCTACGTCATCGAGCCGGCGGCCGGTCTGACTCGTTCGCTGATGGCGTTCCTGGTCGACGCCTACACCGTCGATCAGGTGCCGACCGCGAAGGGCACCACCGAAGAGCGGATCAGCCTGCGTCTGGATCCGCGCCTCGCGCCGGTCAAGGCCGCGGTGCTGCCGCTCTCGCGCAACGCCGACCTGACCCCCAAGGCCAAGGACCTCGCCGCCCAGCTGCGCCGCAACTGGAACGTCGACTTCGACGATGCGGGTGCCATCGGCCGCCGCTACCGTCGTCAGGACGAGATCGGTACGCCGTTCTGCATCACGGTCGACTTCGACACCATCGACGACCAGGCAGTGACGATCCGCGAGCGCGACTCGATGGCCCAGGAGCGCATCGCCCTGGACAAGGTCGAGTCCTACCTGGCAGCACGTCTGATCGGCGCCTGATTCAGCAGGTCGAAGAGCCCGCACCGGCAAGTCGGTGCGGGCTCTTTCGCGTCCGCGGGGTGGGCGGTTGATCACACCGCGTAGCTGACGGTTTGCGTTGGGTGGGCGCTTGCCTCACGATCTTCGTTGTGCTGTGGGAACCGGAAGACGTGGTGCGGGTGCTCGACCCGTCGGAACAACGATTCGTGCGGCACGCGACGTTCACCGGGCGGTCGGTCACGGTGCTCGGGGAATTGGACGCGGCGGGGCTCGGCGCGGCCTTCGCGGCGCTGCAGCGGAGATTCCCGATTCTGGTGTGCCGGATCGTCGAGGATGCCGACGAGAACGGAATCCTGTTGCGCCCCGGGCATATCGAGGCCGTCGGTGCGTGGGTGAGTTTCGGTGAGCCCGACGAGGTCCGGATTCCAGCCGAGTCCATGGATCCCGGCGCTCAGCTGGCGTATCTGGATGTGGTTCTCGCCGAAGAGGATCGGGCTCGGGTCACGTTGTTCGTGCACCACAGCGTGGCCGATGCGGGGCATTGCGTCGAACTGTTCGCGCGGCTGTGGGGCTACTACACCGACTATGTGGAGACCGGGAAGATCGCGGCCGACGCGGCCCCGACGGACATCTCGACCATCGCCGAGCCGGAGGGGGTGGCGCGGGAGCTTCCGGCGTCGCTCGAGGTGTTACTGGCGCACCGGGGGATCCGGCGTGGGCGGCGGTCGGGGCTCGAGCCGGTGACGCGTCCGCTCGTCGCCGCTGACCCGATGAGCGCTGTCGAGCGGTCGGAAGCGGCTCCGGCCTCCTTGGCTCGGCCGGCGCGGATTCAGCTCGATACAGTCGCGACCGCGCGGGTGCTCGACCTGGCTCGCGCGCACGCGGTGAGCGTCAACGGGTTGGTCACCGCCGCGGTGCTACGGGCCTATGCCGATCTCTCCGGCGCGGACAGCGTCTCGTGCCTGTATCCGGTCGACCTGCGCAGGCGCCTCGACCCGCCGGTCGACGCGGAAGCGGGCACCAACCTATCCGGCCTTGCCGCGTTCCGCGCGGATTCCTCCGACACCGCGGACCTCATCGTCCTTGCTCGCCGGATCGGCACCAGCCTGCACAACGACCTGGCCGACGGCGTGATCGAACAGTCGGTCCTGCACTTCCCGGACTTGTTCGGACCCAACCGAATCCACTCCACCGCGGGCCACATCGCCCTCACCAATACCGGGACGGTGCCCACGTTCCGTGCCCCCGCCGGGCTGTTCCTCGACGACTACGAGATCGTCTACCTCTCCGCACACCCCCGACCGTCGACCGGGGCATCCGCGGCGGTCACTTTCCTCGTGTACACCTATCTCGGCAGGTTGACCATCGGCCGGTTGGGCGGGGGAGCGCTCGCCACCGACCTGCTCGATGCTGTGGCCGCAGAGTTGTCCTGGTCACCCGCCGACCGGGAAGCCGCGACCGCCTGAGTTCGACCGGGGCGGTCGCCACCGACCTGATATCCGCAGTTGCTGCGGAATCGTCCGGGCCACCCGCAGGCCACGATGTCTCAGAATCTGCCGCCCCGGCTGACCCGCCGCGATCCCGAGGAGCCGCCGAATGAGCCCGGCCGATAGCCGCCGCCTCCGCCGCCGAAACCACCTCCGCCGAAACCGCCGCGCCGTGAACCGCCGGTCATCGCGCCGCGCAGGAGCTCGTTCAGCAGGATTCCGCCCAGCACCGCGCCGGTCTGGGAGCCGCCGCCCGACATCGGCTGGCGGGTTTCCCATGCCTGCACGCTGGCCTGTGCCTGCTGCATGGCCCGACCGCCGAGGTCGGCTGCGGTTTGCGCGCTGACGAGTGCGCGTTCGGGGTCACCGGCCGCGAGCCCTCGTGCCTCGTCGAGATGACGCTGTGCTTCGGAGAGCCGGGTGCGCGCCTCGGCATCGATGCCGCCGCGCCGGGTGGTGATGAACGAGGACGCGGCGTCGATCCGCGCGGCCGCGTCGGTGAGGGTGCGGTCGAGCCTGCGTCGTAGATCCTCCACGGCCAGTTTGCGATCCGAGGCCGCCGCGATCGCCCGGTCCAGTTCAGCGTCTGCGGTGACCGCGTCGTGGAAGGTGCCGAGAGGATCGCTGTCGGCGTTCTGCGCATTCAGGGCCGTGGTGGCGGACGAAACCGCGGAGGCCAGGTCGGCGCCGCCGAATTCGGTGAGGCTCTTGGCCGAGCTCAGGTCGGCGCGCAGTTCGTCGAGGGCGGCGGGCAGACCATCGCGCGCCTGCTGGATATTCGTCGCCGCCTGGTCGACGGCATCGAGGAGGGTCTTGGCCTGCCCGATCGCGCCCTCGGCCGCGCGGATCGCCGCGACCGCGCCACCCTGCTGCCCGACGGGCTGTGCGAGCGCGGTGCGGGCGTTGTCGATGTTGTTCTCGGCGAAGGTAATTCGTCCCTGCGCCATCCGCACGTTGTCGTGGATCGGCGCGATGACCGAGGGCGGGTAGGTCGAATCGAGCCTGGCGAGTTCGGCTTCGGAGCCCGGCATGCGCGCGGTCAGTTCGATGATGTCGCGGGTGAGCGCGTCCAGCCGGGCGGGTGCGTCGATGAGCAGATCGCGCATCGCGTCGAAATCGGTGACCTGCGCGTCGAGTTCGCGATCGGCCTTGCCCGCCGTCGCGATCAGCTCGACGAGCATGGCGCGCTGCTGATCAGGTGTCTCCGGGACGGCATCATCGAGTTGCTGACGAATCGTGAACGCCTTCGCGGTGGCCGCGCGGGCGGCATCGAGTGCAGAGCGGAAGGGGGTCACCGCCGTGTCGCCGAATTCGCTGGTCGCCAAGGTCAATTCCTCACCGCTGGTCCGCACGGCATCGTCGATCTCGACCAACCGCTCGCGGGAGAGCGCGTGCAAGGTCGGCAGCGACAGTTTCGCCAGGGCCGGCGAGTCGGTGGGGTCGAGCTCGCGCGCGTTGGTCAGTTCGGCTCGCTCCCTCTTGCCACGGCGCTTGCGCGAGAACAACATCAGACCGCCCGCCACTACGACCACGGCCAGCGCGATGAGGATCAGCACACCCCACGGCACGCCGCCGCCCTTCATGGCGGAACCGATGCCTTCAGCGGTGTCGACGGCGGCTTGGGCCCACTTCTGGTCTCGCAGAGCGGGTTCCACCGAACCGGCGAGCAGCGAGTCCAGTTCGGCGTCGGTCACACCAGCGGGAAGGGCGCCGTCGAGCCAGTAGCCGCGATCGTCGACGGCCACCGCCAGCAGCAGGTCGCGATCGCTGAAACCGGAGAGTTCGACGGTGCGGGCGGCCCAGTCCCGCGCCGCCATCGACCCGAACGTGCGCACATAGATCACCCACAGCTTCACCTGGTGATCGCGGTAGAGGGTGTCGACCGCGTCGAGCACACGCCCTTCGTCGCCCGCGCTGAGCACATTCGCGGTGTCGACCACCTGCGGACCCATCCGGGCGGGCGGCTCGGCGACAGCACTGGGCGCGCACAGCAGACTCAGCACGGCGAACACCGCGCAGAGCACCGAAACCGATCGTGGGGCCGAACTCGACAGCGGCATGTGTCGAATCTAACCGTCGCGACCGTCACCAGCACGACAGCGCGGCGCGTGGCTTCTACGATCGGACGCATGGTCACAGTCGCTCGCCAGTACACAGGTCACGTCACCGCGGGCGAGGACGCCCAGCAGCGCGACGTCCCCGGCGCCCGCATCGTGAAGATGTCCGTCGGTCCGATGGACAACAACACCTACCTGATCCAGAGCACCGGCACCGGCGCCGCCGTGCTGATCGACGCCGCCAACGACGCCGAGCGCATCATCGAACTGACCGCGCTCGAGACCCCCGGCCAGGTCGAACAGCTCGTCACCACCCACCGCCACCCCGATCACTGGCAGGCGCTGACCGAGGTCACCAAGTCCCTCGCCGTCCCCACCGCCGCCCACACCCTCGACGCCGACCACATCCCGGTCCGCCCCGACCGCCTCCTGGAAGACGGCGACACCATCGAATTCGGCGACTTGGTTCTGCATGTCATCCACCTGCGCGGCCACACCCCCGGCTCGATCGCCCTCGCCCTCACCGACAACGCAGGCCACACCCACCTCTTCACCGGCGACTCCCTTTTCCCAGGTGGGGTAGGCAAAACTCACAGTCCCGCCGACTTCGACACCCTACTCACCGACGTCACCACCAAACTCTTCGACCGCTACCCCGACGACACCGTCGTCTACCCGGGCCACGGCGACGACACCACCCTCGGCGCCGACCGCGCGAACCTGCCCGAATGGCGCGCGCGGGGCTGGTGACGTTCTGGCCAGGCACAAGCGGGCCAGGGCAGTGTCATCGGCGGAATCAGCGCAGCGTGAATGCTGGGCCAGTGAGGGTAAGGCCCAGTTCAGCGGTGTAGGCGAAGACCGCGAAGAAGATCAGTGCGGCACCCGCCAGAGCGATGTCCTTGTTGAAATGGACCATCTCGTGTTGCTTCGTCTCGGCATCGGTTTCCTTCCAGAAGGCGTGCATCAGGAAGGCCGTCGGCACCAGGAACACGACCAGGGCAAGCGAGCCGAGGTCTCCCCATGCCCCGAGCAGCACGCTCGTTCCAGCGACGAGCATGACCGCACCCGACCCGTACACCGCGAACACCGCCGACGGCACCCCACGGCTCGCGGCATAGCGCGCGGTGTCCTTCGCCGCACTCAGATGGCCGATGGCCGCGCCGATGAACAACGCGGAGAACAGGATTCGCCCGATCAGGACTATGACGCTCATGGCTTCCACCTGACCATCGCGAGACCGGCCGCGTCCAAGACCGATCCGGCGAACCTGATACCGAGCGGGTATCGTCGCAGCTCATGGACCTCCGCCTCCTGCGATACTTCACGACGGTGTCCGAGGAACTCCACTTCGGTCGCGCCGCCGCCCGCCTGTACATGACCCAGCCGCCGCTGAGCCGGGCGATCAAACAGCTCGAGTCCGACCTCGGCTATGACCTGTTGCGTCGCTCATCGACCGGCGTTGTCCTCACGCCCGCCGGGTCCGCGCTCTACGACGAGGCACGCGACCTGCTGGCCCAGGCGGATCGGGTGCGCACCAGGGTCGCGGTCGCCGCCGGGGCGTCCGCCCTCACCATCGGCACCTTCGCCGAACAGGCAGGCGCTCGACTTGCCGCGGCCTACCGAGACGCGCATCCAGGCGTGCAAGTGCACATCAGAGAAGGCGACTTCGCCGACCCGACAGCGGGATTGCGCGCCGGGCGCGTCGACATCGCCCTCACCCGCACGCCCTTCGACGAAACAGGTATCACCACCCAGGTTTTGCGCACAGACCCCGTCGGTGTCGTACTGCGCGTGGATGATCCACTCGCCGACCGCGCGAACCTGCACCTGCGAGACCTGGCCGATCGACACTGGTTCCAGCTGCCTCCCGACACCGACCCGATCTGGCGCAGCTACTGGTCGCACCCGACCGATCCGGACACCGGGCCGGTGGTGCGCACCGTCCACGAATGTCAGCAAACCGTTCTGTGGAACGGCACCGTCGGGCTCACGCCGCTCGGTCATCCGGTCCCGGACGGTCTGGTGGTGGTCCCGCTCGTCGACAAGCCGCCGAGCAGTCTCGTCCTGGCCTGGAACAGCGCCGAGCACAGCCCGTTGATCCGCTCGTTCATCGACGTCGCCGCGACGATCTCGCCGGCGGCGATCGGTCGTTCACCGGAACGGAATCCGGTGGTGACCGCTGACCACACGACGCGTCGGACCGACCTGGCAGACTGACGAAGGTGAAATCGGGATACTCGCGAACCTCAGCGCCCGCCCAGGATGTCAGGCATCCGCGCGGGCTGGTGTCGACGGTCTCGGTGTGGTTCGTCCGGTTGATCGCCGGGGCGGTGCTGATGGCGTTGGTGCTGGTCGCCGGGACGGCGTTCCGGGTCTGGCAGGTCGCGCGGATCGACGACTACACCCCGGCGAACGCGATCGTGGTGCTCGGCGCGGCGCAGTATTCGGGGACGCCGTCGTCGGTTTTCGAGGCGCGGTTGTATCAGGCGTGGCGGCTCTACGAAGCCGGTGTGGCGCCCACGGTGATCACCGTCGGCGGCAAGCAGGAGGGCGACCTGTACACCGAAGCCGCGTCGGGCAAAGCGTATTTGGAAGACAAAGGTGTGCCCAGCGAGAGCATCCTCGCCGTGGAAACGGGTTCCGACACGTTACGCAGCATCGAGGCGGTGGCGTCGGCGATGGGGGAGCGCGACATGTCATCGGCCGTACTCGTGAGCGATCCGTGGCATTCACTGCGAACCAGGACGATGGCTCGCGACGCGGGCTTGGAAGCGTGGACCGCACCCACCCGCACCGGACCGGCCGTCTACACGAGGGAGTCGCAATTCCACGGCATCGCCCGCGAAACCGGCGCGCTGCTCTGGTATCAGCTCACTCATTTCTCGGCAGACTTCCCTTACGAGGCGGGACAGTGAGATGACAGGGACCTATACCCCGCACGACCAGGAACGCATGGTCCACGAGCCGGGCAAGACCGCGTGGCCCGGTGCCGCGGGCAAAGGCCATCGCAGTGAGTTCTCGCGCGATCGTGCCCGTGTGCTGCACTCCGCCGCGCTGCGTCGACTGGCCGACAAGACCCAGGTCATGGGCCCGCGCGAGGGCGATACCCCGCGCACCCGCCTGACCCACTCCCTCGAAGTGGCCCAGATCGGGCGCAGCATCGCCGACGGTGTCGGTGCCGACCCCGACCTCGTCGACCTCGCGGGCCTGGCCCACGACATCGGCCACCCGCCCTACGGACACAACGGCGAACGCGCACTCGACGAATTCGCCGACGAATACGGCGGTTTCGAAGGCAACGCCCAGAACCTGCGCATCCTGACCCGCCTCGAACCCAAGATCCTCGACGCCGACGGAGAAAGCTTCGGGCTCAACCTCACTCGGGCGGCCCTGGACGCGACCCTCAAATACCCGTGGGGCAGAAGCGGTTCCGGCACCAAGTTCGGCGCCTACGACGACGACCTCGAGCGCCTGGCGTGGGTGCGCAAAGACGCGCCCGACCGCAAACAGAGCCTGGAATGCCAGATCATGGACTGGTCCGACGACGTCGCCTACTCGGTGCACGACGTGGAGGACGGCGTGATCGTCGGCCGGATCGACCTGCGTGCCCTCGCCGATCCGGCCGAGCAGGCCGCGCTCGCCGAACAGGGTCACGGCCAGCACCCCGACCAGTCGATCGAAGCACTCGCCGCCGCCGCGCAACGGCTCTCCGAACTCGACATCGTGGCCGACGCCGCGACCTACGACGGCAGCTTCGGCGCCTCGGTGGCCCTGAAACGACTCACCAGCGAACTGGTCGGCCGCTTCGCCACCGCCGCGATCTCGGCCACCCACGAGCGCTACGGCGAAGGCCCGCTCAGCCGCTACGAGGCCGACCTGATCGTGCCACCGATCGTGGCCGCCGAGGTCGCCGTCCTCAAGACCATGGCGCTGCGCTACGTGCGCTCCGACCCCGGCCACCTCGCCCGCCAGCAGACCCAGCGCGATCGCGTGCAGGCCGTCGCCGACCGCCTGCTCACCACCGCGCCTGCCCACCTCGACGACCAGATGCTGCCCTGGTTCAACGCCGCGACCACCGAGGCCGCCCGCGTGCGCGTGGTGATCGACCAGATCGCCTCCTACACCGAGAGCCGCTTCGAACGCGTCGCCGCCTCGCTGGACTGCCGCTGACCAGACCCGACTAGACTCGCTCACCGTGGCCGGACGAATCCCAGATCGCGATATCGCGGCGATCCGTGAACGTGTCCGGATCGAAGATGTAGTCGGTGAGTACGTGGCGCTCAAGCGCGCGGGCGCCGACTCGATCAAAGGTCTGTGCCCGTTCCACGACGAGAAGTCGCCGTCGTTCCATGTGCGACCCAACCATGGACTGTTCCACTGCTTCGGCTGTGGTGAGGGCGGCGACGTCTACAAGTTCCTGCAGCAGATGGAACACATCGGTTTCGTCGAGGCAGTCGAGCAGATGGCCGATCGGATCGGCTACCAGATCAACTACGAGGGTGGCGGCACCTCGGTGCAGCGCGATCGCGGCACGCGCTCCCGCCTGGTCGCGGCGAATGCCGCCGCGCACGAGTACTACATGGCACTGCTGCACGAACCCGAGGCCGAGGCCGCCCGCAAGTATTTGACGGACCGTAATTTCGACAAGGCGTCCTGGCAGCAGTTCGGTTGCGGTTACGCGCCCGCGGGCTGGGACGGGCTGACGAAGCACTTGCAGCGCTTGGGTTTCGAGTTCAAGGAGCTGGAAGCGGCGGGGTTGTCCAAGCAGGGCAAGCGCGGTCCGATCGACCGATTCCATCGGCGCCTGCTGTGGCCGATCCGCAATCTCGGCGGCGAGGTGATCGGGTTCGGCGCGCGCAAGCTGTTCGACGACGACACCATGCCCGGCAAGTACGTGAACACGCCGGAAACGTTGCTGTACAAGAAGTCTCAGGTGCTGTTCGGTCTCGACCATGCCAAACGCGACATCTCCAAGGGGCATCAGGCCGTGGTCGTCGAGGGCTACACCGACGTCATGGCCATGCACCTGGCCGGAGTGAAAACCGCGGTCGCGTCCTGTGGCACCGCTTTCGGCGAAGAGCACCTGCAGGTGTTGCGCAGGCTGCTGATGGACGACAACTTCTGGCGCGGCGAGATCATCTACACCTTCGACGGTGACGCGGCAGGCCAGGCCGCGGCGTTGAAGGCGTTCAGCGGTGATCAGCGGCTGGCCGGCCAGACCTACATCGCTGTCGCGCCCGACGGGCAGGATCCGTGCGAGTTGCGTCAGCACTCCGGCGACAGTGCCGTGCGCGACCTGGTGGCCCGGCGAACCCCGCTGTACGAGTTCGTGATTCGCGGTCTGCTGGCCGAACACAATCTCGACGATGTCGAGGGCCGCGTCGAGGCGTTGCGCCGTACCGTGCCCGTGGTGGCCCAGATCAAGGACAACGCCACCCGTAAGGGGTACGCGACCAAGCTGGCCGGTTGGGTCGGCTGGGACGACATCCAGCTGGTCGTGCGCCGGGTCGGTGAAGAGGCGAAGAAGAACCGGATGGGCACCAATGCCACGCCTGCGCTGAAGTCCGGCGCCGCGTCGATTCCCGCGCCCCGCGTCGAGGAGAGCTCCTCGGTGCGGCCTGCCCCGAACGATCCGGTGCTGTTCGCCCAACGTCAAAGCCTCAGTGCCGCACTGCAATACCCGGGAATAGCCGGCGTGGCCTTCGACGCGATCGACGCCGCCGCCTTCACCCACCCCGCCTACATCGCCCTGCGCCTCATGATCGCCCAAGCGGGCGGCACGGCGGCCGGGCTCAGCGGCGCGGAATGGGTCGCCGCCGTATCCGACCACACCGATGACCTGATGATCCGCGCCCTGGTCTCCGAACTGGCCAACGAGCAGCTCCCGGTCCGCACCCAGAACGACACCCCACGCTTCATCACCGGCATCCTCGCCCGCACCCAGGAAGCCTGGGTAGGCCGCCAGATCGCCGAGCTCAAATCGAAGCTGCAGCGACTGTCCGCCAGCGAGGAGCCCGACACCTACATGACCCTGTTCGGCGACCTGGTGGCGCTGGAGCAGTACCGCAAGAGCCTCGCGGCCCAGGCGATGGGCAACGAGGGCTACGCGGCCGGGGCCTGAAAGCGCTGGGGGGATCGCGTCTCGAGGCAACGCGGTTCCGCGTTTGGATTCTCGATTCGCTCATGCCACAGCCACTTTCGCGTCGTCGACATCGGTTGCGAGGCGATCGCGGTACCAGGCCACGCCACTCAGGGCGATTCCGGCGATGGTGACGGCCGCTGCGACCAGATACACCGATCGTAAGCCGCTGCTGTCGATGACCCGCCCGCCCAGCCAGCCCGCGAAGGCTGGCGCGAGTTGGTAGGCCGACGCGTTCACCGCCATGGCCAGTGTCGGCGCAGCCGCCGCGGTGCTCAGAACCCGTGCCTGCATCCCGGGAATCACCGAGAAGCCCAGTGCCCCGAGGACGAACACCATCACCGCGATGAGCACGGGGTTGGTGCTGACCAGCCACATGAGTGCGAGCGCTCCGGCAAGCAGGGTCAGCAACCCGATCTGCGAAGGCATCAGGGCACGGTCCGACAGGCGCCCGCCGATGAGATTGCCCACGGTCGCGCCGACACCGTAGATCAGCAGCCAGCCGGCGACCGAGCCACTGGTGAAGCCGCTGACATCGGTCAGCAGCGGCGAGAAGTAGGTGAACACCATCAGCACTCCGGCATTGGCGATCGCGGTGATCGAGATCGCCAATTGCACATCACGACTGCGGAATACACCCATCTCGGCCACCGCCGAGCCGCCTGCGTTCGCCACCGCGGGGACCAGCCGGATCACCAGCAGCAACCCGAGCACGCAGACCGCGGCGACCGCCGCGAAGGTGGCACGCCATCCATACTGGGAACCGATGAAGGTGCCCAGTGGCGCGCCCAGAATCATCGCCACGTTCATTCCGAACACCAGCTTCGACACCGTCGAGGCCTGCTTGCCTTCCGGTGCTGTCGACACCGCGGTGACGATCGCGTTGGCGAAGAACGTCGATGTCACCAGCGCGGTGACGACCCGGGCCGCGAACAGCGCCTCGTACGCCGGTGCGAGCGCTGATGCGATATTGCCCAGGACGGCGATCGCCAGCAACGTCACCATCAAGGGCTTGCGGGGAAACCGCGTGGTGAGGGCGGTCAGCGTCGGCCCACCGACGATCATTCCGATGGCGTACGCCGTGACCAGGAGCCCCGCGGCCGGGATGGACACATCCAGATCGGTGGCGACATCGGGCAGGATCCCCGCGATGACGAACTCGCCGGTGGTGATTCCGAAGACGCACAATACAAGTGAAGCAAGACTCAACCGCATGATTCTCTTCTCTGTCCGAGTGGGAATTGGTCCCCACATTGCTTCGATTCGGCGACTTCGTCGGGAACTCTGAAATCATGAAATGAATGGACAAATCTTCGCCAATTGCGGATATTCTGCAGGTGTTCGCAGGCATGGCAAATCTGTTCCTCGATCTAGAAATCCACCCCGCTCACGCCGCGAGACCCTGCTGATCCCCTGTCCCGTTGACTGACTGAAATCGCTTCCGGCGCAGCGTGTGATCGGTCCGGCGGCGATCGGCAGCCTCGCGATGCCCGGCCTTCCGTATCAACAGCCTGCCATTCAGGCGCACCAGCGAGCAATGGCGCAACAATTAGAATTGGTGTAATTTGATAATGTGTCGATTATTGATCAATCCGGGATTCGCCCGACCAACATCGACGATCCGACCGCTCATCAGCTGCGACTCCTGCTGGCCCTTGCCGAAGAACTTCACTTCGGTCGAGCAGCACGTCGGCTGTATCTGACCCAGCCTGCCCTCAGTCAGCAGATCCGCTCGCTCGAGGAACGCCTCGGTGTCGCGCTGTTCCACCGATCCAGCCGCCGGGTCGAACTGACCGCCGCGGGGCACGCGGTGCTGCCTGCCGCCCGGAACGTGGTGGACGCAGCCGACGAGTTGCGCAACATCGCACGCCGTATGGCATCCGGGTCCGAACGGCTTCGGCTAGGTGTGTGCGAGAGTTTCGCCGCGCTGGATTCCACCCGCAACGTCATCGCCGCGCTGACCGAACTCCACCCCGATCTCGGTCCGGACATTCGAGTGCTGGATCGATTCAGCGATCAGCTCCTTGCCTTGCAGTCAGGCGAGATCGACGCGGCCTTCGCCCATTTTCCGGTGCCGGACGATCTGCACTGCGAACCACTCGCTGTCGAACCACGCTTGGCGTGCATCGCGAGCTCCGATCCGCTGACAGAGCGCTCGTCGCTACGCCTGACCGATCTCGCCGACCATCGGGTGATCAGCCTGGTATCACCGACATTCCGGGCAGGCCACGACTTC
Organism: Nocardia sp. NPDC058518; assembly: GCF_042719655.1. NCBI lineage: Bacteria > Bacillati > Actinomycetota > Actinomycetes > Mycobacteriales > Nocardiaceae > Nocardia > Nocardia sp. NPDC058518. The sequence goes on from NZ_JBHXNJ010000006.1 coordinate 167,567, forward strand.
TGGTCGGTGAATCCGCGGCCTGACGGCTCCCCGGTCCGCTACTCCGCGCACCCGGGCTCGAGCTTCGAGTCACTGCTGTCCACCGTGTCCCTCGGCGGATCGGTCGCCTTCGTACCGGCGTCCGCGGCCGATCTCTACCCCCGACCCGACCTGCGCTACCTCGACGTCGAAGACCTCACCGAATGCACATTCGGCATCGCCTGGCACCCGGGCAACCCGGCTCCGGCGAAGTTGGCCGTCCTGCAAAAGGTCGTCAACGGCTGCGCGGACTAGGAGGTAGGGCGCTCGCGGCGGTGCGGGAAGGGGTCAAGGGCGACGTCGACCTCCATGATGGCTACGTATTCGGCGCCGTTTCCGTACATCACGTGGGGGGCGTAGCGGCGGCCGCCGGCGGCGGCGTGGAGGAGTTGGGAGGACTTGGGGGCAACTACGTCGCGGTCTCGGCCGATCGCGGTGCGGTCCGTGGTGATAGGGCCCGCGGTGTCGACTTCTTCGACGGTGATTTCCAGGTGGACGTCGTCGGTGCCGTCGAAGACCAGCGTCTTGTCGGAAGCGAACTTGTGGCGCTCACCCATCGAGAAGGTGATCTCGGTGTCTCCGACGCGGGCGCTCGGGCGGCCTGCGGTACCCGGCTTGCCTTTGTAGATCCGCCCGGCGACGTCGATTTCGTCCGGGTCCTTCTTCGACCAGTGCTGCAGCACGCCGCCGGTGAACAGGCCGTCGGACAGTTCCAGTGCGTGCAGGTACTTCAACCGGGCGGTGGTGGTGCGGACCTTCCTGGTCAGCTTGTGGGTCACCGTCGACATGCCGAGGTCGGCGGTGATCGCGAAGTGGTCCGACAGGTCGATGCCGCGCTCGAGCTCGTAGGGCTCCACCGCCATCCCGGTGACGTGGGCGGTGATGCGTTCACCCTGGTCGAGCAACGCCAGATCGATCCGCGCTCCCTTTCGCGTCGATACTCCGGTGCGGCGGGGGCGGCCTGGTTCGTAATTGCTGTCGCTGTCGTGGGGGCTGGTGATCGGGTCGGTGTGGTCCGCGGTCGCGGGCAGCCATCGCTTGTGTTCGAGCCACAGGTCGTCGGCGTCGGGCAGGTTCTTCGACAGGATCTCTCGGCCCGTCGCCGCATTGGCGTCGATATTGAAGTCGCCGACGATGACGACCGGCAGGTCGAGGTCGCGCACTCCCATGATCCAGGAGTCGAGGTGGCGCAGCTGGGCCTCGCGTTTCTCGGCCGCGCCGGTGCCGACGCCGGCGTTGGTCGGCCAGGCGCAGTCGAAGTTGCCGTTCTGCACGTGGGTGCCGACCACGTAGAACGCCGGTCCGTCGCTCGGCGAGACACGCACCATCGACGCGCCCTTGTTGGCCCAGCAGTCGACGCCGCAGCACGACCGGTAGACGGTGCCCCACACATCACCCTTGTGCCGTGCGTCGGCGAGCGGGGGTGAGAGGGGGTGGCGGCTGAGGATGAGCAGCCCACTGTCCTCTTCGGGGTCCTTCTCGTCGGGGCCTTCCACGTTGTGCGGGAACTTCGCCCTGACCGCCCTGATGAGCTGCGCGCGGTCGCTGTTGCCCATCATCTCGGCGAGCACCACCACATCGGCGGTCGATTCGGACACCCTGTCGATCAGCACCTTCAGCTGCTTGGCGCGGCCGCGACCCCCGTAGACCTTCTCGTCGACGATCGAGACGCCCCACATCTTCCCCGTGAACCGGTCCTGCGTGACGCCGAGGACGTCCACCCCGATCAGCGCGGTGTTGTAGAACATGACCTGGCGAGGTTTCTCCGCCCTCGAAGTAATTGTGCCGCCCTCGAATTGGCATACCGTCTTGTTCTCGCTGAACTCGGGCAGCCCGACGGGATAGCCGAACGGCCCGCGCTGCCGATGCGACCTCGTCCACAGCCCGTACACGCCGCCCTTCGGGACCGCGCCGACGACGCGTTTGCCGTTGTCGTGGGTGTAGCGGTACAGAACGCCGTTGGTGAAACGGCGGTAGGTGCCACCGATACTGTCGGTCGAAGCGGCATCGCTGGTCGCCTCGCCGAGCCACACGTGGTCGAGGATCGCGCGGAGGCCGGTGACGCCGTACCACCCGGCGAGCTTCTTCAGACTGACGGGATACGTCGCCGTCGACAGCTTCGAACGAACACTGATGGACATGGCAGAGCCTCCGCCGTAGCTGCGCTATTGCAGACTGATCAGGATCGGGACGAGACCCCGGCCATCGGTCAAGGGGCCCAACGCCTTTCCGATGATGGTGCCGAACGCACGCGTCGGCTCGGTGGCCTTCATCGCGCAGCCGGGGCTGTGTGATGTCGTGAGCAGATCGCCCACCCGGATGCTGCCGAAGCTCGCGTCCGCCCGGCACGACACTTTGCCCATGACCGAGATGGGCACTCGATGGTCGTCGGGTTCGGCGCCACGGTCGAACACGAGTCCGGGGCGATACCGACCGGCACCGGAAATCACGCCGACCACCGATTGATCGTAGGCGCTGGTACACGGGGTGAGCTTGCCGTCCTCACCCAGCACCATGACCATTCCGGCAGCCACGTCCGTGCCGGTGGCGACCTCGAAATCCTCGGCCGCGTCGGCATTGCTGAGAATTATGTCGCCCTTGTCGCCGTCGAGTTTGATCCGTTCCTCGTTCTTCCCGTCCTTGACGACGATGCTGCCGCGGACCTGAATGGTGCCCGGTGCCTGCTCCGCGCCGACGAGCAGCAGGGTGAACGGGACGCCGAAGACCTGGCCCGCGGCGAACTGAAGAACCTGGACGGCCTTCCCGGCGATCTCCCGGTGCATGGTCAGGCTGCCGTTCTCGTCGAGCCGGGCCATGACGTCGCCGCCCGCGTGTTTCAGCACCAGATCATGACCCTTGATGACGACATCTTCGTTGAAGTTCGGCATCGCGCACCTCCTCGGTCGCACCCGGCCGGCGACGGTGCACCCCGGACCTCATCGTGAGAGGTACACGCCGCTTTCAGGTGATGACTCCGATTGTCGGTCCGGGGCTGGGCACTCGGCGCGAGTAGTGCGGTACTCGATTCCGCGCCCACCGCCTACGGCAGTGCGCGCACGGCGAGCGCGGCATGGGCGCGGACATCGCCGGAGGCAGTGCTGTTGCGGCAAGTCCGCGCGCGGGAATGGATCACCGGAGGCGACCTGATCGCTGTCCCCAACGAGCTCTTCTACCGGTGGGCATCCGCCGACGAACAGGGCGAACTCGCCAAGGATCCGGCTCGTGCCATGCGCTTCAACGGCGTCATCACTCGCGCAAAGCTCATCGCCGTCGAGCGCGATCTGGCCCGCCACCAGCGGAACTGCGCCGAGCCGAGGGCCGGGCGGTGTAGCCGCCCTGACCTCTACCAACACATCCTGATGAGACTGAGCTGTAGTATTCGAACGGCATTTCTGCTGAATTGTGCGCAGTTTGAATACTCCCCGTGCGCCGAAGCTCGGCAGATGCGTACGTGGACATCCGAAAAGACAGTGTCCCGGCAGCGGTGCCGGTTCCGTCCAGTGCGCTCGCGCTGACGCAACTAACTACGACGAGGAGGGCGACGCCTGCAGTCTGACGGGGTCCGGATTCAGCCCGACTGCCGACACTCGCACTTAATCCGCAACCCCCGGTTCGACGAACTCGAGTCTGTCAACGAGGCTGGAGAGGAACTCCTGAGTTGCCGCATCGACGGCATAGAGGACGACCCCTCTCATACCCCTGGTCAATAGGACCTTGTATGTATTTCGTATAAGGATATCGAATTCCTCGTCGAAGAGTGTCCGACTTCTTAATTTTCTATCCTTGTTAGCATCCCGTCGTATTACGAGCGCTTGGTCCTCTACGACGATCTCTGGACCAAGAATGATACCTGCCCAGTCGAACTCAAATCCCTGCGCCGTATAGACGCAGCCAACCTGCTCGAAACCGCGGGGATCATTTGCCCATAGCCACTTCGGTGGGGGATCTCCGGCACCGCCGATTTTGTTCTGAAAACTGTTCCACGGCTTGGACCAGTTGCCGATTTTGATGTCGTCCACGAGCGCGCCGTCGGCATCCGGGTCGATGGTCCATTCCCAGCAATACCCAGCCATTATTCTCGCGCTCACCTTGTCAGTGATTTGAGAGCGTAAGAAGTCTTCCATCTGCTGTGGTGAGTTTGCTACCCTAACGGTGAAGTTGTCATCGCCCTTCCAAGGCGTCGGGCCCAAAGGCCGAAGTCCGAGAAGGTTCAATACCCATTCGTCATATGCCGCGCTCCCGCCGCAGCGGAACTGCCCGTCGAGGTTGATTTGAAAAACTGTCCTCCCCGCGCGCGCCGCGTGGTCTCGGATCAGGTCTACTGTTCCGACTTCATCGGGGCGAACCACTTGATTCTCATCGAGTAGAAAGACTGGGACATTTGCGATCTCGATCAACTCGTCGACTTGGGGGCGCTTCGTATTGGCAATCGCTCGAGTAAACCTGTCGGTTGAGGTTCTGCGAATGCGATGGGCCTCGTCGCAGATGACCACATCTAGCCACTGGTCCTGCATCGTGGTCAGGTTCTTGTAGTAGGTGATCAGCTTCTCTAGCCCGCGTTCCTGACGACCGTATACCCTTCGCATTGTCTTTGTAATTGCCTCCGACCCGGTCGCATAACGTACCCTGCGTCGGTCTTTATGTAGACGCATAAGCAGCGACATCGCGATGATGCTCTTGCCACTGCCTGGTCCGCCGGTCACAAGTACAACGCACTTCTGGTTCGACCGGTAAGCGAGAGTTACTCGGTTCAGGACTGCTTCGAACGCTAGTCTCTGATTATCTACCAACGAATCGCCAGCAGCGTAGAGCTCGGCTGGCGTCGACCTCAGCAGTGTCGTCCTCTGCCGGATCTCACTGTCCAACAGTCGCTCGGCCGCAGACAAACCCGATGTAGGGGTGAGCTGGGAACGCAGAAATTCTATGAAACCCTCACGTTGGTCGCCTGTGTACAAGCGTCCGAACTGGTCAGGTGGGAGTTCGAAAAGTGGCCGCACGAGCTTCTCTTCGGCGTTGTGTAGGTAGGCAACTCCGTGCAGAGCCTCGGGACGATCATGAAGCAGAGCTACGTCCCGTTGAAGGTATCGGCAGTAGCCCCGTACCTGGTCGACCGGATGCAGCTGGTCCCCGCGTGTGTGCAACGACCATACGAGCCGGTCGCTTCCCCACCCCAACTCCGCATGACTCCACTGCTTCAACTCCACGAGGACGTAGTTGTCCGCGCCAGTCTTGGGGTGTACCCCAGCCAAGAGCGCATCCACCCGCTGGCTCGAGCCAGGCAGCGAACACTCGATCAGCATGGCAACCTCCCCTAAGCCTGCCTTGATCAGCACCTTGGCAAGCGCTGGAAGACTGACCTCCCAGGACCGCCGCTCCGCCGGATTGCCCTTCTTCCCCGCGTTTTCGACGATGGCCGGCACCAGCTTCGCCTTCTTGGAAAGCGCGACTACCTCCCGAGCCGTCGAACGAAACGTCCGAAGTCTTGCGGCACTCTCGCCACGCTTCACCTTGACCGCCCCCTAATTCCTGAAATCGTTTGCAGCGCTGAGCATTCTGTCATGACGTGTGCGCCGAGTACGCCGATGAACATCAGCATGCTAGCGCGTCACAGCTCTTCACCTCGAGGATGCTGGTCGGCCGAGGATCGAGTGAGGGGTACGCCGCTGATTCGCGCCCCACCCTGTCAGATGGTTGCGTGACGGTGGGATCACCTCGCCTGCTGAAACGTCCCCCATGACATTCGACAGACTCCAGCGCATGGTCGCTGACTTCGCGACCGAACGGGCGTGAGAGAACTTCCATACGCCCAAGAATCTCGTCATGGCGCTGACCGGAGAGGTCGGTGAGTTGTCCGAGCTCTTTCAATGGCTGACCCCCGAACAAGGCCAGGCCATCATGGCAGCTCCGGGTCAACGAGCCCGCGTCGAAGACGAGGTCGCCGACATCCCCATCTACTTGCTTCGCCTCGCGGATGTCCTCGAGGTGGACCTAGCGGGTGTGGTCGAAGCGAAGATTCGGAGGAACGCTGATCGATACCCTGTTTCCGAGGTCTACGGCCGAGCTGTCAAATAACCCTGGGGCCTGAGCCACCTCTGCTAGTCCACTGTTTCCGAGAGACCTCAAGATGGTGGCGATCGTCGGACCGGCCGAGCGAAGGTGGAGTGGTGACGTCGACATGCTCGGCGAGCAGTTGGTGGTGCGGCTGATTCGACCTGTGGACTTGGGTGTCTTGCTCGTCGAGGTGGTCGAAACTCACGAGCACGGCGACGCAACCTTGGATGCTGCCCTACATCCGGTCCGCGCCTCGGGAGTGAAAGTGCACCGTCAAATTCTCTCCGGTGGAGGGACATTGACGCGTTTCGAGGTGTCGATTCCTGGTTGGTGAGGCGCTGATGTGGGAGTTGGCTTTCCCTGTCGCGCCTTGTCTGGCGGTGCTCGTTTGGTGTCTCCGTGGTGGGCATTGGGCAGTTGCGTTCACCCGCTCGCATGGATCGGACACAAGCCGGATGCGGGGGAATGACCATGTCAGCGACATTGGCCGCAGGTGAAGTTTGGCCTGTCAGCGTCACATTGCGAGCTCTGGCGTAGACGCGAAACGATGCTTACACCGTGCACAAGACCGAGCTCATCTCGATCGCGGCGGGAGGCCTGGTCACCGCTCTTGCGATTACACCGCTGCTGCGTCGTAGGCCGCGACGACCTCGGCGGAGATCCTGCCGCGGCTCGAAACCGTGTGTCCATTCTCTTTTGCCCAGGCGCGAATGGCGGCGAGATCGTCGCGGCGAGCGGACGGACCCGCTGTCACGGCCGTTCGGCGACCGGAGATCCTCCCCCGACCGATCCGTCGGGCGTAAGGCAGCCACTGGTCGAATGATTTACGCAGCTTGGCTGCGTTGGCCTCGGACAGGTCGATTTCGTAAGCAGCACCATCGATTTCGAAGGCGCCGGTATCTTCGGCGACGGAGGCGCGGTCGTAGTCGTCGATAAGGGTGACAACAACTTTGCACGCCATAGCTATACGTCCTGTTCGTTGTGTACGAGGAATTGCGTGCGCGTCGCCCGAACTGGTTGAGCGCGGTCGTCGGCAATCGTAATGCTGTTCGGCTCGACGAGAGGTTCGGCGTGCGCCGGGCAGTCCCGGGGCTCGTCAGCGCCTCGATCTGCGCTCGTGTCGACACCGCTTGGCACTGGCATTGTGCTCAGCAGTTCGCGCGGACGAAGAGCCTTCGCGTCTCGCCGCCGCTGTCATGGATGACTACGTACCGCCGAGGTTCCTTGTCGTCTTTCGCCGAATGTTCGTTGACGGCGTTGTTCGCCAGCGCATCGACCATGCCTGTCGCGTCCCAGTACGACTTCCACGACGATGGAACACCCGGAGCGAACGGGGCGAAGCCGGAGCGCTGTTTGAACTCGTCGACCGAGCTGCGGGGTATGTCAACCACCGCTACAGAGGTCCATGTATTGAAGCCGCCGTCGCGGTCGAACCAGACTGTGTTCGATCCCTCTGGGAAGATGACACCTGAGCACTCGGACATATTGCGCAGGCCTTCTGCTTCCTGTGAGCACCCGCTCAAGGCGATCGTGGTGGCGCAGACGGATACGCAGAGCCCGAGGACTCGGGTGACGGCGTGCCTCACAGCTTTCCGATCCATCGTAGTAGCCATGTCGCTTCACCTCGGGAACGAAAGCTGCGCGCCCATCCAGCCTCCTCGAGCTGGCGCATCTCGTTGTTGATATCGGTCCCGATATTGAGGCTGAGCGCTTCTCTCTGCAGCTTGTCGAAGTTGTAGAAGTCGTAGACGTAGACCTTGTAGATGATCTCTGCCTGCAGGCCACCATCCACCTCGGTGACGGTGGTGTCGCTTCCGACTGCCACGTCGTAGTGACCGAGCGCGTAGAACAGGTCGCCCTCTGTCTCCTCCGCGCCCAGCCATTGCGACGTCAGCTCGCGGGTGACGCCGCAGCAGGTATGGAATTCCTCCCATGCTGCGAAGTAGTCAGGGGCTGCCTCGGCGTCGATCAGGTCGGGGTGATCACCGCCACCGACGTAGCCGCCCGGCCGCGGTACTCATCGGGGTCCGGTCCCGGGTGCGCCGGTGGTGAGCAGGTCGGTGGGGGTGTCGCTGATCTGCACGGCGTCGGTTAGTCCGAGGGCCCGGGCGACCGCAGCGAGGACGGCGCGGACGTGGGCGTCACCGAGTTCGGCGCAGACCACCAAGCGGAGGTCGACCGGGATACCGCCGCCGAGGCTGACGGCCAAGTCCAGAAATCGGCGCTGGGCGCGGTCGAGCGGGCCGAGGTCGGCGGCGCTCAGCGCCCTCCAGCCCACGCGGGCGATGAGGTGGTGCCTGTCGTCGTTGTCGGTGACCAGGCGGGTGGTGATGTGGGCGCGGAGGCCGCGACGGTCGAGCAGCCCGGCAGAATCGAGCAGCTCGACCGCGGCACGCTGATGTCGGCCCTCGGCGAGGTCACCGCCGGTGATGAGCCAGGCGCGAAGCTTGTCGGTGGAGGCGGTGATGGGATCGGTCATGAGGTGAGCTCTCCTGGGCTGGTGGACGTGAACCGGTACGTGAAGCGGTGGTCGCAGCGGGACGGGCTGGCGGCGATCGCAAGATCGGCGCCGACACCGGTGGCGCGGGCGAGGGCGGTAGCTACGATCTGGGCATGCTCGGGGCCCAGGTTGACCAGTACATCGTGTGGGTCGATCAGGTTGTCGGTGGCGAGGCTTACCGCCAAGCGCAGCAGGCGCCCGGTCGCCCCGTCGGGGTCGGCGACGGTGGGCTCGCTGCGCAGTGCCGTCCAGTTCACCTTCGCGTACCACCATGGCCATCCCCCGGTGCTGAGGAAATCGATATCGGTGTGCTCGCGCACCGCGGGGTGCTCGAGCAGGCCCGCAGTATCGAGCAGATGCAGGGCCGCACGCTCGCACCGGTGTGACCGGTCATCGGTCGGCCAGCCTCGAAACAGCAGATCGCGCCGCTGCTCGGGGCTGTTTTGGGCCGGTGATGGCGTGGCGCAGCGCATCAGAGATCCTCGGTGAGCACGGTCCGGGTCTGCTGGAACCACGCGCGGGTGGCCGGGTAGCGGTGTCCGTTGCCGGTGTTGATGCGGCGGGCTCGGCGGCGGTCGCGATCGCGTGCGGCAGAGAAGGTCGGCAGCTCGTAACCAGGAACCTGCCCCGGATCCAGACCGGTTGTCGCACTGTGAAGTTCGGAGAACAGGGTCTGCGGCGACCACGGCGCGATATCGCGCGGGTCGTCGGGCTTGGGTGCATCGGTCACTGTCGCCACCCTGAGATTGGTGTCTGATCTGCGGTGTCGTCGAGCGGAGAGAGGTAGATCGAGCAGGCCATCAGCAAGCGGTGACATTCCGGCCCCCAGGAGGGGCGGGCGCTGACGAGCGGCAGCCACTGGTCGGCGATGCGTCGCCAACTGTCGGGACCGTGAGTCTCATCGGCGTACCTGCTGACGATGCGGGCCAGTGATTCGGCGACCGGCACACCACGTTCCGGCGCAGTCCAGGCGCGCAGCACGGTCGCGATCTGCTCGCGGGCGCCGAGGTCGACCCGCGACGGTTTCGGTCCGGTGTTTGGTCGAGGCGGGTCGGCGGGGTGCGGTCGGCGGTTGAGCCATGCCCCAGTGTGCCGCAGCCACATCAGCGCTCGGGGATCCCAGACGTTAGGGTCATCGGCGCCGGTGAGAGTGCGTTCGGCGTAGTCGAAGTCCCAGGGGCGATGGCGATGGCAGGCTTCGTAGTGGACTTCGTCGACCGCGGATGTCAGTGTGCCCACTGCGCGTCGTCCGATCGACTCGATTGCCGCACAGAGTGCTTCGGCTTCGCTGGGCAGATAACCCGGCGTGGCCGCGCGCGCAGCATCGTGGGTCGTGGATGTGGTCATGCGGGGTCTCCGATGCGGCGTGCGGCGAGGTCAGCGGCGAGGGCGCCACGGATCGGCGCGAGCTGGGTCAGGGCGTTGTCGAAAAGCCCAGCGCGCGCTGTCCGGCGTGCATGCGGGCCTCATCGCGGCAGTCGTCCGGGGTACGGGCGGCCCACTGGCCCAACAGGACTCTGAGGAAGTCGAGGAAGTGCACGGTCAGCTCACACTCGCGGGCGATCGCGGTACTTGTCCTTCACTGCCGTGGTGCGACAGGCCATGCGCTCTCGGCTCGCTCAAGAGCTGCGGCGCCGTCGGCGGCAAGGAAGACCGGGAACTGGTTGGCGGCGACGGGGTTCGGGTGCGCCTTCGTGGTGTCAGCGTGACGTTCGGCGCTGAACAGCGGCACCGATGCGGGATGGTCCGGGTAAAAGTCGGCCATGGTCGTTCCCCCTGAATGGTTGGCTGAGCTGCGGTTTCGGTGAGCGTAGCGGTGGCCACCGACAGTTTCCCTGGCTGCCACACCATTCGGACACGAAAACCATGTGCGAGCAGGGGATTTCGTGGGGAGGTGCCCGATTATCGCGCGAACTTTCGCTCCGACGTTCCCGACTCCGGCGCTGTCTACTCCTTCAGGGTGCGGTCCATCCCCATGGTCGCTGGCCTCGTTGCCCGCGCAAGCAGCCCAGCCGATAGTCGGCTTGGCGGCGGGCGTGGTCGGAGACCTCGGCGTGGCGTAGCGCGGACAGGCACAGCTCGAAGGATCGGATGTCGCGGATCACCGGGTAGCCCTTCCAATCGGTGACGCCGGAGCCGTAGGCGTTGGCAAACCGTTCCCATCGGTCTAGTGGGTCCGAGAGGGTCTCGGATTGGAAGGCGACGGTGGCTTGGTCCCATTGCGGGGGTCCGATGCAGCAGCGTTCCAGGTCGACGACGTGTCCACCGGTGGCGGCGGCCATGGTGTTGGCTGGGGACGGGTCGCCGTGGATGACACACCACGGGCTCTGCCATTCCAGCGCGTTCCACCATGTCGCGAGGTCTGCGGCATAGCGCCGCAGCCACGCCTTTTCCGTGTTGTCGGTAAGGCATTGGTCAATGTGCTCGGTGAAGTCGGGCAGGGTGAAGCGGGGCAGCCCGAGGTGGTTGGGCACGCGCAGCGTGTGGAGCCGTGCGAGCATCGTCCCGGTTTCGGCAGCATCGGCTGGACCACCCGATCCGAGATCTTCCCAGAAGGTGACAGGCCGGTCGGCCACCACTACCGGGTCGGGCACCAGCGGTTCGGGTGCACGAACGTGGTGGGAACGCAACCAATCCGCGGTGCGTAGCTCCCGGACCGCCGTCGCGAGTTCCCCGCGCTGGTGTATGCGGATGATGGTGGCGGTGTCGGTGCGCAGCCTCGACAACCTTGTCGAAGAACGCGACGTCAGGCTTCGACACTCCCCAGTCATCGGAGGTCGCGATGAAGTCGGTCGGCAGATCGAGACTACGAAGCAGGCCGCCCGCGCGCACGGTCTGGTTCCCGACGATGCCTACCCAGACACCCATCAAGCGTCAGGCGGTCAGCCAGTCCCGCCGAAATCGCTCGCGGTCCGGAACTGGGCTGTGCGACCATACCCACCCAGTCACGCCGATCGCCATCGCGATGGTGTGCTCGGACAGGTTCGAAACGGTAGCGAGTAGATCGTCGAAGGTGTGGGTCTCGACTATCGGCGGTTTGCCGCCGTAGATGTGTCGTATCTGAACAACTTCGCCTTGAACCTCGTAGTCGTAGTGCGCGGAAGCATTCCGGATAATCGGGCGAATATTCTCAGCCAACTCGGGGCACTCGACAGCTAGATCCTTGCTTACCTTGCCGAATGGCGCTCTTCCGGCCGTGGTGGTGTCGAGGACAGTGATCGTGCTGCGCGCTACTTTTAGTGCGTCTAGGACGGCGTTTCCGTACGCGCGATACGGGCCCTCCACCATCTTTGCTCCCACATCGAGTAGGTCATCGACCCATCCGGGGCGCAGCCGATCGTCGGTATCCAGCAGTTGAGTTAGCCGCTGATGCTGGACGATGAGCTTCCGCCAGGCGGCCGAGCATGTCGACAACAAGAAGTCGAAGTCATCAATCCATTGCGGATGCGCGGCGGCGGCAGCATCAAACGCGGTCTGGACTGCCGCAGCTCGACGTGCTCGGCGCTGTTGATCGTGCATCCCTCTCGAGACCGCTACCAGAGGGATCAAAGGGCGAAGCATCACCGGGTCTCGCTTGGCAACGTCGGCGAGTTCGGGAAACACCGATGCCAGCGAGGATCCGCTCGTGGCGGTAATCGCGTCGGTATCCAGCGGCGTCATCAAGCTGGCCGCTTTGATAATCACCTCGCAGGCGGCGTCCAACATGTCTTGACCGTCATGCATCCGCTGGCGGGCCACCTCAGCGGTCGGCGCGGTCAACGTCGTAAAGAACCCCACCGCCGCAGCACCGAAGAGCGATACGCCGGCGGTCAACGCCCGATGTGTTGAGAGAAGAGTTGGGTGAGCAGGGCTCGACTTGAGATCCACTGTGAGATCGAGCATCTCGTTGGCCAGGGCTAGGAGGTTTGACCAAGCGACCGCAGTGTCGGAGTCGGCGGGATCGTCGAAGTCGCCTTCTCCCATATGCAGTGGAAGTCGATCAGCCCATCCCAAGGTCGCTTCGATTGCTGTCACCAGCCCCTGCCGGAATTCGTCGACAGCCATGCGGTCACCGCTATCGGTGAACGCCAGATTCTGCACGAACTCGAGTCGTTCCTGTAGCCAAACCAGATCAGTGGCGTAATGCTGTGCACGAACTTCTGCTTGGCCATCGACAAGCTGCAGGTCCGAACCACACGTCGAGCATTGCTCGGCCGGGCCCGCGACGCCAACGACCTGCCCGCAGCCCTCGCATCCGAAAATGGTGAAGCTTATGCGAAACCCTTCGGTGGTCTTAGGTTGTTCACCAGGTACCAGTTGGGGTGAGCCGCAGATTACGCAACTGATCAGGTTGTCAGTGGTAAGTCCAGCGCCACACGCTGTGCAGCATTGCATCCGGCACGCTCCGTGAAGTCCTGCTTCTCAGGGGGTTGCCGTCGGCTGATCGCTCTGGGATGTCCCCGATGTCGATCGCAATCAACCCATACCAAGGTCGTTGTCGTCAAACAGGATTCGGGATTGTGACTCGCGCGTGCTTGGATTGCCTTCGGCTGTTCAGGCGGCGCGCTCGCCCCCCGACCCGTCCGACAGGTTGTCCCACGGCGCAGCTCGGACCTCGCGCGGCTGGATGTATCCGTACCGTGAGCGATGGCGGATGAGTCCGTTTCGATGCGGATACTGAAAGTATATGCGCACTAACAGTTTTCGATCCGATGTGCAGATACGTGAGTCGATGCCAGTACATTCTTGTGGCGAAAACTCGCCTTTTGAGGTTTCATGTAAGGGGAAGAGTCGCTGATCGGGCCTACTTAAGGCTGCGTTATGAACAACGGTCAACAGCAAGACTCTCTCGATTCCGCCCTCTGTGCGGGCTACCCACCTGATACGCCGAAGCGGTCCCAGCTGCACCGCGCCATTCCGAACGGACAGGCGCGAGGTGCGATCCAATGACCAGCGAAGAGGTCTGGCTGACCACCGACGAGGTCGCCGCGAGGCTGAAGATTCCACCAAAGACATTGGCTACGTAGGCATCTGCCAATCGCGGACCGCGGTTCGCCAAGATCGGTCGGTACCGCCGCTACTTACTGCGTGACGTCCAGCGATGGGAGCAGGCGCAGCTCGACGCTAACCGGCCTGAGTCGCCGCCCAGCGTTGGCCATTGACTGCACGGACCACCGTTCGATCACTCCCGGTTGTGCCTGTCTGTGGGTGATGCATGCCCAGGCGGTTTCGCGGTCACGGGGAGCCCTCGTCACATCCAATGCCCCGATAGGAGGTTTTGACCCCGATGCCTCGCCATGCCCTGCCGATCGGCACATACGGCAAGATCAGCTCCAAGCGGCAACCCAACGGCAGCTGGCGGTCAGCGACCCGCTACCGCGACGAGGATGGGGCAACTCGTCTTGTTCACCGCTTCGGCCCAACGAAAGGCCTCGCCGAGGATGCGCTCCGCCGCGCACTGGCAGAACGCACCGGCGCGCGCGGCACGCTGATAACCCGCGAAACGAAGCTCACTGAACTCGCCGACCTCTGGCTCGCAGAGAAGGCACTACAAGAGGGTGTGACTCCACAGACTCTGGATCTCTACCGTCGAGAAATCGATGTCTCGACCGACAAACGCGCCAAGCCTGATGCCATCAAGATCAAATCAGCGCTAGGTGGTCTGCGTATCTGGGAAGCATCGACCTCGCGGCTGGATGCCCATATCAAACGCATCGCGCTCAACGGTCACCGCGAGAAGGCGCGCCGTCAGCGAGTCATCCTGTCAGAAATGATGGGGATGGCCGTCCGGCATGACGCGATCGACCGCAACCCCGTCCGTGAGGTCGCTGACCTGCCGCGCAAGCACGCCAAGCCCCGGTCTGCCGACATGGCGACTCTTGCCCAATTGCGGGCTCAGCTCACCGATTGGGTCAATGGTGCTCCACTCGACGGATCGGCGGGCTATACGTATGGCCCCAAGCGCAACCAACGAGTCCTCGATGTCGTCGACGTCGAACTCGGTACCGGTCCGCGCCCGGGCGAAACTCTGGCGCTCCGCTGGTGCGATGTCGACCTCGAATCGCAGCCCCCGCGAATCACCTTCGCCGGCACCATCGTTCGCCTCAAAGGTAAGGGCCTGATCCGCCAACCGCGAACGAAGACCGATTCGGGCTATCGGACCGTGTTGATCCCGCCATTCGTCGTCGAGACCCTGCGCCGTGTTCTATCCGAAGCGGTTCCCAACGATCTCGACTTGGTGTTCCCAACCGCGACGGTGGCATCTGGGACCCGCACAACTTCAACCGCTTGTGGAAGCAGGCCCGGGGCGAGAAGTTCGCCTGGATCACCGCCAAGACCTTCCGCAAGACAGTTGCCACAATGATCGCGACCGTGCACAGTCCCGAGGACGCAGCCCGCCAACTCGGCCACTCAGGCGACGCGGTGACCCGCCGCCACTACATCGATCAACCGACTCAGGCCCCCGACTTCACGGAGACTTTGGAGCAGCTGAAACGATGAAAGCGTGACGTTTCCGTGACGCGGTGCCCTCAAAAGCAGAAAACCAGGGTCAAACGGTGACGTTTGCCCTGGTAGATGCTCCCCCATCTGGACTCGAACCAGAAACCTGCCGATTAACAGTCGGCTGCTCTGCCAATTGAGCTATAGGGGATTGCCCTGAGTGGTTAGACTCAGGCGGTCGGCCTTGGCGGGCTGACCGAGATGAAACTTTAGCGCATCGTGTCGCGGGAACCCAAATCGGGGCGCTACCTGCGGACATGCGGCGTATAACGATGTGCTGTCGAACGGTGGCCGGATCGACAGGGGTGGGGCCGCTGGGGCAGGATGGAGCCCGCACACAGACGTGGGAGGAGCTCCAGGAGATGCTGCGGTTGATCATCGGCGTAGCGGCCGGTTATGTGCTTGGCACGAAGGCCGGTCGGGCACGCTACGAACAGATCACCGCGGCCTCGAGAGCGGTCGCGGGTAGTCCGGTGACGCGCAAGCTGGTGTCGGTGGGTCGGCAGAAGCTGTCGGACAAGTTGAGCACGCAGCCGAAGCTGGAACCGATGGAGCCGATCGACGAGCGCACCACGGTACTGATCCCGCACAACCAACTGCGGCGCTGAGCCCTCTCCTGCTGCGGGCTGGGCGGTGATGAGGCGCGGCTGTTTTCGGTTCCGGGCACCTCGAGTTGTACGGAAAAGCGGTACAGTACAGGTATCTCGTACAAGGATGGGAATCCAATGACAGATACCGTGTCTGCCAGTGAAGCGCGGAACAGGCTGTTCCCGCTCATCGAAGAGGTCAACAACGACCGCACCGCGATCCACATCACCAGCAAGAAGGGCAACGCCGTCCTGCTGAGTGAAGAGGAGTTCAACTCGATGCAGGAAACCCTGTATCTGCTGCGCTCGCCTGCCAATGCGGCCCGGTTGGCGCAGGGAATCGCGCAGGCGGAGTCGGGCGATGTTGTGGAATTCCAGCCAGAAGGGGACCAGTGAGAGTCGTCTTCGTCAAGGTCGCTTGGGAAGATTACACACATTGGGTCAGTACCGACCGCAAGGTCGCGATCCGCATCAACCGCCTGATCGACGACATCGCCCGCGATCCGTTCAACGGTCTCGGCAAGCCTGAGTCGCTGCGAGGCGACAAGTCGGACTACTGGTCACGTCGCATCGACAGTGAACACAGGTTGGTCTATTCGGTCTCGGGGGAGACTGTCACGGTCGTGCAGGCCAGGTACCACTACTGAACTTTCCGAACTCGTGGCGTTCATCGCCCGACTCGACGGTGCGACCGGTTCGTTGATGGCGAATCGGCTCCCCGACAGTTCCGTGTATCCGAGGACGTAGTACCGCCCCGGAAATTGGGGTAGCCGGGTACTCGCGTCGGGCGCGCACACATCCTCGTACGTTCAGAGTGGACAGAAAATCTGCGGCTGACGTCGGCGTTCGGAGCCGCTCGGGAATCGAGGAGCACGGATGTCCACCGCATCTGTCGCACCCCGCACCGATCGCGAGGACTCGACATCGATGCCCTTCGGCAGCCACTGGTCTGTAGGAGTAGCCACGGCTCTGTAGGAAAGGAATCATCATGTCCGACACCATCTCTGCCGAGCGGGCGGCCGGCGTCGCGTTCGAATCGGTGGTACCCGTCGAGAAGCCGTTGCAGACCGACCTGTCGTTCATGCCGGAACTGCTCGAGGTCGATCTGCTGGTGCGTGCGGCGGAGGCTCGCGCCAAGTTCAACGTCGACGGGTCCGGTATGACCGTTGCCGTTCTCGACACGGGGCTCCGCACGACGCACGTCGATTTCGCGGGCCGGGTACGTGCGGGCCGGAACTTCACCTCGGACAACAACGGTTCGCCCGACGATCCGGGCGACGGTCAGGGCCATGGAACCAACGTCGCGGGCATCATCTGCGCCGGCGGCGTGCACACCGGGATGGCACCGCGCGCGCATATCGTGCCCGTCAAAGTCCTCGGCAACACCGGCGGTGGCAGTTTCCTCGCGATCCGCGACGCACTGCGCTGGGTGCTGGCCAATCGAACATCGCTCGGCATTTCCGTCGTGTGCATGTCCCTCGGCGCCTCGGACAACAACACCTCGGACGCGAATTTCGCGGGTGACGGCATCGGCGACGCCATGCGGGAACTCACCGACGCCGGGGTCGCCTGCTGTGTCGCGGCGGGCAACGACTACTTCGGCCACAACAGTGGTCAAGGCATGAGTTACCCGGCGATCTTCCGCGAGACGATCAGTGTCGGCGCGGTCTACGACGCCGACGAAGGATCGTTCAGCTACGGCTCCGGGGCGACCGCCCTGTCGACGGCTCCGGACCGGATCACGCCGTTCTCGCAGCGCTTGCACTCGAACGTGGGTGGCGATTGCGCGACCGATGTCTTCGCGCCCGGCGCCCCGACGACCTCGTCGGGAATCCGCAACGACAGCGGCGAGTCGATCCAGCACGGCACCAGTCAGGCCACGCCCGTGGTCGCCGGCGTCGTGTTGCTGATTCAGCAATTCCATCTGCGGGTGGCGGGGACGATGCCGTCGGTCGCGCAGGTGCGCAAATGGTTGCTGGCGGGCGCCGTGCCGATCGTGGATGGCGACGACGAGCACGACAATGTCGTTCACACCGGGCAGACGTTCAGCCGGATCAGCGCGTTCGGTGCGCTCACCGCCTGCGCGAAGGATGTCGCGAGGTCGGCGCTGATCGAAGCGGGCATCGACCGGTCGCGGGTGTAGTTGCGATGAACGCCGCGCGGTCGGCCAGGCTGTTCCTCAGTCATTCGAGCCGGGACAGCCGCGAAGCGGTCGCGCTGCGGGCGTGGCTGATCGAGGCGGAGCCGGGTCTGGCGGGCGAGATCTTCCTCGATCTCGACCCGGATACCGGGATTCCGGGCGGCGTCCGATGGAAGGACGCCTTGCGCCGGGCGGGCGACCGCTGCGAGGCGGTCATCTGCCTGTTGTCGAACAATTGGGACAGTTCTCATGAGTGCAAGGTCGAATACCGCCATGCCGAGACCCTGAACAAGCCGATCTTCACCGTCCGCCTCGAACCGTTGACCGGGCGCGACATGACCAGTGAATGGCAGCGTTGCGACCTGTTCGGGGACGGGCCCAAGACGGCGATATCGGTGGACGGGGAAACGGTCGAGTTCCTGACCGAGGGGTTGCAGCGGCTCCGGCACGGCCTGCGGGCCGCGGGCATCGGCGCCGACACCTTCGGCTGGCCACCGCCGGGCGACCCGGGCCGCGCACCTTACCGCGGATGGGAACCGCTCGAATCCGTCGACGCCGCAGTCTATTTCGGCCGCGACGCGCAGATCGGGCGGGCGATCGACACGGTGCGCGGGCTGCGCAACGTCGGTGGCGGCCACCTGTTCGTCGTGCTCGGTCCGTCCGGGGTGGGCAAGTCGTCGTTCGTGCGCGCCGGGTTGCTGCCGCGCTTGGCCCGCGACGATCGCCACTTCCTCACCATGGAAATCGTTCGGCCACACCGTAAAGCGCTCACCGGCGACGCCGGATTCGCGCGGTCTGTCCACGCGCTGCGCGTGGGCGTCGGACTGCGCCGGCCCGGTCTCACCGAGATCGAGGACGGCGTCCGCGACATCGAACAGGTGCGGGCCTGGCTGATCGAAGCCCAGCAGGCCGCGCGGGAGCGTCTCCTCGACTCGGCCGAGGACCCGGCGCCGACGCTGATCCTGCCGATCGACCAGGCCGAGGAGCTGTTCGGCCCCGAGGCGGGTGAACAGGCGGGGGTGCTGCTCACCCTGCTCGGCGGCCTGCTCGACCGCGAGCGCGGGATCGCGATGGTCGCGATCGCCACCATCCGCTCCGACCGCTACGAACCGCTGCAGACCGCACCCATGCTGGCCTCGGTCGCGGTGCGGCCGTTCGACGATCTGAAACCGATGCCGCAGGCCCAGTTCAAGGAGGTCATCGTCGGGCCGGTGCGGCGGGCGAGGGAAGCGGGCGCGGCGTTGTCGTTCGCCCCGGACCTGGTGGAACGTCTGCTCGACGACTGGTCACGCGGCGCCGACACCCTGCCGCTGCTCTCGCTCACCCTCGCCCGGCTGTATCGGGACTACGGGGACGGGGAGATCACTCTCGCGCACTACGAATCCCTGGGCGGGTTGCGGCGGGTCGTGCAGCGTGAGGTCGACGAACTCCTCGACACCGATCCCGAGGTCCGTGCCGGTCAGCTGGCGATCTTGCGACGGGCATTCGTGCCATGGCTGGCGACGATCAACTCCGGCAACGACCAGCCGATGCGCCGGCCTGCCCGCTGGTTCGATCTGCCGCCGGAGAGTCATCCGCTGCTCGAGGAGTTCGTCGCGCGCAGGCTGCTGGTCAAGGACGAGCGTGACGGGGCGGTTGTCGTCGAGGTCGCGTTGGAAAGCCTGCTGCGCCAATGGGATACGCTCGCCGACTGGCTGCGGGTGGAGGCTGCCGATCTGGAGGCCGCCGACAACATCGAGCGGGCCGCGCAGGCGTGGGAACAGAACGGGCGGCGCGGCGAATGGCTGTTGTCGGGGTCGCGGCTCACCGACGCCGAAGCGCTCGCGGCCACGCCGGGCTTTCGGGAGCGACTCAACCCTGTCAGCGGTTTGTTGCTGGCCTCGCGACGTGCTGAGGACCAGCGATTCGACGAGGAACGCAGGCACCGGGAGGGCGAGCTGAAGGCGGCCAGGGAACGCCAGCAGGCGGCGGAAACGTTGGCGGCCACGGAAAGTCGGGCCAAGGAGGACGCGCAGCGCAGCGCGCGGGCATTGCGGCGGCGGTCGCGGATTCTGCGGGCGGCGCTGGCGTTGACCATGGTTGCCGCGCTGGTCGCGGGGTTCCTGTGGGTGCGTGCCGATCGGGCGCAGGAGCGCGCTGTAGCGGAGAGCCGCCACGCGACAGTGCTGGCGTTGTCGGCGAATTCGCAGCTCATGCTCTCGGGAAGGTGGCCGGGCAAGAGCAACGACATTCTGGGAATGCAGATGGCCATGGCCGCGTATCGCATTCCTACAGAAACCAAGCGGGAGTTCGCTCTGCTCAACGCTGTTCACCAGCAAGGAAAACTCCGAAAAATCGTCCACATGAACGAGGCCGACGTCGCCAGTGTCACCTACAGTCCGGACGGGACACGGATCGCGGCCACCCGTGGTACCGCGATCCAGCTGCTCGACGCCACTACCTGGAAGCCGATTGGTGCTCTGCTGACGGGTCACGCGTCCGAGGTGACACGCATCGCGTTCAGTCCGGACGGTGCTCGCCTCGTGTCCGCGGGCCGCGATGGAACAGTGAGGTTGTGGGACACCGGGTCCCAGCAGCAGATCGGTGCCGAAATGCGCGGCCACACCGAAGCGATCGTCGGCGCCGCATTCAGCCCGGACGGCCGCCACATCGTGTCGGCAAGCTGGGACAAAACCCTCCTGCTCTGGGATACCGAGACGCACCAGCAGGTCGGTGAGATGACCGGGCACACCAGCCCGGTGACATCGGTGGCGTTCGGCGAGGGCGGGCTGATCGCCTCGGGCGACATCGGCGGCACCGTCCGTCTGTGGGACGCTCAGTCTGGACTGCCCTCGGGCGAGCCGTTGACCGCGTACACCGATAGTGCGGTGAACAGCATTGCCTTCGACCGGAGCGGTGACCGGCTCGTGGTCGCGGGATTCGATCTCCAGCAATGGGATACCAGGACCCACCGGCCGATCGGGGAGCCGCTACGCGGCCATACCGCAGCTGTAGAACAAGTGACCTACAGTCGCGACGGCACTGAGATCGCCTCGGCAAGCGATGACAAAACGATCCGGCTGTGGGATGCCACGACGGGTCGGCAACTCGGAGAGCCGCTGGAAGGGCACGAACTCGTCGTGTCCAGCGTCGCATTTCACCCCGACTCAGGTCGAATCCTGTCCGGCAGTCTGGACTCCACCCTCCGCGAGTGGGAGGTAGGCGGCGGGCGAACAATGCACCACGGCGCCAAGGTGTTGGGCGCGGACGTGAGCCCGAACGGCAGTCATATCGTCTCTGGCGGTGCGGACGGCACTGTCCGGCAATGGGATATCGCCACCGGGGCACAGATCGGTCCCCTGATCCGCGGCGAACACGGCAATTTCCAGTCCACCGAATACACAATCGAAGGCACACAGGTGGAGTCCCTCGGGTTCAGCCC
Source organism: Nocardia sp. NPDC058518 (assembly GCF_042719655.1). Lineage (NCBI taxonomy): Bacteria > Bacillati > Actinomycetota > Actinomycetes > Mycobacteriales > Nocardiaceae > Nocardia > Nocardia sp. NPDC058518. Next base: position 188,764 of record NZ_JBHXNJ010000006.1, read on the forward strand.
CCAAGCCCTCGCCTGGACCGAAATTCGGTTCTGGGATGCCACATCGGGCGCGGCGATGGGGGGGGCCGACGCCCCCGCCCCCCCAAACAACCCAACACCACACCAGACCCCCGGGATAGTATAAACAAAATCAGCAGCCCGCCCCACTAGAGTGGGAGA
>NZ_JBHXNJ010000006.1:188932-224806 GCF_042719655.1 Nocardia sp. NPDC058518
TTATCCGTCCCGTGTGTGTGACCCCCCCCGCGCGCCGCGTCCAAGTAATTTTGGTTTTGGCGCGCCCGCGGGGGGCGCGGGCGGGGGGCCCCCCCCCCCCCTGCCGCCCGAAACGACCAACCTCGCACACGATCCCGGGCGGCGCCGGATGGTGATCAAAGCCGAAGGTATTACTCAGATTCTTGACATGGCCAGTATGCGGCCGATCGGACCGGAACTGAGTCATGACGACGGCTCCGTGCAGACGGTATCCATCGACAACGACGGTCGGCGCGTCGCTACCGGCGCCTCCGACTACTCGGTGCGGTTGTGGGACGCAGACACCGGCCGGCCGATCGGCCAGCCGATGGTTGGGAAGGGGTGGGTCAGGAGCACCAGCTTCAGCCCGGACGGCCACTTACTCGCCGTCGGCTACGAAGACAAACTAGTTCGCATCTGGAACACCGATACCGGCCAGGAAGTCGACGTTCCCATGGTGCAGGACGGCCCGGCCATCAGAGTCCAATTCTCGCCGGACGGCCGCACGCTCGTCACCGTCGGCACCGATAATGTGTTGCGGCTGTGGGATGTGGAGACAAACAGTCAGATCGGTCCGGCTCTGGTCGGTCACGGCGCGATCGTCACCGCTGTCGACTTCACGCCCGACGGTTCTCGGGTCATCTCGGCCAGCATTGACGAGACCATCCGGGTATGGCCCGTGCCGACCGCCTCGCCCGAGCAACTCTGCGCCAAGATGACCCACAACATGAGCCGGGAGACGTGGCGGGACTGGGTCTCCTCGGAGATCGACTACATCGAGCTGTGCGAGGGGCTACCGATCGCCGACGAGGAGGAGTAGCCGATGACGGCCGACGACGACATTCTGAATACCCTCTGGCAGCGGCGAACTCGCTGGTCGGTCACCGCTACCCGGATGAAGCGCCGATTGGATCGAACGCGCCTGGCGGTTCTCCTCCTCGGCAGCTGGGGTGCGATCGCCACGGCCGCGACCACGACGATCCTCCGCTCGGCGGGCACGCCGACCCGCATCGTGGCGCTGTCGGGTGCGGTGGCGCTGGCGGTGGCGACGTACCTCACCGCCCAGTACCTGACCGCGGAATCGACCCGCCGCTGGGTCCGGGCCCGGGCGGTCTCCGAGGGAGTCAAGCAACGAATCATCACCTTCCGTGCCACCGGCGACCCCGAACAGTCCGGGCAATTGCTGGCCGATATCGATGGCATCGAGAAGACGGCCGAGGACCTGCTGCCGCTGCTCGAGCCCAGCGACGAGGCCGTCCGGGCGCCACGATCGATGCGCCCCGACGAGTACATCCGCGACCGGGTTCGGGCCCAGATCGATGACTACTACCTGCCTGCTGCCCGCTGCTACCGCATCCGTGCGTCCCGGCTGCGCCGCGGCGCCGTCGGCCTCGGCCTCGCGGCCACGATCGTCGCCGCGATCAACACCGGCCTCGGCGTGGAAGCGGCGGGCCGGATCGCGCCATGGGTCGCGGTCATGACCACGCTGAGCGGATCGTTGCTGGCCTACCTCGCGGGCAAGCGCTACGACTTCCTGGTGATGGCCTATCTCGCCACCGCGGACCGCCTGCAACGGCGGCTCGATCGGTGGCGCACCGACGGCTCACCGACCGACCAGGTCCGGTGGGCGGAGTTCGTCGCGGACTGCGAGAACACCATCTCGCTGGAGAACGCGAGCTGGATGGCGAAATGGGGCGAGCGCACCGAGATCTGACGGCGCCGGTCGTTCGACGTCATCGCTGAGCCGGCGCACGCGAATCCGAGTTGCGGCAGGGGTGGGCAGGGGCGGATAGCCTGATCGCAGTCACGTGGGTGGTGCGAAGGAGCTGTGATGGAGTTCGGACCGGGGGCGATCCTTGCGGGGTACCGCATCGAGCGCAGGGTCGGTGGTGGCGGGATGGGGGCGGTGTATCTGGCTCAGCATCCGCGGTTGCCGCGCCGGGACGCGCTGAAGGTGCTCGATGCGCGGCTCGCGGTGGAGCCGACGTTTCGGGCGCGGTTCGAGCGGGAGGCCGATCTGGCTGCGCGGCTGCGGCATCCGAATGTTGTGCAGATCTTCGATCGGGGGGTCGATGGCGATCGGTTGTGGATCGCGATGCAGTTCGTGGACGGGCTCGACGCGGCGCAGTTGCTGCGTCAGGGGTTGTCGGTACTCACGCCGGAGCGAGCGGTTCGCATCGTCGCCGAGGCGGCCAAGGGGCTGGATTACGCGCATCGGCAGGGGCTGTTGCATCGCGATATCAAACCGGCGAACCTGCTGATCGCGCGTGCCGACGACGGCACCGACGAAGTATTGGTCACCGACTTCGGAATCGCTCGCAGTATGGGGGAGACCACCAGTCTCACCTCCGCGGGATCGGTGCTCGGCACGCTCGCGTACGCGGCGCCCGAACAGCTCGAGGGGCAGCCGCTCGACGTGCGCACCGATGTGTACGCCCTCGGCGGCACCCTCTACGAGCTGCTCACCGGGTTCGTTCCGTTCCAGCGGGAGAGTCCGGCCGCGTTGATCAGCGCGCATCTGATCGAACCACCGCCGCGCCCGTCGGCCGGTAATCCGGCACTGCCGTTCGCACTGGACGCGGTGATCGCGCGGGCGATGGCGAAGAACCCGGACGACCGGTATGCCGGCTGCGGTGAGCTCGCGGACGCGGCGATCGCTGCTCTCACCGGCAGGCCGGTGGTGGGGGATACCGCTGTGCTGCATCGAGAGACGCGAACGCCGCAACCGCGTGCTCCCGGCACCTCGCGAACTAAGAAGATCCTGCTCGGGGTCGGTGGCGCGGCGGTGGTGGCCGGGGTGACCGCGTTCGCCGTGCTGACCGCCAAGGATCGGGGCGGGGTGGACGCGCCGATGACCACGCAGGTCGCGCAGATCGGTGCCGTCCCGAACAGCCCGAAGGCGGCGTCGGTCTTGCGGCCCTGGCTCGACGATGTCCTCGCCGGTGATACGAGCGCGCTGATCCGCAAGTGCTGGACCCAGTCGCCCGCCGAGATCCCCCGGATGTACGGCGACGTCGAGCAGATCACCGACGCGGTGCGCCGCCCTGGCACCCTCGGCGAGTTCGGACCGTATTGGCGCAACGACACGCTCCAGGTCAGCCTGCGCCCCAGCGAGTTACGGTCCGTCTACGGCTGCCCGATCGTCGGCGACCCATCGGCGACCCGGCTCACCGACGAGCAGGCCCGCTACACCGTCGAGCGCTATCTGAGCCGGGTGGTCGGTGATCCGGTGAACCCGGCCGACATCGAACCGGACTACCCGCTGCTGTGCACCGGCGCTCAGCCGGGCACCACGCTGTCCGGGGTGCGGCGCTTCGAGGACAAGGCGCTCACGGTCCGCGGCTCCACCGGGTCGGTCGTGACCGTCAGCGCGCCGGTGACCGGTGCCGACGGTGCGACGTCGGCGGTCGACCTCACCCTCGACCATGCCGCGAACGGTTTCTGCATTTCCAGCATCGACCGGGCAGGCTGAGCTAAGTCTCGGGTAGGCGGCGCGGCTCATCCGAAAAGGATGATCCGTCCGGCTCGCCGACGCGGCTACGGTGAGTGGACGTCCACGCTGAATCCAGTCAGGAGATGTCGTGCCGAAGACGACCGCCAAGTGATCGGCCTCCGTGAACACCCCGGATACCGGTAGCCGCGCTCGACGCTGGTGGGCGTGGCTGGCGTTCGTGTCCGCGGCCGTCGCGGCGGCGGTGCCGGTGCTCGCCGCGGGCTTCGTCGGTGTCGTGGCGTTGCTCATCGTCGGTACCGGCGGCGTCGTGGTCGCGGTGGCGGCGCTTTACTCGTTTGTCACCCGGTTCGGAATACTGCGGTGGATCTCCCTCGGCGTTGCGCTGCTCGCGCCGATCATCGTCGTGGTCTCGTTCGTTCGTGCGAATCTGCTGTGGGTCGTTGTGGTTTCGGGTGTGCTCGCGGTGGTGACCGTCGGCGCCGCCCGGATCGCTCTTCGCGGCAGCGATTCGGACTCGACGATGCCCGAATACTCCGTTCCACCACCGCAGCGCCCGTTCCTGATCATGAATCCGCGTTCCGGTGGCGGGAAGGTGTCGAAGTACGACCTCGTGCGCAAAGCCGAGGAACTCGGGGCCCGGGTCGCGCTACTCGAAGGGCCAGAGGATATCGATGTCACCGCATTGGCCCAAAAGGCGGTCGCGGACGGGGCCGATCTGCTCGGGGTCGCGGGCGGCGACGGGACCCAGGCCCTCGTGGCGGCGGTGGCGGTCGAACACGACCTGCCGTTCCTGGTGATCAGCGCCGGAACCCGCAACCACTTCGCCATGGACCTCGGACTCGATCGCACCGATCCCACCCGGTCGCTCGACGCACTGCGCGACGGCGTGGAGTTGCGCGTCGACCTCGGCACCGTCAACGGGCGTCCCTTCGTCAACAACGCCTCGTTCGGGGTGTACGCGGAGATCGTGCGCAGTCCGGCCTACCGCGATGACAAGACCGCGACGGTGCTGGCGCTGCTTCCCGATCTGCTCAACGGGCACAGCGGCCCGAGACTGGTCGCCCGGATCGGTGCGATCGCGGTGGCGGGACCACAGGCGATCCTGGTGAGCAACAACCCGTACGGCAGCAATGATCTGGCGGGACTGAGCCATCGCGTCCGGCTCGATCGCGGTGTCCTCGGCGCGGTCACGCTGTCGGTCACCAGCACCAGGGCAGCGGTCGGTTTGTTGCGCCGGACCAGCCTGCGCGGCCTGTCGCAGGACACGGCGATCGAGCTGACCGTCCCAGCCCACGCCCCCCCCAACCCCCTCGCCGGGGACCGCCGAACCAAGAACGAACACACAAACCTGGGGGGGCGGCTACCACCCGCGGCGGGTGGGGGGCTCCCGGGCCGCGGCGCGCCGCGCGCCGGCCCCCCCCCCCCCCCCGGTCGCGGGGGGGGGCCGCCCCCCGCGAATCCATGCTCCTCGAAACTCCGGTGCGGTGCGCTATCCGACCGGCGGCTTTGCGAGTGCGAGTACCCAGGAACAGGCCGGGAGTGCGCCCCGCCGCCGCGGCATTCGACTGGGCCCGGCTGTGGCAAACGGCGCACCGGGCGCGCCCCTGAGTCATAGCTCGGCGGTGGGTGAGACTGGTCGGATGTTCGCCGTGGTGTGGCTACAGTTGCCCGGTGCGACGGGCCGATCGAGTCGACTGGACCAGCTGACCGGTTCGTCGGCCACGCGGACTGGATCGGGGCCTAGCGGTCGACGAGGTCCTGCGCGGAAAGCAGGGCGAGTTCTTCGGCGAGGGCGGTGACGGTGTCGCGGATCTGATCCTCGGTGTGACAGGCCGTGACGAAGAAGCGGAGCCGGGCCAGGTCTTCCGGGACGGCCGGGTACAGAATCGGATTGACGTTGATCCCGCGGCGCAGTAGCGCGGTGGACAGTTTCAGCGTCTTCATCGAGTCGCCGACGATGCACGGGATGATCGGGGTGTCGCGGCTGTCGCCGGTATTGATGCCCGCCTCGCGGGCAAGGCGAAGGAAGAGCTCCGAGTTGCGTCGCAGGCGGTCGAGTGGCTCGCGGTCGGCACGCAACAGCCGCATCGCGGCCAAGGACGCGGCGGCGTTCATCGGTGTCATTCCGACGCTGTAGACGAAGCCAGGGGTGGTGTACTTCAGAAACCGGATCAGGTCCGCGCTGCCCGCCACATAGCCGCCGCAGCCCGCGAGCGCTTTCGACATCGTGCCGGACCACAGTTCGACGTCGCCGCGGTCGACACCGAAGTATTCGCCGATGCCACCGCCGGTCTCGCCGAGCACACCCACGCTGTGCGCCTCGTCGATCATCAGCAGCGCGCGGTGCTTCTTCTTGATCTCGATGATCGCGGGCAGATCGGGGATGTCACCGTCCTGGCTGTAGACGCCTTCGATGAGGATCAGGACGCGGCGGTACTGGTGGCGGATTTCGGTCAGCAACGCGTCGAGGGCGGCGTGGTCGTTGTGGGGGAACGGTCTGCGGGTCGCCCCGGAGAGCCGACAGCCCTGCAGGATGCTGTCGTGGGCCAGGCTGTCGTGGATCACCAGGTCCTGCCCGTCGACGAGGTGGCCGATGATGGTCACGTTCGTCGAGTGGCCGCCGACCAGCGCGATCGCGTCCTCGGTACCGAGCAGGGCGGCCAGTTCGGCCTCGAGTTCACGATGGATCGGCTTCTCACCGGAGAGAAGGCGGCTGGCCGAGACCGAGCTGCCGTAGCGGGCCACGGCGTCTTGCACGGCGGCGACGACCGCGGGGTGACCGGACATCCCCAGGTAGTTGTAGCTGGCGAAGTTGACGACCTCGGTGCCGCCGATGAACGAGGTATCCCTGGTGACGCCGTCGTTGATCAGGAAGTACGGATTGGCAAGGCCGAGCGCTTCGCCGCCTTCGAGCCGGTCGGCGATTGCCCGCACCTCGGCGAAGTCGGCGATCCGGTATTCGGGCGTGACGGTGGTCGGCCTGGCTTCGGCTGTGGGAGTGATGTTTTCGGGCGTAGAGGCCACTGACGCGGTTGCCTCGGTGGGCGAGTCGGTGAGCTGACCGGTGAGGTGGGCGATGATGTCGCCCAGTGTCGTTGTCCCCGTGATGTGGGCCGGGTCGATGGTCGTGCCGGGGAGTTTGCGTGTCAGACCGGCGAACAGGTCGGTCAGCATGAGCGAATCGAGTCCGAGGCCGTCACCGAGTGTTCGGTTGTCGTGGAGCCGGTCGGCGGGAAATCCGCTCACCCTGGCCAGTTCCGCGCGGACGATGCCCGCGACCGCGTCCGGGGCGAGATCGTGGCGCGAGGTGGCGGTGGCGAGGTGCGGGCCGCGTGCTTCGGCAGGTGCCGCCAACAGGCTCGCCAGCACCGCGTTCTGTTCACGGAAGAGCGCGATCAGTGGGTCGATCATTGTTCCCTCGGTATCTGCTTGCGCCGGTGCGGATCTCGGTGTGCGCGCCGAGGCACCGACTTCGCCGGCAGCGGGTGGCTCCACCCAGAATCTGTGCGCGACAGAGAACTCGTACACCGGCAGACGCCGGCGCACGCGCTGTGCCGGTTCGTAGAGTTCGTTCCATTCGGGGTCCAGACCGTCGCAGTAGAGCGCCGCTACGGTCGCGGCGAGTTCCTCGCCGGTCGCACCCGGGCCGGGGCTCGGCGAGAGGTAGCGGGCGTCGAGTTCGGGGTTGATCCGGCGCACCGACGCGGCGAGTACGCGGCGGGGCCCGACCTCGACGAGATGCGTCGGGTCCGTGCCGAGCGCGGCGCTCACGGCCTCGCCGAAACGGACTGTGGCGCGGACGTGTTCGGTCCAGTATTCGGCATCCATCACCTCGTCGGGGTCGAGCGGTCGGCCGTGCACGGTCGAGTAGATCGGCAGGGCGGCGGCGCGATAGGCGCAGGTACTGGCCACGGCCTCGAACTCGGCCAGCATCGGCGCCATCAGCGGACTGTGGAACGCGTGTGACACGGTGAGCGGCTTCGCGGTCACCGAACGCGTGCGCAGCGCCGAATGGATGCGGGTGAGCGCCTCCGCGTCGCCGGAGAGGACGAGATCGTGCGGGCCGTTGACGGCGGCGAGCACCACAGCGGGTTCGGCGGTGAGCAGGTCCGCGATCGACTCCGGGGTGGAGCGCACGGCCAGCATCGCGCCACCCGCGGGCAGCCGTTGCATCAGCCGCCCACGCGCGGTGACCAGCTTGCAGGCGTCATCGACATCGAAGACCCCCGCTACCGCGGCGGCCGCGAATTCGCCGATGCTGTGCCCGATCAGCCACGCGGGCCGCACGCCCAGGTCGGCGAGCGTCTTGGCGATGGCGTATTCCATCGCGAAGATCGCCGGTTGGGCGAGCTCGGTGGGGTCGACGTCGGCGTGCTCGTCGAGCAGCAGCTCCCGGACCGACCGGCCGAGGTGGACGGCCATGGCGGTATCGACCAGCTCGAGCGCGCGCCGGAACCCGTGGCTCGCCGCGTGCAGAGTCCGCCCCATACCGGGGAATTGCGACCCCTGGCCGGTGAACATCCAGCCGACCCGGACCGGCCGCGCGACACCGGACAGCGAACCGTTGCTCAGCTGGGCGATTGCCTCGTCGCGATCGTGCGCGACGACGGCGAGCCGGTGGCGGCCTGACGACTTGACCTGATTGCTCGTCCAGCAGAGTTGGTCGAAGCGGTTGTGCTGCGACGACTTCAATGATTCGGAAAGCCGAATCGCGTTGCGCCGCAATCCTTCCTCGCTGTCCGACGACAGGGTGAGCACCCCCGCCCCTGCCGTCGCGGGTGCCTCGGTGGTGCGGGCGCTCGCCAGCACCATGTGCACATTCGTGCCGCCGAGGCCGAAGCTGCTCACCCCACCGAGCGCGGGTCCGTCGAGGGACATGGAGTCGGCGAGCAGACACAGGCCTTGCTGCGCCATCTGCAGGCGCGGATTCTCCTGGTCGGCGAACCTCGACGGCGGGACCACGCCGTGGTGCAGGCTGAGGACGGCTTTGATGAGCCCGGCGACGCCCGCGGCACCCTCGGTGTGGCCGAGATTGCCCTTGATGGATCCGATTCCGCAGGGCCGTGCCCGGTTGTTCGCATGCAGCTTGCCGAGCGCCTTGACCTCGATCATGTCGCCGAGAACTGTTCCGGTGCCGTGCGCCTCGATGAAATCGATGTCATCGGCACGTACTCCAGCCCGCTGATACGCCTCGCCGATCACCTTCTGCTGGGCCCACCGGTTCGGCGCGGTGATGCCATTGCTGCGCCCGTCGGAATTGACCGCGCTGCCCTTGATCACCGCGTAGATCGGCAGCCCCGCGGCCTCGGCGTCGGCCAGGCGCCGCAGGACGAGCACCGCGACACCTTCCCCACGCACGATCCCATCGGCGTTGCCGCTGAACGGTTTACACCGCGCGTCCGGCGCCGACAGCCCAGCCTGGGTGTAGAACACGCCGACGGCCGGGGTCAGCACGAGATTCACACCGCCCGCGACGGCCTGGTCGCAATCGCCCGCCGCCAGGGCAGCGCACGCGAGATGGACCGCGACCAGCGACGACGAGCAGGCCGTGTCGACCGCGATACTCGGCCCCGCGAGGTCGAACTGGTAGGACAGCCGGTTCGCGGTCATGAAGTAGCCGTTGCCGGATCCGTGCTGCGGGGTGATCGCGGCGTAGTCGCTCATCTGCAGGTTGGCCCATTCGTTGGCCATCACGCCGACGTAAACCCCTGTCCGCGAGCCGGATTGCGCGCGGGGATCGAGCGTGGCGTCCTCGAAGGCCCGCCAGGTGGCCTGCAGCAGCAGGCGTTGTTGCGGGTCCATCGCCTCGGCCTCGTGGGAGGTGATGCCGAAGAATTCGTGGTCGAACGCGTCGGCGTCGTCGATGAATCCGCCGCTGCGGGTGTTGATGGTGCCGGGTGCGCCGGTCGGGTCGTGGAAGTCGTCGGCGTTCCAGCGGCTCGACGGTACTTCCGAGATCGCGTCGCGGCCCTCGATCAACAGCTGCCACAACTGCGCCGGGTCGGCGGCGTGGGGGAAGCGGCAGTCGAGGCCGACGACAGCGATGTCGGTCATGCCGCGACGGCGGTTTCGGCGGTGAGGTGGGCGGAAATGGCCGCGATGGTGGGGTATTCGAAGACCAGGGTCGGGTCGATGTCGAGCATCCACCGGTCTTCGATCTCGCCGCACAGGGCCACCGCCGACACCGAGTCCATGCCGAGTTCGGCGAGCGGGATGGTCGGGTCCACCTGGTGCGGTGCGCGTTCGGTGTAGTCGGCGACGCGCTCGATGAGCCAGTCCTGGATCGTCGTGGAATGGGTGATGATGGTGGCGAACATGTTTCGGCTCCTCAGCGGGTGGCGGTCGATGATCGGCTCAGGGCGGGTTCGAGATCTTCGTGCAGGACGGTCCCGATGCTGTCGTCGAGGAAGGCCTCGCGCATCGAGGCCCGTTGGACTTTGCCGCTCGTGGTGCGGTGCACGGAGCGGCTTTCGATGAGGACGACGCTGGGTGCGGGGACATCGAAACCGCGGGCGACCGCGAGCTTGATCGTCGAGGTCAGTTCGGCGAGGGTGGTGCCGCGCAGCAGCGCTGTCTTGATGCCCTGCACGACGACGAGCCGTTCCCGGCCACCGGCTTCGACGGAGACGGCGACGCCGGTGGTGAGCGCGGGGTGCGACTGCTCCACCAGTTCCTCGACATCCTGCGGGTAGAGGTTTCGGCCGTTGATGATCAGCAGGTCCTTGAGCCGACCGGTGACGAACAGCTCGCCGTCGCGCAGCATGCCGAGGTCGCCGGTGCGCAGGAACGGCCCTTCGGTGCCGAGGTACGCGTCGAAGGTGTGGCGGGTCTCCTCGGGCCGGTTCCAGTAGCCCGCGGCAACGCTGTCGCCCTGGACCCAGATCTCGCCGACGGTGTCGTCGACGGCCTGCTGCCCGGTGTGCGGGTCGACGATGCGGACGGTGAGACCGCGCGCCGGCTGTCCGCAACCGACCAGCAAGCTGTCGGGCCCATCGGTGACGACAGGCTGTGCGTCGACCGGTCCGGCGGTGACGAGCAGCGTCGCTTCGGCAAGGCCGTAGGCGGGCAGCAGAGCGGTCGGGCGCCACCCCGCGGGTGCGAACCGTTCGCGCACCGCGGCGATGGTTCGTTCGCGGACCGGCTCGGCGCCGCACAACGCCACTTCGAGGGTGGACAGGTCGAGGGCGGCCAATTGCTCGTCGGTGACGCGTTTGGTGATCAGTTCATAGGCGAAGTTCGGGGCGGCGGTGCAGGTGGCGCGGTACTTGTCGATCGTCTGTAGCCAGCGCACGGGGCGTTTGAGGAAGGTGGTCGGCGACATGAAGACCAGGTTCGCGCCGGCGTAGATCGAGGCGAGCAGCGATCCGATCAGGCCCATGTCGTGAAATTGCGGGATCCAGGTGACGCCGGTCGAGGCGTCGCTGATCCCGATCGAGGTGGAGATCGCGGCTTCGTTGTGCAGGAGGTTGCCGTGGGTGACCACAACGCCCTTCGGTGTGCCGGTCGAGCCGGACGTGTACTGCAGGAACGCGATGGTCCCGGTGTCGATATCAGGCATCCGCCATGCGTCGGGGTCGCCGTATTCTTCGTCGGTCGCCGCGACGACGGCGGTGGTCGCTGCCGCGATCATCGGCTGGAAGTTGGCGGTGGTGAGAACCAATCGGGCGCCGGAGTCGGCGATGATGCCCGCGACACGTCGGGTGCTGCGCTCATCGTGGGGCAGCGGCGCGGGAACCGCGATGACGCCCGCGTAGAGGCAGCCGAGGAAGGCCCGCAGGAAAGCCATGCCGTCGAGGTAGAGCAGGACGACGGGTTCCGCCGATTCCGGGCGGTCGGCCAGCCACGCGGCGAGCGCCCTGGCGTCACGATCGAGTTCGCGGTAGGTGGCGATCTCCTCGACGAGCTCGCGCCCGGCCTCACGCAGGTAGGTGTAGGAGCGGGTCTCTCCGTAGGTGTGAACCTGGTGCCTGACGTGGTGCACGTAACTGGGCTGCATGCGGTCGTTCCTTCACAGGGGAGAAAGTCATAGGGGATGACTATGACTATCCGCTCTCTGTGCCGGTGGGGATAGTGCCCGCGGGTATCACCCAGCTAACCCCGGGGGTGGCCGCTGTACACCCTTGGTGGAAGCCCGAGCTCCGGCCGACCGCGGGCGTGGATGCCGCGGCCGACCGGATCCGGTGCCCTTACCCGACCGTGGCCGGGGCGAATGTCGAGCGTTCGAAGCGGCCCGCCGGGGCGAATTTCGCCAGCAACTCGGCCGCGTCCACCCCGGTGACCTCGGTGATGTAGGCAGCGGCCTCGGCGGGGGAGTCGATCGGCAGGAACGGCTGTGGGCGGTGCAGCAGGCCGACCAATGCCGAGGCGAACTTCGGGTCGACGGCGGCGGTGGCGAAGAACTGGCCGCCGATGTCGGCGAACTCGGGGTCGCTGAGGAACAGCCGGGTCACCTTGGCGGCGGCGTCGCCGCGAGCGGCGAGGAACGCGGCGTACCGGTCGGTGATCCACTGCTCGTCGAACGGCCCGTCGTGCACGGCGGCGGCCGCGACCAGACGCTGTGCTTGGATCAGCCCGCTCTGCGCGCCCTGGCCCGCGACCGGGTCGTAGGCGATCGCGGTGTCACCGAGAGCGGCGACGAGATGGCCGCCCGCGGTGCGCCCCACGCCGGCGCGCACGACCGGTCGGACCGCGCCTTTGAGCCAGGAGTGGGGGTCTTCGGCGATCACCTGGGTGGCCTGCACTTCCGGCAGGTCCCAGTCGATGTAGTCGCGGTAGAGGTCTTTCACGATCCGCAGCGCGGATTCGGCGGAATCGGCTGCGGCGAACCGGGTTTCCCAGTCGCTGCCGGGCCGAGCCCAGCCCAGGAACGCCCAGCTGGGGCCCACGTCCTTGTGCAGGTACGGACCCCACCAGGCCTCGCCCTGTTCGGCGAGGATGGAGAACAGGCTGTGCGCGCCGCCCGCCGGGCCGCGGTGCGCGAAGACGCCGGGGTCGAAGTCGAGGCCGGTCACGGTGACCGTGAGCAGCGAGCGCTGCGGCTTGTCGTAGACGGTGCGCTCTTCGTCGATCGGGAACAGGTCGGCCAGCCCACCTCGGCCGGTAGCGACCAGGGTGAGCTCGTTGGCGGCGGCGATGGTGTCGAGGGATTCGGCGGTGACCGGTCCGACGACGAAATCGCCGCCGCGTTCGATGAACGCGGTGAGGCGTTCGTCGGCCTTGAGACGGGTGTCGACGGCGACACCGACGTACCCGTCGAAGGTGCCGTCGAAGGCGATCAGTTCGGCGTTCTCGGGTCCGGCGATGCGCACGCTGAGCCCGGTGTGGCGGGGCGCGCGCCCGGTGTAGCTGTCGAGCCCGAGCGCCGCCTCGGCCTGCTGGGTCTCGCCGAATTCGAGGGCGGTGCCGGTGGCGGGGACGTCGTCACGGAGTGAGCGTTGATCTCGGTCGCTGTAGAGGGTCACGGTGAAACCGGCGTCGAGAAGACCTAGCGCCGCAGTGACGCCGGTTTGGCCGGCGCCGATTACCGCGGCCGAACGAGTGGAGCGGGAAACGGGAGTCTGCGATGTCATATCGGAATGGTGCGCTCGTGTTCGCGCGAAGGTGAGTGTTGCGATCAGCGGGAATCGATCCGAATAGCCTGTACCGCCGGTTCGGGACGCGACTGCGAGTGTGGCAGCACGGTGGAACGGGAACCGCCGAGGCGATAGCTGGTGCCGCGATGTTCCGGCGGGAGCCGATCACCGGCCCCGAACAGGGCGTTGCGCAACGTGCCCGGCTCGTACTCGGTGCGGTAGACACCACGTTCGGTCAGCACCGGAACAACATGGCGCACAATGTCTTCGAAGGTCCCCGGCGTGATCGCGTAGGCGAGGTTGAACCCGTCCAGGTCGGTGTCGGCCACCCACTCCTGCAACAGGTCGGCGACTGTCTCGCCGGAGCCGGTGAACACCGGGCCCATGCCGCCGATACCCGCCCAGCGCCCGATATCGCGCACCGTCCATTCGCGGCCGTCGTCGTCGAATTCCTGGAATGCCGCGACCGCCGATTGGATGGCGTTGCTGCGCACGTCGCCGATCGGGTCGTCGAGGTCGTACTGCGACAGGTCGATTCCCATCCACCCGGACATGAACACGAGCCCGCCTTCGACGCTCGCATAGGACAGGTACTCCTCGCGTTTGGCCCGCGCCGCCTCGTCCGACTCGTCGGTGACGATGGTGGCCAGCGCGTAGATCCTGGCCGCGTGCCGGTCACGTCCGGCGGCCTCGAGCGCGTCGCGGACGCGCGAGACCGTCTGCGCCAGTATCCGTTTCGATGGACCGGCGATGAAGATCGCCTCGGCGTTCTCGGCCGCGAACTTCACCCCGCGCGGTGAGGCGCCCGCCTGGTAGATCACCGGCGTCCGCTGCGGTGACGGTTCGGATACATGGATCCCCGGCACGGTGTAATGCTCGCCGAAGTGGCCGATGTGGTGCACCTTCGACGGATCGGTGTAGATGCCGCGTTCGGCATCGCGCACCACCGCGTCGTCCTCCCACGAACCTTCCCAGAGCTTGTAGAGCACCTCGAGGTATTCGTCCGGTTGTAGCGTTCGTCGTGGTCGAGTTGGTCGTCGTCACCGAAATTTCTTGCCGCGGAAGGTAAGTAGCCGGTCACCACATTCCAGCCGAGCCTGCCGTTGGTGAGGTGGTCGAGGGTGGACAGGCGGCGGGCGAAGGGAAACGGATGCTCGAAACCGGTGCCGGTGGTGATCCCGAAACCGAGGTGCTCGGTCACCGCCGCCATCGCCGACACCAGCAGCAGCGGATCGGCGACCGGTGTCTGCGCGCCTTGGCGCAGCGCGGCGATGTCGTTGCCGCCGTACACGTCGTAGGTGCCGAGGACATCGGCTATGAAGATCCCGTCGAACCGCCCGCGCTCGAGGAGTTTCGCCAGCTCGGTCCAGTAGCTGAGGTCGGTGTAGCGGTGCGACTGATCCTCGGGATGACGCCACAGCCCCGGCGACTGGTGGGCGACGCAGTTCATGTCGAAGGCATTGAACCGGATCGGCCTGCTCATCGCGACGCCGCCTCGGGACGCCCAGTGCTCGAATCCTCGGGCTCCGGATTCGCGGAAGCTGTTGTGCCGGTGCTCCGCTCGCCCGCGCTCCAGCCGAACGGCAGGTCGGTGCCGTTGAGCAGGTAGTCGCCGACCGCACGAGCTTTGAAGATGGCGGGATTGTGCACCGAGATGGTGCGGGCGTTGCGCCAATGCCGATCCAGGCGCAGCTGTTCGGACACGATCGAGGCTCCGCCGAGTTCGAACAGTTGGGTCGTGGCGCCGAGCACGATGTCGATCACCCCGAGTTGTGCTTGCGCGGCAGCTAATTCGGTGGCCACGAGATCCTTCTCGTCCTTCGCCCCGGCGTCGAGTACCCGGTCGAGCACATCCGCCACGGCGAGCACCGCCGCACGCGCGGTGAACGCCGCCGCCGACAGCTTGCCGATCACCTGCTGGACGAGGGGGTCTTCGCGCGGCAGATCGGCGGCGGCGTGGGTGTAGGTGCGGGTGCGCGCGCTCACCCATTCCCTGGCATCGCGTTCGGCGCGCGCGGCGATCCCCGCTAGCACCGCGAGCTGCACCAATTGCAGGTAGGCGGTGCCGTAGGTGGGGCCCGCGACCCCGTAACCGGGGCCGAGGACGCGGTCCTCGGCCACGACGACATCGGTGAACTCGGTGGTGCCGCTCGCGGTGAGCCGCTGGCCGAAACCGTCCCAGTCATCGTGTTGCACAACCCCTTCGGCATCCGCGTCGACCAGCACGCCGAGCCGCTCACCGGCACTGTCGGCGGCGACCAGGATGTGGTCGGCGAACAGCGATCCGGTGCTGTAGTACTTCACCCCGTTGAGCAGCAGCCGGTCACCGTCGCGGGTCAGCCGGGTGCGATACCGGTCCACCGCGCCGACCCCCGGTTCGGTGATCGCATTGCCGACGAGCGTGCCCGCCGCCACGGCCCGCAACCATCGCTCCCGCTGCGGCCCCGCCTCCGCCAGGACCTGATCTTCGACGAACGACCAGTGCACCCGCAGCGCCTGCGGCAGATTCGACTCGGCCGCGGCCAAGTCGACGAGCAGCCGGAACAGCTGCCGCACGCTCACGCCGTACCCACCGAACTCGACCGGCACCCGCAACGCCCCGAACCTGGCCTGCTTCAGCCAGCCCACCTCATCGAACGGCAGCCGCCGGTCGACCTCCCGCTCGACCGCGCCCGCGGCGATCCGGTCGAAGATCGGGGCGAAGATGGCGTCCAGCTCGGAATCGGTGGTCGATGGCGCGGCGGTGGAAGTCATTCACCCACGATCGCGCAGGAGGATGCCGGATTCACGGGTTGCGCGCAGCGCGATCACAACAGACGCGGGACGGTCTTGTAGCCCTGATGCAGGTGGGGACAAGATCTATCATTGACGACGAAGTGTCTGCGTGGACGAAGTGAGAGGCAAGTATGTCGACACCCGACGACGACCCGAGCGCGATCTTTCGCCGGTACCTGAGTTCGGTTGTGCTGCATGCTCAGGCGGGCGCCAAGGCGGTCGATCTGCACGCGACCGACCTCTACGCGCTGAACATCCTCGACCTGAACGGCGCGATGACACCGGGGGAACTCGGCACTCGCACCGGACTCACCACCGGCCCGACCACCCGTCTCGTCGACCGCCTCGAGCAGGCCGGATACGTGCGCCGCGGTGCCGACCCGAGCGACCGGCGCAAGGTCATCGTCCAACCGATCGATCAGCCTTCCGAGCTGGACAAGGTGCTGGCCACCGCTCGGCGCCGGGTCGGCGAGATCATCGCGAGCTATACCCCGGCGCAGCGCGAAGTGCTCTTCGACTATTTCGCGCGCGCGGCCGTGGCCTACCAGGAGTCCGTGGCCGAACTTCGTGACTGAGGTTCACGGGGTTCGAGGGAGGACCAGACCGGATTCGTAAGCGAGAACGACCAATTGGGCTCGGTCGCGGGCGTGGAGCTTGGTCATCGCTCGGTTGATATGGGTTTTCGCGGTGTGCGGGCTGATCACCATGTGGCGGGCGATCTCGTCGTTGGACAGGCCCTGCGCGACGAGAACGACGGCCTCGCGTTCGCGGGTGGTCAGTTCGTCGAGGGCGGTGCCGGGGCTCGGTGTGCGGGGCTGGGTGACGTAGCGGTGGATCAGCCTGCGGGTGATCGAAGGTGCGAGCAGGGCGTCGCCGCGGGCGGCTACACGGATGGCGTGGAGGAAGTCCTCCGGTTCGATGTCTTTGACGAGAAAGCCTGCGGCACCAGCTCGTAACGCGTCGAAGACGTACTCGTCGAGACCGTAATTGGTCAGGATGACGACGTGAACGCCGGACAGGGCGGGGTCGGCGGCGATACGGCGGGTGGCTTCGATGCCGTCGACCACCGGCATCTGGATATCGATGAGAGCGATGTCGGGCAGATGCGTTCGGGCCAGCTCGACACCTTCGCGGCCGTCGGCGGCTTCGGCGACCACTTCGATGTCGTCCTCGATGTCGAGAAGCGCGCGGAAGCCGCTGCGGATGAGGGGCTGGTCGTCGACGAGCAGGACACGAATCATGTTCTGTCCACCGGCAATTCGGCGTGCACGGCGAAGCCGCCCCGGGTTCGTGGTGCGGCGTGGAGGTGGCCGCCGAGAGCGGTGACCCGCTCGCGCATGCCGAGGAGTCCGACGCCCGGAACCGGAGCGGCCGTGGGGTTCGCGGTGCCGTCGTCTTCGATATCGACGACGAGACTGTCTGTGCGGTAATCGATTCGGACCGTGGCGGTCGCGGCGGCGGCATGGCGGGTGATGTTGGTGAGTGACTCCTGCACGATCCGGTAGACGGTCCGGTCGACAGCGATGGGCACGTTCTGGCGCGTGCCCTCGATCGTGAGAGTCGCCGCCAAACCCGTGGTGCGGACGCGCTCCACCAGATCGGGGACGTCGGCGAGGCCCGGACGCGGCGAGGTGTCGTCGTCACGCAGGGCTTCCAAGGTCGCGCGCAGCTCGCGGGCCGCCTCGCGACCGGCTTCCCGGATGGCCAGCAGTGCTGCCGGGACCTCTTCGCCCCGTTTGCGTGCCACGTGGACAGCGGCTTCGGACTGCACCTTGATCACCGAGATCTGGTGGGTGAGTGAATCGTGCAGCTCGCGCGCGATGTGCAGGCGTTCCTCGTCGGCCCGCCGTCGCGCGGTCTCCTCCCTGGTGCGTTCGGCCTCGTCGGCGCGCCGCTCGGCTTGGCGTAGCGCTTCACCGGCGGCGCCCGCCGCGATGAGCCACGCGATCTCGAGTGCGTCGCGGGCGCGGGCGAGCGCTTGGGTGGTGTCGTGCAGGGAGACCAGCGCCGCGAGGGGCAGGGCGGCGAGCACGGCCACCGAGACCAGCACGGCGACCATTCGATGGCCCGCGCGGACCGCGAAATACACCGCGAACAGGAAGGCGACGGCGGGCACCTCGAAACCGAGCGCCTGGTAGCCCAGCGCGCACAATCCGGTCACGACCAGCACCGCTACCGGTGCCCGGCGTTGCACGGCAAGTGCCAGCCCGCCCGCGACCAGCAGTCCGTGGCCGAGCCAGTCGAGATCGGTGGGTGGATGCGCGCGGCTCAGCCCGGAGACGAGTAGCACCGTGCCAACGCCGACGGCGATCACCCAGTCGACGGTTCTGCCCATGCGGAAACCCTAGCCCGCTAGCCGCTGGGGCGAATCCCGCGTGCGGATGATCCACGGACTACCACGGCTGCGGTATCCGCGCAGCACCTGCCTCATTCGCGGTAGTCGATACCGCGGCCGCGTCACCTCGAATTGTCCACCGCCGCACGATGACCCAACCTGCTTTCCCGTCGACGATGGAACCCGTCCCACCAGAACCGGCCGCCACCAGTCGACCGGCCTGCCAGAACCGACCACACCAAGTCGGTGCGCAGCAGGCCGCCACCAACGGCTGCCAGGTTCACCGCCGACCGCATCAGGTCTATGCACGACGAGGAGCACCCCATGTCCATCCGCCCGCTCACCGCAGCCGCTGTCACCGCGGCACTCATCCTCCTGTCCGCCGCGCCCGCCGCCGCGGCGACAACCACCCTTGCCGACGCCTACGGCATGACGACCGACCGTTTCTTCGCGACTTCGGCCGCGTTCCTCGGCCTGGCCGCCGTGCTCGTGGGTATTTGGGCAGTGGTCCGCGCCGGAAATCCAGCCCGATCGTTCATCGCGATCGGCGCGGGCGCGGTCGCGGCTGTCGTCGGCGCGATCGGCTTCGCGACCGCGGACGGCGGCCCTGGCACCGGAAACGGCATCGTCGGCGCGGCGATCGCGATCTTCCTCGGCCCGGTGGCCATCGCGCTCGGCGCCCGCGCTTACACGCGCGCCCACCGCTGATCAGCGAGCCACGCGCGAGAAGCCGTTCCCGGCGCGGTCAGTGTCCGCGGGCGATCCAGTCCGCGAGCGCGGGCCGCTCCGTGCCGATGGTGGTGGTGTCGCCGTGACCGGTGTGAACCGTTGTCTCCTCGGGGAGGGTGAGCAGGCGGTCCCGGATCGAATCGATGATCGTGTCGAAGTCGGAGAACGAGCGGCCGGTGGCGCCGGGGCCACCGGCGAACAGGGTGTCGCCGGTGAACAGGGCCGCGAGGTCGGGGATGTGCAGGGAGACCGAGCCGGGGGAGTGTCCGGGGGTGTGCAGGATGTCGATATCGATGCCCGCCACCGTGATTCGCGCGGTGTCTGCCAGGGAGCGGTAGTCGGCGCTCGGGTGGGTCATACGCCAGAGTGGCTCGTCGCCGGGGTGGAGCAGGACGGGCGCGTCGAGGCGCTGCGCCAGTTCCGGGGCGACGGTCACATGGTCGTTGTGGCCGTGGGTGCACAGGATGGCGGTGACCCGACGGTCGCCGACCGCCGCGGCGATGGCGTCGGCGTCATGGGCGGCATCGATGACGAGCACCTCGTCGTCGTCACCGATGAGCCACACATTGTTGTCGACATCCCAGGTGCCACCGTCGAGCGCGAAAGTGCCCGAGGTGACGACTCTTTCGATGCGGGTCACCAGACCACCACCGAACGCAGCACCTTGCCCTCGGCCATCGCGGTGAACGCCTGCTCGACCCCGTCGATGTCGATCCGCTCGGTGACGAACCGGTCGAGCGGCAATCGGCCCTGACGGAAGAGATCGATGAGCATCGGGAAGTCGCGTTCGGGCAGGCAGTCGCCGTACCAGGAGGATTTCAGCGCGCCACCGTGCGAGAACAGGTCGATGAGCGGCATCTCCAGCTTCATGTCGGGTGTCGGGACACCGACGAGGACGACCGTGCCCGCCAGGTCGCGCCCGTAGAACGCCTGCTGCCAGGTTTCCGGGCGGCCGACCGCGTCGATCACCACATCGGCACCGAAATCGCCGGTGAGTTCCTTGATTCGCTCGACCACGTCTTCGCTGGTCGCGTCGATGGTGTGCGTGGCACCGAAGTCTTTGGCCCAGTCCAGCTTTCGCTGATCGCGGTCGATGGCGATGATCGTAGAGGCCCCGGCCAGGCGCGCACCGGCGATGGCAGCGTCGCCCACGCCACCACAGCCGATCACCGCGACGCTGTCACCGCGCGAGACATTCCCGGTGTTCATAGCGGCACCGATCCCGGCCATCACGCCACAGCCGAGCAGACCCGCGACGGCTGGGTCGGTCTCGGAATCGACCTTGGTGCACTGCCTTTCGTGCACGAGGGTCTTGTCGGCGAACGCGCCGACCCCGAGGGCCGGGGTGAGCGGTGTGCCGTCGGTGAGCGTCATCGGGACGCTGGCGTTGTGGGTGTCGAAGCAGTACCAGGGGCGCCCGCGCCGACACGCTCGGCATTCGCCGCAGACCGCGCGCCAGTTGAGGACGACGAAGTCACCCTCGGCCACATGGGTCACGGCGGTGCCGACGGACTCGACCACACCGGCGGCCTCGTGACCGAGCAGGAACGGGAACTCGTCGTTGATCCCGCCCTCGCGATAGTGCAGGTCGGTGTGGCACACCCCGCAAGCCTGGACGCGGACGACCACATCGTGGGGTCCCGGATCGGGAATCACGATGTCGACGGTTTCGACCGGCGCGTTCTTCGCGCGGGCGATGACTCCGCGGACGGTGTCTGGCATGCGGACCTCCTCATGGTTGGCGTGGTCTACGTCAACGCTAGCGGGACCGCCCGCCCGATCAATCCGGGATGGGTGGGATCTCTCCTGTCGGACTGCCGAGTTCTTCCTTCACGTGGTGCTCGACGAGCAACGGAACATAGTCGCGGATGTGCACCTTGCCGAACGCGTCATAGACGTTGTGCACGATATTGGCGAGCTCAGCGGGTGCGATGGTCGGGTACCGGATGATCAACCGCTCGATGACCTCGTCGAGTTGTCGGTTCTCGTGAGTAGTCATGTTCCGGGGTTACCCGGAGATGGCGTCGATCAACGGGTCGGCGCCTACTTTTCGTCGAAAACCAGATCGGTCGGCGGGTGCGTGAGGCGGACCGTCGCGCCGTCGATCACCGTGATCGCGTCCAGGCCGGTGGTGGAGTGCCCGGTCGAGAGGATGAAGAACCGGTCGGCCGCCTGGGCGAGGAAGGCGGGGAAGCCGTCCAGCGACAGGTCGCCGTCGCCGAGTTCGAGATAGTCGGCGAGGCGGCGGAACAGTTTCGGAAGCAGGACGATGTCGTCGGTCAGCGAAGTCGGCGAGGTCAGGGTGGCACCGGTCGTTGTCGCGTCGGCGGGCCAGACCCCGAGCCCCGCCGCGGCGGCGGCACTCGCGACGGCGGCGAACTCCTCGCGCAGGGCGGGGAACAGGCTGCGATAGAACGTGGAGTAGGCGAGACCGGTCGCCAGTTGGTGGTGGTTGAGGGTGAGCCGCAGCAGTGCGACGTCGACGAAGGTCTCGCTGCCCGAGGCGCCGGGGGCGGGCCCCCGCCCGGCGAACGCGACGCATCGCCCGTGCAAATCGGCGCCGCGGGTGAGGATGAAACCGGGGACGTCGGCTTGGTCGGTGCTTGTCACCGTCTCACTCGCATTGCGCACCACGCCGGTGAATCCCAGCCATGCCAGCAATTCCTCGGCGGCGGCACGGGCAAGCGGTAGCGGCTGATGCATGCGGGTGCCGTGCCGGGGCGTGTAGTGCGTTTCGAGCGAATCGATACCGTCCAGGCGCAACTGCGCGGCCCCCGAGGCATTGCGCTTGACCCGATGCGGACCGCCCACCCGGTCCCACAGGGCGGGGTCGTCGGGCCGGAAACGCACCGAATCACCATCGGGCTGTGCGCCTTTGGCGACGAAGACTCCGGAGATCAGCAGAAACGGCATCGCGCATCCTTCGGCTCGTTCTGTAACAGACACCCAGTCTGGGCACGGTTGTCGCACAGGGCAATACGCACCGGCGATGGTTCTGCGCTGTTCACCCGGCGGTTACCGCGATCCCGCTCGCTTCCGATACGGCGGGTGGAGCTCGCCGCACCACGGCACATAGACGGTGTCGATGGTGGTGATCGGCGCTGCGTCCTGGACGTGGCGCGACCGGGTGGGCACGGTGGAGGGTGACCTGACCAGAGGAGACACCTATGCACACGGCTCGCCCGACAGCTCGTGGCCCCCGCGCGGCCGTGCTCGCGCTCGCGGTTCTCGCGGTGGGCGTCGGTGCCTGCTCCGCCGACCCGGGAACACCGGAAACCGCCGCACCACCGGCCGCGACCGCAACCTCACCTGTCGTCACGTCAGACGGGTCCGCCGCACCGCCGACTCGGCAGCTCGATCACGCACTGGACGACGACCTCTACGACGCGGCAGTCGCCGATGACACCGCCCTGGTCCGCGACCTGATCGCCCGCGGCGCCGACCTGGAGACACGTGGCGACAACGGGCGCACACCACTGGTCGCCGCCACCAAGAACAAGGCGAGCGAGGCCGCGGTGGCGCTGATCGAGGCGGGCGCTGATGTGAACGCCAAGGACGACCTCCAGGACTCCGCTTACCTCTACGCCGGCGCCGAGGGCCTCGACCAGATCCTCGCGGCGACCCTGCGCCACGGCGCGGACCTGCGCAGTGTGAACCGCTACGGCGGTACGGCGCTCATCCCGGCGAGCGAGCACGCGCATGTGAGCACCGTGCGGATGCTGATCGCCGCGGGAGTCGATGTCAACCATGTGAACACACCGCGGTGGACCGCACTGCAGGAGGCGATCGTCTACGGCGACGGTTCGCAGCCCTACCAGGAAACCGTCACCGCACTGCTCGCCGCGGGTGCCGACCCGCAGATCCGCGACGCCGACGGCCGCACCGCGCTACAGAACGCCGAACGCCTCGACCAAGACGCGATCGTCGCCCTGCTGCGCTGAGCCCTGCGTCGCGCAGCTCACCGCACGTGCGCGCGCACCGATTCGGCGAAAGCCGTCGCGGCGGCGCTGCGATGACCTTCCGATGCGCGCAGCAAAGTGACGGTTCGCCGAGGCATACTGGGCTGCAACGGTATTCGAGCGAGTTCTGGCGTCACCGCCCGAGAATACGCGCGATCGTCGGGTTCGACGCGGACCGCCGAGGTCAAGGCGATGTCGGGGAACGTGGTCGGTCGCGCGGGTTATCCTCGCCCGATGGCCGAGGAGTTGTTGTTCCTGGATCCCACGATCGGTCGACCCACGGGCAAGATCGGCTACTTCGCCGATCGGCCGGGCTTCGATCGATTCGCCGCCGCCTACACGGACGGCATGGCGCTGCTGCCGAAACTCGACGCGATGGGCGCGATCTCGACCTCCTTCGGACCGGTCCGCGCGTATCGATTCGGACCCGGCGGCGACATTCCCGTCGTGCTCCTGTCGGGGCGCCAGGCCTCGACACCGATGTGGAGGTCGAACCTGCCGAGCCTGATGGCGCAGCGCACGGTGTGGTCGGTCGACAGCATCGGCGAGCCGGGCGCGAGCACCCAGCGGCGCGAGCTGACCGACGGTACCGACCAGGCGGCCTGGGTGGCGGAAACAATTGCGGGACTGGGTGTTCCGCGCGCGCATCTGCTCGGCGTGAGCATCGGCGCGAACCTGGCCGTGCAGACCGCGCTGCACCGGCACGAGTGCGCCGCTTCGATCACCTTGCTCGATCCGGCGAATACCTTCGCGCCGTTGAGCTGGAAGATGATCGTCGTCTCGCTCGGCAGCGCGATCCCGATGATGCCCGCGAGCCTGCGCAACAAGCTCCTGAGCTGGATCTCCGGTGGTGTCCCGGTCGACGAGTCGGTGCCGGAAGGTCGGCTGATCGCGTCCGGGATGAAGGACTACCGGGGCGCTCAGCCGCTGCTGGCGCGCCCGACCGAGGACCAGTTGCGCGCCATCACGGTGCCGACGCTCGCGCTGTTCGCGGGCCGCAGCATCGTGCACGACTCTGCGAAGGCCGCCGCCACCGCACGGTTGATTCCCGGCGCGCAGGTGGAGGTCTGGCCGGACGCGTCGCACGCGATCAACGGTGAATACCCCGAGCAGATCGCGCGGCGATTCGCCGAATTCACCGCGGGAGTCTGACCGCCGGGCCTTGCTCGACCGCTGATGTCGCGGCGGGTCACCCGCCGTCCGGGCCGATCCGCGTCAGCACCGCGTCGACCACCAGGCACGCGCTGTCGACGACATCGGTCAGCGGTTGGCGGTATTCGTCGAGCACCCACTTCTGGGCGATGATCACGATGGCGCCGACCAGTCCGAGCAGCACGGTGCGCACACTGACGGCGGGATGGGTTTCCAGGTCGACGTGCGGGGTGACCAGGGCGAAGCAGATGTCGACCAAGGCGTCGAGAACGCTGTGGTAGGCCCGGTCGACGGCGGGGCTCACACCGAGGATCTCGAAGAACGCGATCCGGGGCACCCGTGGGTCGTCGAGGATGAGCTGGAAGTACGCGGTCAGGGCGACGCGCACCTGCGTCTCGACATCGGCGTCGGCATCGCGAAGGCCGGTATGGATCGCCTCGATCATCCTGGCGGCCGTCTCGCGATACACCTCGAGCAGCAGATCCTCACTGTCGGTGAAGGATTCGTAGAAGTAGCGTTTGCCGACGCCTGCCGCCGCGCAGATCGTGGTGACTGTGGCGTTGCGGTAGCCGTCGATACCGAAGGCGTCGGTAGCCGCTTCGATGAGCCGGGTGCGGCGTTCCTGCTGACGTTGCCCCGGTGCGGCGCCGCGGTACAGACGGCCGTCGTCGAGTTCGGGCGCTGTCACAGTGCCAATTCTGTCAGGAGGCGGCCGCGGAGTGCGCGCGGGCGCTGATCGAGGATTGCCCAGAACATGTTCTTGCGATCGAACGTGACCCACGCTACGTTACTTCCCGGTACGGGAACGTTGTGGTTCCCGATGGTCGAGGGGTGAACCGAAGCATGATCACACATCGCGGGCGGCTGGCTGCGCTGGTCGCATCCGTCGTTGTCCTGGCAGGCGCGGTCGCATCCGCACCGGTCGGACTGGCATCGCCGAATGCCGAGGGGCTCGACGCGCAGTTCATCGCCACCCATACCGGCCCGCAGCAATACCCCAACGTCTTCATCGAGTGGGATGTGCCGATCACGATGAGTGACGGCACCGTATTGAAAGCCAACGTCTATCACCCCGCCGGTGCCGACGGTCAGCCGGTCGCCGAGCCGACACCGACCATCGTCAACATGACGCCCTACACCAAGCTGGTCTCCAACCTCGCCGACTCGGCACTCGCGGTGCCCGGCCTGTCGGACCTGCTGCTGCCGGTGCTGCAGAACCTGGACTTCTCGCCGTTCGGTTTCAGCAGCCTCAGCGACATGATGAACGCGCTGCCCGGCGGCGCGGCTCGCACCTTCGGCGTCGACCGGAACCTGATCCGCGGCGGCTACACCCAGGTGGTCGTCGATGTGCGCGGCACCGGTTTCTCGCAGGGCACCTGGCAGGTGTTCGGTGAACGCGAGCAGCTCGACGGCGTGGAGGTCGTCGACTGGGCGGCGAAGCAGGGCTGGTCCGACGGCAAGATCGGGATGAGTGGCATCTCCTACTCGGGGATCAACCAGCTGCAGACCGCGCAGCGTCATCCCGAGGCGCTCAAGGCGATCTTCCCGATCGTGCCCGGTAGTGACCTGATCCGCGATGTCGCCGCCCCCGGTGGCGCGCTCGGGATCGGGTTCATCCCGGCCTGGCTGCTCGCCGTCGACGGCGCGAAACTGCTGCCCGACCTGATGTCGATGCTGAACGGCAAATTCGACTGGGTCTGGCTGCGCGATCGGGTGAGTGATCCGTTCACCTTCTTCAACGTGCTCATCGCCGCACTGACCACCCCGAACATCGAGCAGATCCCGCCGGAGATGGCCTCGATCCTCGATGACGAGAGCCCGCTGCGGACCGCGTGGGTCGGCTCGCCCGAACAGGTGCGGGTGCCGACCTTCCTCTACGGCGGCTGGCACGACATCTTCACCTACTCCACCCCGCGCATCTACAACGCGGTGAACGTGCCCGCCGAGCAGAAGAAGCTCGTCATGGACGACGTGTACCACGTGACGGTGAGCTCCGGCCTCGGTCAGCCGGGTGCGCCCGCGCCACTGGAATCGTTGCAGCGCGCGTGGTTCGACAAGTGGCTCAAGGGAATCGACAACGGCATCGACCGCTACGACCCGGTCACGTTGTGGCAGCAGGGAAGTGATCAGTGGACCACCGACGTCGCCTTCCCGCGACCGGGCATGCAGCACCGGCGGTTGTATCTCGACGCTGCCTCTTCCGGCACCGCGCCGGGCGCCCGCCACGACGGCAGCCTGCGCACCGCTCCCGGTGCCGCACAGCGTGTCTCGGTGGACCCGAGCCTGACCACCATCTGCTCGCGTGATGCCGCACAGGGCACGGCCGGACTGGTTCCGCTTCCCGACGTCTGTTCGAAGGATGCCCGGATCAGCGAAGGTGCCGCGCTCACCTTCACCACGGCGCCGGTATCGCAGCCGACGAGGATCTCCGGGTCGATCGCCGCACATCTGAACACCGTGCTCGACGCGACCGACGGCTACTGGACGGTGACCATCAATGATGTAGCGCCCGACGGTACTTCGACGGTCTGGTCGCAGGGCCAGTTGGTGGCGTCGTTGCGCACGGTCGACGAGCCCAAGGCGACCCGCTCGCCGAACGGCGATTACACCGACCCGTATCCGTACCTCACCCTGGACACCCGTCAGCCGATCGTGCCCGGCGAGCCGACGACGATCGACATCGGCATCCGTGCCACCGACGGTGTCCTGCTGCCGGGTCACCGCCTGCGCGTCGACGTCTTCGCCAGCAACTTCCCCAGCGGAATCCCCTTGCGCCCGTTGCTGAACGAAAGCGGTCTGCGGACCCAGCACCTCGAGCTGGACCCGGCGCGCCCGAGCTGGATCAACGTCCCCCTCGACACCGATCCCGGCTGGTGATCACGGCTCACCGTGGGGTCACGACGCCGTCGGTTCGCTGATCGGTAAGTCGGGCACCCGGGTGACGTCGGCGCCTTCGCCCGCCGCGAGATGGGCGAAGGCGACGGCGTCACCCACCGCCGCACCGCCGTGGTCGTTGTTGAAGTAGACGTAGCTGTCGTCATCGGCGGACCAGGTGTCGAGCAGCCGATGGGCCCACCCGCTCAACGCCTGCTCGCCGTAGGACGGCAGGGGAGCGGCGCGGCCCGCGTGCAGTCGCAGATACGCCCAGTCGGCGGTCCGCCACAGTGGCGTGATCGGCCTGGAATCTCGGTCAGCCCAGGTCAGGGCCGCGTTGTGAGACGTCAGAACGGATCGCACCTCGTCGGTCCACCACGAATCGTGGCGCGGTTCCACCGTCACCCGCACCGAGGCCGGGAAACAGCGCAGGCAGTCGTCGAGCAGATCCGGGTCCGAGCGCAGGGTCGGCGGCAACTGGAGCAGGATCGGGCCGAGCCGATCACCCAGGCCAGCGGCATGGTCGAGCAGCCGCATCACCGGTTCGGCCGGCTCACGTAACCGCTTGATATGAGTGAGATAGCGGCTCGCCTTCACCGCGATCACGAAGTGGTCGGGTGTGCGTTCGCGCCAGGCCGCGAAGTTCTCCCGGCTCGGCAATCGATAGAACGCGTTGTTCGACTCGACGGTCGCGAACCCCTGCGCGTAATGCTCGAGCCACCGCCTGATCGGCAACCCCGCCGGGTACAGCACGCCGCGCCAGTCGCGGTACTGCCAGCCGGAAGTGCCGACGTACATGGTCATTTCGGCCTCCCACTCACCCGCGCCCGGCGCACGTCCTCCTCAGATCTGCGAGCGCGGCTCGAGTTCGCTGCTGCCGAGCCGCATGGCGAACCTTTCGCAGCAGGTTCAGCCGCGGCCGAGCGCGGTCGCCAGTTCCTGCTTGTTCATCTTGGAGCGGCCGTCGATATTGCGGCGACGGGCTTCCTCGTAGAGCTGATCACGGGTCTTGCCGCTGCCCTTGGCCTGTTGACCGCCACGCCGCTGCGCGGAACCGCCGGATCGCGATGACTTGCCCGACCCCTTCGTCTCGCCGTGCTCGGCGCGCGTCTTGTTGACCGTACGCGCGGCGATCTCCTCGGCCCTTTCCTCGCTACGGCCACGGTCGCGCTCGGATTTCTTGATGTCTTCGTACTGGCGTTCGCGTTTGGCACTCCATGCTTGCTGGGGCATAGCCCTGCTCCTGTTCCCGGGTCGGTGGACGGCTCTGCTTGCCGCCTACCCGGCGATCGGCCGGGGAAACAACCGCCCGGCGAGGATGCCCGGAACCGTGATCGGTGACTGGCACACTGGCGTGGTGAGCGCCTCGGGCAGCGTGCGGGCGGCCGCCGCGGCGGTGTGGCGGTGGATCCGCAGCGCCCCGGGGACGTACCTGTGGCTGGCAGCGCTCGGCGTGACCACCGCGATCCAGCTGCGGCTCTCACCCGAGGAAGCCAGAATCTGGCTCGGGCATCGCTCCACCAACCTCGATCGTCTCGGTGACGACCCGATCCGCGTGCTGATCGGCAGCGCGTTCTGGACCGACGGCGGCGGGTGGCTGGTCTACGCCGTGCTGTTCAGCCTCGTGCACGCGAACGCCGAACGATGGCTCGGCACCCTGCGGTGGTTGGTCGTGGTAGTCCTCGCGCATGTCGGCGCCACCTATCTCAGCCAAGGCGTGTTGCTCTGGGCGATTCGGCACGACAGAGCCCCGGAGCGGGCGGCGTTCGCGCTCGACGTGGGCGTCAGTTACGGGCTGGCCGGAGTCGCGGCCGTGCTGGCCTACCGGGTGCTGCTTCCGTGGCGGGCGCTGTATGTCCTCGGCGTCCTGGCGGTCTGTGTGCCACCGGTCTTCCTGGACCGCACGTTCACCGATGTGGGCCACGCGGGGGCGGCGTTGATCGGCTTCGCGTGTTACCCGCTGACCCGAGGGCGGGACCGTGGCTGGAACCCGACCACGCGATGGCGCGCATTCCTGACAAGTCGTCGAGTCCGCCGAAGGCTCGGTGGATGACGCGGCGACGTCGTCGGCGCCGCGGTTAGGGTGGGCCAGGTGATCTTGCTGGCGATCGGTGTCGTTCTGCTCGGTGTGTTCGTGCTGTGCTTCCGTCAGGAGCGGCGCCGATTCGGCAACGCGGTGTTGCTGCTGCTCGGAATTCTGTGTGTGGGCGGCGCGCTGATCGGCTCGGGCGCCGAGGGGGCCGGCCCCGAAATTCTGGTCTTCTTCGCGCTCGCGTTGTCGCCGCTGCTGGTGCTGGTGCTGGCGGGGCTGCTGATGCTCAACGGTGTGGTGATGTTGCGCCGCGAGGGCGTGCGCCCGGCGAACCTGCTCTCCTTCGGGCTCGGTGTGGCATTGCTGATCCCGTACGTGCTGCTGGTGATGGCGGTGATCGCCGAGTGGATGGTGTTCGGGGTGTTGCTGCTCGCGGTCGTGCTCGTCGCCGCCTACCTCGGCTTCGTGCTGGTCGCGTTCCTGCTCTATTCGGTCGTCTACAGCTGGGTGACCCGCACCGACGACGCCGTCGCGATCGTGGTGCACGGCTCCGGCCTGCTCGGTGACCGGGTCCCGCCGCTGCTGGCGAGCAGGCTCGACCGCGCGCTGGGCATCTGGCACACCGATCGCGCGCACGGGCCGTCGCCGCTGCTGGTCACCAGCGGTGGCAAGGGTTCCGACGAGAAGGTCTCCGAAAGCACCGCGATGGCCGCCTACCTGGTCGAACACGGCGTGCCCGACGAAGAGATCCTGCGGGAGGACCGCTCGACGACCACCCGAGAGAACCTGCTGTTCAGCCGGGAATTGCTCGCCCGACGCGGGATCGGGAGCCGCATCCTGCTGGTCACCAGCAATTTTCATGTGCTGCGGACCGCGCTGCTCGCCCGCTCGGTCGGGCTCGACGCCCAGGCCGTCGGCGCGCCGACCGCGCGCTACTACCTGCCCAGCGCCATCCTGCGCGAATACGTCGGGATTCTGGCCGAGTACCAGGCGGTCAATGCCGTGATCTGCGCGTTGCTGGTGGCGGCGCCGGTCGCGCTGGCGATCTTCGGTGCAGCGAACTGACAGATTTAGGTGTTACGTAAAGTTATGGTTAGTTGTATCATCGGTTCTACCGAGCAGGACGCAACGTTGCGGCCTGGTGCACGGAGGATCGTGCTCGGTTGATCGAGGAGTACCGATGAAGTTATTTCCTTGGGGAAGAGAAAGTTCGGACGTAGATCCGGGCGTGGTGGCATTGCAGGCGCGCAATGTCGCCTTCGACTGGTCGGGCGTAGAGCTGCAGTGGATGTCCGATGAGCCGTTCGCCAGTCATCTGATCAGTGCGCTGAACATGCTGCTGCCCGAGGGCGAGCGCATGTTCATCGAGACCTATCGCGAGGCATTGCCCTACGTCAAGGACGAGAAGCTGCGCGAGGACATGCTCGGCTTCATCGGCCAGGAGTCCATGCACGCGCAGACCCACGGCAAGGTGCTCGAGGACGTCTTCACCGCGCACGGCGTCGACGCGGGCCCCTACCTGCGGCAGATGGAATACCTGTTCCGCATCTCGCTCGGGGCGCGCGGCGGCGACGATCGCGCAGGCCGGCAGATGCTGGTGGAACGGCTCGCCTTCATCGCCTGCCTCGAGCACTTCTTCGCCTGGCTCGGCGATTGGATTCTCAATGCCGACCTGGAGAAGTTCGGCGCCGACCCGCGGATGGTCGATCTGTTCCGCTGGCACGGCGCCGAGGAGGTCGAGCATCGCAATGTCGCCCATGACGTGGCGGAATACTTCGGTGTCGGATACGTGCGCCGCTGCGCGGCGATGACGCTGGTGTTCCCGATCTTCCTGGTCGTGCTGGTGCGTGGGGCGCGGTTCCTCGTGCGGCAGGATCCGCAGCTGCCCGATCACGGCTACCTGCGGGTGCTCGCCGGGGTGTTCGCTGCGATGTGGCGTGGTGCGCTGCCCGGCGTTCCGTCGTTGCTGGCGAGTGCGCTGTCGACCTTCCAGCCCGGGTACAACCCACAATCCGTCGGCTCCACGGCGCAGGCCATCGCCTACCTGGCCGCTTCGCCGGGTGCCCGCGCGGCCGCGTCGTGACCACTCGCGACTTCCCGGCCGACCTCTACGGAAAGCGGCGGCACGACCCGGCGATCAGGATTCTCGACGCCGTCGCGACCGCCCGGCTGCGCTGGACCGCGCTGGTCAACCGCAATGATCTGCGACCGCGCGTCGACGACCGCCGCCTGCCCGTGGTGGTGACCGAACGCCGGATCGAAGCGCACGACCAGGACGTGGTGAGCCTGCGCCTCGAGTCCCCCGACGGCCGGGTCCTGCCGCGCTGGTGGGCCGGCGCGCACCTCGACCTCGAATTGCCGTCGGGCCGGTTGCGGCAGTACTCGCTGTGCGGCGACCCCGCCGACGAGCGCGCCTACCGGGTCGCGGTGCGTCGCATTCCCGGCGGTGGCGGCGGCTCGATCGAGGTGCACGACGCACTACCGGTCGGCAGCCGATTGGTGGTCCGCGGGCCACGCAATGCCTTCCCGTTCGCGGTGCCGGGGCACGGATCACCTTCGCAGCGACTGCATTTCGTCGCCGGTGGCATCGGCATCACGCCGATCCTGCCGATGGCCAGGCTCGCGCACCGACTCGGTGTGCCGTGGACGCTGGTCTACAGCGGGCGCAGCCGCGACACCATTCCGTTCCTCGCCGAGATCGAGAGCTTCGGTGCGAATGTCGTCGTGCGCACCGATGACGAACACGGTCTGCCCGCCGCGGCGGATCTGCTGGGCGGCGTCGGCCCCGGCACCGCCGTCTACGCGTGCGGCCCCACTCCGATGACCACGGCGATCGTCGCCGCGGTGCGCGAGATGCCCGAAGTGGAACTGCATTTCGAGCGGTTCTCCCCACCGCCGGTCGTCGACGGCACACCGTTCGAGATCGAATTCGCCTCCAGCGGTGCGGTAGTCACCGTCGACGCCGACCGCACCGTGCTCGACACCATTCTCGATTCGCGCCCCGACCAGCCCTATTCGTGCAGGCAGGGCTTCTGCGGCACCTGTGTGGTGCGGGTCAGGTCGGGCGAACCAGACCATCGCGAGACCGTGCTCTCCGATGCCGACCATGCCGAAGGTGCCATGCTCGCGTGTGTATCGCGTTCCCGCGGTGAGCGATTGGTGCTCGACCTGTGAATTTCCTCGGGGACAACTCAGTGGACAGGGAGTCCGACAGATCATGACGAACGACAGCCCGCAGCCCGTGAACCAGCGCACCGTTCGCAACGGCGATTTCGACATCGCCGTGTTCGAATACGGCGACCCGGCCGCCGACACCATCGTGCTCGTGCACGGCTGGCCCGACACTCATCACCTGTGGGACCGGGTGGTTCCGCTGCTCACCGAGCGCTTCCACGTGGTCGCCTACGACACCCGTGGGCACGGTGAATCCACCCGCACC
The DNA here is from genome assembly GCF_042719655.1 of Nocardia sp. NPDC058518. Taxonomy (NCBI): domain Bacteria; kingdom Bacillati; phylum Actinomycetota; class Actinomycetes; order Mycobacteriales; family Nocardiaceae; genus Nocardia; species Nocardia sp. NPDC058518. The sequence goes on from NZ_JBHXNJ010000006.1 coordinate 221,272, forward strand.
CAGCGCACCGACGACTTCCGCCTCGACGAACTCGCCCGCGACTTCTACGCCGTGATCGACGTGGTGAGCCCGGACCGTCCCGTGCACGTACTCGCCCACGACTGGGGCTCGGTGCAGGTGTGGGAAGCGGTGTGCGAGCCGCAGGCCACCGAGCGTGTCGCCTCCTTCACCTCGGTTTCCGGCCCCAACCTCGACCACCTGTCCAGCTGGGTGCGCGACCGGCTCTCCCGCCCCACCCTGCGCAATGTGTGGCAACCGATGACCCAGCTCGCCTCCTCGGCCTACACCTTCTTCTTCATGACCCCCGGGCTGCCGCGTGCCACGTTCAACGCCATCGGCACCGAAAAGGTCTGGCAGCGCGCGGTTTCCATCATGAACGACACCCCGGCCGCCAATGTGAAGCTCGGCCCGACGTTCCGCCGCGACATGGTCGACGGGCTGCTCATCTATCGCGCCAACATCGTGGCGCGCATGCTCTCGCCGCGTGAGCGTCGCACCGAGGTGCCGGTGCAGTTGATCGTCGCGGGCCGCGACGTCGCCGTGCGGCCCGCCGGGTACGACGATTCGGCCAAGTGGACCGACCGGCTGTGGCGTCGCGACGTCCCCGCCGGGCACTGGATGCCGTTCTCCCATCCCGAACTCCTCGCCACCGCGACCACCGAGCTGATCGACGCGCTCGACGGGGCCGCGGTATCGCGTGGGCTCGCCAGGGCCGAAGTAGGTACCGCGCAGCGGGAATTCGAGAACAAGCTGGTGGTCGTCACCGGTGCGGGCAGTGGCATCGGCCGGGAGACCGCGCTGGCATTCGCGCGGCTCGGTGCCGAAGTGGTGGTCTCCGATGTCAACGAGCTCGCCGCCAAAGCCACCGCGGAGCTCGTGGCCTCGGAAGGTGGTGTGGCGCACTCCTATCCGCTGGATGTGTCGAACGAGGACGCGGTGCGCGCGCATGCCGACACGGTGATCGCCGCGCACGGCGTGCCCGATGTACTGGTCAACAATGCCGGTGTCGGTCAGGCAGGCGGGTTCCTCGACACTCCGTCGGAGGAGTTCGACCGTGTCCTGCGGATCAACCTCGGCGGTGTCGTCAACGGCTGCCGGGCATTCGGTGCGGCGATGGCCGATCGTGGGCTCGGCGGGCACATCGTGAACCTGTCCAGCATGGCCGCCTACAGTCCGCAGCGCGATATGGCGGCCTATGCCACCAGCAAGTCGGCGGTGTTCATGTTCTCCGACTGCCTGCGTGCCGAACTGGCCGAGCGCGGCGTCTCGGTGTCGACCGTGTGCCCGGGCATCGTGCACACCAATATCGTTGCCACCACCCGCATCTCGGGTGTCTCCGCGCAGGAAGAGGCGGCCGCGCAGCAGAAGTTCGACAAGCTGTACGAGCGCCGCGGCTACACCCCCGACCGGGTGGCGGCGCAGATCGTGAAGGCCGTGCGGACCGGGCGTGAGATCGTGCCGGTGACGCCGGAATCGTGGGTGCAGTACCGATTCAACCGGATCGCACCCGGCGCGGTGCGGTTCGCCGCCCGCCGGATGAAGCTGGTCTGAGTCGGCTACGCCCGGCGCAGTTGCTCCGTCACGGCGGCAACGTGCCGGGCGTCCACGCCCCACGGGTCCTCGACGCCGACCTTCCGGTCCAGGTCCCACAGCACGCACTCTTCGTCCGGTTGCGCCACCAGCGACCAGGCGACCACGGTGCGGCCCAGTTGTTCGACCATGGTGCCGTGATTCTGTGTACTCTCCCCGACGCCCTCGGGGAAATGGTGCAGGAAACGTCCGTAAGCCTGCTCGCAGAAGTTCGCGTAGAGCTGGGTGCACAGGATGAAGCCGTGCCACGCCTCGTCGACCGCGTGCGAGGGCATACCGATCACCTGGTCGTCGCGAATGGCGGCACCGCAGCACCGCAACCATTGGCGCAGACCGGTTTCCACGAGATCGCGAGGTTCCCAGGGTGAGGTCTTGAAGATCGCTTCGGGGAAACGCAGGGCGGCGACGGTGCGGTCGACGGTGGAGAGGTCGACTTGCCGTCTGCCGGGCCGGAGGAAAGAGAACGCCACAATTCACTGTAAGGCTACCGGCGATGGGGATGGGTGGGAGCAGTAGCAGCCGCGGGGGTGGCTCGTGATCGCGTGATCTACGTCCCAGTGCACTTGACCTGAACTCGACTCGAGGTTTCATCCTTGACTTGTTCGGTCAACGCCACGAAGGAGTCGCCATGCGTGCAGTGCAGGTCAAGGAATTCGGTGGGCCAGAGGTCATGGAGGTGCTGGAATTCCCCACACCACAACCGGATTCGGTCGAAGTGGTCGTCGACGTCGAGGTCGCCGACGTGATGTTCCTCGACACCCGGCTGCGTAGTGGGTGGGGTCAGGACTACTTCCCGCTGAGCCTGCCCTACGTCCCCGGTGGCGCGATCGGCGGTGTGGTCAGCGCGGTCGGTGCCGAGGTCGATCCGAGCTGGCTCGGCAAGCGCGTCGTCACCCAGACCGCGGCCAGCGGCATCGGCGGGGGCCTGCCCATCGGCGGCTATGCCGAGAAGTCCCTTGCCAAGGCCGCCACGTTGACCGAGATCCCCGACGGATTGACCACCGAGCAGGCCGTCGGCCTCGCCCACGACGGCCGCACCGCCCTGGCGATCTTCGACAAGGCTGCGGTACAACCGAATTCGTGGGTGCTGATCACCGCTGCCGCGGGTGGCCTCGGCACGCTGCTCATCCAGCTGTCGATCGCAGCGGGCGCGCACGTTGTCGCCGCGGCCCGCGGGTCGGAAAAGCTCGCGCTCGCAACACGATTGGGTGCTACCGCAGTGGTCGACTACTCCGTCGAGGGCTGGGCGGAGCAAGTTCGCGAGATCACGGGTGGGGGAGTGGCCATCGTCTTCGACGGAGCGGGTGGCCAGCTCGGCGGTGCGGCGTTGACCGCCGCCGCCGACAACGGACTCTTCCTCGGATATGGTGCTGCCGCAGGAGAATTCGCGGACGGAGACACAGGTGCCGCAGTAGCACGCGCTGTCACGGTGCTCGGCCTGTTCGACGTCGTCGGCGACGATGTCGACTGGGTCGGCATCACGTCCCGCGCTCAGGCTGCGGTAGTCGAAGGTTCGCTGGAAGTGGTGATCGGGCAAACCTTCCCGATCGACCAGGTGCGGCAGGCTCATGCCGCTATCGAAAGCCGCTCCGCCCTCGGTCGTACCTTATTGACGGTCGGCGCGTCATTGTAACTTATTGTGCGCCGCAACGGAATACACGTTAAGTTATGTTCCGTGCAGGGACTGATTATCGTCGCAGTGATCGCTGCGGTTCTGTTGTTGGTAATAGGAGTGATCAAGTTGGCCAGCAACCCAGGGGGCAGCATCGAACGTCGCGAACGCGAGGTTCGAGCACGGGGAGGCCAGCGAGCGAACAGCTCGTAAACCCCTACCCCCGGGTGTAGCACTACAACGGCGATGGGGGACCGCGGCGTGCGCGGGGTCCGCGACCCCCCACGCCCGTCGGGGTCCCCGGCCCCCCCCCGACCCCCCCGCGCCCGCGCC
>NZ_JBHXNJ010000006.1:224816-249651 GCF_042719655.1 Nocardia sp. NPDC058518
CCCAACACCCCACCCCGGCCCCCCCCCCCCCGGCCCCTCGAACTCCTCCCACCCCCCCCCCCACACCGCACCCCGCCCCCCCCCCCCCCGTTCCTGTACCCGGCCACCCCACGTCACCCCAGTCGACGCGACACGACCACCGCGCCAAGTGGTCAACCCCGCACTCGGCCGGGTACCATGCGACTCGCCCGCGGAGACCCCCGCGGCGAGGGGCGGTAGCTCAGTCGGTTAGAGCCGCGGACTCATAATCCGCTGGTCGTGGGTTCGAGCCCCACCCGCCCCACTTACCCCCTCTGAACTGCCGTTTGTCTGTATTTGCCGGGCGTGGTTCAACAGCTTTTCGGTGTAGGTGGACAGTCGGTCGGCGGCCTCGGGGGCGAAGGGTTCGCCGTGGATATCTACCGGGTTGTCCTGCATGAACGCGGTCAGTGGGGCGGTTGTCGAGGTGGTGGAGAATTCGGTGTAGGGCTGCTGCGACGGGCTGGCCTTGTTCTCGCATGCGGGCGACCAATGCCGCACTGGCGGCGTCGTATTCACCCGTGAAGGCGGTTGATGTCAGGCCCGGGTGCAGGACGAATGTATCGAATTCTGCTGTCGGGGTAGTTTCGGGTGAAAGCGACTGGCCGTAGGTCGCTCAGTTTGCCGCACTGGCCCATGACCTCGTCGCGATCGTAGGAATCTTCGAATTGCAGGTCGTTCCACCGGATTCGGGACAGGTCACCGCCGGGGCCGGACAGATCGAGGTCGCTGGCGGTGCGGTTATTGCTGTGGGCGAACGGTCAGTATTTGCTGGGCTACTCCCACCGGGCCATGGGTGTCGTGCAGGACGGTGCTGGTCAATCCTTGCCCCGCCTGGCCGAACGTCACGGTGGTATCGAGGCCGGTCCAGGTGCCTTCGGGTTGCCGGTAGAGGTGGATGGTCAGGTCCAGGTTGGGGAACATCCACTTGGTGGGTTCCTGCCGGACCGCGATCCCGTTCGCGGTATCGACCAGCGCGATGAACGTCGCCAGCGGATCGGCCGATTCCGCGGCGACCAAGTCCACCGATGAGTGGACCCACGCAGTGGTCCGTCCGGGTTGGGGCACGCCGACGGGGCGGGTATCCACCGAGGCGATGTACCCGCCGGGCCATATCGAGGTCAGGGGCCATGACGCCAACGACTCGGGTGCCGGGAGTCGGTCGGGCTCCCCGCCCGCGACACTGTCGCTGTCCTGGCTGCTCAGCATCCAGGCACGCGCGGAGACGACGTCGCGACCGGCGATGGCAACTGTCGCCTCGACCAGTTCGATGGTGCGCCCGGGGCGGATCGTGCGGACAGTGATCTCGAATTCGTCGAACGCGATTCGGCCCAGGATGTCGAAGCTGATACGGCTCATCACCAGCGGGGGACGTTGTTCGTGTGTTCGCGTGCGCTGGATCTCGTGGACGATCAGGCCGCCGAGAGGGCTGAAGTGCTGCTCGGCGGTGTCCCAGGCGCCGCCGGCGTGAACTGTCGGCACGAAGCGGTGGGCGCCGACTCGCTGAAAGTAGGCGGACGCGGGAACAGTCATATCCTTCACGTTTCCCAACCTATCGGTCGAGTTTTGATCGATCAAGTCGAATTGTCGTCCAAACGGTTGGTGGAAGGCGAGCTCGTCCGTGGTCGAGAGCTGCAGCGGGTCGACCAATCGACCTCTCGGTCTATCTGCGCGAAACGCGGTAGGCCCTTCGACGTCACCTCGATAGGATCGGGTGATGACTTCGAGCACGGACGAGAGCGTCGCGCCTGCCGGGCGCGCGGAGCGGCGGCGCGATCGACGCAAAGCGGAGATGATCGTCGCCGCGTTGCAGATCCTGTCCGGCGTCGGTTACCAGGGGATGCGGTTCGAGGACGTCGCCGAGCGCTCCGATATCGCGAAAGCCACTCTCTACCACTATTTTCCGAGCAAAGACGCGCTGGTCTCCGCCGCATTGGAGAAACTGACCGCCGACGTGCTCACGCACCTGAGCGAGGCCCTCGACACTGCCTCGGCACTGTCCGCGACCGAGCAGCTACGCGCGCTCATCGCCGAGCAGTTGCGTGTCCTGACAGTGCTGTATCCCGAAGTGGGCAAGCTGTTCTCGTTCCCCGCGCCGTGGCCCGAGCAGCACAGCGAATCCATCAAGACCATGCGTCGCCGCCACGATCGGATCTTCCGGGAGGTCATCGACGGCGGCATCGCGTCGGGCGAGTTCGACTGCCCGGATCCGTCGGTCGCGCTGCACTGCCTACACGGCATCTTGAACCACGCCTCGATCTGGCTACGCCCAGACGCCGACCCCGAAGGTCGAACCCGCGACGCCGTCGTCGAGGAGTCACTGCGGCTGTTCACTCGGCCCCAGACAATCGCGACCTGACCAGTCGACCACGAAGCGGCCACCGTCCGGAGCGCTGGTCTCCAACGCGTCTCCTTCGCGCTCAGCCCCGCCATGAGTAGGGCTCGGGTGGATCAGATGGTGTGAGTGTCGTGGTTTTCGCGGTTGGCGAGCACCTCGGTCATGTGCGTCTGGGCGCTCGATCGCGGTGGTGAGCCATTCGTCGGCGTCGTGGGCTCGATTTGGACGCGCCTCGTCGGAGCCGAAAGATGCTGGAACCATAGGTTGAGGCAACGTCTCAGTGTCACCTCTTCACGCGTAGTTGTAGTCCTCGAGTGGGAAGGTGCGGCTGGTCCACCACGCTTGCAGGCCGGTGGTGGGGCGCAGTGAGCTGAAGTCGCCGTGGTGGTCGAAGTAGTAGCTGTTGGCCGAGTCGCAGTTGCTCACCGCGAGTAGGGAGTTCTGTGCGCGGTTGCGGACGAAGCTCAGGAAGCGGGCGTTGGCTTCGGCGCGTACCGCGACGCGGTCGGCACCGCGCCGTTCTGCTTCGGTGAGGACTCGGACGATGTGGTTGGCCTGGTTCTCCACCATCAGGTGATAGGAGCTGCCCGACCAGGAGTAGGGGCCGAACAGGGTGAAGGCATTGGGCAGTTGGGGCAGGCTGACCCCTTCGTAGGATTGCAGCGGTTCGTGCTCGTAGAAATCCGCGAGATCGAAGCCATCGCTGGTAGAGATCGGTGCGAGCCGGTAGTTGATCGGCTCGTGCGCGAAGTGAAATCCGGTGGCCAGCACCAGGACATCGATGTCGTGTTCGGTGCCGTCGGTGGTGCGGATCCCGGTGGGGGTGATCCGTTCGATGGGTTCGGTGACGAGGCTGACGTTGTCCCGGGCGAAGGTGCGATACCAGGCGTTGGAGACGCTGGGCCGTTTGCAGCCGAAATCATAATCAGGAGTGAGCTTTTCGCGCAGCTCCGGATCTCGCACCTGGGCGAAGAGCAGGGCTTGGCTGGCCGCGGCGAGCCCGCGCGCCAGCGGTGTCACCGACTTGCCGTACGCGGCCACGGCTACCAGGAGCACTTCGACCTGTGCGGTGAAGGCGAGCCGTAGCGCGCTCTGAGCCCCGGGCAGGGCCTCGATGGCGCGCTGCATCGGCTCGGGGATGGGAACGTCGAGTTTGGGCAGCACGTGGATCGGGCGGCGCTGGAACACGGTCAGGTGCTTGGCCTGTTCGGCGACCATCGGGACCAGCTGCACGGCGCTGGCTCCGGTGCCGATGACCGCGACCCGGCGGCCGTCCAGGTCGCAGTCGTTATCCCAGTGTTGGGATTGCATGATGGTGCCGGTGAATTCGTCGAGCCCGGCGATGGCGGGAGTTTTGGCGTTGACGAACGGGCCCAGCGCGCCGATGACGAAACGGGCGGTGATCTCCCCGTGATTGGTGCGCAGGTGCCAGAGCCGATCGTCTTCGGACCAGCGGCGTTCGAGGACTTCGGTGTCGAGTTCGAGGTGGGGTGTGATGTCGTATTTCTCGACGCAGTGGTCGATGTACTGCTTGATTTCCCAGCCCTTGGGGAACAGCCGCGACCATCGGGGGTTCTTCTCGAAGGAGAACTGATAGCTGAACGAGGGCACATCGGCGCCGACGCCAGGGTAGACGTTGTCGCGCCATACCCCGCCGACGTCGTTACCGCGTTCGAGTACGACGAAGTCGGTGAAGCCGTTGCGGCGCAGCGTGATTGCCATGCCGACGCCGGAGAGTCCGGCTCCGATGACAACGATGTGCCGGTCCGGGCGGGCCGTGCCGGTGTGTTCGGTGATGGGGGCGGTGTCGGCGCTCATCTGTGGACGTCCTTTTGATCGACGGCGAAGAGGTATCACCCGCTTCAAGTTGAAACGGATGATTCAACTTCTAGCCGTCGGTGTCAAGGCCCGAAACGGTCACTGCCGCTGTTGCGAGGCTCCTAGCAGCGCGAAGACCACCTCGACGGCATTGTCGGCGAGGCGGTCGCGGCCCACGAGCAGGCGTCCGTCGATCCACTCGAGGTAGAGCGAGATCAGCGCGCCGCTCAGGGCCGTGGCCGCGAGCGCGAGATCCTCATCGCTGGCGGGAATGACCGCATCGGCCTCGGCCCCCAGTAGTGGAATGAGCATGCGCAGGAAGGCGGGGGCCCGGTCCGAACCGTGGCGGCGCAGTGTCTCGTCCGCGAGCGGCTCGCGCAGCAGGATCCGCGCTCGGCGCGGATCCTCCTCGAAGTACTCGGCGCAGATCTCGAAGATCGACCGGATCGCTGCGCGCAGACCGGCGTCGATGCGCACCGGACGCATGCGCTCGAAGAGCGCGAGCTCGACCCTGTCGTAGACCGCGACCACGAGATCCTCACGCGAGTCGAAGGTTTCGTAGAAATAGCGCGGGCTCAGATTGACCTGCCGGATCACCGCGCGCATGGTCACCGCCGCCGCACCGCCGGTGCCCAGGAGTTCCTCGCCGGCATCGAGCATCTGCTCGCGCCGATCCAGCGAACGGTCCGCGAGCGTCTGACCGCGCCACATCTTCGGGGAGTCCATGGGCAGATCCTCTCATTACGGTCACGGGTTCGGCGCTTCCCGGCCTTCTATTGACATCATGTGATTCAACATGAATCATACGATTCATCATCGAGTCGGTGTCGAACCGTGGCGAACACCCCCGCACCCGGCCCACTCGGAACAGCCAGAAAGGCGATTCGGATGAGCACCATCCACCTGCCGTATCACCACACCGGTACCGGTGCGCGGCGGCAACCCAGCCCGCGATCCCGCCTGGCCACCCACCTGGTCAGGGAAGTGGTTCGCCCGGTGCTACGGCGAATTCCGCTCAGCTCCGCGGTGTTTCGAGCCGCCGGTCTGGTCGACCTCGGTGCCCGGCTGCTGCCCGTGCGCGACGCGGTCCGCGTCGAGACCGCTTCGGCCGGGAACGTTCGCTGCGAGATCGTCCGAGCTACCGGGGTCGCACCTGGTTACCAGCGTGGCGCGATGCTCTACTTCCACGGCGGCGGATTCGTCGCCGGAGGGTTCCACACCCATCGCCGACTCGCCGCGATGCTGTCCCAGCAGACCGGGCTGCCCGTGGTCCAGGTCCGCTACCGATACCTGCCCACCGCCACAGTGCCCGAATCGGTGAACGACTGCCTCACCGTCTACCGGTGGCTGCTCGAGCGCGGGGTCGCACCCGAATCGGTGGTGTTCGCCGGAGACTCCGCAGGCGGGCTGCTGGTGCTGAACACCGCGTTGAGCGCCTCGGCCGCAGGGTTGCCCGCACCGGCCGCGGTGATCGCGATCAGTCCCTGGCTCGATCTGGATCTGACCACCAAACTCGCACACCGCAACGCCGCCACCGAGGCGTACCTGCCCACGGCCGCCTTCACCCGCATCGCCGAGCTCGGCTGCACCCGCGACGGCCGCGTCGATCCCGCACTGTCCCCGGTCAACGGGAACCTCGCGACCCTGCCGCCGACATTGCTGCTGTGCTGTGATGACGAATTCCTGCGCCTGGACTCCGAAGTCATGGCCGCACGGCTCAGGACCGCGAACATCCCGTGCGAACTGCACATCTGGCACGGCCAGATCCACGCGTTTCCCGTCATCTTCCCGTACCTGCCCGAAAGCGCAGAAGCGGTCGCGGTGATCACCCGGTTCGTGCGCACACACGCACAGCCGCTCTCACTCACCGCTGCCGCCTGAACCATCCGCCCTCCCCTGAAAGGAATACCCGTGCCCACCACGGCTCCACCACCGGCGACCACCGCCATCTCACTGCTCACCGAGCTCCGCGAACTTGCCGATACGGCCCCCGCCCGCGCGGCTCTGACGTGCTGGAACTACCTGTGCGCGGCCTCCGATGACGACGACCGCGACCTGCTCACGGCACTGTTCTCGCACGGGACGGCACCCCAATTGGACGGCGACTACGACGGCATCGTCGCCGGCAAGCTGTTCGGACTGTCGATCGCGGCACTGGCCAACCCGATCATCGCCCTGGAACCGGGCTGGGTCGGCAAGAGCTTCAACGCCGACACCGGCATCGGTCACAACCGGATGAACCGCAACGCCTACCTCGCCCTTCGTGCCCTACTACCCCGATACCGAGGCTGGCAGCAATCAGGCAAGGTGTTCAACGGAGTCCGCTTCGAGCACCGCGTCGAACGCGCCGCGCTCGCGCCGTTCAACCAGGTCGCCGCCGTCACCTACACCGCCCCCGAACTCGGCAACCCGATCGGGCCGCTGTTCCCGATGGATCGCGTCCGTGACGAAATCGTCGAACTCGTCCCCGGCGTCTACCTGGGGCGCGCGCTGCTGACCCTGCGTAGCGGTGAGTCCCGCGCCATCGGCTACTTCGCGATGCGCACACCCCGGCACGAGGTGCAGCTGTGATCCGCCTCGACGGCGCGGTCGCCTGCGTCACCGGCGGCGGACGCGGAATCGGGCGCGCGACCGCCGCGGCCCTGACCGCACGCGGTGCCCAGGTCTGGATCGGCGACATCGACCTCGCCGCCGCTCGAGCTGCCGCCGATGAAATCGGCTGCCACGCAGCGCTATTGGATGTCGCCGACCCGGACAGCTTCACCCAGTTCCTGGACCTCGCGGGCCAGAGCGGCCCGGTCGAGGTGCTGGTCAACAACGCGGGCATCATGCGCCTGAGCCCGTTCCTGGAACTCGACCTGGCCGGGCACCACCGTGAACTGGCCATCAATGTCGGCGGTGTGGTGAACGGAATGAGTTTGGCGCTGCCCGGCATGGTGAGCCGGGGGCGCGGGCACATCGTCAACGTCGCCTCGATGGCCGCGAAAGTCACCACCCCGGGCGTCGCGGTGTACTGCGCGTCCAAGTTCGCGGTCGCGGCACTGTCGCGGGCCGTGCGCGCCGAGCTCGCCGGAACCGGAGTCACCATCACCACGGTGATGCCCGCCGCGGTGCACACCGAACTCACCTCCGGGGTGAACCTGAACCTGCAACCCACCCTCGAACCCGATCAGGTCGGGCAAGCCATCGTCGACACGGTGCGCCACCGGCGCGCGGAAGTAACCCTGCCACGCTGGCTCGCACCTATGGGCGTGATCGAACAAGGCATCCCGGAATCCGCGCTCAACGCGATCAAAAGCCGATTCGTCGGCTCGGATCCCGGGCGCTTCGAGGCCGACTCACGCCGCGCGTATCTCGATCGCCTCAAACGCTGACCGGCGCGTCTCCCGCGCCCCGCGCGCGGCGCACATTTCGCACATTCTCGAATCCGATTGCGAGGCAATACCATGTCCGATCCCTATCGCGGCCGAGTCGCCGTGGTCACCGGCGCCGCATCCGGCATGGGGCGCAGCCTCGCGATCGAACTCGCCCGGCGCGGGGCGCGAGTAGCCCTGTGCGATGTCGACGCCGCAGGCCTGGCCGAAACAGCCGCGCGCTGCCGCGTCCTGGGCGCACAGGTCGAGGCTGAGGTGGTCGATGTGGTCGATTACGAGCAGATGTGCGCCTTCGCCGCGACGGTGATCGCTCGTTTCGGCGTCGTGCACGACCTGTTCAACAACGCCGGTATCGGCTTCGTCGGCACCATCGAGAACAGTGACATCAAGGACATCGCCCGTGTCGTGGATATCGACTTCTGGGGAGTCGTGCACGGCACCAAGGCATTTCTCCCACACCTCATCGCTTCGGGGCAAGGCCGCATCGCCAATACCTCCAGCATCTTCGGCCTGTTCGCCGTACCCAGTCAAAGCGCCTACAACGCAGCCAAATTCGCTGTACGAGGGTTCACTGAATCGCTACGACAGGAGATGCTCGTCGCCGGGCATCGGGTCACCGTCAGTTCCGTGCATCCCGGTGGAGTCCGCACCGCCATCGCGACCAACGCCGCTGGCAGCGACGAGCATCAACTACACCGTCTCTCGGCATTGTTCGACAGGATCGCCCTTACTGGCCCCGACCAGGCCGCGCGGGTGATCCTCGACGGCACCGCCGCGGGTAAACCCAAGATCCTCGTCGGCCCCGACGCCCATGTCACGGACCTGCTCGTCCGTGTTCTCGGCTCGTCCTATCAACGCCCACTGGCATGGCTGATCGCCGGTGTACTCGACTCTGCCCTACCCACTCACATTGCGTAGGGACACCTGTAGATAGCCATCGCTGCGGCCTCGAATCGAGCTGGCCGCGTCGATCCCCGGATCTCTGCACAAAGACCGACTCTCACGTATGGAACTCGGCATCGAAAGACATTCTGCGCCTTAGCTGACCCTGCACGAAGCAGCGGCCGATTCGGTGGAGCTGCTTGCCAAGTGCAGAGAAGGTGGGCGCGAACCGTGAAGCACAGGGTGGCTGGCCGGTAGCCCGGCGGCCCGAAGACCTGCGCAAGCAAGTCCACGAGAACCTTCAGGGGCTCGGCGTCGAGGTGCTCGACCTGGTCAACATGCGGATGGGCGACGCCGAAGGGCCGCAGCCGGGTTCGCTCGCCGAGGCGTTCGAGACTCTCGTCGAGCTCCAGCAGGACGGTCTGATCCGCCACCTCGGGGTCAGCAACGTCACCACCGAGCAGGTCGCCGAAGCGCAGGGCATCGCCCCGATCGTGTGTGTGCAGAACATGTACAACCTCGCCCACCGCCACGACGATGAGCTCATCGACCGGCTCGCAACCGAGGGCATCGCGTATGTGCCGTTCTTCCCGCTCGGCGGGTTCAGTCCGCTGCAGTCCTCGGCGCTCTCGGCAGTCGCCCGCCGCCTGGGGGCGACGTCGATGTCGGTCGCGCTTGCCTGGCTGCTGCAGCGTTCACCGAACATTCTGCTCATCCCCGGCACGTCGAAGGTGCCGCACCTGCGTGCGAACGTCGCAGGCGCCGGCCTCTCTCTCGCAAATGAGGACTTGGCAGAGCTGGACGACGTCACCCGCCCGGCCGACCCCCAGCTGTGACAGTGGACCGCAAGTCGCGAAGATCGCGGACGGTCCAGGGCTCGTTTCGTTGCGCCTACTTCGCGCTCAGCCCCGCGATGAGCAGGGAGACCATGCGGCGCGGGTTGTAGCGGGAAGTGTTGCCGCCGATGCAGAGGTTGCCGACGGCGCGGAGGAGTTCGTAGGGGTCGGTGCCGGGGTGGATTTCGCCCGCGGTGGTGGCGGCGGTGAGCAGGGTGGCGCAGGTGGGGACCAGGCGGTCGAGGAAGTAGGTGTGCAGGGTTTCGAAGGTGGTGGCGTCGGACTGAAGTGCTTCTGCCAGGCCGTGTTTGGTGGTGAGGAAGTCGGTGAAGAGGGTTATCCATTCGCCGAGTGCGGCGTGGGGGGAGCTGTGGGTGGACAGGAGGGTAGGGCCCGCTTCGGCGCACGCTTCGACCTGGTGGCGGTAGACGGCGACGATGAGGTCGGCTCGGGTGGGGAAGTGGCGGTAGATCGTGCCGACGCCGACGCCGGCCTGGGCGGCGATCTCGCGGACGGGGACATCGACACCCGCGGCGATGAAGGCGGCCGCGGCCGCGTCGAGTAGCGCTTGCTGATTGCGCCGGGCGTCGGCGCGTTTGCGCGGTGCCTCGGCCGTGTTGTCGACCACGGTCGCGAAACCTCCCTCTTGGCAAACGGAACAGTGTTCCGTATGTTGATTAGCGGAACATCGTTCCGCTTGGTTGAGGATGCCAGAATCGGCGAGCCGAACCAAGCTCATCTGGGAGGAACCGCCATGCAGTACCGCACCCTGGGTCGTACCGGCGTTCAGGTCAGCACACTCGTGCTCGGCGCGATGAACTTCGGCAAGCTGGGAAAGTCCACGCAGGACGAGGTCACCGCCATGATCGACGTCGCCATCGACGGCGGCATCAACCTCATCGATACCGCCGACATGTACGGCCAGGGCGAATCCGAGGAACTGGTCGGTAAGGCCATCGCGGGCCGCCGCGACGACATCGTGCTGGCCACGAAGGCGAGCATGCCGATGGGCGAGGAGCGCAACCATCGCGGCGGTTCGCGCCGCTGGCTGACCACCGCGCTCGACAACAGCCTGCGCCGACTCGGCGTCGACCACGTCGACCTCTACCAGATCCACCGCTGGGACCCCGAAACCAGCGACGAGGAAACCCTCTCGGCGCTGACCGATCTGCAGCGCGCAGGCAAGATCGGCTACTTCGGATCCTCGACGTTCCCCGCCTACCGCATCGTGCAGGCGCAGTGGGCCGCCAAAGACCACCACCTGAGCCGCTACGTCGCCGAACAGCCCAACTACTCGATCCTGCAGCGCGGCATCGAAACCCACGTACTCCCGGTCACCGAGGAATACGGCCTCGGCGTACTCGCATGGAGCCCCCTCGCCTCGGGCTGGCTCTCGGGTGCGATCCGCGCCGACCGCGAAATAACCACCAGCCGTTCAACATTCATGCCCGACCGCTACGACACCACCATCCCGGCCAACCACGCCAAGATGACCGCCGTCGAACAACTCGCCAAGGTGGCCGACCAGGCAGGCCTGACCCTGATCCAACTAGCCCTGGGTTTCGTCACCGCCCACCCCGCCGTCACCAGTGCCATCATCGGCCCCCGCACCATGAACCACCTGCATTCCCAACTCGCCGCCGCCGACACCGTCCTGCCACCCGACGTCCTCGACGCCATCGATACGATCGTCGCCCCCGGCACCGACCTCGCCCCCCACGAAAAGCACGACACCCCACCATCTCTGCTCAACGCATCCCTGCGCCGTCGTTGAGCAGACGGCAGAAGCTCGCGGGTCTTCTCGGCTGGGTGATTCGCTCTACCTCAGTCCGTCGGCCGCGCCGCGGACATGAGTAGATCGCTCCATCGGTTCATCAGCAGTTCGGTGTACTGGTCCGCGGCGATGTCGTAGGCGCCGAGGGCGTAGCCGTCGTTGGCCTCGACGAGTGCTGTTTCGCCGTTGGCCAGTACGCCGAAATCGATGCCGTAGGCGGTGGGCGCTGTGCCGGAACGGTAGTAGGTGGTGACCGCTGACTCGACTGTTTCCATGTTCAGCGGCACGGAGTTGTCACCGTTGTAGTTGTCGATTGCGACGATCCGCTGGTCGATGACGTAGACGCGGTATTCGGAAATCCAGGTGACGACCTCCGAGCACCAGACGCGCTGGCGTCGATTGGCATTTCCCCAAGCGGCGAAATCGCGTTCCGAGTAGCAGACGGCTCCGGTGAAGCTCTTTCGCCGGTCTGCGGGCTTGACGAAAACTGTTGTGGCGGACCCACTATCCATCGCACACTCGATCTCGCCCAGTGTCGAGGCCCAAACCTTCCGTCCGAGGAAGCCGCGAAGCGCTTCGGGATAGTCGTCGGGTTGCGGGATCGGAATACGTAATTGGCGCATCGCGCCGTGCATCGCATCCATGTCCCCGGCGATGAAAACGTCTGGTCCCAGAGCCAACTGCCTGCGTTGAATACGTTTCAGGCTGTAGTGACGGACGGAGATACCGAGTCTTCTGAAGCCCTCGGTGAGTAGCTTCTCTTCGTACCGCATCGGGCCTGATCCGGCGTACTGTAGGTAGGCCACGACGTAACTCATGCCTTGATCATGCGCGTCGGCATCGTTACGGCCTCATCGAACGGCAGGGAAGCGGCCAGTACGCCAATCGGAGAGCCGAAGGCGGATCGCGTTGATCATCGGAAGGTCGTCGGTTTCTTCCGGCGTGAACCATTCGACCTCGTGTGACTCGTCCGATGATCGAAGGTCGCCGCCGGTCGGTTTGCCCAGTAGGCAGATCGAAAACTCCTGCCGTACTTCGCCATCGTCGTAGGCAAATACATGGCCCGGGTTGGTGTACGTGCCGACGATGCCGGTGATTTCGATGTCTATCCCGGTCTCTTCGAAGGTCTCGCGCACACCGCACTCAGCGAGCGATTCGCCGAGTTCCATCTTTCCGCCGGGCAAGGCCCACATGCCGTTGTCGACGCGGCGTTGCAGTAGGACTCGGCCACGATCATCTACGACCACCACTGATGCAGCCGGCACCAGCGAGTTCGGCGTGGGTGCGTTGGGGTCGTTCTGGTAGTCGATTCTGCCCATGAATCAACCCTCCCAGATGTTCCGGCCGCGGGACCACAGTTCTTCGACGTGCTCGGTGAACCGATCGAACATGCCGTCCGGCTGTTCGCGTCGTAGGTGCAGCATCGGGGAATCGTGTCCGACACGACGCGCGAGGATGGGGGTTACCAGCATGTCGTTGTCGAACCTGAACACCGAGATGCTCACGTGTCCGGTCTCGAAACGCGCTTCCATGTTGTCGGTTCCGCGGATTCGCTCCAGCTCACCCACTGTCACGGCGATCCGCGACGACAGGGTGAGTGGCACCGACTCTTCTACTTCCCGGTCACGGGTTACGCGATGTTCCGGGTCGCCGATCAGGAAGCGGACGCGGCAGCCTGCAGAAGCCTTGCGCTGCAACAATCGGCCGAAGTTGGCGTGTTCGAGCCAGAGGAAGTAGTTCGTGTACCCGGCGAATGTGAGCTCGGTCCGTGCATTGCCTATGAGCGAGCGCCAGAGTGACGCGGGCGCCGCGGACCGATACGGATACACCTGAACGATCTCTCGATCCGACCCGGATTTGACCTGCAATCGGACCGACGAAGGCCACAGGTCGCTCTCGCTGGACCCGAGCAGTTCGCACACGCGCCAACGATGCTTGGCATGGGGAACGCGCGCCTCGTTCGCCACCCACCGGGCAACCGTCTTCGCATCGACATCGCACGCATCGGCCAACTGTTGCTCGGTAAGCTTCGCCGCCGTCATTGCTTGGCGCAGCCCATGGTTCATGCTCTCCACCTCGCGTGTGGGACGAATGGATGGATACAGCCTAATCGTCCCAAACGTCCCGACGATGCGGTGTGAACGGCCCTACCGGTGATCGATCCTTAGTTCGGAGCGGGGGAGCGCCTTCGCACCGCATACGGGCCGCCCGGTCGGCAAGTCGATTGGGTGGAGCCCGTCCATACGTCGGGAGGGAATCGTGTCGAACCCCAGCAGTGGATGGGTCTGCGAGGTGCAGATGGTGGCATTGGGGCATGGAGCGTGAGCAAGGCGGTACGTAAACAGCTCGAGGCATTGAACGAACGGGCCGCGAAGTGGTCCATGGGAATCCGTCGATCGGACGAGCCGCCCTATGGCTGGCAGCTCGCGAATCCGTTCCGGGTGGTCTGCATCGGGTCGCTCGACAACATCGCGGACTGGCTCACGGCGGCGGAGGGAACCGATCGGTGATGCTCGTCGGTTGGCTCTTGGCTTTCGCGGTGCCGCTCTCGGTTTTGGTAGCTGCGATTGTCTGGCCTGGCGACTAGGTGAACCGATCTACCCCTGGTCGGCGTCCACGGGAATGCTGCGGTGCGATCACCTGCGTGGCGTGAGGATCACGATCGGGATTCTGCGGGTGCCTGCGTTGCGTTGGTAGAAGTCGTAGCTCGGGAAGAACTCGATGAATCTCGGCCACAGTAGATTTCGTTCCGCATCGGTTGCTACGCGGGCTCGGACGGGGTGTGGCTGGGCGCCGATTCGGATTGTGGTGTCCGGGTTGGCTTTCAGGTTGTGGAACCAGGCTGGGTGGGTCGGCTGGCCGGCTTTGGATGCGGCTATGGCGATGACATCGCCGTCGGCGTGGTACATCAAGGGTGATGTTCGGTGGGTGCCGGTCTTGGCGCCGACGTGGTCGAGGAGCAGGATTCGGGCATCGGGCCAGCCGGGCATGCGCCCACCCAGTCGGCCGCCGGTCCGGCGGTACAGGGCTACATGAAGTTTCGTCGATCGGCGGCCAAGGTAGATCCCGCGCTTGTTCACGAATTGGGAGCCCGATTCAACCAGTCGTGCCACCAACGACCTCTTGGTGTTATGTCCCTCGTTCGGATCACTCACTGCCCCTCCAGTGTTCAGTCTACTACGACCGATAGTAGACAACTTCCCGGTCGGCGGAGGGTGAATCGTCAAGCGAGTAACTCGCGGGCAAGGGTTGTGGTCCACCAGGATTCGACTCGGTCGGGGGACCAGCCTCGTTCGATGGTGAGGGTGGTGTAGACGTCGATGGTGCAGAGGGCGGCGTGGATGTCGACCGAGGTGGGGAGGTCTTCGCGGAGGGTGCCGGGGGGCCAGGAGGTGAAGACCTCGATGCGGGTTCGGTCGGCTCGGTGGCGGGCGTCGGTGTAGGTGGTGGCCAGGGCGGGTTCGGTGCGGCCTGCTTCGCGGATCAGGGCGATCACGTCGGCATCGCGCCCGGGCGAATGGGCGGCGCCGGGCACCGGGTGGTCGCTGGTCGGCTTCGCCGGATTGCTGTTGCAGAACGCGACGTTCACCGTGATCGTCGGAATCCGTTATGCCCTCGGCACTTCGAGTGGGAAAGGGGCGGCACTGTGGGCCCTGCAAGATGCCCTGCTCGCGCTGAACGGCACGTTTCTCGCGACGGCGCTGGTCGGCTTGACCATCGCGGGCAGGCTCACGGGACTGGTGAAGCCGTGGCACGCCACTATCGGATACCTAGCTGCCGCACTGCAATTCACCGCCGCGACCATCACGCCCCTGATCATCGACCACGACGGTCCACTCGGTCTCATCGGCTTGTCGGGCTGGCTGCTGTGGGCGGGCTGGCTCGTCGCCTACGGCATCGCGCTCCTGCGCACATCCCAGGACCGATGACTTATGTCATGTGCGACCCATGCGAATCCCATCGGGGATCGGTGACTGCGCTTACTACTGGTGACGCCGGAAGTCGACCACGGTAGAAGGCATGAGAAACACAGACGTCATCACCGCACGCGGGCTGCGCCGAACGTACGGCCGCGGCGACGACGCATTCGAAGCCGTCAAAGGCGTCGACCTCGAGGTGCGCGAGGGGGAGGTGTTCGCGCTGCTCGGGACGAACGGCGCGGGCAAGACTTCGACGCTCGACATGCTGGAAGGGCTCATCGCCCCCTCGGCGGGCGAGGTCGAGGTCTTCGGACTCGACCCGCTCCGGCACCGCGACCAGGTCCGCCCGAGGGTCGGCATCATGTTGCAGTCCGGTGGGCTGCCCGCCGAGCTGACCGTCGCCGAGACGCTGGAGATGTGGCGCGGGACGTGCACCGATCCGACCACCGCCGACGCAGTGCTGGCACAGGTCGGCCTCACCGATCGCGCGGGCGTGCGGGTCGGCGCGCTGTCGGGTGGTGAGCAGCGCCGCGTCGATCTGGCGTGCGCCCTGCTCGGACAACCGCGCTTGCTGTTCCTGGACGAACCGACCACCGGCCTCGACCCGGAAAGCCGGCGTGGGACCTGGCAATTGCTCGCCGACCTCAAGGCATCGGGGGTCACGATGGTTCTCACCACGCATTATCTGGACGAGGCCGAAGCACTCGCCGATCAGATCGCGATCATGCACAAGGGCGCGATCGCCCGCAGGGGCACGCTGCGCGACATCGTCGAGGACCACCCGGCGCGCATCGCCTTCGACCACCCCGGCCTGCCGGTGCCGCAGTTCCGCGGCGCCCGCGTCGATGCGCAAGCGCGAGTCACCATCAGCACCAGCGATTTACAGGGCCACTTGTTCGAGCTGCTCGGCTGGGCACGCGAAGCGGGCGTGCGGTTGACCGGGCTCGAGGCGCGTGCCGCGTCGCTGGAATCGGTCTTTCTCGATATCGCCGAGGCAACCACTCCCACCTTGATCGGAGCACGATGACTACCACCCTGCCCGCCAATGGATTTCGCCGTCGACCACTCACCGCGCTCGCCAGGGCCGAGTGGCTGCAGTTCCGGCGCAACAAGACTCTCGTCTACATGGCCACGGTCTTCCCGATCGGAATCCCGCTGGTCACCTTCCTCATTGCCCGCAAGGACGCCGAGCCGACAACGGCGATGGCGGCGGTGGCCTTCGAATTGCTCGCGCTGATGGCCCTGCTGTTCGTCCAGTACTACTCGGTGCTCTCGATGGTGACCACGCGCCGCAGCGAAGGTGTGCTGAAACGGCTGCGCACAGGCGAGGCCGCCGACTGGCAGATCCAGCTCGCCCCTGCCATACCCGGCGCCATCATGACGTTCGCGTGCACCGCTGTCGTCACTGCGGTGGTCTACGGCACCGGCACACCCGCCCCCGTCAACCCCTTAGCGATCGCCGTAGCCCTGGTCGGCGGGACGGTGCTGTTCTCGCTGCTCGCCCTGGCGACCAGCGCGTACACCAAGAACGCCGAGGCCGCGCAGATCACCTCGCTGCCGGTGATGATCATCGCGATGCTGGGCATGGCCTCCATCCGTAATGTGCTGCCCGACCGGCTGGCGCAGGTGGCCGACTGGACTCCGTTCGCCGCCGTCTCCGATCTCATCTCACTCGGCACAGCGGGCAAGCTGTCGGCGGCCGCCGAATCCGACGCCGCGCTCAGCTTCGCGGACACCGTCATCGAATCCGGCCGTCCGTTTGCGACACTGGCGCTATGGACCGTTCTCGCGCTCGTGCTGACCCGCAAGAGCTTCCGCTGGGACGACCGCGGGTGATGCGCGCGACCGCCTGGTGGCATGAGCTGTCGGGGTCGGCCAAGTACCGGCTCTACTCGCGGCTCACGTTCCAGGCGGCCGTCGCCGGTCTGGCCGTCGCGTTGGCGATCTCCGCGGGCTCGGTCGTGGCGGTGCTCATGATCGCCGTGGGCGGCATCGCGGCGATGGCCGCCGTGGAGGCGCAACCCGCTTTCGCGACCGTCCCCGGTGTGGTGGCACGACCGCGAATGCTGCCCCTGGCCACCGCGGTCCTGGCCGCGCTCTGGGCGGTCAGCGGAATCGTTGCCCACCTCGCCACCGACGAGTCGACTGTTGTCGGGGCACGCGTTGTCGGTGTGTCCGCGGCCTTGCTGACGATCTTCTCCGTCGTCGCGTTCGCCCGGCACAGGTGGTGGATTCTGATCGGCCTCAGCGTGATCACCCCGCCGGTCCTGGGAGCGCCGCTGGTGGCCGGACTGGAGGGGACCGCGTCGCTGCTGCTCGCGGGGGCATTCGCGATCGTGTTGACGCTGCTCACCGTGTGGGCGCTGGGAATCATCGACGAGTTGGAGCGGACCAAAGGGGTCGAGGCTCAGCTGCAGGTCGCCGAGGAACGGCTACGTTTCTCTCGGGACCTGCACGATGTCGTCGGCCGCGGGTTCTCCGCCATCGCTGTGAAAAGCGAACTGGCGGTCGCACTCTCACGAGCGGGCGATGTCGACCGGGCGACCGCGGAGATGGAAGAGATCAGAACGCTGGCGGTCGAATCGATGGGACAGATGCGCACGCTGGTGCGTGGCTACCGCAATATCGACCTGCGCGGGGAGGTGGCCGGGGCGCGGTCACTGCTGTCGGCGGCGGGATGCGAACTCGTCATCGAGGGCGACGCGGCCAAGGTGCCCACGGCATTCCACGAAGTCGCGGCCTGGGTGGTCCGTGAAGGCACCACCAATATCGTCGAACACTCGGCAGCGACGACCGCGACTCTCACACTCGGCGGGTCGGGTATGTCGCTGCGCAACGATCGTCCGCAGGGCTCGATCGGTGAACGATCCGGGCTGCGTGGGCTCGGCGAACGCCTCGCCGCGGTCGGCGCGACCCTCGACATCGCCACCTCCGGCGACGAGTTCATCCTCGAAATCCATTGGGAGAATCAGTGATTCCCGTACTCCTCGCCGACGACGAGACCCTCATCCGCGCCGCCATGGCGACGATGCTCGGCCTGGAGCCCGATCTCGAGGTCGTCGCCCACGTCGGCTCCGGTGCCGAGCTGCTCGCCGCGTGGCGGCGCAGGGCCGAGGAGGGTGAGCCTGTCGCGGTCGCCGTCATCGATCTGCAGATGCCGGGTATCGACGGCATCGATACGGCGGTCGAGCTGCTCCGAATCACGCCTGGCGCAGGCACTTTGATCGTCACCAGCCACGGCAGGCCCGGCTATCTCAAGCGCGCTCTTGCGGCCGGCGTGCGGGGGTTCTTGCCCAAGACGACCTCGGCGGCGACGCTGGCCGAAGTGATCCGGTCGGTGCACAACGGTGGTCGATACGTGGATCCCGAACTCGCGGCCGAAGCCATCAGCGCGGGGGACACCGTCCTCACCGCCCGCGAGGCCGACGTGCTCGAATTCGCCGCCGACGGTGCCTCCGTGGAGGACATCGCCAAACGCGCACACCTTTCACCGGGCACCACCCGCAACTACCTGTCCTCGGCGATGACCAAGCTCGGCGTGTCCAATCGCTACGAAGCCGCACTCAAAGCGCGAGAGAAGGGCTGGATCTAGCCCCGTATTCGCCTAGGGTGTGGGGCATTACGGTGTGATGAGAGGGATGGCGATGGCTGCTGCGCTGGTCAAAGGGCAGAACGCGAGCTTGGATTCGGCGGAGGTGGTGCTGTCGGTCCGGGGCGGGGTCGCGGCCGACCTCTCGGCACTGCTGGTGACCGAGGCGGGCAAAGTTCGCTCGGACGCGGACTTCGTCTTCTTCAATCAGCCACAGGCGCCGGGTGTCCGGTTGAACGGTGGGACGCTGGAGGTCTCGCCGGGCTCGGTGCCTGCGGAGATCGCGCAGATTCGCGCGGTGATCACCGTTGCCGCAGAGGGAGATACGTTCGGGAGCGCCGCGTCTCCGGTCGCGGCGGTAGCTGATCGTGCGGGGACTGTGTTGCACGAGTATGTGATCGACGGGCTCGGTCGTGAGTCGGTGGTGATCGCGCTCGAGCTGTATCGCCGGGGCGAACAGTGGAAGGTCCGGGCTGTCGGGCAGGGATACGCGGGCGGGTTCGCCGACCTGGTCACCGATCACGGGGTGAGCGTCGATCACGAGCCGGACGCTGTCGCGGTGCCCGAGGTTCGGAGCGTGCCGGGGGAGGCGGCGCTGTCTTTCGAGAAGCGGCAGAAGCTGGATATGCGCAAGCGTGAAGTCGCGAAGGTACTCATCGACAAGAGCGCCTTCGGCGTCAGGGCGCGGGTGGTGCTGGTAATCGACAAGACCGGCAGCATGCAGAAGATGTACAACGGCGGGACCGTGCATCGGGTCGTCGAGCGGATGATCCCGGTTGCGACCCAGCTCGATGACGACGGCACCCTGGAGGCCTACCTCTACGCGCTGACCTTCGCGAAACTGCCCGATATCACTGTGGCGGGCGGCGAGCAGTGGGCACGGGCCTACCTGCACCTCAAGGGCACCCACCAGGGCATCGACTACGACGGGATCGGCGGGCGCAATGACGAACTGCCCATCATGCGTGCGGTCATCGACACTCTCACCGCGGAACCGACGCTGGTGTTGTTCTTCACCGACGGCGGCTTTGCGAAGAAACGCGAGATCGCCGCCCTGATGCGCGAGGCCGCCCACCTGCCCGCCTTCTGGCAGTTCATCGGCCTCGGCAGAGCCAATTTCGGCGTGCTGCGCACCCTCGACGAACTCGACGGTCGCGTCGTCGACAACGCGGGTTTCTTCGCTGTCGAGGATATCGACCAGATCGACGACGCCCAGCTCTACCGCCTGCTGCTCAGCGAATTCCCGGACTGGCTGCGCGCCGCCCGCACCGCGGGAATCGTCAGCTGACTCCCAGTCCGTCGGCCGCCCGGTCGATCACCTCGTCGAGGACACCACGCGATCGCAGCAGGTCGGCGATCGTGCGGTCGATCCGGGCGCGTTCGGTGCGCAGCTCGTCGACCAGTTCCGGGGTGGCGCGCTCGTTCGCCCGGCCGTCAGCATCCCGCATGCACGGCAGAATCAGCGCGATCTTCTTGCTCGACAGCCCGGCCGCGTACAGCTCCTGAATGTGGATGACGCGGTCGACGGCCAGATCGGGGTAGTCGCGGTGCCCGCCCGGCGTGCGACCGGACACCAGCAAGCCCTGCTCTTCGTAGTAGCGCAGCGACCGCTCGCTCACCCCGGTCCGCTTCGCCAGCTCTCCGATTCGCATGCGCCACCTGGCCTTTCCCGCTCCGACTTGAATCTCACATCGGTGTCAGGATTTACGGTACCTCCCATGACGAACACCGCAGCACAGCCCAGCATTTTCGACCCGGCCACCCTCGGCACCCTCGACCTGCCGAACCGTCTGGTGATGGCGCCGATGTCGCGCAACCGCGCCGACGCGGACGGCAGCCCGACCGAACTCATGGCCACCTACTACGCCCAGCGCGCCACCGCGGGGCTGATCATCGCCGAGGCCGCCAGCCCGAATCGCGTCGGCACGACCTTCGCGGGCATCCCCGGCATCTACACCGACGCGCAGATCGCCGGCTGGCGCGGTGTCGCCGACGCCGTGCATGCCGCGTCGGGCCGCACCTTCCTGCAACTGCAGCACGGCGGCCGGGTCGGTCATCCGGACAACGGTGGTGCGGTGCCGCTGGCTCCTTCGCCGGTCCGCCTGTCGAGCACGGT
Source organism: Nocardia sp. NPDC058518 (assembly GCF_042719655.1). Taxonomy (NCBI): domain Bacteria; kingdom Bacillati; phylum Actinomycetota; class Actinomycetes; order Mycobacteriales; family Nocardiaceae; genus Nocardia; species Nocardia sp. NPDC058518. The sequence continues at coordinate 245,482 of NZ_JBHXNJ010000006.1, forward strand.
CCATACCGCCGCGGGCTCGCGGGACGCGGTCGTGCCACGTGAGATGACCGTCGAGGACATCGATTCCACCGTGGCCGACTTCGCGACCGCCGCCCGCAAGGCGATCGAGGCCGGATTCGACGGGGTCGAAGTGCACAGCGCCAATGGGATGCTGCTGCACCAGTTCCTCTCCGACAACACCAACCAGCGCACCGACGGCTACGGCGGATCGATCGCGCATCGCATCCGGTTCACCCTCGAAGTGGTCGACGCGGTTGTCGCCGAGGTCGGCGCGGAGCGGGTGGGTGTGCGTATCGCGCCCGGTATCGGCGCCAACGACATCGTCGAAAGCGACACGGCCGCACTGTATCCCGCGCTGGTGCGCGAGCTGAATGCCCGCGGCCTCGCCTACCTGCATGTCGTGTTCGCCGATCCGCGGTCGCAGGTCTTCCAGCGCATCCGTGGAGACTGGGCCGGTCAACTGATCGCCAACCCCGTGCTCGGCTGGGGTGACCCGCTGCCCGCCGACGGTGGCAAGGCGGCGGCCGACGCGCTCCTGGCAGCCGGCGCCGACCTGATCTCACTGGGCCGACCGTTCCTGGCCAATCCGGATCTGGTGGCCCGGCTGCGTGACGACGCTCCGATCAACGCGTTCGATGACGCCCATTTCTACGGCGGCGACGCCACCGGCTACACCGACTATCCCGTACTCGAATCGGCAACGAGGTAGGCGCGGAGCCACCGGCGGCCGGAAATCGGGTTGTCACCGCAGGTAGGGGTCGTTAGCGTGTCTACCGTTTGCTGTTCGCAGACTGAAAGGATCAACACATGGAACCCATTACCGAACACGACATCAGGTCGTCGTTCGTCAACTGTTCGAAAGGTGACGCCAAGCGGTTGAATGTGCCACGTGACCTGGGCGAACGGCCCTGGGAGGATCTCGACTTCCTCGGCTGGACCGACCCCTCGTACGCGGGACGCTGCTATATCTCGGTGCCGCGCGAGGACGGGCTGGTCAGTGTCGCGTTGCGGCACGAGACCGGCGGGTCGGGCAAGACGCAGATGTGCACGATCTGTCTCACCACGCACTCGGGTGGTGGTGTTTCGCTGATGACCGCGAGCAAGACGGGCGAGTCGGGGCGCAAGGGCAACACCGTTGGCAGCTACATGTGCACCGATCTGGCCTGCTCGCTGTATGCGCGCAACAAGAAGCGGCCGTCGATGGGCAGCCGGTATCGCGAGGACCTGACGCCGGAGGAGAAGGCGCAGCGAGTGGTGGAAAACCTGAACGCCTTCGTGGACCGGCTCTACACCTAGCCGACCCGACGCGCTGAACGACAGGAGGTAGATGCTGTGCGCCGACACTCGACAACACTCATGCGGCCCGAGTTCTGTTGATCTCCACAGAACTCGGGCCGACTCGTTCCTGGCCGGTCGAGGTGGCCCGGGTTGATCCCGAGCCGTCCCGAGCGGAGCAGGAACCTAGAGCATCGCGTTCATGATGGTGCCCGCGCTGGTGGCGACGACGCCGCCGATCATCGCGCCCGCGACCATCTTCGGCGACTCCATAGAGCTACCGGTCCACTTCTCCCAGGCGAACTTTCCGCCCGCGACAGTGATGGCGATGATGCCGGACAACAAGATGAACCAAGTCAGGTACCTGACCAGCTGCATGATCTTGTCCGCCAGTGGCGGTGCTTCGGGGGTCGGATTGCCGATCTGCGCCAAGGTATCGGTGACGGCGGCCAGGAGCATGGGGTCTCACTCGGTATCTCGGAGGAACGACGATGAACTCTGCACTGATCGTATCCGGTCAGGTGCGAAGGTGTCGGCGCACATCCGGAGCGAACCGATCGGTTTTGTTGGTGTGCAGGGGGTTCGCGCCCGTATCCTGGACCACGATCGAATACGGCAGGGCTGGAACGCAGTTCGCGGCACGCGATAGGGGAGCAGGCTATGAGCATCATTCTGACGTCGATGGCCGACACCATCACCACGTACGCGCAGATCGGCAATCCGACGCCGGAAGCGCCTCCGCTGTCGGACAAGATCATGAAAATGGTTCAGTACTTGACCTGGTTCATGATCCTGTCGGGTGTGCTCGCCATCACCGTCGCCGGCGGAAAGTTCGCCTGGGAGAAGTGGAACGGCAGCGCGATGGAGTCGCCGAAGATGATCGCGGGCGCCATGATCGGCGGCGTCGTCGCCACCAGTGGCGGCACCATCATGAACGCGATCCTCGGCTAGATCCGCGCGCCCTTGGCGCGATTGCAGGCCCGGCACAGGATCTGCAGGTTCGTCGCGCTCGTCGCACCACCGCGGCTGAGCGGGATGATGTGGTCGAACTCCAGGTAGTGGCCGTCGCCGCATTCGACGCACGCGCCGCCGTCGCGCTGCCACACCTGGGCTTTCACATCCTGGGGGATGCTGCGGCTGTCGCGCTGTCCCGGTGTCAGGACCAGGCGTTTCGACACGCGCAGCGCACCTTCCAGTGCGGCCGCCACATAGTCGGGGTCGGTGACACCGAAGGTCGCGCCGCCGCGTGCCGAGGTTGCCGCGAGCACGACGGTGCCGTGCTCGGGATGCACCGACACCACCCGGTTCCACGGCAGTTCGATGCCGGTGCCGTCGCCGACGAACCGCAGCTTCTTGGAGCTGCCGATGAGCCTGCCCTCGGTGTTGCGTGGGCCGCGGGCGAGCATGCGGATGTGGACGGCGGGCAGGTCGAGGTGGACGCGCTCGTCGGGGTCCAGGTGCAGGCCGGGGGTGTTGACGGTGGGCAGTTCGCCGGCGCGCAAGCGGGAGAGGGTGCGGCCGCGATGCATTCGGCGGCGCAGATCGTCGACGATGGCGCCGGACAGTGCCAGTTCGCTCACGACATGTTCGAAGGCGTCCAGTTCGTCGGCGAACACCTCACCGTCGGCGAAGGCGAAGGCGACCATTCGCTCGACCTGGGTCAGGCCCGCCTCGCGCAGTACTGTTCGGCCGCGCTCCTCGTCGATGCGCTGGAAGCGCAGGGCGGCCCACACCTCGGTCCATTCCTCCGACATCGTGCCGGGGCCCGCCAGGACGCGCCTGGCTCGGTTGCGCCAGTGGGTGAGGAACTCCTCGATCTCGTCGGCACAGTTCTTGCACGGTCCGTGGCCGCCGAACAGCTTGCGCCGCAACGGATTGCCGCAGCGGATGCAGCGGGTTCGGTGATCGTGGATGTGAGGGTGGACGCTGGTGGTCCACTCGTCGCCGTCCCACCAGCGGAGTTGATCGGGCGACTCGGGATCGGGGTGCCAGTCGGCGATCTCCGGGTCGAGGGGCGGCGGGGGTGGTACGTCGATGACGCGGCGGGACAGGGCCGGCGGGCGTGTCGATATCGGCCCGGCGTGGGCCGGTGCGGTCGGGTCGGTGTCGGCCATAGACGTCGAGGCGTCGTGTCGAGGCGGCGCACTCGCGAATCGAGCATGCTCGGCGGGGCGTGCGATGTCGGCGGACGCGGCCCGGACCGGTTGCGCGGGCACCCTCGACCTGTCGGCGGGCGCGGTGGCGGGGGGTCCCGTGGCGGGTTCGTCCACCGTGACCCCGAATTCACCGGCCAGGCCGGCCAGCCCACCGGACCAGCCCTGGCCGATCGCACGGAACCGCCACTGGCCGTCGCGGCGGTAGAACTCGCCGAACATCATCGCCTGCACGTCTTCGATGCCGTCGATCGTGAACTGGGCGATCGGGCCGTCGGCGGCGTGCACGGTCAAGGTGAGGTCGGGGAGCTGGTCGAAGGTGGCGTCGTCGAGGGACGCGCTGACGACGATGCGTGCCACATCGGCTTCGGTGCGCGGCAGCGAAATGCTCAGTCGCGCGGTCCCGGGGGCGGGCTCCTGGTCAAGGGTCACCGCCTGGGAGGCGTGGCGGGGCGCGTTGAAGAAGACGAAATCCCGGTCACCGCGGACCAGGCCCGACTCGGTGACCAGCAGGGCGTGCGCGTCTACGGCATGCGCCGACCGCCATGAAACGACCACGGCGAGAAGCGATGTCGGGACCGGCGCGTGCGCACCCTTGCGTAGTTCCATGGTGCTCGCATGATGTCACGAGGGTCCGACAGAGTTATTGGCGCGCTGGCGCGCGCGTGTCCGCGGCCCCGAGGGGCCGGGGTGGGTGGGGCGAAGGGGGGTGGAGAGATGGGGGGCGGCAGAGACGAGAGAA